>JARLHX010000260.1 GCA_031292035.1 Negativicutes bacterium | reverse complement strand
GCCTCCCGATCGGCGAACGCGACAGCCGGGAACAGAACGCCGAAATGCATTGGAGACCCCGGAGAAAAAATCCATACAGTGTAGTGACGGCCCCGGGACAGCCGGGAACAGAACGCCGAAAGGCATTGGAGACACCATCTCACGGACCTTGTCACTCATGGCCGCTTTGGGGACAGCCGGGAACAGAACGCCGAAAGGCATTGGAGACGCCGGCCCGGTACGAGTGGCCCAGTTCCCGCGCAAGACAGCCGGGGACAGAACGCCGAAAGGCATTGGAGACTTTTCTTTTCTGATAACATTCTTAATCGCAATTGTGAAGACAGCCGGGGACAGAACGCTGAAAGGCAATGGAGACGTAAAAATTGTTAAACTCGTTTCTAGTGCTTTACGGCAGGACAGCCGGGGACAGAACGCCGAAAGACATTCGTGTGCGAGCAGTGGAGTGGTGGCCGTTTTCGCCACGAGCGCTCGCGGTTTGGGACTCAACGACTTTGGAAAGTTAAGGGCCGGGGAATCCGCACGAAAAAATGGTGTAGCAAGACCGCTCGCAAATTGGAGCTTTACAACCGTCCTGAGAACCGGATACGAAATGGCTGGCCAAGTAGCCGAATAGCCGAAAGGCAATGGAGACTCTCTTCCCCGGCCCCACGCACGCCGCAACCTCGGCACGGCCAAGTAGCCGAATAGCCGAAAGGCAATGGAGACGCTCACGGTTTTAATCTTCCATTCTGCATCGCCCAAGCGGCCAAGTAGCCGAATAGCCGAAAGGCAATGGAGACAACACCTGATTAAGGAAGGACAAGTTGAACTGAAAGGGGCCAAGTAGCCGAATAGCCGAAAGGCAATGGAGACCAATGGAGTCCATGCGTTGCACTTCCCTGCCCTTGGCCAAGTAGCCGAATAGCCGAAAGGCAATGGAGACTATCCCTTATCGCAACTAGGTACTTTCCCCTATGCCCATGGCCAAGTAGCCGAATAGCCGAAAGGCAATGGAGACCCATTAAATGATTGCCAAAGATTCGATGAGTATGAGTAGGCCAAGTAGCCGAATAGCCGAAAGGCAATGGAGACTTCTATACCGGTAGAATTATCAGCAATAAAAGTTTGGGGCCAAGTAGCCGAATAGCCGAAAGGCAATGGAGACAATTAGTTTTGGAATACAATGGACAAAACCAAAACCCGGCCAAGTAGCCGAATAGCCGAAAGGCAATGGAGACTCTGGATTCCAGAAGTATTTATATGGCCAAGTTGCTTGGCCAAGTAGCCGAATAGCCGAAAGGCAATGGAGACACGAGTTCCATCCGCCGCGGCCTCTTCCCGATCCGCCGGCCAAGTAGCCGAATAGCCGAAAGGCAATGGAGACAATTTTGGCGTTTTGGCTGTCATGCGGCGGTCGGCGGGGCCAAGTAGCCGAATAGCCGAAAGGCAATGGAGACACATAGCCCGACGTGTCCAGAAAGAAATGCCGGTCCTGGCCAAGTAGCCGAATAGCCGAAAGGCAATGGAGACTTCCTTGGCTGGTCCGGATCCGGCCGCACCAGCGCAGGCCAAGTAGCCGAATAGCCGAAAGGCAAT
>JARLHX010000259.1 GCA_031292035.1 Negativicutes bacterium | reverse complement strand
GCAAAACTTGGCGGCGGCAAAGCTCTTTTCGCCAAGTACCGCGAAGCTAACGAGAAAATCAAGGCTGACATCGACGTGATCACCAAGCGGGACCGGGATGGCGCAGACAGGGCGGCCAGTCAGGCGCGGTGGATCATCAGTGTGCTATTCGCTGTCAGTCTCATTTTAGGCATTACCATCGCTATCAGTCTGGCCCGGGAAATTGCCAACCGTCTGTCTATTGATGTCGAAGCGCTGCAGCAGGTTTCAGCCGGCAACTTGGCGATTCAACCATTAAAAATCAAAAGCAAAGATGAAATTGGCGAAATCGGAACCGCCATCAACACAACGGTAACCAGCTTGAAAAACCTTGTCCTAACCGTATCCCAGTCTACCCACCAGGTGGCAGCCTTGTCGGAGCAACTCACATCAAGCGCCGAACAGTGCGCCCAGGCCGCTTCCCAGGTCGCCACCTCGATTATGACAGTGGCCGACGGTACAGGGCGGCAGACCAGCTCAGTGGCAACCAGCTCGGCCGCCGTGGCGCAAATGGCGGCAAGCTCCCAGGAGATCGCCGCCAATACAAGTAAGGTCGCTCTGGCTTCGGCGCAAGCTGCCGCGGCCGCGCAGGACGGCGGCAAGGCAATCGGCAACGCAGTCTCTCAGATGGGAACCATCGAAAGAACGGTAATCGACTCGGCCCAGGTTGTTACCAAACTTGGCGAACGCTCCAAGGAAATCGGCCAGATCGTCGAGACAATCGCGGCTATTGCCGGACAGACCAATCTGCTTGCTTTGAATGCCGCAATCGAAGCCGCGCGGGCCGGGGAACAGGGACGGGGCTTCGCCGTGGTGGCGGAAGAAGTTCGCAAACTGGCTGAACAGTCAGGTGAAGCAGCCAAACAGATCGCAACCCTGATCGGTGAAATCCGGAGTGAAACAGAGAAAGCCGTCGGGGCCATGAATGAAGGAACCCGCGAAGTCAAAGCAGGCACCACAATGGTGGGTTCGGCAGGCGCAGCCTTTAGAGAGATTGAAAAACTCATCGACGAGGTCACCAGCCAGATCGGGCAGGTATCAACCGCGACCCAACAGATGGCAGGCGGCAGTCAACAAGTGGTCGAGGCCATGCGGGAAATTACCGCCATCAGCAAAGAGACCGCGGCCGAGACACAAACAGTGTCGGCTGCGGCCGAAGAGCAGTCGGCCTCGATGGAAGAAATCGCCTCTTCCAGCGAATCGCTGGCGAAAATGGCAGAAGAACTGCAGAAAGCGGTTCTCCAATTTAAATTATAGACAGTGTCGCACAGCAGCTAATCTTGTGTGAGTTCTGTCAAATAGTTGAGAAAAAGGGATGCCATTCTGGCATCCCTTTACTATTTGTTTGATTATTACTTTCAGTTTGACAACAGCAGATAGATGATCGCAGCAGCTTCGATGTCGCGCAATACATCATCGTGCCGCTCGCGTTCGATACGCTGCCGTTCGCGCCATTGCCGTTCGTTTTCATGGTGGCGCCGTTCCATCTCGCGTTCATGACGGTCATTCTCTTCCTGCCGCCGGTCATGGGGGGAGCGACGGTCGTTTTCATAGCGCGGCTGTTCGTGGCGGTCCCGGTTATCCCGCTGCTGCTCGTGCGATCTTTGTTCATCATGCCGTGGTGATGCCTCCAGTGCCGCGACGCCAAAGCCGCACTGCAATATGCCGACCAAGGAGTATATGACTACCTTTTTCAGTATCGGTTTCACAAGACATCCCTCCATTAGTTTCTACCTCTAATTAGAGTATAATATGGAAATATGACAAAATTATGACTGACCAGTCAGTCCTGTCCATTTTTATTTTTTCTTCCCCAAAAGAAAAACGCCAGCATCCCCGAGGGGTTGCCGGCACAAAAAAATATATTTTGTTATTCTCTCTCTAAGCCGCTATTATGTTCTCGATAAAAAATTTGCAGATAGTCTTCGAGTATCCGCAGGCTTTGCCGCGTGCTTTCATTGGGATATTTATGGGTCACCTTATAGCAGACTCGCTCCGGTGCGGATGTTGACAATCGCTGCACCACAAACCTACTGGACTCGGCGAGAGAGCTGCCAACCGTCAAGGGAACGATGGCCCACTGAGCGGCGTCCTGCAGCAAGATTGAAATAAGTCCCGCGGTGTCAAGACGGATGCGGGAGGGGCAAAGAGGATCCCACCATCGATCATGCCAGACTTGATAGCCTGTACTCCAGTTCATATAGAGCTCGTTTTCCGCCTGCAAGCTATGGATATCGATAGTGTCCATGATCATACGCTCTGGCGCGGCCTGACGCAGCAGTACCATTTCTTCGCTGAAAAACGGCTCAACAGCGACGCTGGGAACAACCATGTCGCGGACAACAAAGGCAACGTCCACTTCCTTTCGTTCCACGCTTTCGAACGACTCTTGGGTATGCTGGGTGCGAATCTGCAGGCGGATGGAAGGAAGATGTCGGCCCAGCGCCCGGTACAGCGGCGGTAGAACATAAAGATTGAGACTGTCCGCCGCGCCGATAAACAGACTGGGCTGGGGGCCCATCGCCTGCAGGATCTGTGTTTCCTGGCGCAGCAAATTCCACCGTTCAGCCAGATTAACAAATTTTTCGCCGGTTGGCGTAAGCCGGACCCTTTGCACACCTTTGGCCCGCTCCAGCAGGCGGGCCCCAAGTTCCTGTTCCAACATCTTCAAACGATAGCTGACAGCCCCCTGCGATAAATGGAGCTCCACCGCCGCCTTGTTCAGGCTTCCTGTCTGCACAATAGCCAAAAACGCCTGCACGCCCAGTAAATCCATATACCTGTCTCCTATTATTAAAATTTTTAATATTTAATGCAAATTAATTGGGTTTTGCAAATTATTTTAATATATTTAAAATTAGCACTAAGACCGCTTGCAGTCAATACTTTAGGAGGCTTCCATGACAAGTTTTGCTTTATTGCTGGTGCTGACCGCAGCTTTCGCTCATGCGTCCTGGAACTACCTGGCCAAAAGGGCCTGCGGCGGGACCGCCTTTATCTGGCTTTTTGCCGCCCTGTCCGCCCTCCTGTACTGTCCGCTGGCGCTATGGATTATCGTCGTCCAAAGGCCGTCGATCGGCATGGTTCAGGTTGGCTTCATCCTCGCCAGTTCGGTACTTCATTCCATCTATTTTATCTTGCTTGATAAAGGCTATCGCATCGGCGATCTTTCGGTGATTTATCCGCTGGCCCGGGGGACCGGACCGCTGCTTTCCACGACAGCCGCCATTTTGCTGCTCGGCGAGCAGCCCACACCGATCGCCCTCGCAGGTGCGGCGCTTATCGGCATCGGCATTGTGGCCGTGACCGGCAATCCGCTCACCATGACCGCCACCCGAAGCTACAAGCCCTTGGTCTTTGCCGTCCTATGCGGTACAGCCATCGCCGCTTACACGGTACTAGACAAGGTAGCTGTCAGCGTGCTGCTCATCCCGCCGCTGCTGCTCGACTGGGCGACCAATCTCGGCAGGGTGCTGTTATTGACCCCCTATGCGCTAAGAAACTGGGATAAGGTAACCGCGCAGTGGGCGACAAATAAAAAAGAGGCCTTAGGTGTGGCTATCCTCAGCCCCCTGGCCTATATCTTAGTATTGACCGCCATGGTATTCAGCCCGGTCAGCTATATCGCCCCGGCCCGGGAAATCAGCATCCTGATCGGCACCGTCATGGGGGCGAAACTGCTCGCCGAGGGAAATGTCCTCATACGGTTTGCCGGAGCCACCGTCATGATGCTGGGATTAGTGGCTCTGGCCAGCGGCTACTAAACAACATCCTTCTTTTACGATCTATAACACCGCATTTACACTCGAAACCAAGCCATATCGCTTTTTTATATTTCGAATACCTTCCCATCGTCGGCGTAGTCGCAGGAAATGCCAGCCAGGTTGGCCAGCATGTTTGGTCCCATATGGGTCAGGACCAGCTTCTTGACCTGCAGGGCTGGCAAATGCTCGGACAGAGTCTGATAATCAAGGTGATTTTTGACTTTTTTATCGAAGAAATAAGATTCGGTTATAAATAAATCAGCCCCCTGGGCGACGGCGACGAGATTGTCGCACCATGCCGTATCGCCGCTGAAAGCGACGATTTTGTCACTAGCCTCGACGCGCAGAGCGGTCGACGGAGCGCCGCTCGGATGGTTCACAAGAAACGAAGTGACGCGAAGGCCGTTTATCTTCATCGGCTGCCCAACCGCTATTTCGATGATGTCGATAGCAAATTTTTGTTCGATTTTGGAGGACCCGGGAAACATCACCTCCATCAACTCGGTCACCCTTTGTTTTGTTCCTTCCGGACCGGCGATGGTGAGCGGAGCCGTCCGTTTGCTGATCATCTGGGCGTCCAGAATAAAAAACGGGATTCCGCCAAAGTGATCTCCATGCAAGTGAGTGAGCAAAATGGTGGTGATGTCGTTGGGATTGGCGTCATACTTACGCATCGCCGTCAGGGACGAAGCGCCGCAGTCCATAAGAAAATGGGATTGGTCAGTCTCAACCAGAATACAGGTCTGCAGTCGCCCCCCGCTGCCAAAAGCGTCGCCACTGCCCAAAAAGGTAATCTTCATTGCCTTCCCTCCCAATTGCTGTTATCCCTACCCCCGCGAGCGCCGCCCCTATTTACGGCGGCTGCTGTAATAGCTGTCCACCACCGCCTGGGCGAGACAGTGCCCCGCGTCTACCACCGTCACCGAGGCAGGCGACCTGTTGGCGACAACATTTAAATCGGTACAACCCAAAATGACGGCATCGACCTGCTGTGCAAGCTGTCTGAGCAGCCCCTCCCAGCTATCCTGGGCCCTTGCTAGCCCATCCGGGGATTTTATCGCGGCAATGATCGTGTTGACCGTCTCTTGCCAGGTCTCATCAGCAATGTAGTCATAGCCGCGGTCAGCAAGGCCCTGCTGATAGATTCCGGCTTCGACGGTCGACGGCGTAGCCAGCAGCGCCACCCGTTTGCAGCTGGATTCGAGGCGGATCAGCGTTTCTTCGACCATATTCAGGACCGGTATATCTACCGATTGCCGGATGGCGTCATAATAGACATGGGCGGTGTTGCAGGGAATGGCGATAAACTCTGTCCCAGTGGCTGCCAGTCGCCGCGTCCCGCCGACAATGGCCACCTCCATCGCCGCATGATCAAGCGGCCGATCGAGATAAAAAGGGGTCGGACAAGAATAGATCATCATCGGCGGAAAGTCCAAATCGTTCTTGGCGCCATAAAGCTGCTGACACAGCTGCACCACCTTATCGACAAACGGGGCCGTTGCCTTCGGCCCCATCCCGGCGAGTATTCCAATCATCCAATCCTCTCCCATCCATTCCACCATGGCCTGAAGGCCAAGCGCCATTGAGAAATAATTCCTTGGCGGCGCGGAAATGTCCTTCCATAGCCTGAGCCTAATCCAAACGGCGCATTAGCCGCATGCCGTTTAGGGTAACGAGGAGCGACGAACCCATATCGGCGAAAACCGCCAGCCATAGATTAGCCAAACCGGCAAAGGTCAGAGCGACAAAAATCACTTTGACGACGATTGCCAGCCAGATATTTTCCTTAATCACCGCCACCGTTTTGCGGCTGAGGCGGATGATATAGGCCAGCTTGCCAAGGTCATCAGCCATCAGGGCGATATCGGCCGTCTCAAGGGCTGCGTCGCTCCCTGCCGCCCCCATGGCCACACCGATGTCGGCTGCCGCCAGGGCCGGGGCGTCGTTGACTCCGTCGCCAACCATGATCATGCTGCCATAGTCGCGGCGCATTTTTTTCACCGCCGCAACCTTGTCCTCAGGCAGAAGGTCGCTGTAAAAGGCATCCAGCTCGAGTCGGGCGGCAACAGCAGCCGCTACCTGACGGTTGTCGCCGGTGAACATGGCGATACGGCGCATCCCTGCCTGCCGCAGGGCCGTCATTGCCGCTGCACTATCGGGCCGCAGTGTGTCGGCCACGGCGATAAACCCCAGAATATCCGTCTCAGTGCCCACCAGCATGACCGATTGACCGTCAGCCTCCAGGGCGCTCAGCCGCGATTCGTACAGTGCCAGGGAGTGGCCCCTTTCTTCAAACAGGCGGCGATTACCGACCCAAACTGTCTGGCCATCCAAATCGGCGCAGGCTCCCCGACCGAACAATGCCTGAAAATGAGTCACCGGCTTAAGGGTCAGACCGGCTGCCTTGGTTACTACCGCCTGAGCCAGGGGATGTTCCGACCATTTTTCCACCGCCGCCGCGGTGGCCAAAAGCTCACTTTCCGTCAGCTCGCCCAGCGGTAAAACGGCGGTAACCTCGGGCCGCCCCTCGGTTAAGGTTCCGGTTTTGTCAAATGCGATAACCTGAGCGGCCCCCACCCTTTCAAGATAGGCTCCCCCTTTGATCAGGACGCCCCGCCGGGAGGCATTGCCGATGGCGGCCACGATGGATACCGGGGTCGAGATGACCAGGGCGCAGGGACAGGAAATGACAAGCAACACCAATCCTTTATAAAACCAAGGGGCAAAAGGCTGACCCATAAAAAGCCAGGGAAGGGTCATCACGCCAACCGCTGTCAGCAGCACCACCGGCGTGTAGTATCTGGCAAACCGGTCGACAAACTGCTGCGCCGGGGCTTTTTGCGCCTGCGCCTCCTCCACCAGATGCATAATCCTGGCCAAGGTAGAGTCGGCCGCGATCCGCGTCACCTCTATCTCCAGCGCCCCCTGGCCGTTGATCGTCCCGGCATATACCACCACCCCGGCCGTTTTCTCCACCGGCAGCGATTCGCCGGTGATGGCCGCCTGATTGACGGCGGACGAGCCGCTGAGCACCACTCCGTCAACCGCAATCTGCTCCCCGGGTTTGACGAAAACGGTGTCACCCACCACAATCTCAGCAACTGGCAGCCGTTCTTCCCGGTCACCGCGCCGGACCCATGCCGTCGACGGCGTCAAATCCATCAGCGTCCGCAGGGCGCGGCGGGTCTTATCCATCGTGTAGGTCTGCAAGGTATTGCCGAGAGCGAAGAGAAAGGCGACAACGGCACCTTCACTCCACTCCCCGTTCGCCGCCGCCCCGACGATCGCCACAGTCATGAGAAAATTCATGTCAACAGAAAAGGACCTGAGGCCATAGAGGCCACTTTTAGCCGGATGATAGCCGCCAACCACTGCGGTGGCGGCATACAGGGCTATGGCAACAGCGCCGTTCCCGCCTGCCCAGTCGGCAGCCACAGCGCCTGTCAGCAGCACGCCGGCCCCCACCGTCGCCTTGGTTCGGGCGCTGGCCCACCAGTGCATTTTTGTCGACGCCGTCTGGCTGGTGCCATCGTCGCGCCTAGCCTGATAGCCCAACTGGTTTATGGTCTGAATGATCGCCGCGTCGCTGAGCGAATGCTCCACAGTCAGCTTGCCGGCGCCGAAGTTGAGGGTTGCCAAGCGCACTCCGGCCATAGCGGCAATCGCCTTTTCCAGTTTGGCGGCACAGTCGCCGCAATCCAGTCCGTCGACCCGAAATACCGTTCGCTGCAAACCGTGGTGATCCTGGACCGCTTCGAAAAACTGGGCCTGATACCCATAACCGCCGATCACTTTTAGCACGTCGGCGGGCTGAACCAAAGCGCTATTATAGGCTACCTTCGCCCTGGCGGTGGCAAAAACAACCCTGGCATCCATCACCCCCGGGAGCTTGTGCAGTCCCTTTTCCAGCTTGGCGGCGCAGTCGGCGCAGTCAAGGTCATCAATCACAAACCAGCTTGTCACTATACTGGCCCCGTCCACAGCCGCAGCCGCTTCACAACAAGGGCAGTCCCAACCGTCTCGATCGGTCATTTTGTCCTCACCCTATCTGTGCTTATTATGCTCAATCCCCTGGGCCATCAAAGCCACTACATGGTTATCGTCCAATGAATACCATACCTGCTTGCCTTCTTTGCGATACTTGACAAGCCGGGCGCCGCGCAGCAGCCGGAGCTGATGGGAGATGGCCGATTGGCCCATCGCGGTGACAGCCGCGATATCACAGACACAAAGCTCCCGGCGCGACAGGATCTGTAAAATCTTGACCCGCGTGGCATCACCGAGAATCTTGAATATTTCGGCCAGCTGCTGTGCCTCTTCCGCCGTCAGGCTCTCCGCCTTCGCAAGGCAGATGGCCTGCGGGTGCTCGCAAAGCTGTTCACAGACAGCGCATTCCTGTTCATCCACTCAAACCACCACCAATATATGAATATATGTTCATATATTATAATAACAATGCCGAATTCCTGCGTCAACTGGAAGTTTTTTTGCGAAAAAAACGCCTTGTGCTTTTTCCTGCCGCCACTCCCCCTATAGATTGCCGCGAAAAAGCCGGAATTATTTTGCACTGCCTGTGCTTGCTCTTGCTGCGATCCTTCTCCTAAAATTAACACTAATCGATTCAAGGCGGCAGGGAAAAATAACGTCAAGGAGGTGAACGATATGGCAGACTTTAAAAATTCGAGTTGCTGCGGCTGCAGTGACAACAAGTCTTGTAGAGATGCCTTCGCCGATTTCTCCTCAGAGCTTTGCCCCAAATCAGCTTCCCGAATCAAACAGGACAAAGCAAAATAACGATCAAAAAAACCGCGTATTATTCGCGGTTTTTTCCTTTTTGCTATTCGTTTTGCCGTCACCAGAAACAGGCAGTGCGCCGCAGTGATATCAAGGATAGTTTTCCGGTACCAGTCGGGCGCCAAAATAGGCCAGCCCGGTAGCGCGAAACGCCGCCGTAAATCCCGGCGAGCGGACAGGCGCCACAGTGGCGATAAAGTCGTTTAAAATGGGCCGCAACAAATCAAAATCAATCAAAAATCCGTCATGACCATGGGGGCTGTCTACCTCGGCATATTCGGCCCGAACCCCCAGGCTTTTCAGCGCCCTCACCAGCTCGATCTGCTGCTGGGCGGGATAGAGAATATCAGAATTGACACCCACCACCAACACCTTGGCGGCAATCCGGGCCAGCGCTGCTTTGTAAGACGGGTAGCCGTGACCCAAATCATGCAGATCGAGCGCCCGCAGCAGGTATAAATAGGTGTTGGCGTCAAAGCGGGCCACCAGTGAACGGCCCTGGTGATCAAGATAGTTTTCCACCTCGAATTGCCCGTCACGCATCCTGCGGGCAAATTTATTGTTCATTGATTGCTCGCTCTGATAGGTGATCATTCCTACCGCCCTGGCGATGGCCAGCCCCCGCGCCGGTCCCGGACCACCGTAGTAATTGCCGTCCAGCCAGTCGGGGTCAAGCATGACGGACTGACGCCCCACCCGGTTGTAGGCGATAGATTGGGGAGAAGCATAACCCGGGGCGGCGATAGCCACCACGGCATCGGCAAACCCGGGATGGCTCACTGCCCATTCCAGTGCCTGCATACCGCCCATCGAACCGCCGATCACCAATGCCAGATGATCGATGCCGAGCTGTTGAAGCAGCGCCTTTTGCACATTGACCATATCCCGCACCGTGATGACAGGAAAGTCCTGACCAAAGGGCTGCCCGGTGGCCGGGTTGACCGAGGCCGGCCCGGTAGTCCCCTGGCAGCCGCCAAGAACGTTGGAGCAGATGACAAAAAACCGTTCGGTGTCCAGCGGCCGTCCGGGCCCCACCAATAGGTCCCACCATCCCTCTTCGTCCTGCTCGTTGTGGGCGGCTGCATGGCTGTCGCCGGTAAGGGCATGAGCCACTAAAATCACATTGTCTTTCTTCGGCGAAAGCGAGCCATATGTTTCATAGGCCACCGTCACTTCGCCCAGTTGTTGACCAGAGGTCAGCGCAAACGGGTTGTCGGCAGCAGCGATCTGGATAAATTTCATGGCAGGACGGCATTTGAACCCCGAAAAAAAGGAGGCCAGACCCTTCATATTTTCTCCCCCTAGAGCTTTTGATTCTCGCCGCCGAGCAGCGACCTGGCGGCTTATAAATCTGGGCAAAAAGCAAATCATCTGCAGAAAATGAAAAACTCCCTGTGAGAAGGGAGTATTACGTTTCTAACCCTTCCTCTCATCTGTCAGGATTGCTCCTGCTGGAATTGGCACCTTGCATAAATGCCGGTTGCCGGGCGTCATCGGGCCAGTCCCTCGACCTCTCGTGATAAGAGTTGCCATTAAATTGGACTTATCATAGCATGCTGTTTGACGGTTGTCAATATCCGCCCGGGACGGCGTCAGCCCGCTAGTCTTCCCGCCGCCAGCAGCCGGGGGGCGTGATTTAGCAAGCAAAAATTTCGCCACGCGCGAGCACTGTCACTTTCCGTCATTTCGCATATTACTTCTAAAAAAACGAATAAGTATACATTATTATCTTTACTACCCTCTTGCTTTTCATAGTCGGTTACCGCTATAATCAACAATTAAATACATGTTTTATTGTATACGTGTATTTTATAATCCAATATATAGGAAGGCGGTAATTACTATGTCAGGGTTAGCTGATATCATTGCTTGCGAATCCTCCATCTGTTCCATTGAAGACGGGCTACTGGCCTACAGGGGCTACGCGATCGACGATCTGGCGGAAAACGCTTCCTTTGAGGAAGTCATTTATCTGCTTTGGTACGGCCGCCTGCCCAACCGGCTGGAGTTGAAGGCCCTGATGCAGGACCTCATGGAAAATGCCACTTTACCGGCCAAGGTATATGAGCTTTTATACCTCTATGCCCCCTGGGGCAACGCTATGGCCAAACTCCGGACCTGCGTCTCTTTTCTCACCCATTTCGACGACGAAGTGATGGATCACTCCTTCGCTGCCGACCATCGCAAGGCGGTGCGCCTGATGGCTAAAGTCGCCATCATCGTCGCCGCCATCGACCGCATCAGAAATAACCGCGCCCCGATCGACCCGGCCTCCATCCGGCCGCAGTCGCTGGCCGAATTGTTTCTCTGGCTGCTAACCGGCGAAAAACCAGCCCCCATCGCCGTCAAGGCCCTGGATAAATGTTTGGTGCTGAGCGCCGAACACGAACTCAATGCCTCGACCTTCGCCGCCCGGGTTACTGTATCCACCATGTCGGACATCTATTCCGGCATCGTCTCAGCCATCGGCACCCTGAAGGGCCCCCTCCACGGCAACGCCAACGAGCAGGTCGCCCGGATGCTGGAGGAGATCGGCGACGTCAGTCAGGTCGACGCCTATCTCGACAGCAAGCTGGCCAGCGGCGCAAAAATCATGGGCTTCGGCCACAGGGTATACAAAAACGGCGATCCGCGGGCCAAACACCTGGAGAAATTATCGCAGGAACTCGCCGCCTGGCGGCAGGACCCGCGGTGGTATGACATATCGGTCAAACTGGAAAAAACGGTCCGCGAACGTAAAGGCCTGCTGCCCAATGTCGATTTTCATTCCTCATCTGTTTATACTTATCTCGGCATCCCGCGCGATCTGTTTACCCTGATTTTTGCTATCAGCCGTACCAGCGGCTGGTTGGCCCACATCCTTGAGCAGCATGAAAATAACCGGCTGATCCGGCCGCGGGCCAGTTACGGCGGCAAACATGTCTCACCTTGGCTTGCCCTTGAAGATCGCTGACCGGGAAACAAATCGATGACTTAATCTTCGTTATCATAAATCACTTATTTACGGAATCGATCTCCCCACGAACGGTTGCGGACGCCTCCACCAGCCAGCGGAAAAGACCAAGCATGCCCTGTCGATCAAGCAGCATCTCCGGATGCCACTGAACGCCCAATACTGCGCCTTGCACATCCTCGATGGCTTCGATGACTCCGTCCCCAGTGCAGGCGCTGACGATAAATCCGGGAGCCGGAACCTGCACTGCCTGATGATGATAGCTGTTGGTCCGGAACGGTGATTGCCCCATAATCCTCGCCAAAATGGTGTCGGACTGTACGTCGACAGTGTGGCCTAGTGCGCAGCGGGGACCCTTCTGGTAGTGCTGGAGCAGCCCCCCGCCCATCAGCGACAGGTCCTGCCACAATGTTCCGCCGCAAGCGACATTGATGACCTGAATTCCCCGGCAGATGCCGAGAATAGGTTTGCCTTGGAGCCGAGCCATGGTGACTGCCACCAGCTCAAACTCGTCCCGTTCCGGAAAAACAGGACCTAACTGCGGCCGGGGTTCGGCGCCGTAAAGCAATGGATCGACGTCAAAGCCGCCAATCAGCATCACTCCCTCTACCGCCTCGATTTGCCGGGCGATGGCGGCAATGTCTGCGATCGGCGGCAATATCACCGGGACCCCGCCGGCCTTGTGTACAGCCGTAATATAGTCCCGGTGGGCAAAGATTCGCTCATCGCCGGAATGAATACCATCACCTTCGGCCCAAAGACTGGCCAAAATTCCGATCAGCGGTATCATGCGCCTCTCCCCTGCCTTACAGCTTGCGCTTGGTTTCGACGACTTCGGGACTCGGGCTGTAATAGCTCACACCCCGCCGCTTCAAGATTGCCGGACCGTCGCCACGTTCCACCGTCACCCAGGACCGAACCACCAACCCCTCCTGTCCCCGTAAAACCATCCGCTCTTCCCCGTCTTGCAATCCGGGATTGTAACGATATTCCTTGGAAAAAGAAAACCGTTTGAGCACGCGGTGGTGCCAGGCGACTTTCGGCGGAGAAGCAAAACCATATATTGCGATATATAAGGTATTTTGCACTTTTTGAGCCCAGATCAAAAGCGGCTTGTCGGTAGTGTTTTTGAACTGAAAGTCTTTCACGCCGTAGAACACGGTCGCGTCCTGTCCAGGCGGAACATAGGGCACTGTCATGGAATGCGGATAGCGGCGTACAATCTCCAGGTCAGAGAAGATGGCCACATTGTACAGTACAGAGGCGATCTTGCACACGCCGCCCCCGACAGTTGTCGTTATTTTGGTGCCTTTATAGGTCGGTCCGGGACGATAGCCGCGATTGGTGGTATACGGGCCAACTGCTTTGTTCTGCGAAAACACTTCCCCGGCAGCGACAGTCGTGCCGCAGAGCTTCTCGGCAGCCAGACCGATATTATACTCCTCTCCCGGCATAGGCTCGGCAAGGGTCGCCCGGTAGGCGGCCATAAGCCGCGGCGAATTGAGTCCGGTTATTGCTGCCTGAAACTGAGGGTCGTGCTCCCAGGGCAGGGGACCGGAATACGCCTGCTCCATATCTTTGAAGACAGCATAAATATCGTCGGCCGCGACCTCCCTGCCGGTCAATAAGGTTTGATTGCCGGCCACCGCCTCAATCGCGTCGTTTTCTAGCAGCAGGGAAAGGGGGAAATAATAGTCCCACGCCAGGCAGAGCAGCATCGCCGTCAGCAGCCCGGCCAAAACTTTTTTCATGCTCTTCCTCCATATTGTTGCTTTAGCACAATATATGCGGAATGCGGCTGCCGCTAGAATATAGTCCCTCCCAGTCGAGCCGCGCGGCAGAAAAAGAAAAACCGCCCTCCGTTATCGAAGGCGGCTTTGATGGATGAAGGCAAAGTGCATGAAAGAAATCAAGGACTAGCGCACCAAGGCCTGAAATTCCGGCATATTACGCATCTGATCAAAATGAGACTGTTGCTGCGCTACTTCTTTTACGCCCTGGTCAAGTTCGATGGCCTTCTGTAAATATTTTAAAGACTCCGCTGTATTCCCCCGGTCGGCATAGATTGTGGCAATACCATAGTAGCTCCAAGTATTTTTTGGGTCACCCTGGATGGTTTTTTCAAACCAATACAGTGATTTATCATAATTGCTTTGCAGCTTATACCCCATAGCCATATCATAAAAAGCCGGCACATAGCCTGGGTTCATGTCGAGCGTCTTTTGGATCAGCGCCATGCCTCCCTGATAATCGCCTTCGAAGCAAAGCGCAATCCCCTTGGCGGTATAAATTTTAAAATTGGCAGGATTGGCGGCGATGGCCTTATCGAAGGAGGCTACCGCTTCCCGGTAGTTGTACGATTCATAGAGCTTCAACCCCTGAGCGAAGAGTTTTTCCGACTCGGCGGCCTTCACTGGATCGATAGCAGGAGTGGCCGGCAAGGACTGAGAGGACTCATTCCCTTTTTCAGGCGTCTTTGTTTCGGTCCCAGTTTTCAGGCTACAGCCCTGCAAACTCATGAGCAATAGGATGGATACTAGAATCATAGTCTTTCGCGAAATGTTTTTCACTTGCTTTCCTCCATGGTCGCACTTGCCTGCAATTCTTCATAACAATTTTACCACGTACAACCCGATATTAAAATGCTGTCTCGGTTTGATGACTGCATTGTTTTTATGCAAAAAGCCGCCTGACAGGCGGCTTTTTTTGTTACTCTCTTTTGCTGGTTTCGTCCAACGATTTGCGCATGGTTTCCTCCCCCAACAGGGCGATATCCAGGGCGATAATCAGCAGAACCACGGTAAACATGGTGAACACTGTGGAAAATTGCTCCGGACCGGTCATCATCGCCCCCACGACAATCGGCGCGAGAATCCCGCCCACCCGGCCAAAAGCCGCCGCGAAACCCACCCCGGCTGCTCGGGCATGGGTGGGATACATCTCCGGCGAGTAGGTGTAAAGAACCCCCCAGGCGCCAAGGTTAAAAAAGGATAACAGGCATCCCCACAGCAGAATGTTGGCCCCGTTGGCCGCGTTGCCGAAGAAGTAGGCACAAACGGCGCAAGCCGCGAGAAAGGACGACAAGGTGACTTTCCGGCCAATCCTGTCCACCAGAAAGGCTGCACAGAAATAGCCGGGAATCTGGGCGAGGGTCATCCACAGGACAAATTCGAAGGACCGGATCAGGGTATGGCCGCTCTGTACCAATAAAGCCGGCAGCCAGGTAAAAATCCCGTAATAGGCAAAAACAGTACCGAACCAGAGAATCCAGAGGCAGATGGTCCGTTTACGGTATGCGCCTGTCCACAGTTCCCGGAAACTGAACCGTTGGCTGGGAGAAGCCATTTCTGCGGCTGTCGGCGGTGCTCCCACCGGTACCCCGAGCTCTGTTTCGATGGCCGCCACCTGGGCATGGGCCTCGGCGTAACGTCCCTTGTTGACAAGAAACAGGACCGACTCGGGAACCTTGCGCCACAGATAGACCACACTGAGCGCCGGCAGGGCGCCGATATAGAAGGCCATCTGCCAGCCGTATCGCGGAATCAGCAGATAGGCAATAACCGAAGCAGCGAGCCAGCCGATCGCCCAGGCGCTTTCTAAGAGGACGATCATCTTGCCGCGGTGACGGGCCGGAGAATATTCGCTCATCAGAGTGACCGCCACCGGCAGCTGGCCGCCGACCCCCAATCCCACCAGGAAACGAAAGAGCAGCAGGGACTCATAATTCCAGGCCAGACCGCACAGTCCGGTGGCGATGCTATAAGTCACCAGCGTCGCGGCAAACAGCTTTTTGCGTCCGAAATAATCGGCCAACCAGCCTGACACGGCCGCGCCAAGCGCCATTCCCGCCAGGCCGATGCTGCCGATATAGCCGATTTGCACCGAGGTCAACGACCAGGATGAAACCATGGTTGCCAAGACAAAAGCCACAATGCCGGTGTCCATGGAATCAAACATCCAGCCCACCATACTTAACGCAAGCAGCTTCCAATGAAATTTCCCCAACGGCAAATTACTTAGCCGGTCAGAAATACTGGCCATATACCCAACCTCCTAAAACGGTGTCTCTAGTAAATCTCGGTCTATTCCCGCCAGTCTTAAACAGGGTTATAGGAATAATCTACCCCATTTTCCTGATCAACAGTAGACGTTAATCCTACCTTTGCGCCACTTTCTTGTCATTATATCATACTTTTTTTACAATTCTACCAGAAGATGGACTTTTCTTGAAAGCCAATTGACTGCAAGAAAAGGGCCTGCAGTGCATGCAGGCCCTCGCTCGATCAGAGACAGTTCCTTTGGTTGGCTATGATTACAGCTTCTTGACCAACAGAACCTCGTTGCCCTGTTTATTATAAACCACCTTGTCCATCCAGGCCAGCATAATCCGCAGGCCGCGACCGGATTCGGCGTCAAGGCCAGCCTCGAACAACCGGTCTTTTTCCAGACGGGCGTATCGGGCCAAAGCTGCGTTGCCGGCAAAGCCTTCCCCACAGTCGCTCACCCGCAGGATAAGCCTCCGGCCAACCTTGTTGATCTTCAGACAAACCGCAGTGGTTCGCTGAACGGCGTTCATGACTGCCTCACCCAGGGCGATCTCGATTTTCATTGCCTGCACACCGGCTATGTCCGCCAGAACACCGCTGACCCGTTCGCGGATGTGCTGCCACTCATCACTGTTAAAATCAAAGCGCAGCGGGAAGGGGCTCAGACCTGCGATCTGGATGCAAAGCGCCGAACAGTCGTCATGGCGTTTTTCGTCTGTCGCAATTTGCTGCAAGGCCCTGACTGTATCCTCAAACCGGTGAGCTCCTTCAGCCACCGCGGGGTCCATGATTTCAAAGATGCCGTCAGTCATAAAGTAGAAGGCGTCGCCGTTTTGAATCGGAATCTGCCTGGTCTGAAATTCCGGCGTGTCTGTCAGCCCTAAAAAGATCCCCGGCACAGTCATTGTCCCGACTTGATGCTGGGTCGAGACCAGCAGGTAATTGATCCCGCAGGAGATGCAGGTCAGCATCCGGCGGGGAAGGTCAACGGTAAAGGCAATCAGGCCGACGAAGAAACCTTCCGGAAAATAGGCTGTCAATTGGCGATTGAGGCGGTCGACGGTTTCCGGCCATTCCTGCTGGTTGTCCATCGCCTCGTTCAGCAGAGTGCTGATAGCCGAGGTGTGCAGCGCGGTCGCCATGCCGTGGCCGGTCACGTCGATCAGGAACCCGTGAAATTTACTGCCGTCATGAGACCAACGGTAACCGTAAAAATCGCCGCTGACAATATGGAGAGGCTGAAAGACGGTCCGCACCGTCAGGCCAGCGTCCTGCTCGTCCGGCGGCAGTAGCGCCTTCTGTACCGTGCCGGCCATTTCGGCCTCTGCCTGAATGGCAGCCTGCAATTTCTGCTGTTCGGTGACGTCTTTGTAGGTAAGTAAAACAAGTTTTGCGCCGCGATGGTGGACCAGGGAGGCGGTCCGTTCGGCGTGGATAATCTGGCCGCCTTTACGGCGGTAGCGTTCAATTTTAGCTGATACGAAGCCATCGCGCAACATAGCTGCATCTGGCGCGGTAACATCGGGATCGATTCTGATGTCGGTACTTCGCATGGTCTGGAGGGCTTCGCGGGAATAGCCGAACATCCTAAGGTACGCGTCGTTGACATCGACAAATTGCTTTGTCGTAAAATCGACGAGGGCGATGGCTTCTGACGACTGTTTCATCATTGCCTCATAGCGTTCGCGGCTTTCCTGCATCACTTCTTCGGCCTGCTTGCGTTCGGTGATATCGTCGCTAATTACCGCCACATATCCCGGCTCTGGTCTGTAGGCCGAGACGCGGAACCACTTACCGATAGTCGGGAAATATTCCTCAAACTCAGTCGGTCGGCCGGTCAGGGCGACGTCGCTCATGGCCTGGAACCAGGAGAGATCTTTTTCCTTTTCAATGCCAGGGAAAAGTTCGCTCAGCTTTTTCCCCACGACATCTTCAGCCGGCCAGCCGTAACGGCGCAAAAAGGCTTGGTTACATTTCACAAACTCCAGATCGGCCAGGCGACCGTCGTCATCCAATAAAATTTTACGGTGGGAGAAAGCGCTCCCCATGTGCTCAAAAAGGTCGCGATAGCGGGTCTCACTGGCAGACAGCGCCTCCCAGCTCTCCCGCAGCGCCTCCTGGGCCGCCTGACGCTCCATAATTTCTTCTTCCAGGGTGGCGTTGATCTCTTGCAACTGGTTGGTCCGCTCCGCTACCTTGGTTTCCAGCTCGGCGTTGAAACGCTGGAGACGCAGGTTGGCTTCCTGCACCATTTCCTCGGCTTTCTTCTTTTCAGTGATATCGTGGTTGATCTCCATCATGGACACAGGGTTGCCTGCTGGGTCCCGGTTGAGGGTCTGGTTGCTCTGCACGATGATCTGGACGCCGTCCTTGCGGGTGTGTATCAGTTCTCCCGCCCAGCTCCCATGAGCCAATAGCTTGGCCGTTATAGCCTCCACCGACTCGGGAAACTCGGTCTGCAGCAGTTCGTGGGTCACCTGGCCCACAGCCTCGACGGCCGTAAAGCCGTAGCCCTTCTCCGCCCCCTGATTCCAGTAAACGATCCGGCTGTCAAGATCGCGGACCATGATATAGTCGTGCGCATGATCCAAAAGCTCGGCCTGCTCGCGAATCCGCTGCTCGGCGGCCTGCCGCTCCATAATCTCTTCTTCCAAAGAGGCATTCAGCTCGGCCAGTATCTCCTGGGCCGCCGTACGCTCCATGACCTCTTCCTCTAAAGCGGCGTTGAGCTCCTGCAGTTGGGTGGTGCGCTCCAATACAGTTTCTTCCAGGCCGGCGTTCAGCTTGGCCAGGGCTTCCTGGGCCGCCTGGCGCTCCATGACCTCTTCTTCCAGGGTGGCGTTGATCTCCTGCAGCTGGACAGTCCGCTCCAGCACCTTGCCTTCCAATTCGCTGTTCAGCTTGGCCAAGGCTTCCTGGGCCGCCTGGCGCTCCATGACCTCTTCTTCCAGGGTGGCGTTGATTTCCTGAATCTCGGCTACTTTCTCCTGCAGGGCCGCTTCATTATCTTTGAGCTGCCCGATATTGCTTTCAATGGTGTGACCCATACTGACAAAGGTTTTGCACAGATTGTCGATTTCGGCAGACATTTTCTCCGGCCGGTTGTCGCGACCGAGCAGGGCATAGTTCTCCGCCATCACAAGGTTGGACTGGCCGAGCAGCCAGTCGATGGGCCGCTTGATCCGGTTGCTGATCCGCGCGGCCAGCGGCAGAATCAGCAGCACCAGCACAAGGGCGCCGCCGCCCATCAGCGCCAGTTGGCGGTAAATCGGAGCAAGAACTTCGGCTTCGTCGATCTTGCCGATCAGTGTCCAGTTTCGTTCCGGCACATCGATATAAGCCCCCAGCACCTTGTTGTCCCGGTAGTCGGTCCAGGAAGCTGTGCCGGAGTCACCAAGCCGGATGTGGCGAAAAGCGTCGCCGGTGATATGATAATTCATTTTGGCGGTCTCAGCGACAAGGCCCTTGTCAATCAGTACTTTGACGTTGCGGACCTCAGTAAGCATAAGACCCTGATGGTCCACCAGAAATATTTCACCGGTCTGACCGATCCAGTTTTCCCTTAGCAGCGCATCCAGGGCCGTCATCGCCACTGATCCCAGGATGACCCCCTGGAAATTTCCGTCGCTGTCAATAATCGGCGACGAAAAATTGATGATCGGAATCCCGCTGCTGCGGCCGATGACGACATTGGAAATATACTCTTTTCCGGCCAGGCCGGCGAGGAAATAGGGCTGGCTGACGGCTGACGGATTGCGGATCCCCCCTTTCAGGGTGGATATCCTAAACAAGCCGTCTTTATCGATATAGGACAAGGAGTCAAAGCTCGGGTTGAGCCGCTGCACAGTTTCCAGTACCTGCCTCATCCGCGATTCGTTGCCTTCCCGAAACACGCCTAACTGGCTGATACTGCGGACATGGAGGCTTCGATCTCCCACCCAGCGGTCAATCAACTGCTGCTGGGAATAGACCCGTTGGCCAATCAAATCCAGATTTTGCTGCCGCGCCGTATAAACCTGGTTTACTGTATAGATTGTCATGATCAGCAGGCTGGGAACCACCACAAGCAAAATAGCCCACAGCCTGAACTGTCCCTGTAATGTCGGTGTCTTCATGGCATAGCTCCTTGCTCTATTGTGCGATATCAAACGCCGTGCATTTCACCCTGTCGTGTCGGCAGCTGGTCAAACTATATCGGCAAATAATAGCCGCAAAAAACAATCGGACGCTTCTCTGGTAGCGAGTCCGATTGACCTATACCATTTATGTGGTGGGTAGGCAACCCCATGTTCTTCTCAGGCCCGGACTTGAAATAGGGTGGTCAGCCGAGTCACTTCAAACAGTTCTTTGATGGTCCCGCTGAGACCGTGCAGCGAAATCATTCCGCCCCAGCGTTGGGAGCGTTTCTTGACGGTGATCAACACCCCAAGACCCGAACTGTCGATATACTCCAGAGCGCTCATGTCAAAAATGTAGGCCGCATATTCCTGGTCAAGATATCTTTGCAGTTCCTGCCCGAGGGCCACCGCGTCCTCGTTATGCATCTTGCCGACCAATTTCACTGTAACGCTATTGCCGTCAACTGTAATATTTCTTTCCACACACGTTCCTCCTGCAACCATTGTAATCAAAATCTGCTACCCGAACATTTTAATCTGTTCTGATCTTCGCTAAAAATCGACAAGATTCCTGCTTGCGAGGTTAATCTTTCCAAAGTATGGTGATATTTTTTTAAAGGCCAAAAACCGACCATACCAGCGAAGGAACAAAAAAGAACCAGGAGTCCTTCTGCTGGCTCTTTTCATGGCTTCTATTTTACTGCTTTCGCATCGCCAAAGTTTCGCGTGACATGATCTGGGTCTGATCAGCCCCGTAGCTGGCCCTCCAGTCCGGGAAACACATCGTGTTGCAAGCGCCACATTTTGCAAAACAAGCCTTGTGCGGCCAACAGCTGGTCCTGGCGTCCCTGTTCGACGATCCGCCCCTGGTCAAGCACCAGAATCTCGTCCATTTTCGCCAGGCCGAGCAGTCGATGGGTAATCAGGATGGTCGTCCGGCCAGCCATACTTTCATCAAGCACTTCCATGATTTTCTCCTCGGTCACCGAGTCAAGCCCGGCTGTCGGTTCATCGACAATCAAGAACGGCGCATTTTTTAGCAGTGCTCTGGCAATGGCCAACCGCCGTCTTTCGCCACCAGACAGGCCAAAACCATTCTCACCGATCAAAGTATCCAGTCCTTGCGGCAAAGAATGCAGCAGGGGACCGAGCTCCGCCCTTTCGGCCGCAGCCAGCACCTCGCTATCGCCTGCCTCGGGCCGGGCCAGGCGGATATTATCGCCGAAGGTGGCGTTAAAAATATAGGCATGCTGGGGAACGACACCAACGGCGTCGCGCAAAAGCCGGGGCTGAATGCGGCGAATTTCCTGCCCGCCCAACCGGACTGAGCCGGTCTCATAATCCCAAAACCGCAAGAGGAGCGAAACCAGCGTGCTCTTGCCCGCCCCACTCGGGCCAACGATGGCCAGCCGCGCCCCGACAGGCACGGAAAAGGACACTCGGTCCAAGACCTGCGGCCCCTCGGCCTGATAATGAAAACTCAAATCGCGGATTTCCAGGCCGCCAGCCAAGGGTGGGCTATCGGTCGCCCCGGTTACTGCCGGTTGGCTGTCTAGAAGCGAAAACAGGCGTCCGGCGGCGGCGCTCTCATCCCACGAGCGATGGACCGCTGCCAAAGGCAAGATCGCCTCAAAGCTACTCTGAATTGACAGGGCGAGTACCGCCAGATATACTCCGTCCAGCTGTCCGCTCTCGATTAGGGGAAGGGCCACTAAAACCGCTCCCACCACTGTCAGGTTGATCATCAAGCTGCCGGCGGCATCACCCAGTGCGGCCACCATAGCGCTCCGGCCCTGCATGCGGCTATAATCCTCACTGGCGGCAGCGGCCCGGTCCGCCTGACGGCCGGTCTGTCCGAAGGCCGCAAGGTCCCGCATTCCCTGAATGCTGTCAGCCACTGCGACGGTCAGATTTGCCCTGGCCGCCGGCAATCTGCCGCCAGCCGACTTTTCCAGTCGCCAAAGGGCGAGCGGCAGCAGCAGACCGGCAGTGACGAACGCCACCCCCGTCAGGGCGGGAAATTCCATGCCAAATGGCCACAGAAAAGCGGCCATCCCCAGCAGGGTCAACACAGCCACGCTGGGCGGCAACAACACCCGCAGATAAAAATATTGCAGAGTCTCGACGTCATGGACAATGCTGCTGAAAACATCGCCGCTGCGTAGCTTAGCCAATCCGGCCGGCACCAAAGGCTCGATGGCCATGTAACACCAAACCCGGATACGACTGAGGAGACGAAAGGTCGCGTCATGGGACAACCATCGCTCCAGATAGCGACAGACCGCCCTGGCCAGTCCGAAGAACCGCACGCCGACAATGGCCGGCGATAATACCGCCAGCGGCGGATGGAGAGCGGCGCTGGCAATAAGGAATGCCGCCGCCGCCATGAGTCCCACATTGGCGGTGATGGTCAGCAGGGCCAGCAGGCTGGCCCCCAGCATCGCCGGCCAAGCCGGCGCGATGATGCTGCAAAGACGCCAAAAAATCTTCATACCGACCCCCGATAGGCGGTTATCATCTGGTGATAAAGCCCCTGGCCGGTGAAGAGGTCTTGATGGCTTCCTGTTTCAACAACCTGCCCGGCGTCAAGTACCAGGATGCGATCAGCCTGACAGGCGGTACTCAGGCGATGGGCGACGACAATGACCGTCTTGCCGGTCATCAGCCGGGTCAGGGCGTCACCGATCAGGGCCTCATTGCCGGGGTCGAGGCCGGTGGTCGCCTCGTCGAGCAGCAACAGTGGCGCATTTTTAAAAAAGGCGCGGGCGATCGCGATCCGCTGGCTTTCGCCGCCGCTCAAGGCCCGACCGCCTTCGCCAATCACTGTTTGGTATCCAGAAGGCAGGCGGCAGATAAATTCGTGGGCTCCGGCCGAACGGGCCGCTTCTTCCACCCTCTCCTGCCCGTCCGCCAAACCGAAAGAGATATTATCGGCCACTGTGCCGAAGAACAGGTGGGGGAACTGGGGAACATAGGCCACCTGACTGCGCCATTCGGATAATGTAAGCGACTGTAAATCCTGACCGTTGACGGTGATCGAACCCCCGGCCGGTTGAATAAAGCCAAGCAACAAATCAAGAATAGTACTTTTTCCGGCGCCGCTTGGTCCTACCAGCGCCAGACGCTCGCCCGGCCGGACGGAAAAGGTCAGCGAATCCAGTACCGGGCGGTCAGAATAAGAAAAAGCGACTTGCTCAAAATGGAGCCCAATCGCACTCTGGAGCGGCAGGGACTGTCTGCCCGAATCGGCTGCCGGCAGGGCACGGGCCAAAATGGCGAATACACGCTCAGCCGCGGTATTCGCTGCCAGACCGGCGTGAAAATGGCTTCCCAAAAGGCGCAGCGGCAGATAGTATTCCGGCGCCAGCAGCAGGATGAAAAAGGCCTGGTGAAATTCGAGCTGACCATAAAGCAGTTTCAAGCCGATGACGACTGCCACCAGGGCGGTGCTCAGCGTACTCAAAAGTTCCAGGGCAAAGGCCGATAAAAAGGCCACTTTGAGTACATTCAGGGTGGTATCGCGAAATTCTTCACTCAATCTTTGAATGACCGCCGCCTGCTCCTCGCTCCGGTTAAAGATCTTCAGGGTTGCCAGGCCTTGCAAGACATCAAAAAAATGACCGCTCAGCCGGCTGAGCACAAGCCAATGGCGCTGCTGGACAAACCCGGCCCAGCGGCCGATCAGGATCATGAACAGCGGTATCAGCGGCGCGGTGACCAGCATGATGGCGGCAGCCGCCAGATCAAGGGAAAAAACGACAGCCAGAATGACCGGCGGCAGCAAAATGGTCGCAGCCAGCTGGGGCAGGTATTTTGCGAAATAGGCGTCAAAGCTCTCGATTCCTTCGCCCAGAGTGTTGATCAACTCGCCGCTGCTTTCCCTGCCGGTCTCCACCGGACCCAACGCGAAAAGCTGCGCCAGCAGCCGCCGGCGCAGTTCATTCTTGATATGGGCCGCCAAACGGAATCCGAGCAGGTCACCTGCCCAGATGAAAAAAGCCCTGGCCATGATGGCGGCCAGCATCCCATACAGCCAGGGGCTTATCGCGCCAAGACCAAGGCCGCCAAGAAATACTCCGTCGACGATATCAGCCAGAAACTTGGCCTGAACGATAGCTGCCAGGCCTCCGGCCAAGCCGGCTGCAGCCAGCAGTCCGAACAGCTGCCGGTGATTGCCGATTTCCTTTACTAAAGCCGTATTTGCCATAACCCCTCCAAATGGTATGGGCTGCCGGCACTCACAGTATCCGGCAGCCCCGCCACATGGTCACAGTTAATATTCAAGCTCTTTGGCAGTCACCCGCTTGCGGAACACCCAGTACGACCAGCCCTGATAGAGCAGGATGACCGGCACAAGGGTGAGGGCCGCTATGGTCATGATTTTGAGGGTGTAAGGACTGGAGGATGAGTTGTAAATGGTCAGGCTCCAGGCCGGATTCAGGCTGGAAACCATCAACCGCGGAAACAGGCCCCAGAAAAAGGCTACCGTGACAAGTAAAATCGTCAGGCCGCTGGTGGCAAATGCCCAGCCTGTAGAGTTGCGCATCATCATCAGATAGGAAATCACAAAGGCGATCACCGCCGCCCACAAGGTGACGCCTGCTCCCAGAGTGCTGAATAAATCGGTGTTGCTGTAGGTCAGGCCAACCAGTCCCAGGCAACAGACGGCAGCCAGGATGCCTCCTTTGAATGCAATCTGCCTGGCCCGGCCGGTCAAGTCGCCTTCAGTCTTCAGGGTGAGATAGACGGCGCCGTGATAAAGGAAAACGGTGACGAAAGCAAGACCACCGACTACTGTATAGGGACTGAGCAGGTCAAAAAAGGTCCCGGTGTATAACATTTGAGCGTTGATCGGCACTCCGCGGATCAGGTTGGTGACCGCCACGCCCCAGAGCAGCGCCGGCAGGAAACTGCCGATACAGATCAGCCAGTCCCAGGTGCTACGCCAGGCCGGATTGTCATCCTTGCTGCGAAATTCAAAGGCAACCCCTCGCCCGATCAGCGCCGCCAGCATGAGAAACAGGGCCAGATAAAAGCCGCTGAACAGGGTGGCGTACACATGGGGAAAGGCCGCGAACATCGCCCCGCCGGCGGTGATCATCCACACCTCGTTGCCGTCCCATACCGGGCCGATGGTGTTGATAATAATCCGCCGCTCGGTATCATTTTTCCCCAGGAAGGGAAGAAGCATTCCTACTCCGTAATCGAAGCCCTCCAAAAAGAAGAAGCCAGTGAAAAGCACGGTCAACAGAATAAACCACAGAATGTTCAGTTCCATAACGTCGCCCCCTTCCGCGGTATAGCCGACAGGTCAGGCTGACTGTCCACCGGACCTTGGCGGGCAAATTTGGCCAAGAGGTAAACGCCGACCACCGCTAGTACGCCGTAAATCACGGTGTAGCCGAGCAGTGAGGTCAGGATGGCGCCTGCCGGAACCAGCGGCGATACTGCCTGGTCCACTCGCTGCAGGCCGAATACGATCCATGGCTGACGGCCCATCTCGGTGACAAACCAGCCGGCTGAATTGGCGATATACGGCACAGGAAGGGTCCATAGGGCCGCCTTCAGCACCAACGGGTTAGACTCAAGCTGGCCCTTCCGCAAGAGCCAGCCGCTGATCACAGTGATGAACAGCAGCCACGTTCCTGCGCCCACCATCACCCGAAAACTCCAGAAGACGCTGAACACATCCGGGATATAGTTTCCGGCTCCGTATTTTTGTGTATATTGGGCCTGGATGTCTTTTATGCCTTTGATTTCGCCCTTGAAGGAGTCATAGACCAAAAAAGACAGTCCGGCAGGAACGGTAAGTTCGCCGTTATTGGTCTGTTTTGCCTGGTTAATGGAAGCCACTAATGTGAACGGGGCCGGATCGGTTGTTTCCCATAGCGCTTCCATGGACGCCAGCTTCATCGGCTGAGAGGTGGCCATGAACTGGGCCTGTTTATGGCCGGTACCCATCACCAGCAGACTGGCGAGCAGGGCGCAGACCAAACCGATCTTAAAGGATACCCGGAAAAACTCCAGTTGACTGCTCCGCAGCAGGTGATAGGCGCTGATGGCCATGACGAAAACCCCGGCGGTGACCAACCCGGCCAGCAGGGTATGGGGATATTGATTGAAAACATAGGAATTGCTGAGCAACGCGCCGATATCATTCATTTCCGCCCGGCCGTTGCGCAGGACATAACCGACCGGCGACTGCATGAAAGAATTGGCGACCAAAATCCAAAACGCCGAAAGATTGGAGGCAAACGCGACGATCCAAATGGTAGCGGCGTGCATTCTCTTGGACAGGCGATCCCAGCCAAAAATCCATACACCGATAAAGACCGACTCCAGGTAAAAAGCCGTCAGGGCCTCCAGCGCCAGGGGCGCGCCGAAAATGTCGCCCATAAACCGTGCGTACTCCGACCAGTTCATACCGAACTGGAATTCCTGGACCAAGCCAGTCACTACCCCCAAGGAAAAATTAATCAAAAATAGCTTGCCCCAAAATTTGGCCATCTTTTTGTACAGCTCGTTACCGGTACGCACATAAATCGTTTCCATGATGGCGACTAAGATCGATAAACCAAGGGTGAGCGGTACAAATAGAAAATGGTAGGTTGTGGTAATACCGAATTGCCATCGCGCCAAAAGCAGTTGCTCCATGAAAATCCCCCTTCCGATATTCTATCCCGGAAATCACCGGCCACCGGGAAATGCCGCCTTGCTCCTCCTCTTTTGGGCGAGCAGCGAAGTCAGTTTTGCCTGATGCAGTCCAGCAGCGAGGTCAGACTGCAGCTTGCCCAAAACGGCGTGCACAGGACACTCCTCGGCACAATGCTTATTGCAGGAATCCCGCTCGGCCAGGCAACGGTGAATGGCCAGCGGACCCTCCATCGCCACGACAATATCCCCTAGACTGATCTCTTCTGCAGCTTTGGCAAGGCCAAAGCCGCCTTCAACCCCGCGGTAGGATTTGACCAGCCCCGCTTGGGTCAGAAGTCGCATGATTTTCAGCAAAAACCGCGGCGGTATGACCTCTTCCTGCGCCAGCAGCGGTGCGCTCACCACCGCGCCAGGCGGCAGTTCAGCCAAGTGCATCATCGTGCGAAATGCATAGTCGGTCGCCTGGTTGAACTGTATCATTGCCAGCTCCTAATGTGTACTAATTTGGTATAGTTTTAATTCTATCTTAAAGGAATAATTCTGAAACGTCAATAAATTATCCTTCTTTTTTTTGGTCTTTTAATGTCAATTATCGACAAAAATCAGCATAATTCTCACGCGGCTACTGAAACGAAAAAGAAGCAAAAGCAGCATCCCGCTTCTTGCTTCCCACAAAAGATCATTATGTATCTAAGCATCTGGCCATTATCACCCGTCGCTAAACCGGTAGCCTACTCCCCGCACCGTTTCGACCGAATCGGCCATTCCATTTTCCTCGCCCAATTTGATTCTGAGATGCCGGATGTGAACATCAACTGTACGCGTATCACCAAAGTATTCGTAGCCCCAAATCTTCTCCAACAGCTGTTCACGAGTAAATGCTTTGCCGACGTTGGTCACAAATAATTTTAGCAGCTCGAATTCTTTGGGTGTCAGTTCCAGTTTTTCAGCGCCGAGAAAGGCTTCATAGCGGCCAAAATTCATTTTCAGTTTGCCAATAACCAATTCGCCGGCCAGCGAAGTGTCTTTCTGGCTCCGTCGCAGAACCGCCTTAACCCGGGCGGATAATTCCCGCGGACTAAACGGCTTGGTAAGATAATCATCTGCTCCCATTTCCAGCCCCAACACCTTGTCAATCTCTTCAGCCTTGGCGGTCAGCATAATAACCGCGATTCCGGCGGTTTCCTTCTGGCTTTTCAGCAGGCGGCAAACCTCCAGACCATCCTGCCCGGGGAGCATCAGATCGAGAATAATTAAATCCGGTTTTTCTTTCCGGACCATGGTCATGGCGACAAGACCGTCCTCTGCTTCACTAACCGCATATCCTTCTTTGACCAGACTGAATTTTATCAATTCGCGTATATTGACTTCATCTTCGACAATTAACACTTTGGTCGTCATCCTGAATCGGTCCTCCTTCTTCTGTGAACCGCCTTGCTCTAATTTCTAAATTAGGGATCAAGCCCTTCGATTCCTTCATGGCCCTGTCGGCATATCTGTCATCGACAGATCGTCCCGCTGCGCCCCAAAGTCACAATGCGGCCAGAAGCATTGGCGGCAAACCGGCATCTTTACAGTCGTCGCCCCGCCGTCGGCTTGCTTCTATCTCTGATGCTACCACACCTTGCCATCCGGGTTGAAGATGCTGGAGCAAAGCTTAACACGAACTTAACACAAATTTAAAAACTCCGGACAATACTCCGGGCCTGTGTTACAGGCAAAAGAGCACCCGCCAATGGGTGCTCTTAGCCGCCAATACGCTGCTATTTAATTTTCAGTATCCTCCCCGCCACAACGGCACTACACACAAAAGACCAACAAAACCCGCTCCCACCAAGTAGAGAAGTCCGCCGCCAAAGCTGCCGCTCCAGCTGATAAGAAAGCCGACGATGACCGGCGCCAGAGCGGCCCCGATGTTGGTGAGGCCATTCATCAAGCCGGCACCGGCACCGGCAACCGGAGCGGGAACCATCTGTTGCAAAATGGCCCAGATGACCGGTAAGCCGCTGCCCAAGGCTGTGATACCAAGGGCGATGGCGATGGCGGCCACAATATTATTGCTGCTCAGAATGCTGATCAAAATCCCCAAAGCCGCTCCGCCGATTGACAGGGCGACAAAAGGTGCCCGCCGATTGAATTTATCGGAAAAGTGCCCAGCCGCCAAAGCGGCGACCGTTCCCAAAAAATAGGGCAGCGACGCGGCAAAACTCATGCCATTCCAGGAAAATCCCTGAACAGTCTTCAGATAGGACGGCAGCCAGGAGATGGTCCCCCACCAGATTGACGCATGGCAGACACTGAGAATGGTCAACAGCCAGAATTTAGTGTTACCGGCAAACAGGCGAAAGCTGGCCTTCAGACCGGGGAAACCTTCCGCCATCGCCGGTTCAGACTCGCCCCCCTGCTCGATATAGGCGATCTCGGCCGGAGTAATCCGTCTGTGCTGGCGGGGCTTGTCGGTGAGTAACAGCCAGATCAACAAAATGGGCACCAGGTTCAAGGCCGCAAGGAGGTAAAAACTTTGCCGCCAGCCGAACTGGACAAGCCAGGCCAAAAGAGGCAGGGCGACCGCCGGGCCGAGAATCAGACCAGATAGCCAAACCGCGTTTGCCTTGCCCCGCTCCAGCCGCGGGAACCAGTTTTTCACGAATTTGCTCTGCATTGGCCAGTGAATTCCCTCGCCGATGCCCAGCAAAAAACGGGCCGTCAGCAAGGCGGCAAAGGTCGAGGCCATGCCGCCCAAAGCCATGGCTGGAATCCACAGGGCAATCGATGCCACCATTATCTTGCGCGGTCCGACAATATCGCCCAGTGGACTAAAAATAACGTTCGCCAAGGCGTAGGGGAGGAGAAAAACGGTCATTACCAGCCCCATCATCACCGGTTTGTCGGTTAGCTGCATATCGCGGAGAAAATCGCCATCTGCCAGCAAAATCGAAATGTTGACTCTGTCCAGATAGGCGACGAGAAGAACCAGGAAAAGAATCCGGATCAGTACATAGCGCTGGGGCAGTTGGCTGTGCTTGGAGTATAAAGTAAAGATCGAACGATAGAACCCCATGAAGTGCCTCCGATATTCTTGAATATGGTCGGACTTTGTCACAAAACATTTAATTTAAATACGGCGCCTGTTTTCTTTTTCCTGCCGGCAAAGAAAAAGATGCAGTCGCCTGCATCTTGGAAAAATCATGTTTCGCCGACCTTTTTACTGCGGCGTCTTGTTCTGGATATCTGTGCCACCGGCGGGAAGGCCGCGCCATCGCCTGAGTTTCTTGGTTACCCGGTCAATGACGACAAACAAAACCGGGATTAAGAATATGCCGATTGAGGTTGCCATAAGCATACCGCCCACAACCGCTGTTCCCATCGCATTCCTCGCTCCGGCGCCGGCGCCTGAGGCCATTGCCAGCGGACCACAGCCGATGATGAAGGCCAGCGAGGTCATCAAGATGGGGCGCAGCCTGATGGTGCAAGCCTCGATCGCCGCCTCCACCGGGTCCATCCCCTTATCCACCCGGACTTTAGCGAACTCAACAATCAAAATGGCATTCTTGGCCGCCAGTCCGACCAGCATAACCAGACCGATCTGCATATAGACATTATTCTGCAAACTGCGCAAATATTCGAAGAGGAAGGCGCCAAACACCCCTGTCGGCACGCAGAAAATAATGGCGAAAGGTATGCTCCAGCTTTCATATAGAGCCGCCAGGGTCAGAAAAACGAACAATAGCGCGAAGGCAAACAAAATGGGAGCCCGTCCGCCGGATATTTTTTCTTCGCGGCTCTGATCGGTCCACTCATAGCTGTAACTGGCTGGGAGAACCTGGGACGCCACCTGTTCCAGCGCGACGAGCGCCTGTCCCGAGCTGTAGCCTGCAGCCGGATTGCCGCCGACCTGAATGGTCCGGTACCCGTTGAAGCGCTGGATGACCGCCGGGCCGCTCATCGGCACCGGTTTCACCAGGGTATTGAGCGGCACCATTTTGCCGCTGGCGGTACGCACGTAGAAGAACCGGGTCGCGTCAACGTCGCTCCTGAACTGGGGCTCGGCCTCCATAACCACCTTGTAGGTCCGGCCGAAGCGGTTGAAGTCATTGACTTCCAGGCCGCCGAGGAAAACCTGCAAGGCGTTAAATACGCTGTCCACCGGGACACCGAGGGCTTTCGCCTTTTCCCGGTCGACCTCAAATTTATAATTGGGGGTATCTATCCGGAAGTTGGAGTAAATGGTTCCGATTTCGGGCCGCTGGCGGGCCGCCGCCAGGAACTGTTTGGAGACGGCGTCAATTTCGGCGTCCGAGCTGCCGGCCCGGTCCTCCAGCATCAGGGTAAAGCCGCCCGAACGGCCAATGCCGGGCAGAGACGTGGCGTTAAAAGGCAGTACCGTGGCCTCAGGTATGGCCTTGGCTCCGTTCAGCGTCTGGCTCATCTGCTGCCAGACCCCCAGCTCGGGAGTCTTGCGCTCGTCCCAAGGTTTGAGCCGGGCGAAAACAATGCCGCCACTGGGTTTGTTGGCCGCAGCCAGGAAATCGATCCCGGTAATGACAGCTACTTCCTGCACAGCCTCCTGTTTACGGATCATATCACCGATTTTGTTACCCACCGCCTGGGTGCGGTTAAGGCTGGAAGCTTCAGGCAGATTAAAAGCGTTGATATAAAAACCCTGGTCTTCTTCGGGAACAAACGAGCTGGGGACCTTGCCAAACAGCACACCGCTGACGATGATAAGCACACCCAGCAGGGCGATCCCCAGCATCGACCGGCGGATGCAAGCGCCGACCCCGCGGCCGTAGCGCTCAATCGTCTTTTCAAACCAAATGTTGAAGCGATGAAAGAACTTCGCGACAAATCCCTCGTGGGCATTGGGATCATAGGGTTTGAGCAGCATGGCGCATAGCGCCGGGGTCAGTGACAGGGCCACCAGCGCCGACAAGGCTACCGCCACGGCGATGGTCAGGGCAAACTGTTTGTAGAGCACTCCCACTGTGCCGCCGAAAAAGGCGACCGGAATAAATACCGAGATCAGGGCAAAGGCGATGGCGATAACCGGGCCAGAAACCTCCTCCATCGCCCTGACGGTGGCGTCATGAGGACTCATGCCATTGTAGCGCATGTGATGCTCCACCGCCTCGATGACGACGATGGCGTCATCGACGACCAGGCCGATGGCCAGCACCATGGCGAAGAGGGTCAGGGTATTGATGGAAAAGCCGAGAGCCAAAAAGGCGGCAAACGTCCCGAGCAGCGAAACCGGCACAGCCAGCATGGGGATCATGGTTGCCCGGCCGCTCTGGAGGAAAATGTAGACCACCAGAAGGACCAGCAGCAACGCTTCACTAAAAGTGATGGCTACTTCCTTCATCGATTCCCGCACGAACAACGTACTGTCGACAATAATGCGGTAGTCCATGTCCGATGGGAAGCGTTTTGCGGCGTCAGCCAAGACCTGTTTGCAGTTGTTGACGGTTTCCAGGGCGTTGGCGTCTGTGGTCAGCTGGATGGTGAAGGTGCCGGCCGGTTGGCCGTTGATATCGCTGGCAAACATGTAGTTTCTGCCGCCCATATCCACCCGGGCCACATCCCGGATGCGGATAAAGGAACCGTCCTGCTGCGACCGGATGATAATATTGGCGAATTCACTGGGCTCCAGAAGGCGCCCCTGAACATTGGCCGAATACTGGAATTCCTGGGTGGCCTGGGACGGCCGCTGGCCGATCGTCCCGGCCGGGGCCTGAATATTTTGTTCATTGATCACTTTCGAAATATCATCGGCGGTAATGCCGAGTTTGGCCATCTTATCCGGCTGCAGCCAGATCCGCATACCGAAGTCGGCGCCATAAGCGTTGATATTGCCGACGCCTTTGACCCGCTTCAAATCCTCAATCAGATTGATATCGCCGTAGTTTTTCAAAAAGATGCTATCATATGTCCCCTTGGGCGACCACAGTGCAAAGACCAGGGCGTTGTCGGGCGACACCTTGCGGACCGTAATGCCGGCCTGCAGTACAGCCGGGGGCAGCATCGCATTGGCCTGTCCCACCCTGTTCTGCGTCTGGACAGCCGCCAAATCGGGGTCTTTGCCCAGCTCGAATTTGACGTTGAGCTGATAAGTGCCGGCATCGGTACTGGTCGACTGCATGGAGACCATGTTTTCGACCCCGTTGACCTGAAGCTCTAGCTGCTGGGCCACCGTCTGCTCCAGCACCTGGGCGTTTGCGCCCTGGTAGGTAGCATAGACGCTGACTTGGGGCGGCGTGATCTGGGGGTACTGGGCAATCGGCAGATTAAAGGCCGAAATCAATCCTACCAATGTAATGACGATCGATAATACCATGGCGAAAATAGGTCGTTCAATAAAGAATCTGGCCACCGGTCAACCCCCTAATTCTTAGCCGAACCTTGCAGATCATCTGGTCCGATCATTGTCGGATTCATTAGCGTCCCCGGCGGGGTTTTCAAAAAGCCTTCGACTACGATGCGGTCGGCGGCAGTCAGTCCTTGCTCCACCACCCATAGGTTGCCAACTCGCGGGCCCATTGTGACTGGCCGCGACTCGGATTTATTTTCTGCGGTGACTACGGTGACAAAGGTTTTGCCGAGCAGCTGCTGTACAGCCCGCTGCGGGACTAACAAGGCGGCGCTGCGGGTTTCACCCTGGGCCACAATCCGGGCGAACATGCCAGGCAACAATATTTTCTGCGGGTTTTCAAAAACCGCTTTCATGGTTAGGGTACCGGTATCCTGGGATAACCCCCGGTCAACCTGTTCAATCCGCCCAGTGAGCGGATATTGCGAGCCGTCGCTG
>JARLHX010000258.1 GCA_031292035.1 Negativicutes bacterium | reverse complement strand
TATGCCGTCACCGGCACCATCGCTGAATACCTGGAAGGAGAATAATCATGGCATTTAACAGTACAAAAAAGCTGTCGGGCAATATCGAGGCCCTGCGGCTTGCCTTTTCCGAACAGGATAGCTATACCGATGAAGAGGCAACCGTTCTGAAAAATTATGCCGGTTTCGGCGGCCTGAAAGCCGTTTTGTTCGGCGTAGGCGATAAAGAAAGCTGGGTGGCGCAAAATGCCTCGGCCAATGACCTGCGGCTATATCCGCTTATGATGGAGCTGCACCAGCTTTTGCAGGAAAAGTTGTCGCCAGCTGATTATAAAGCGGCGGTTGCCACACTTAAAAACAGCATTACAACTGCCTTTTATACGCCGGAATTGGTACCTGCGGCCTTATATCGTGCCATGGCCGACCAGCAAATTATACCGCAACGTTTATACGAGCCGAGTTCCGGTGCCGGTATCTTTATTACCGAAGCGGTAAAAGCATTTCCGGATTTACAGGAGATCAACGCGGTCGAAAAGGATATCCTGACGGGCAGGGTTTTAATGGCACTCGCCTTAACCTTGACGCCAGACAGCTTAGTCCAGGTTCGCGGCTTTGAGGAAACATCGCCCGATGAAAAAGGCAAATACGATTTTATCACCAGCAATATACCCTTTGGTAATTTCCAGGTGTATGATCCGGCCTATCAGGGCAGTGCGGTAACTTCCAAAATACACGACTATTTCTTTGCCAAGGGCCTGGACAAATTAGGTGATGGTGGTTTATTGGCCTATTTGGTAACCGACGCCTTTTTAAATACGGCATCCAATTCATTGGCGCGTAAGCATGTCTTTACTTCGGCAGATTTTATCAGCCTGTCGGTCATGCCGGAAAACCTGATGAAGGATACGGCCAATACCGAAGCGCCAAGCCATTTGTTATTAGTACAGAAAAACGATTTTAAGGAGGAGTTTACCGAAGCGGAAATGCTGCTGATCGATACGGTTGAGCAGGAAAACAGCTTTGGCAGCTTCTCGCTTAACGCTTATATTGCCCGCCACCCTGAACTGCTGTTGGGTGATACCAAGGGCGAAGGCAAAAATCAATACGGCAAGGCCATGCAAATGGTCTGGCAGAAAGGGCCGCTGGTGGAAATTCGTCAGCCGCTGATGGAACAGATCGCTGAAGGCCTGGGGGCCAACTTTGACCGGGAGCGATGGCGCGCCTTGCAGCAAAAACTGGCCGCAGAAAAAAGCAGCACAAAGGAAGCCCAAAAAACCGCCGGAAACGAGCGGTTTTTTACGTTTCTGGAAATGCCTGAAGTTGCGGCAGAACAATCGGCGGGTCAGGGTCAGCTCGGTTTGTTCGATGCGCCGTCTGTCAATAAC
>JARLHX010000257.1 GCA_031292035.1 Negativicutes bacterium | reverse complement strand
GGGGTCAACTTTATACATTACATTTAACCTTTAGCTGCTTTCTTTTTCAGCTGGGCGGCGCAGTCTTGCGCGCGTTTGCCCCCGATCCGTCTTCAAGCGGGCCTCGTAACGCCGGATCGCCATATTCACATAGCCATGCACGACGACGCGAAATTGATCGACCATCCGCCCGACCGTCTCGCACCAATGGAGCGAGTAAGAGTATCATATATAAAAACCGGCCCGTAGCCAACGGCAGCTGCAGCATCATACAATTCCATATAATTACCAAAGCGCCGCAAGCCAACCCTGCAACATAAAAACAAAAAACCACAGTAATTAAGCGCCAAACTGTGACCGCCGTGACTACCAGCTATGCTGTTACGTCAATCCTTCATCACCTTCACAAGCAGAGGTGGGGATTCGTATATCATAAAATCTTCAACACTTTCAGCCTGGACAAAACTCCTGATTTCTTTCATTGCATTGGTATCTACCACGCCGTTTGTCATAGGCACGCAAATTCGCATTTTAACTACCAGATCATATTGACCATTATTAGTTATCACAAACATGTCACGTGGCCGAAACAGCCCACGGATATCAAGTCCTTTTATGCATTGGAGTTTAAAATTTCCTAATAAATCAAATCTGTTCACCGGAAATTTTGCAGGTCGGCTATTGGCAAGTCCGGCTTTTGTTTTCGCAACTTCCGCTCCATTGGCGTCCAACAGTTTAAAGTCATAGAATTGGGAAAATAGTGGCAAAGCCCGATAATTTACAATGTTCGTACCATTGACGAGGAGGGCCCGATAAATCATCTCGCTGTCCTTGAATTGGTATGCTGGGGCACGGCCTCCCTTTTGCTCGAGGAAAAATGTTAGATTTGCAGTGAGTGGAACGACGTTGGTAATCGGCTCCGCTGTAGCCTTTAAACTCAAAACAAAAAAACACGCCGATAAGACTAGACTAGGTGGGATATTCATAGATAAAGGAATTCTGTGCCGGAGCCTTAACCCTAATAATGCCATTCCCATTTTGGGAACGCATCGCTGTCAACAGGATCACTTGCGGGAGGAAAGTCATTCGGCAATATGGGGCCAGAAAGGCAAGCGTCCCCGCTCATATGCCAATCAACCGTAGCAAGGGTGACAAAAATCCCTTCACAGTTCGGACAAAACCGTATGTAATCCTTGAAATTTACATTCATCATATTTGCACAAGGAGCCATCGGGCACCAAGGCTGATCGCCCAAAAGTGTAGATTGAGTTCGTATATCATTCGGATCGTATGGCTTGGGCTGACCGTTGTCATCCGGTTCTCCGTAAATCTCAGACGCTCCATCAATAAGGTTAAGCCCTCCAGTATAATAAGTGCTCTGCCAGTTGTTGCAATTTATAATTTGCGTTACACCAATGGAACCCGGAAAGTCCGAATCAATAGTCGCATCCCACTCCATAATACCATTCAACGTTGTTCGCGTCGCCGTAAAACCATTGTCGATTTTGTGAAAGGCCGAAATCTCTGGCCGATAAATCACAAAATTTCCCTCTCTTGCAATGTTGACAATCTGGCCATTTGCAAATTTGAGGTTCATTCCTATACTACAAGCTCCCCCCGGATCTCTAACGTACCAGCATTGGGTGGATGGCTTCTCCAGCAGATCGGAATTCCTTCGGTAGCTTGTACAGCTACTAGAATATGAATATGATTCATTCACAAAGTTTTCAGGCAAATGCCAGTGGAAAAACGAGTGATCTGGATCGTAAGGTGGCGCTGATGGTGTCCATTTTGGAAAGAAGACCAGTGCCTGCCCCACGCAAAAGGTGGGCGTCACCACGGATAAATCATCATAGCTTTTGCAGTCGCCCGAGCTGGCCAACGTCACGGCATATTTCTGCTGCCCCATATCCACGGCGTAGTGTTTCTTGCCGGGAGTGATCGCGGTGGCCGTGGGCGATGCGTTGTCGGGCAACATGATCCATAAGAGTCCATCCGCGCCGAATCTCTTTCCCAAGCATTCAATCGAGGCGAGGTCAACCGGGCCTATGGCGGCGTGTTGCCACGGGTAATCGAAATTGGCATCGTCAATGTTGGGGGTAAAATTGCCCACCGAATCCGAGCCGGTATAGATGCAAAAAAGGCTTTGCCGGTTCACTCCCGATTTTCCGCCCGTGTAGAGCTTATAGGCGGTTACGGCATTTACATTGTCCGTCAACAAGCTGTGCGAAGAGCCATCATTGTAACTCTTGTGCTGTTCAAAATGAACGCCATCGGCCATGTAATGCGCCACGATAAAATTGCCGTTGTTGATCGGGTCCCATTGCGGAATACTCGTATCGTTTACCGTGCCGCTCACGCCGTTCTCCGACCAACTTCCACTTGCCGGCGTGTTTGCGCCCAGCCAGTAGGAGTCGTACCACGACTCAAAATACGTGCCCCGGTAATGCTGCTCCCATTGGCCACTCTGCCCCGGCGACAAACTGGCGTTGAATGTCTTGACCATCACATGCTGTCGATCCCAGTCCCCGTTGCCTCCCCACATAATATCATAGTCCACGTTTTGGCCAAAGGCATATCTTGAGATGATCAATTTGGCGGGCATTTCTAACGAAGTGGAAGCGTTGGCCTCCGGGGTTGCGCCTGGCGCCGTGAGTGCGCGAACCGCGAGTCCGGCATTGCCACCGCTGCCCGAATACGCCACCGCGTCAAAGGAGGCGGTGCCGATGCCGTAAATCGGTACGTTGTTCGCAGTCCAAGTGGCGGTGCCATCCCCGTTCGGAAAGTAGTCAGTCGCCTCCACGCCATTAACAGCAACGGTGGCGTTGACGTCGCCCACCGTGCCGCTGACGGTGCCCACGGCGTCATACAAATTGTCGCCGGTGGGCGTGCTGTCGATTGTCAATTGCACAGTGCTGGGCACAATGGTCAAGGTTTTCGTCGCTGTGTTTCGGCCCGAGGCATCCGTGGCTTGGACGCTAATTTCGGTCGTTCCGTTCAAGGGAACATTTTCGATCCAGAACACATTGTTTAGGAAATGCTGGCAAGCTGTTCGTCGGCGAAACCCTGCAATTGGAGGTAGGGTTTCGTAACCACGCCCACGGCGGTTGCCAGGATTGGATTCGTAATCGTCACCGCCGGCGGAACGCGGTCGAGCGTGAATCCATAATCATGCCAGGTCTCGGTGGCAATGGGAGCGGGGCCCTTGAGTCCGACGATCACGTTATATTTCCCATCGGTTATGCCCAAGGGGCCCAAAGGGACAGTCAAATTGGTGCCAGTGAACGGAAACCAGTTGGTGGGGGTGCTGCTGTCCACAAACACGGCATAATAGGCGGGGTCGCCCATGGTAACGTTCAATTGGACGGAAGCGTTGATGTGGTTGATGTAATCGTTGGTGGCTTCGATCGAAAAGTTGATAATGTTGGGGTCGTTGGTGATGCCGTCGTTGGCGTAGGACTGGTATTCCGCCAAGAGGGTGTTGCTGGCCGCATCGACCTCGGAGCCGGTGTGGGTGTAATTGCCGAACCAGTAATATTCCCACCAATCGGGCAGGCCGTCATGGTCGGAATCTTCATTTACGGGATAATGGTAGCCGAGATCGGGTAGTCCATCGTTGTCGGGATGGCTGCCGTCTTGCGGGGCGTAGGTGGTCATCGTCTGGAGTTCGGCGAGCAAATCGGGGTCGATGGTGGTCGTGCCGGCGTTGCGGCATGGGCTGTTGGGAGCGAGGTAATAATTGGCGTTGCCTGCTGTTTTGTATGGCGGGGACGTCAATTGAATCGACCCACAATTGTCATAAAACGCGTTATGTGAGCCCGAATGCGAGACGAGGCCCAAATACATCGTCGTATCATAGCCCGGAAGCAGATATCCATTATAGGTTCCAGCGCCCAGGATATCATCTGAAAAGATGCTGTTCATGAACGTCAGGCTGCTTCCCCAGAAAAAAACACCGTTCCAATCGGGTGAACCGTCAGCGTTGCCCAAAGACGCATCCCAATAATAGACGCATGGTCCACGGTCAAATTTTGCCCGTTCAACGTTATCGCATCAAAGCTGTCTTGCATGAAAAAGTACTCGCAATGGCTAAAGAGGTCGTTGCGCAGCACCAATTGCGAGTCCAGAACATCAATGGCTATGGCACAATTGTGGAATTCTGAATTCCACACTTCCGGGTCGTTTTGCATTACCGCACAGCCGGCATAATAATAGCGCATGTTTTTCAGAACCGAGGTATTGCCCCATTGGTAAATATAAATGCCATTCCCCGTCACGGGAGTGCCGGTGCTCACATTCAGGATTGGGTCGCCAATGGCGTCATCATTAACGGAGGTGAGCACGGCGGGACGATCGGGCGTGGTCTGGCATAGGATATCGCCATTACAAAACAGACTTCCTTGGTCCGAGAATTTCAGCACCGTGCCAGGATTAAAGGTTGCAGTTCCATTGATCTGAAATCCATTTACAAAATAGGTGGTATCACTCTCGAAACTAAAATCTGAGTTTTGGTCGGAATCAATTTCACTATAATCCAGCACCACGCCGGGTTCGTGGTTGAAAGCAGTTACGGCGGCGAGCAGGATTTGATTGGTGTCGGTAGTGGGGCGGTGGGATGCCGGATAGACTGGGCGACTGGAAAGAAGATCCGCCTTCGCTCCATTACTGCGCGACAGGTACTTGATGCTGGAGGCTGGTTTCTGGATGCTGGCCGAGAGCGGCAAGGCGTTTAAGTCATCGGCCACATAAACAAGCGGAACTTGTTCGACTAAAAAGGTGCGGTTACCAGAGTGCATCCAGGTTTTATAGACGGGCGTCCCCTCCCCCCGCCCGACGGGGCGAGGAAAGGCAAATGCTTTGCCGTGGCCCATGGTCATTTGGCCGAATTTCAGGGTGCTGTCCTGCAGACCGAACCAGTCGTTGCTGGCGGCGGGGATTTGGTCAGGGTCCTGGGTGTTGAAAAATTCGGTGACGAGTTGGATGGTGCTGTCGTCGTCTGAAAGGCCGTAGGCGCTTGGGGCGCTCGGCTTGGCGCGGAATACGAGGTCGCATTCAAAGCCGCTCCGCCGGTAGCTCGCGACGATGTCGGCGTGGATGCCGGTGAAGCAGTTGCGGTAGGTGATTTGGTTGGAGGCGGTCAACAGGCCGACGGAATTGGTGAGGGTCGCGATGACCACGGTGTTGCTGCCGTCGTCGTAGCAGACGCACAGCGGGCGGCTGCGGAGGGTGCGGTGGTCGGGCGTGGTGACTTGGAAGACGCCGTTATTGATGTCGGCCGGGAACTGTACGGTGTGGCGGCCTTGGTTGGCCACGGCGCCGCCACCGGGAAGAAGGGTGATTTGTTCCTTGGACTCGGCGAGCTGGCCGGCGCTGTTCGTGTAGTGCAAGCCGGTGGCTAACTCTATGATACGGTGAACCTTATTGGTGCCGTGCTCGACGGTGACTTTTTCGAGCGTCCTGCTGTCAGGCGTGCGGGCGACCACGGTATAGCCGGAGGTCTGCGCCTGGGTTGAAGTGAAAGCCAGAATGGTCAAGGCCGGAACCAAGGCCAAAAAATAACGAAAAACCTGAGTCGATTTCATCATTTCCTTCCCGATTATGTTGTCCCCTCGGAGATGTTGTCCCCTCGGAGAATTATTTCTTTTATACATCCACCATCAAATGATGCAAGAACTTATTGAACTTTTTTTAAGAGAAAGCAAATTGGGTCAACTTCATACCTTCAACAT
>JARLHX010000256.1 GCA_031292035.1 Negativicutes bacterium | reverse complement strand
TATGTGATTGCCGCCAAGATGTTATTTGACCTGTGGCGCTGAGATAATGCAAGCTTATGAGGAAAAAAGCATGGAGATTTGTATTGAGCCATCGGCTCGGGAATATATCAAGAATAAATCACCGGAAAGTATTATTACCCTGGATATGGTGGAACGTCCGGGCGGGACTTGAAGCGGCGGCAAATGCGGGCAAGCGCCCCGCTTCCCGTCCGTGCCACAGGGTAAGCCGAAGAATCCAGAGAACTATGAGCAGCAGGAAATAGAGGGTATTCGAATATATTTCAAGTCTAGTCTGACAGATTCATTTAGCAAGGTAACAGTGAAAATCGAAAAACTGCTGTTTATCAAGTCCCTGGTGGCCACCGGGGCCAAATAAAACGCTGACAGCAGTCACTATCATGGAGGTGTCTTTATGTTACAGGATTTTGCCGACCTTATCGTGTATCAGTGGATGGGTATAGCGCCAGGCAGCAGGGCGGGCGACGCGCTTGATTTCTTTTTCTATGACACGATGAAAATCTTTTTGCTTTTGGTTACCATTATTTTTTTGGTGGCCATTATCCGCAGCTACTTCCCCCCGGAAAGAGCCAAGAAACTCCTAAGCCACAAGCGGGAATATGTAGGCAACTTTCTGGCGGCGCTCCTCGGGATCGTCACCCCCTTTTGCTCCTGCTCGGCCGTGCCACTGTTCATCGGCTTTCTGGAATCCGGACTGCCGCTCGGGGTGACATTCTCATTTCTAATTTCATCGCCCACTGTTAATGAGATTGCTTTGGTTATGCTCTGGGGGCTTTTTGGCTGGAAAATTGCTGTTATTTATGTGGCAACCGGTGTGACCATCGCTTTTTTCAGCGGGATCGTCATCGGCAAGCTGCACCTGGAAGACCAGGTGGAAGAATACGTGTATCAAATCCATATGGGCGAAAGTGAAATTGCTGACCTCACTTGGCAGGAACGGGTACGGTATGCCAAAGAATATACCATTGATATATTAAAGCGGGTGTGGCCCTATGTGCTGATAGGCATCGGCATCGGCGGCTGGATTCACGGCTATGCGCCCATCGACTTTATTGTAAAATACGCCGGGCCGGATAACCCCTTTGCCGTTATTATCGCCGTGCTTATCGCCATTCCCCTATACTCCAATGCGGCCGGCACCATCCCTATCGTGCAGGCGTTGGTGGAAAAAGGGATGCCGATGGGGACTGCCTTGGCGTTCATGATGGCTGTCGTGGCTATATCTACTCCGGAGATGATTATCCTGCGCAAGGTGATCAAACCCAAGCTGATAGCGATATTTACCGGCGTGGTCTCGATATCGATCATTATCATTGGTTACCTGTTTAACGCGATTTTATAAGGAGGATGAAACATGGCGGAAGACATTGTCATCAAACTCACTTCAGACTTTTTCAAGACCCTTGCCCACCCGGTACGGCTTAACATCCTGCGTACCCTGAAAGATGGCGAACGCTGTGTGTGCGAGATCATCGATGAACTGGATATCGAGCAGTCGAATCTGTCGCAACACCTGGGACTAATGAAAAAACAAGGGCTGCTGGATTCAAGAAAAGACGGACAAAAGGTACTTTACCGAATTGTTTACCCATCGGTTCTTGATGTGGTTACAGCGGCGGAAAAGACGCTGAGCGAGCAGATATCTCGCAGCCAAGGCCTTTTAAAGTTTTTGAAATAAGTTGTTCAATCGTTCCTATTGAGGGGTGGTATTATTTCCAGTCCCTCTGAATATGGCAAATATAACACGGGAGGCAAGAACTAATGAAAATTGAAGTGCTTGGGATGGGCTGCCAAAAGTGCAGCAACCTCTACGAAACGGCTAAGCAAGCCGCAGCGGAATTGGGCCTGAATCCGGAGATCGTAAAGATTGAAGACATTAAAGAGATCATGAAATACGGCGTAATGAACACACCGGCTTTGGTTGTGGACGGAGTTGTGAAAGTTTCCGGCAAAGTGCCTGGCAAAGACGAGATCAAGGGTTACCTAAAATAAAAAAGGAAGGTCATGAAACTTTACTGCCTTGCCAGAATATTGGGTATGTTAGCGACTGTGTGAGTCTATGGAAGAATTAGCGTGACATTGAAGTACGAAGAGCAAAAGATAGTTGCCCATTTAACAATAATAGTCAGACCAAGAAAAATGCTCCCGAGCAAAGGGAGCATTTTTCTTGGTCTGATTTCTTTCTTCATCTGTTGGTGATTCCGTGCTGGAATTTTCGCCTTTCACATAACGGTTTTTTAATATTTCCAAAGCCGAGGAAACTCGTTGTTCCGAACGGGAAACGGCTCTGAAGAACCAGATGACCCGTAGATTGCCAGTATCAAAAAAACGACATGGGTAATCGTTCCCAAGACCGAACACTATTCATCCCTATTGAGTTCGGAAAGAATTTCGGGTAAAACCAGGCTTGCTAATACTCAGAGAACGGAATAGGGAACCCAGGCCTATAAATAAGTATTGGCAATACGCATCATTTCTGTTGCGGGATGATTCTGAGCAACAAGGTAATAATAGGCGATTGTTCCTGTCAAAGCAAGCAAAAGCCCGGCATATCTCCATGTCCGGGAATTGAATTTGTTGGCAAGGAACAAGGATACGCCCGGGACTGCTAAAAAGAACCACCTTGATAGTTTGGTATTGCTTATAGCAGTGTCGACTGCCGGTAGCTCCCGCGAGATGATTGTTTGCCACCAGTCAATACTTTGACCGTAAAGGATAGCCGAACCGGCTTGTCCTTGGTTGGCCAATAAGACGTGGTCGACCGCCAATTGCGTTTTTAAAGGAAGATTTTCACTTCGTAAAGCTTATCGATCCTGTGGGCCAGTATGGCTGCGATGATCATGATGCCGATGGAATATATGCCCGTTATAGTCAATTCCCCGAAAATGGGGCGTAAAGTGCGCAGCATCCAATTGAAAAGGCGATTAAACAGTTTTCTCCCTCCTTCTGAGAACACTCTTGCAAAAAAAGGAAGACTGTGCCTTCATTCCAAGTTCCCGCTGTCTTCCAATTGCTCTCTGTATTAATTCTGTTACTGCAAAACAATTCCTCCTCTACAGGAGGGGGCAAAGACACTGGAAAGATTTCACACATAATTCACACTTTCTGCACGGATTTGCCATACTTTTCGAATACACTTAAATAAAAGGTCCGTAGCATATGCATAGATAGCAGGCAATCCAGTAAACAAAAGAAAATGTGGGGGGACGGAGTAATGAAGGCATGGCTGACAAAATGGAAACGACCTCTAATATGGACCTTCGCCTTGTTAATGGTGGGCGGAGGTATATTTTTGTTGTTCCAAAAAGGCCCGCTAGGGCCGCCGAAAGTCACGGTAGCCAAAGCGCAAAAGGCTAATCTCAAACCCAGCGTATTTGGCATCGGCACGGTGGAAGCGCGATTATCTTATTCAATAGGTCCGACCCAGGCCGGACGGGTCTTAAGTGTACTCGCCGATCAGGGTGACAAGGTTCAGGCCGGTCAAGTGCTGGGCGACATTGATCCGGTGGATATCGACCAGCGGCTGCAGAGCGCGTCCGCCGCCGCGTCCAGGGTACAAAACAACGTGTTGGTGAGCGAGGCGCAGGTGCGCGACGCCTTGAGCCGGAACGCCCTGGCTCAGACCAACGCCAAACGGTATGATGAGCTATTAGCTTCTCAGGCCATAAGCCGCGAGCTGGCGGATGCAAAACAAAACGAAGCCGCTTCAGCTCAAGCCTCTTTGGATGCCGCCCGGGCATCATTGGCTGCGGCGCAGGAAGACCTTTCAAGGTCGATCTTTGACCGCAATGCCGTCATGAGCCAGCGTACCAATTTACAGCTTATCAGTCCGGCCAACGGCATCATCGTGTCCCGCGATGCCGAACCGGGAACAACGGTCGTGGCCGGGCAATCGGTATTTCATTTGATCGACCCACAAACGCTTTGGGTCAGGACTCGGATTGACCAGTCCCGGTTTTACGGTATAACCGTCGGCCAGACAGCCAGCATTGTGCTTCGTTCTCGTCAGGACGCGCCCATCCTCGGCAAGGTAGTACGGCTCGAAGTCCAGGGGGACAACGTGACCGAGGAACGATTCGTGAATGTGGTATTCAATGATGTACCGAATGTTATCCCCCTCGGTGAACTTGCTGAAGTGACCATCGACCTGCCGCCTGTCTCCGATGCGTTGGTGGTGCCGGCAGCCGCGGTCAAACGGCTGAACAAACAATTCGGCGTCTGGATCGTAGAAAATGGCTATGTCCATTTTCGGCCGGTGTCGGTGGGGGCCCAGACCCTTGACGGTAAAGTTCAAATCCTCGACGGTTTAAAGCCTGGCGATTCAGTTGTGACATATAGCCCTAAACAATTAACGGAAGGCCTGCATGTCCGGGTGGAGTCGGCGCCATGATCAATCTTGCCGTCAGGGAAATTTCCCACACCTGGGTCCGTTATGTTTTTACGGCAGTGGGCCTGGGCCTTTTGATCGGGGTCACGTTGACCATGACCGGCCTGGTCCGTGGCCTGATGGATGATGCTGTAGCTCTCGTCCGGGGCACACACGCCGACCTTTGGGTAGTCCAGGATGGAACCCAGGGACCTTACGCCGAAAATTCAACCCTCTATGATGATGTCTACCTGAGTATTGCCGGATTGCCCGGAGTAGCCGATGTCAGCAACGTCACCTATCTCACGGTTCAGGCGCGGTACGGCGACACCGATGTGCGGGTGTTGATCGCCGGATTTGATCGGGATCATCTCGGCGAGCCGCCGTTCCTGGTCGCCGGACGCACTATCGCCAAGGACCATTACGAGGCGATCGCCGACGTAAAGACCGGCTTTAAAGTCGGTGACAAAATCGGTATCCGCCGGGATGAATACACGGTCGTCGGCCTTACCGATCGCATGGTATCGTCTGGCGGCGACCCGGTGGTGTTCATCACCATGAAGGACGCCCAGATCGTCCAGTTTCAAAAAGACAACACCTCCATCTATAACGACCGTAACCGGTTGGCCGCAAATCCACAGTTAAACCGTCCCGGGGTGCCCGGCCTTTTGAACGCGGTGACCGAGAATCAACAATTGAACAACAAGGTTAACGCCGTACTGGTACAGGTGGCACCAGGCTATGAGCCTGCAGCCGTAGCCGACACCATCCGGCGCTGGAAGCATCTTGAGGTTTATACATACGACCAGGTGACCCAGATCTTGCTCGTCAAGGTTATTGCCAACGCTCTTCGTCAGTTGGGTATTTTCATGGGTATACTGGCGCTTGTCAGTACAGCCATCATCGCCCTGATCATTTATACCATGACCATGGGTAAGATCAAGGAGATAGCGGTGCTGAAGCTGATCGGCGCCAAAAACCGGATTATCATCGGAATGATACTGCAGGAGGCCTGGGGCCTGGGGCTGATCGGGTTTGCTGTCGGCAAGGCAGCGGCCACTCTGTGGGCGCCTTTTTTCCCAAAGCATATCGAATTTATGATCATTGATACGGCGGTCGCCTTTTTGATCACGATGTTTATCTGCACTTTGGCCAGTCTCATCGGCATCAGGGCCGCCCTGAAAGTACAACCGGCATCAGCGATTGGAGGGTGAAGATATGGACGCGATGCAAAATACGGTCACTTCTACTTCGCCTGCCATTATTATGGAGAATGTGGTCAAGACCTATGGTTCCGGTCCCACCGCAGTACATGCGGTAAAAGGTGTCAACCTGAAAGTATGGCCTGGCGAGGTGGTAGGTCTTCTCGGCCCCAGCGGCTCAGGCAAGACGACGCTGCTGCAATGCCTCGGTGCCGTGATCGACCCTACCGCGGGACGCATCATTCTCGGCGGCGAGACCATCTACGATGACGGCTGGAAGATCAACGACCTAAGGGCACTCAGACGAGACAAAATCGGTTTTGTTTTTCAGGCTTCTTATCTGATGCCCTTTATTTCGGTGCTTGATAATGTCGCCCTTTTACCGATGCTGGCCGGAAAATCGAACCGGGAGGCGCGGGAGCGGGCCATGGAACTGTTGACCGCACTGGAGGTAAATCACAGGTCGCACGCCAAGCCGGCTGAGCTTTCCGGCGGAGAGCAGCAGCGTGTCGCCATCGCCCGGGCACTAGCCAACAAGCCGCCGTTCATACTGGCCGACGAGCCGACGGCGCCACTGGACAGCGACCGTTCGCTCATCGTCATGAAGATGCTGACGAAAATCGCCGAGCAATATCAAACGGCCATCATCCTGATTACCCACGACGACATCATCATTCCCCGCATGAAACGGTTGTACCGTCTGCGGGATGGGGTAGCCCATGAGGAAGAAGGAAAAGGTCAGCCATTTCTCGATTAGAGAGAGCGGGGAAAATGGCCTTAGGGGAGGAATATCTGTGTATACCTGCCACACGAAAGTACGGTCAATCCTGATGATTTTTCTGGCTTCCTGCTGCCTGGGCGTCACCGGGCTGGCACAAGCGGCGCCGCTTGAATTGACTCTCGACGAAACCATCCGTCTTGCCCTCCAGAACAATTATTCGATTAAGATGGCTTCTTCCGACAGACAGGCGGCCTATGGCAAAATCGCCGAAAACCAGGCCCAGGCACTGCCAAACCTAAACTATGCCCATACGGAAGGCCGTCTGCTGCCGGCTCCGCAGCCAGCGCAGCTGTTTCCGACCATTAGAGACAACTATGATAACAAGATGACGCTAAGCTATCCGCTCTACACCGGAGGTCGAGTGGAGGGCCAAGTCGATCAGGCAAAGCTCGGACTGGTCGTCGCCGATCTCAATGTTGCCAAATCCCTTCAGCAGGTGAAGCTGGATGCCACCAGCGCCTATTTTACCATTCTACAGAGCAAGAACCTTGTTGAGCTGAACCAGGAATCGGTCGATCGCCTGAAAGCTCATCTGAAGGATGTCCAGAAACAGTATGATGTAGGAACAGCGGGGCGATCTGATGTTCTTCGTTCAGAGGTCGAACTGGCTGATGCCCAGCAAAATCTGATCAAGGCGCAGAACGCTCTGGATGTGTCGATCGCTTCGCTCAACACCGTTTTGGCGATACCACTTGATACAGATATCCGGGTAAAGGAAGCACTCACGTACCAACCATACGCAAAAACAATTGCGGAATGCATTACATATGCCCTGGTCAGTCGCCCGGAAGGGGTTCAGGCTGACAAAAACGTGGCGATTGCCCGGGAAGGTGTTAAAATAGCCAAGAGCGGCAAGATGCCTACCTTGACGCTGAATGGCACCGAGGATTGGTATGACACGGCTCACCCTGGTGACAAGAACAATAACTGGTCAGTGGGTTTGGTGGTGGGGCTAAACGTTTTTGACTCGGGCCTCACCAACTCCAAGGTCATTCAGAGCGAGGCTGCCCTGCAAAAAGCCCAGGACCAAAAAAGCCAAACCCTGGATGCTATTCAGCTCGAACTTCGTCAGGCCTATCTCGGTATGAAGGAAGCGGAAAAACGGATTGATACCAGTAAGGTGGCCGTGGACAAGGCTGAAGATGATTACAGGATTTCGCTGATCCGCTACAGCGCCGGGGTTGGCACCAATCTGGATGTCCTTGACGCCCAGGTGGCGCTTACTCAGGCCAAAACCAACTATGTCCAGGCCCTTTACGACTACAACACCAGCAAGGCTAAGCTGGACAAGGCGATGGGAATACCCACGCAATAAAGCACAAGAGGAGAAATTCAATGAAGACTTTAACTGGTTTATTATTGTTGTTGCTTGTCAGTATTCCAATCATGGCCAATGCCGCCCCGATAGCGGAAGCAGACCGGATCGCCTATGTGACAAGTGAAGGCGCCAACACGGTAACTATAATCGACTTGAACACAGAACAGATTGTAAAAGTTTTGCCAACAGGCAAAGTTCCTCATGCCCTCGCATTTACTGCCGACGGGAAAGGATACGTCAATAACCGCGGGAGCGAAGACCTTACGGTGATTGACGGCAACCGCTACGAGGTTATCACCACCATCCCCTTGCCGGCAATATCCAACCAACTTGCTTTGTCGCCGGACGGAAAAATCCTAGCTGTTACCTATAAAAACGGGCTGAAAGTCACTCTGATCGACACCGCTAGCGATGAAATCATAAAGACCATCCAGGTCGGTGATGAGCCTTCCGGTTATAAAGGCGTCATGATGCGGCATCCTTACTGGACGAAAGACGGGCGATATGTCTATGTTTCGGATAACGTAAACAATAACATTGTTAAAGTGGACGCATCAACTTTTGATATAGTAACGACCATCGCCATGCCGGGGGGGAATCACTATATGCACCCGGCTCCGGACGGTCGGACCATTTACGCCGGCGGCGAGACCGGCAAGAAGGGTGGAACGTCTGTCACCCTAATTGATACTCTTACCGACACTATTGTCAAAGATATTCCTATACCTCTTGCCGAGGGTGAACCAGGACTCGGACATCATGGCGAATTCACACCTGACGGAAAGTATTTCTTCTTCGGCAATGAAGGCGGCCGGACCATGGCTATCATTGATACAAGCAGTCTTAAAGTGGCAAAAGTATTGTTAGTCGGGATGGGCGCAGGTCACCCCGTTATGCGCGAAGACGGAAAATACTTCTTCGTTGTGCATCATAAAGACAACATGATTACCGTTGTAGATATCGCTAAACAAGAAATAGTGAAAGAAATTAACGTCGGTGAAGGTAAAAAGCAAGCGCACAGCTCCTACTTTACGCCGGATGGCCGGTTCTTCTACATGATAAACGCCGAGGACAATATGATGTATAAGCTAGATGCAGTCAAAATGGAAGTCATCTCCAAATTTCCAGTAGGAAAAACGCCCATGTTTTTTGCCATCAGAGAAGCCGGTGAATTTGTGGCAACAGAGTAGCTTGCTGAAGACTTCTACTAAGAACTCATAAAATGACCAACCGGAAATGAAATACATCGTGTCTGGTTGGTCATTTTATCGTACGGTTTTAGGATGTTAGTAGTATATTCATCAAGGCAAGAGCGGCGACTGGGAACCCTTTTGGTATTTATTAAAATACTATAGACGTAGATTGGGACAGGAATACTAATTGTGTTTGACGTATGTCTTATAATAAAAACTAATGATAAAGGCGGTATATTCTTGGACAAGTCTGGAAGCGCTGATGTCGCCGAGCAGTATGACCGCATAGCTGTCCGGTACGACGCCATGGTTAGTATCATTCCCAACAAGTGGCGCCGAAAGGCTGCTGGGTTAGCCTATGGACGTGTTTTGGAGATTGGGATAGGTACTGGATTGAATCTGCCGTTTTACACAGATTGTTGCTCCGAAATCATCGGTATTGACCTCAGCAGCCGAATGCTGGCAATTGCGAAGACACGGGGGCAAACCTGCAAAATTCCAGTGGCTTTAGAGGTAATGGACGTTCAAGATCTTAAATTTCCTTCGGAGAGTTTTGATACGGTAATCGCAACATTTGTCTTCTGTACAGTTCCTGATGTCTTACGGGGTCTACTGGAATGCAGTCGGGTGCTCAAGCCGGGCGGTAAATTGATTCTGGTGGAACATGTCAGAAGCAAAGGAGTTGTATTAGGAAAACTGATGGACTTATTGAATCCGCTAGCATTGTGGTTAATAAATGACCATATAAACCGTAAAACAGAAAATAAGGTCGCAGGGGCCGGGCTACAACTGTATTCAGAGGAAAATCTTTTCGGGGATATCGTTGAGCTTATGGTGGCGACGAAGTAGTTGGGAGCGTAAATGGGTTTATGGCTTTTTTCCATACTAAAGGGACCGGGTAGAAGCAAAACGAAATTTGTCCAATAATTGTGCTATATAATCATCCCTCCCGGGCCGGTGAGGGTATTTTGTTTCTGCCGTAGAATACCTCATTGTGAAATTTTCGAAAGGGGGGATGTATATGAAGGTCGGCATCATAAGATGTCAGCAAACAGAGGATTTATGTCCAGGTACTACTGATTTTAAGGTGGCTAAGGAAGGAACCTTCGCATTTCAAGAATCAGGGCCAGTTGAGGTTATCGGGTTTGTGTCCTGCGGCGACTGCCCAGGTAAAAGAGCGGTGGCTAGAGCTAAGATACTGGTCGATAGAGGTGCTGACGCTGTTGTGTTTGCATCTTGTATGGCTAAGGGTAACCCGATTGGCTTTCCTTGTCCCCACTTTGAGAAGATCAAAGAAGCTACTGAAAAAAAGGTTGGAGAAGCCGTAAAGCTTATCGATTGGACGCATTAAAAAAGACTCAATTCGTAAACATTGTTGTTCTTACTGATTGGGGATCGAAAAGAATCTAACCCCTTTCCCCGACAGGTGGTCATCATAAAAACCACAGACAGGATCGGGTTCAGTAGTCGAAGAATAAATATTGCATATGGGAACAGCGAATCAATTTGCTCTTAACCCTGCGGAGGTGTACCGATGAGTGAATTACAGCACAAGGCAAGCTGCTGAGGAACGGAGATTGAACGTGCTGGTCAGCACGACGAAAGACATCTTGAAAACTGCATGGTTTGCGGGAGCAAGCTGACTTATCAGACCCACTCCCAAGACGTCGTCTGCAACTATTGCGGGGAGTCTTTCGCGGCATCAGTCTTTTGCCCCGAAGGCCATTACGTCTGCGATGGCTGCCACGGCGTAGGTTATTATGATTTTCTCGAAAAAACAGCCTTGACGACCACAAGCAAAAACCCGATGGATTGCCGAAACACTTCTCAAAGGTCCCTTCTTGCCATCGCTGGGCGCGGAGCATCACGCTATTGTGACGGCGGCATCCCTTCTTGCCGCCGTCAAGAACTATGGAGAAGTTACGTTGTCTGAGGGTTCCAAACGCGCCATTACGGATAATGACATTCGTGAAGGTATTAGAGATTCCTGCCTGTACTTGTGCTTACCATGGAGCCTGTGGGGCGGGATATGGGTTGGGGCAGTCTTTAGTATCCTTTACGATGCCACCTGTGGGAAGGATACAGAACGGACTCTCTCCATGAGAGCGCCGAACGCCGCTCTGGCGGCTATCACCAATACCGGAGGATCGGGTGCTGCAAGCAAAGCGTCAGGACCGCCATCTTTGTTCATTTTATCACCGGCACTGACAGCTATGAACGCCCTGGTGCGGGTACTCTTTTTAGGTAAACGAGGTGAATTACGCTAACGCGCATTACAAGATCAATTACAACGAGCAAGCGCCCTTAATATTCTTATTAACGCAATCAGCGTCTGGAATACCGTTTATCTGTCTGAAGCTATCAAAGTATCACAGGGCAACGGCTGGTTTGACGAAAGCCTATTGAACCATATTTCCCCACTTGGTTGGGAACACATCAATTTCCTGGGAGAGTATCGCTTTGACACAAAAGGCGTGTCAAGCTTAGATTCACTGCGTCCGCTTCAAGATATAAGAAAAGCCGGTAATCCTTAGCGTACAGGATTACGGCTTTTCTCAATATAAAAACTTCTTAGCGCACGAAATCCGCATAATGTTGGTGGGACCCCAAAGAGAAAATGATTGAACTTCGAAAACTAATCGGCAATTCTGGAAAATATTCAAATTCTAATGTGGGCAAGAAATGAAGAGGTAAGTTCTACCCCGTTTTTTATTTGGGATTTATGGCATATCTCTTTTGTCATCCGCATAGGCTGACAGAAAGGTCGAGAGGCCTTTAGTTTTTGAAAGGAATAGGGGGGGAGGAGACCAATGCCACAAAGTCACGTGTACATAGGGGATATGACAGGACGACACTTGCGGAAAAGTTTAAAACCTGGAGAAATCGAAACTGGGGATGCGGTGTGCGCAATAACACGTGTCCTACCACCCGTTTGCGATCAGTTCTATGGAGGATTAGGAATCTTGATGAATAAAATCAGTAAGGGAGAATTATACGGCAAACAAGTTGATTCGGCGTGTTGGGTCGCAGTTGTTACTCCACGAGACATTATGAAGTTTATAGACGAATTGTATGATGAATGGGTTCAAAGTCAATCAAAAGGGTTTAATAATTTCGGTAGGCGATTAGACGAGGTAGTCGCCATGATAAAGGAACTGGATCGTAGACGGAAATATGCCCTGGTCGGTTACGAAATGTACTAATTATCTCAGGTGCATTGGGGGCAGGGAAAATACCTGTGGTTCGAGGGTATGCAAGTGGATGTTCAATTTACCCCGGTCATAGATTCTCTACAACTCGGTCAGAAGGTAACTGATGAGCTATCTTAAAAAGGACACTGCAAACTACAAGCTTGATACCCCATGGATACTTATTATAACGGGGCTGTGTCCTGACTCCAAAACAAGGAAAGATAGTTCTGAGTGAGGTTTGAATTATATGGTTGGGAGAGCTGCTGATTGTCCAGGTGAACGCTGCAGCAATATTGTAAGATGAAAGGATAGAATCGTCATAGAAGTTAAGGGGTTCAGCGGCAGCATTTAGGGAGGAGAGAACTGAATATTAGCTTTATGGCACAGTCACCGATCAGATGATTAGAAATAGAATGAAGACGAAAAAACAGCGGCGAGGCCGCTGCTTTTTCGTTTATGGCAAGGAGATAGTTGGTGGTACAATCAATTCTCCGCAGCATCACGTCGTTGTCCTCGTGAATACATTCAGCCAAATACACTAGAATCAGCTTAAGGAAAAATACTAATATTTTCATTCCCGTACACAAGCTAGGGTCTTTGTGCTGTGGGCGATAAGTTATCCATAGACAAAATAACAGGCAGTAATAAGCGATTTTAGAACACGCATCGATGCAGGGGCTTTGTCCAAATAGAACATTGGCTATGATTATGCGTGCATCTTGATGCCCATTTCGGCCAGGACCTTCTTGGCGGCTGTCGCCACAATAGGGGAAGGTGCCACAAAAAGGATTGATTCCATTGAACACATGCCTCCTGCCTTGTTGGGGATTATCACCCAGAGTTGCGCTGGCTTGAGATTTTGCTGTCACGCGGCTTCTTGCTATCATATTATCAAATTGTAAAATATATTGCCATTAAATTTGCCGACGACACTCACAATTCCTGCAAATAAAAGCGTAATGGCGAATGTTTGTGTATTGTTGGATGAGGCACCAAAAATTTTTTATAATGGTGATATATGCCGTTGCGGCAAAAGGACTTGCCGTCCTAGATGCCGAAAATACAACCAAGCAAAGATTTCCGTCACCAGGCAAATAGAAAGAATTGCTGAAAAGAGGGTGTCGCAACATGAAAAAACGTTTCATCACCGGACTATTGATTCTTTGCCTTTTATCTGCGGGGGTGGCGCCGGTTGCCCAGGCCTTTGGCTTCGGGGATATTCTCAAAGTCGGTGGTGTGGCCATTCTGATTAGTAAATTCGCCACGCCGCTCAATAACTTCATTAATACGTTGACAGCCAAGCACGGCGCTACCACGGAATACGCCACCAAAGTCGTGCCGATACTGACTGTAGGAACCGGCGGATACATAGGCGCGGCTCAGGTCATCGGTCCGGAGGAGCTGGTCGCTAAGACCGAAGCGGTCATCGCGATCGAAGCTGATTTCAACGGGAATCAGTTCCGCGTCCACGCGCTGCTTCCCATCGACAGTAAAAACCCGATCAATTTCTCCCGGGTCAACGGGGTGGGCATCTCGGCTACCATTGATATTAAGATATAATTGATATCAAGATTTAAGCTGACTTAGAAAGAGACGACCCGAAGCAAATGCTTTGGGTCGTTTTTGTCGTGCGTCTCTCCAGCTAGAATATCGGGAGGCAGTCAGATTTTTAAGGCGGAGATGGATAATGATTTAGTGGAATAATCAACAAATCTTGCAGTATAGCAGCGGCAAAAAATAGAGCGGTAGTACAGTGTATATTGCTAGTATTTAACAGTATTCTTAAGCGAGTTTTCTTTTTGAAAAAGACAGGACGTGTGGTCCCATCCCCAACCTTCGACTTAATTATACACAATAAGCCAAATATCGACAAGTGGTAAATGCGAAAAATAGTGAGATAAATATAATGTCGTAATAAAAAAGTATTATGTCCTAATTTGCGTCTTGCGCCATCGATTATCAGACAAAATTTACTTGTATTGGAGGATATAATAATGCTGGGCGGGACGAGTGTCTCGGCCGTAATAGAATAGTACAGGCTGCTTGCGATGGCAGGCAGCGCCGGCGGTGCGACCTGCCGGAGCAAGGGCTGACCGGAAGAAGGATGGTAGGGGGGACACCGGAATGAATGGGTGGCTGCTGATCATTTCTGTCTTATCGTTTTCGGTTATTGCCGTTTTTGCCTATTCGGCGCAAAAGTCGCCGCGGCGTCGAATGTTCAAGGATCTGGAATATACTCCGATCAAGTCCTTGCGCAAACGTTTGCCCTGATCCGATGAGAGCAGTTTCCTACCCTCGCACCAATTGAAAAGAACACGATCTACCAGAAAGACAGGAGGGGTTCCTGTCTTTTAGTTTTATAAATATTTAATCAAGTCCTCTCCAAATAAAGGATTGTGTCGGAAAAGGTAGAATATTCTGAATACAAGAAAAATCAACGAAAGGGGGGGCGCGCCATGGTAAGACAAACATTCTCCATTATTCTTAACGTCGACCGGGATCTGCCACAGGAAACCCTTGCAGACTGGATCGATCAATCGCTCGCTGGTGTGGTTGAGATGCATACATTTCAGGTCCTGGCAGTGACTTACTTAGCTAACCAGGAACTAGTTTACGGCCAAATCAAAATTTATCATTTCACCACCGTCACCACCAATCTTCTCAGGAAATGTTTGTCGTCGCCGCCGCCGGCGATCAAAGTCGCCGATATTGTCAAAGTGGAAAGGCGTAATTTAACTGCCAACCCACCGGCGAGACCGCAAACCAGACCGATTTTGTCACGGCTTGAAAATGTGTGGTAAGCGCCCCGGGCGATACTGCGCGAAATAAGTTTTCACTCGGTAATAGTCACAAAGCGGAGGATCTCCGCTTTTTTTTGTCTTTTGGGTTGGTTAGTATTGCGGTATGGAGGACAAAATAACGAGAAGAAGTTGCTTTGGTATTGAAGTTGCCTGAGCCGATATGAGTATAAAGCAAGAGACAGGAGCTGATTCTATGTCGAAGACCAAAAGTCAGTCCTTTGCCTCCGAGTATGCCATGAGCGCCGGTGACAACGCCGTGTCCCGCAAGCAGATCGACGCTTCGATCGTGTCGACGGCAATGGCTAACGAGCATTCTTTCCGTCAAGCCTGTATGGGGGATTTGACTGACGGCAGCCAGCAAAAGGCGATTGAGCCAGAAAGCGCTGACGGCCGACCGGTAACTGCGCCAAAGGTATCTCCCAGTGAACGGTCAAAAGCGAAATAAGGAAAGACCGGAATTTCCGGTCTTTCCTTATTTTTGGGGGTGTGCTGCAGGCTGCAGGCAATGGTTCCCCAGGCATTTGGCGTGAGTTTAAGCGATTCTTGGTGATGTTTTTCAGTCAATGCAGGAAAAATGCCTATCGATGCTAAATAAAAACAAGGGAGGTGGGAGCGGTGGATTTACGTAAAATTTTCGCAGTAACGCAAAAAATCGATATACTTGTCGATGATCCTGAAACCAGCAAACGTCGCATATACTACAGTCGCATCGAAGATGTCCATAACGACACTTTGGTGATCGGCGCTCCTTATTCTCAGGGGTTTTATCTGCCGCCACGCATTGGGCGGGAACTGTCAGCCCGCGTGACGTCTGACGCATGCGCCTATTTTTTCAAAACCAGGCTGCGCGGTTATGTCCATGAACCGATTCCCTTGTGGACCATTGCGATGCCGGTGGATATCGAACGGGTACAGATGCGTTCTTTTGTCAGGCTCGGCGTCAACCTCGATGTTACGCTCACAGTCATCGATCCGGATAAGCCGGTGACTACGATCACGACCATTACCAAGGATATCAGCGCCGGTGGACTGCGAGTCCTCCTGGCTCAGCCCATGCCGCCGGAAACCAAGCTGGACATTACCCTGCCGCTGGAAGAAGGCAGCGTTGTGCAGGCTACCGGAGAACTTGTGCGCGTCATCATGCCGGAACGGGAACATGACAAGTACGAGCTGGCGATTAAATACAGCAAAATTGATGAGCGAGCCAGAAATCTGATTGTTAAATATATTTTTAAAAAGCAAGTCGAACGGCGCAAAAAAGAGATCGAAATCTTCGCCGAATAAGCAATGTCGTTCAAATAAAAATGTTTGTATTAAACAGCCGAGCAGGCTGTTTTTTTCTTTGTTGCCGCTCCATGCCGGGTGCCGGCCGCCAATTTAGCGGAGGTGGCGACTAGTTGGTCATGCCAGATTGCGGCGGCGAATATAATTTGCCAAAAGCTCTATAAGGAGGAAGAGGGATGGATCGGCAGGAAATGGTGGATCAGGCTCTTGTTGCGGCGGCAACGCCGGCAACGGCTATTCGGACGGCGAACTGCATCGCTATTTTTACAATGTATATTCTGCAGGAGCAATTGGTGCAGCAGATGGCCAATCCGATCACCAATTTTAACAATATTTTGGCGATATCAGGAGCCATCGCCAGTCTAAACGCCAGCGTCAAACCCATTCCCTAGTATTTTACAGTTGATAAAGGATTTTGGAGGGTGATGACGGAATTACACTTTATGAAATAAGCCTTGTCAGCTAGTGGTTCAACCTATGAAATGAGCTAGAACGACAAGTCGTCCGGCCGCATCGCCGCGACAAGTGAATCGTCTCCAATCGGTATCGGACTGGACCGAAGAAGCCCTCGCCGGTGAAGGGCTTTTTGTCGCATTGCAAAATCAGGACAGGCAGTGGAGAAATGATGGTGGTGGGAGGCTTTTTTATTGTTGTGGAATGACAAAAGGCGGCAGCGATTGAATAAAATGATCGACAGTTTGCGGGCTTTGCCGGACGTTATCTATACCGAGCCTGACAAGGGGATTCGGACAAATCGCCTCCATAGCCTGAAAACCAAGATGGCGGTTACGGTTTCGGCTTTGCTAGTTTTATTGCTAACCGCTATGGCCTATTTTGTTTTTTCCTACTTTGCGGCAACCTATAAAGAATCGATCGCCAGCCAGGAAATCGTCATGGTCCAAAAGATGGCCAGGGAAATCGACGATAAGCTGGATTCGGCCCAAGAGACGCTAATCGCCATCAGTAAACAGGTAACTCCCGCCACGCTGGCCGATCCGGAGCAGGGGCAGGCATTTCTCGATTCGAAAGTAGGCGTCAAGACCATCTTTGATAATCACATTTTTTTCTTTTCGCCGACTGGTCGGATGATTGCCGAATCGCCCTACGTACCCAACCGGCGGGGCTTGGATTTTTCTTACCGTGATTATCTTCAGGAAACGGTGCGGACCGGCAAACCGTACATATCCAAACCGTATATATCCAGCTTGTTCCAACATCCTGCAGTCATGATCACCGCTCCGATCTTTGACGCCGATGGACGCCTCGTCGGCATCCTGGGAGGCGGCCTGGATCTTTTGAAAGATAATTTTCTCGGCGGCCTGACCCGAACTCAGATCGGGGAAAGCGGCTATATCTACCTGTACGACACCGACCGGACCGTCATTCTTCATCCCGACGCCACTCGGATACTGCAAAAGGACGTACTGCCAGGAACCAACTGGCTGTTCGATAAGGCTATCGAAGGCTTCGAGGGTACTGTCGAGGCTGATAACTCCCGCGGTATCTCTTATTTAGCGAGCGCCACCCATCTGAAAAAAACCAACTGGATTCTGGTGGCCAACCATCCGCTGGCCGAAGTCTATGCCCCGGTGGTGAAAATGCAGCGCTATCTTGTGATGACGACCGCGGTCGGCATCTTGCTGCTGGTGCTGGCTCTTTGGTTCGTGGTTAAAATCATGGCCGGACCCTTGGAAGAATTTACCCGCCATGTCGAAGAGATGCCTGCCAAACATGGCAACGATCGTTTCAGCACCATTGTCTCCGATGATGAAATCGGTGCGCTGTCGCAGGCCTTCAATACTATGCTCACCGAACTGGATAAGCAAACGGCATCGCTGGAAAAAAGCAAGGAACTCTATCAGACAGTGACGGATTTTGCTTCTGATATGGTGTTTTGGCGCGGTAATGACGGCACCATCTATTATGTGTCGCCCAACTGCGAACGGATCACCGGCTACGCCAGTGAAGCCTTTTATGCGGAGCCCGGGCTGCTGGATGAAATCGTTTTTTCTGCCGATCGGTCCCGCTGGCTGAGTTATGCCAGGCGCACCGCCGAGCCGGCTTCCCGGACGCTGGAGTTTAGGATTATCAACCGCAATGGCATGATTCGCTGGATCAGCTGCGTTTCCCGCCATGTTTTTGCTGAAAACGGCGAGTTATGCGGTCTGAGAGGAAGCCATCAGGATATCAGCGAACAAAAAATGGCCGAAGAACGGCTGCAGTATATTAGCCTGCACGATTCACTCACCGGATTTTACAACCGGACAAGCTTCGAAGCTGCCCTCAATATGGCTGCCAGGCCGGTGGAATCGCTGCCGGTAACCATTTTCGTCTGTGATGTCGATGGTCTAAAGTTTGTCAACGATACCCTGGGTCACCGCGTAGGCGATGAGCTGCTGGTCAAAGTGGCCCAAATTATCCGGCAGGCCTTTTCCCTTTTAGATGCCGCCATTTACCGGATCGGCGGCGACGAATTTGTCGCCGTGCTGGCCAATTTTAATCAAGGCGATGCCGAGCGGGGCTACCAACGGCTGCGCGAATTGTCTGCCGAATACAGCACCGGGGATTCCCAGCTGCCTGTGGGGATGTCGATCGGCTTTGCAGTGAGCGAGTCCGATCAGGTGGATATGGTCGCCCTGTTCAAGGAAGCCGACGACGCCATGTACCGCGAGAAGATGCAGCGCAACAAGAGTGTTCGGGATACGACGATGCAGGCGTTGATGAAGGCGCTGGAAGCCCGCGATTTTCAGACTGCCGGCCATACCGACCGGTTGGAAAAACTGGCAGGGGAGTTCGCCAAACGCATCGCTCTGCCGGAAAAAGTCACTAACACCTTGTGTTTGCTGGCGCAGTTTCATGACATCGGCAAGATTGGTATTCCTGACAATATCCTCTTCAAGCCCGGACCCCTCTCTGACAAAGAGCGGCTGGTCATGCAGCGCCACCCTGAAATCGGCTACCGCATCGCCGTTGCCACCCATGACCTGGCGGCCATCGCTGATCTGATTTTCCGGCATCACGAGTGGTGGAATGGTGAGGGATATCCACTGCGGCTCAAAGGGGAGGAAATACCGCTGGAATGCCGGGTTCTGGCCATTGTTGACGCCTATGAGGCCATGACCAGTGACCGCCCCTACCGAAAGGCCCTGTCTCACCGGCGGGCCATGGAGGAAGTAGCCCGCTGCTCCGGCACCCAGTTCGATCCGCGGCTGGCCGAACTTTTCCTGCGTGAATTCACCGCCGACGAAAAGGAATATCCTGTTGCCCGGTAGCCTTCGCCGCGCGTAGCGCGGTTGACAATGGAGGGAATCGCGGTGTACCGTTTTCCGCTGGAACCAAAGGAACGTATTCTCAAAAAAGGGATGTCCACCATCCAAGCAGAGGACAAGGCGGGCATCGGCGCCCTCTATCTAACTACCGAACGCCTGGTTTTTACCGGCTATGCGGGCACGTCCATCTCCAGCCGCTTTTGGGTCGAAGTTCCGCTGGTTCATATCCGCGAGATTACCCCGGCCAAAACCTTTGAACTAATCGATAACGTCATCATTATTGATACCATTCGGCAGCAACGGGTACGCATCATCGTCCGCGACCGTGATCGGTGGCTGGCCCAAATCGTGCGCCAGACCGACCTGCTGTGATCTTTAAACAATGAAACCGGGAGGATTGGCAATGTACAGTTTCCCACTGGGAGAAGAAGAAACGGTGGTCAAAAAGGGCCACGGCAGCTTTCATTCGGGCCACGACGCATGGTCGGGCGCGTTTTATCTGACGAATGAGCGGCTGGTTTTTGTCGGCTATGCCATGGATATCCGCACGAAATATATGGATGAAATTCACCTGACTGATGTAACTGAGGTCAAAGGCGGCAAGACCTTTTTCCTGATTCCCAATGTCCTCGACATTACCGCCAATCGGGACCGCAAATGGAAGGTCATCGTTGAAGGCCGCGGAGCATGGCTCACCGCCATTCAAGATGAGCTCGCCAAGCAGGGATAGCTTGTTTTGTTTTGGCCTGGGACGCTATGCGGCAGAAGTTGAATAGTCGCGGAAATCAAAAACCTCGTTGAAAAGGCACTTTGCCGATTCAACGAGGTTTTTATCTGTTTGGCGGATCAGGCGACTTCGGTGCGGTTGCGACCGTTCTTTTTTGCGCGATAGAGGGCTTTGTCAGCCCGTTTGAGGACATCGAGAAAGGAGTGGTCGGCGGCAGTGGCCTGGGTCAGTCCGATGCTGACGGTAAAGCCCAAGAGCTGTTCACCGATCCGGACGCTGAGCTGGCCTGCGTCGATCCGAAAGCGCTCGCTGATGGTGAGGGCGTGATGCGGGGTGGTTTCGGGCAGCACCAGGACGAATTCTTCGCCTCCCACCCGACCCCAGATATCGTTATGGCGGATCTTTTCCGCGACGGCGCCCGAGAATTCAGTCAGTATCTTATCGCCGGCATAGTGGCCGTGGGTATCGTTGAATTTTTTGAAATAATCCAGATCGATCATCAGCACCGACAGCGGCCGACCGCTATGTTTGAAGAGAAGAAATTCACCCTGTGCCAGTTCCAGCAGCCGACGCCGGTTGAGGACCCCGGTGAGCTCGTCGGTGCAGGCCAGCCGGCTGAGTTCGGCTTTGACCTTGGCTTCTTTGGTCATAGCCAGAAATTCTTTGCGGCGGTAAGTAAATAAGCGGGCGGAAAAAATGACGCCCAGCAGGTTGGCCATAAGATGGGCAACTAGAACCATATAAAGCGACTGAAGGTCGACCGTTTTCCCCAACCAGTGGTAGAGAAGGAGGTTGCCGGTGGTTAAGAAAAGGCCTGGAGCCACACGAGTGACCATCCGGCTGGGAATGACCAGATAGCTGGTAAACACCACCAGGACGTTGATGGCGGCGATGCCGGGAACTCGGGCCGCCCAGACGGCGTCGAGGTACAGAATAATAGTTAAGGCGACCGGAAACCAGCTTAAAAGAAATCGGTCGAATTCGCGGGGACCGGGGGTGCGGCGCAGTGCATAGATGGCCCATAGTGACAGCAGCAAAAGGAGAATTCGCGCGATTACGAGTCCACCGTACTGCGGACTGTCGGCAAAGAATTGGTAGTCGACAAAGGCTAAAAGGATGTTGGGGATTTGCCATACAGCGATGACGACGCTGACTTGAAGGGCGTCGGCAGCAAGATAATGGGCCCGGTAGTCTGGCTCCAGCTCGCCTAGTGATTCGATCCAGGTGGGAAAACGAACAACCATAATAACCTCCAGGAGAATGGGGATGTTATCCCAATTCGTCACTTATATGGATATTCCTGCCAAACAATGTAAAAAGCGGGGAAGCGAAATGATGCTGTTTTTTTCCGTATTTATCTGCCTGGCTACTTTGTATGCGATAGAAACGGAAAACATATAATATCAGAGAAAGGGGTGACGGTAGTGAAAATACTTTCTCTTGGGCTGTCCGGCACGTCCGATGAAATAAAAAATAAATTGGAAGAAGATTGCCCGGCGCTGGCGAAGGAAGGGTTTCATGTGGTCATCGACCAGACCTGCCGCGGTAATTATACTTTTATTGGCTGGAACGTTACCGAGGGTGAGCTGTCGTTCCGCAACTATGAGCGGGTGAAAAATATCCTCAAAAGTTATGTGGTCCAGGTATTGGCTGACGCGATTGTTACCCGGGAGGAAAAGGTGCTGCTGCGCAAAATCGTCAATCACAACTGCCGTTTTTTTGGTGAAGAAGAACGGAGTATGATTTACGAGCATGCCGTCAAACTGCTGGAGGGCAACACCGGTCTTTTTAGCGATTTCAATGCTTTCAGCCGTTATAACAGTGTGCTCGGCAAGCTCAAGGAGTACTTTGACAATCATCACGAGCTGGTGCTTGACGGGTTTCTTGCCTTTCGCCTCAAAGATTATCGCGACAAGCTGGCTGAGATCGTTGACAAGGCTGTCGACGAATATATGATGGACCTGGAATACAAGGAATTTATCCGGGTGCTGCGCTATTTTGTCGATGTGCAGGAGGCCCAGGTAGAGGAAGTCCATGTCATTGTCGGCGGCGGTGAGGGTTTTAAAATCCGCGACTGCCGCGGAAAAATAATCAGCAACCAGTATCTCGAATCGTTTATGCTCAGAAATACCGAGGAGATCAACTTTGAAGACCTCCTGATCAGCGCCCTGATTACCATCGCTCCGCGCAATGTGATGCTCCACTGCCCGAGCGGCAGCAAATCCGACGATCTTATGACCACCATTCAGGGTGTATTCGAAGGTCGGGTGATCAAATGCAGCGGCTGCGAACTTTGCCAGGAGGATATATTGGGGCAGTTCACCCCATAGAGAATTGACAGCACCAGCTAAAAGGGATATAATAAATGTCAAATCAATATCGTCAATAGTTATGCGGAGGATACGACTGCGGCGGAAGTCGGTTCAGAGAGAAGGCGTCCTGGCTGAGAGCGCTTTTACTGAGACCCGGCGCTGTTACCCCCTCCAAACTGCGTGGCTGAAAATGGAGTAAGCTGCGCCGGGATTTTCCCGTTATCGTGAAATGAGCCGGGCCGTAAGGCCAATCTGGGTGGAACCGCGGGCAATCAATCCCGTCCCTTGCATGGGACGGGATTTTCTATTTTCACAAGGTAAAAGGAGGGCTTTCCAAATGGCAACAGTTCTTATTACTCTCAAAGACGGTTCGAGCCGCGGGGTGGAAAAAGGCATGACCCTCGGGGCGGTGGCCGACTCGATCAGCCGCAGTCTGGGGAAGGCGGCCCTGGCGGCCAAATTCAACGGTCAGGTAGTGGATTTACATTTTAAGGTCGAGAAAAACGGGACCTTGGAGTTTTTGACCTTTGAAGATGACGAGGGCAAGGAGGCCCTGCGCCACAGCGCGTCTCACATCATGGCCCAGGCGGTCAAACGCCTCTTCGGCGATGTCAAGCTGGGCATCGGCCCGGCCATTGCCAATGGCTTCTATTATGATATCGATACTGCTCACACCTTTATCCCGGAAGACATGGACAAAATCCAGGCCGAAATGGAGAAGATCGTCAAAGAGGATCTGCCCATCGTCAGAGAAGAGGTCAGCCGCGAGGAGGCCCTCAAGCTGTTTAGGGATCAGGGAGAAAGCTATAAAGTGGAACTCATCCAAGCCTTGCCGGAAGATGTGGTCATCTCGCTGTATCGCCAGGGCGAATTCGTCGACCTGTGCGCCGGACCGCATGTGCCGTCCACCGGCCGGGCCAAGGCTCTCAAACTGCAGAGTCTAGCCGGAGCCTACTGGCGCGGCGATGTAAAAAACAAGATGCTCCAGCGTATCTACGGCACTGCTTTTGAAAAGAAAGCCGAGCTGGAAGCCTATCTCACCCTGCTGGAAGAGGCGGCCAAGCGCGACCACCGGAAACTGGGCCGTGAACTGGACCTTTTCAGCATTCAGGAGGAGGGCCCGGGCTTTCCCTTTTTCCATCCCAAGGGCATGATTGTCCGTAACGAGCTAGAGAACTTCTGGCGAAAACTCCACAACGACTACCGTTACCAGGAAATCAAAACCCCGATCATTCTCCACCAGAAACTGTGGCAGCAGTCGGGTCACTGGGACCATTACCAGCAAAACATGTATTTTACCACCATCGATGAGGAAGGCTATGCTGTCAAGCCCATGAACTGTCCCGGCGGCATCCTCATCTATAAAACCCGTCATCACAGCTACCGCGAATTTCCCCTCCGTACCTGCGAGCTGGGCCTGGTGCACCGCCACGAGCTTTCCGGCGCTCTTCACGGCCTGATGCGGGTCCGCAGCTTTACCCAGGACGACGCTCATATCTTCATGCTGCCATCGCAGATCAAGGCTGAAATCAAAGGCGTCATCGACCTTTTCAACACGGTGTACGGCACCTTTGGCATGAGCTATCACGCCGAACTTTCCACCAAACCGGAAAAGGCGATGGGTGACGACGCAGTGTGGGAAACAGCCACAACTGCCCTGCAGGAAGCCCTGGAGGAATACGGCATGCCGTACAAGGTCAACCCCGGAGACGGGGCCTTCTATGGTCCGAAGATCGACTTTCATCTCCGCGACTCCATCGGCCGGACCTGGCAGTGTGGCACCATCCAATTGGACATGCAGATGCCGGAGAAATTTGACCTGACCTATACCGGCGAAGACGGTGCCAAACACCGCCCGGTCATGATCCACCGCACCTGCTATGGCAGCATTGAACGGTTCATCGGCATTCTCATCGAGCATTACGCCGGAGCCTTCCCGGCCTGGCTGGCGCCGGTGCAGGTCAAAATCCTCCCCATCACCGACCGGCAGGCGGACTACGCCAACCGCATGGCGGCCACCATGACCAAAGCCGGCATCCGGGTGGAAGTGGACGACCGCAACGAAAAGATCGGCTACAAGATCCGCGAAGGGCAGATGGAAAAGGTGCCCTATATGCTGGTGGTCGGTGACAAGGAAATGGAGTCCGGCAGTGTGGCGGTCCGCAAGCGGGGCAAAGGCGAGATCGGCGCCCGCGCCACCAATGTGTTCATGGCCGATCTGCTAGGCGAAATCGCCGCCAAAGAATAGTCGATTCAAGTAATAGATTGAACCCGTCTGGGAAGCTCAAGATGCAAGGAGTGACGACGACGCGATGGACTTTTTAGACGGGTTCAGATGAGTGCTTGACTTTGGTGGTATGAAATGCTAATATAACTAAGTAACCGAATACTTGAAAAAGCAGAAGCCATCCGCTTCTCACCTTGCGACGCCTAGGCAGTTGCTAGGGTTACGGAATAGTAACTTTTCTGTTATTATGCGGGTGGCGTCTGCCAGCCGCTTTTTATTTTGTTCAGTATAATATGGGAGGTGTTCTGCAATTAGCAAAGATAATTTGAGGATTAACGAGGAAATCCGCGCCAAAGATGTGAGGTTGAACAGCGCAACCAACGAACAGTTGGGTATCATGCCGCTCCGCGAGGCCCTGCGCCTTGCCGCCGAGCAGCAGCTTGACCTTGTTGAAGTCGCGCCGCTTGCCAAACCGCCGGTCTGCCGGATCATGGATTATGGCAAGTTCAGATATGAGCAGCAAAAGCGCGAGAAAGAAACCAGGAAAAAACAAAAGATTGTTACCATCAAAGAAGTTAAAGTCAGGCCTAATATCGAAGATCATGATTTTTTAGTCAAACTGAAGAATGCCCAGCGTTTTCTTCAAGATGGCGATAAGGTGAAAGCCACCGTCATGTTCCGTGGCCGTGAACTGACCCATCCGGAACTTGGCCGTCAGGTACTGATCCGGATGGCTGCCGAGCTCAAAGAGCTGGCAAATGTCGAACGCGAGCCCAAGCTTGAAGGTAAGAATATGATCATGATTCTGGCAGCCAAGCAGCAACAACAACACTAGGAGGGAAACTCATGCCGAAAATAAAAACACGCCGAGCTGCAGCAAAACGGTTTAAAATTACCGGCAGCGGTCAATTCAAACGTTCTAAATCCCATAAAAGTCATATTCTCGAGAAGAAATCCCCGGCCCGTAAGCGTAACCTGCGTAAAGCCGCGCTGATCAGCAAGGCCGACCACAAGCGCGTATCCCTGATGCTCCCGAATGCCAAATAATAATTTATTTTTTGATCGGAGGTAAACGACATGCCAAGAGTAAAAACAGGCGTGACTGCACATAAAAGACATAAGAAAATCCTGAAAATGGCCAGCGGCTACCGTGGCGCCAAGAGCACCCTTTTCCGTAAAGCCAACGAAACGGTGATGAAAGCTCTTTTCTACGCCCGTCGCGACCGCAGAGCCAAAAAACGCGAGTTTCGCGGACTGTGGATCACCCGGATCAACGCGGCAGCCAGAATCAACGGCATTTCCTACAGCCAGCTAATCAGCGGCCTGAAAAAAGCCGGAGTAGAAGTCAACCGCAAAATGCTTGCCGACCTGGCAGTCAATGACGGCCCGGCTTTCGGTAAACTGGTAGAAACCGCCAAAGCGGCAGCCAATTAATAACGCCAAATCCCGGACATGTCGTCCGGGATTTTTTGCGATCACAGTCAGATGAAATGCATACATATTCGCCGCTATTATGGGAAAAATCTAGGTAGCGCGCCTCGGCTGGCAATTCACAGGATTATTCACAGATTTCAAAATTTTTGTACGAATTGCGCAGGTTTTTTTCTCCTGAGAGCGAATAAGATATATTACAAAAATTACTATAGCAATTTCTAAAGGAGGAGTTCAACTTGGCCTTGGTAACAATGAGAGAACTACTTCAAGATGCACGCAAAAGAAAATACGCAGTGGGCGGCTTCAATGTTTTTAATTTCGAAACATTGGGAGCGGTGGTTGAGGTCGCCGAAGAACTAAAAACTCCTTTGGTCCTGGGAATTCCCGAACGCCTGTTCAAATTTGTCGATGTCGACACACTCAGCGCGGCAATGGTGAGGGCTGCTCAAAAAACTTCGGTGCCGGTGGCACTCCACCTCGATCATGGGCATACCTACGAAGGGGTAATGAAAGCAATTCGCTGGGGGTTTACTTCGGTCATGTTCGATGGTTCGGCCATGCCTTTGGATGAAAATTTAAAACGGACGAAAGACATCACGCGCATAGCCCATTCTCTCGGTATATCAGTCGAGGGTGAACTGGGCTATGTCGGTTTTTATGACGATATTAACGCCGCCAATGAACGCGACGTAACCACCCCTGACATTGTCGCCGACTTTGTCACCAAAACCAAAATCGACGCGCTGGCCATCGGTGTCGGCTGCAATCATGTGGCCCACCGGGTTGGCTGCTCCCAACTGAATTTTGCCCGTCTCAGCGAGCTCAATTCGCTGGTCAACGTACCCCTTGTCATGCACGGCGGCTCGCGCATGAGCAAAGACGACGTCAAAAGTTCCATCCTGTCCGGCATCTCCAAGATCAACGTGGCCACCGACATGTCGCTGGCAGCGGCCGAGCGGCTGAAGGCCGAACTGGCGAAGAACCCTAACGCCAACTATATCCATCTGATGATGGTTGTGAAAAAAGGCGTCAAGGAGTCGGTCCGCAAATACATGCTGGCTTTTGACTGCATCTCGAAGGCTATTTAAAGGAAAACAAGCAGGATAAATCATCGAAAGAAAAGCGCCGCCCTCTGCGGCGCTTTCACTGTTTCTAGCGGAATCTTTCTGGATGAGACAGGATGAGCACCTTTTATGCCGAAATAATAAGACATATGTCTGCAGGCCGATGCGTTGGCGACAGGAAAAACGGGAAAGATGTGGTGGTTGGGTTGGCTTTTCTCCACGCCCTGGAAGGCGTCATTTCAATTATGATCATGGTAATGCTGGGTTGTTTTCTCACCACCCGCGGGGTGTTCAACCAGGATAACTCGCGGCTATTGCCAAAGCTGGTGAATAATGTGGCCCTACCGGCGTATTTTCTCTGGAGCCTGATGACCACCTTCGACCAGGGGAAATTGCTGGGGATGGTGTATGGGCTGGCGGTGCCCTTTGCCTCTATGGCCATCAGCCTGGCAGCCGGCTATGCCGCTTCAAAGATCCTCAAGGTCGCCGACAACCGCAAAGGCACCTTCCGGTCGGTATTTTTTGCCTCCAGTGCCGCTTTTGTCGGCATACCGGTCAATCTGGCCCTGTTCGGCGACGTCAGCATCCCCTATGTCGTGATCTACATTTTAGCCAACGCCTTTCTCTTCTGGACGCTGGGCAACTACTTCATCAGTACTGACGGCCAGTCGACGCCGCAGAAAATCTTCAGTTTGGACACCGCCAAGAATATATTTTCGCCGCCCCTCCTGGGCTTTATCTTCGCCACCGCCCTGATCCTTTTGGGCGTCCATCTGCCGGACTTCGTGCTGAATACCGCAAAATATCTGGGGGCGATGACTACGCCGCTGGCCCTGCTCTTTGTCGGCATCATCCTGGCAAGGGTCAAACTCAAAAATGTCAGGCTGACCAAGGACATTGTCGGGCCGCTGGTGGGGCGGTTTGTCATTTCGCCGCTGGCGGTGATTTTGGTGGCCCACTTTATCCCGATACCGATTCTCATGAAGAAGGTATTTGTCATCCAGGCGGCTCTGCCGGCCATGACCAACACCACCATCCTGGCCAAGGTATATGGCGCCGACGCCGAATATGCCGCCATTTTGACCACCCTCACCACCATCATCTCGATGCTAGTCATCCCTCTATATATGGTAGCCGTCTAACCAAGTCCGATGCAGTGTGAAGGAGTGATCATTTCTTGCGTGACAACAAAACCTCGCAACCAGCCCGGGAATACGACGACAACATCCGCAAAACCATGCCGTTTTACGACTGCTTTCACGATGTCACCCTCAGCCTGATCGAGGTCGTCAATCCCTTCCCCGCCACCTGGCTTGACACAGGCGGGGGAACAGGGACACTGGTGCAAAAGGCCGCCCAGCTTTTTCCGGAAACGTCGTATATGTTGGCCGACCCTTCTGCCGAAATGGTGGACATAGCGAAAGAAAAGCTGGCAGGGGTAATGGACTGCTCCTATCGGGTGGCGGGAACAGAAGGGCTTATATGTGCGCCGGAGAGTTTCGACGTTATCACCGCTATTTTGGCCCATCATTATTTCGATGCCAAGACCAGGCGGAAGGCCACCGCCAATTGTTTCCGCATGATGAAAAAGGGTGGAATCTATATTACCTTCGAGACGATTATGCCGGAGACCGAGCAGGGCAGGCAGACCGGACTGGATTGGTGGCGCAAGGCGCAGTACAGACTGGGCAAGAGTGAGGTGGCTGTTGAGAAATATATTTCGCGGTTTGGGGTGGAGTTTTTCCCCATCACCTTGGCAGCTCATCTAAAGCTGCTGCGTGCCACTGGTTTTGCCTCTGTTGAAGTCATGTGGGTGTCAGGGATGCAGGCGGCCTTCTGCGCCATCAAGTAAGACGGCTAAACACATTGTGGTTGGGGCGATAAAAGTTTCGGCTGCAGCACTAGACTGGGTGTTGAGCGAAAGGCGAAGGGAGTGCTTGGCATGAGCGAATTTCGCGGTGTTTTTCCCTATCTGGTTTCACCGATGAATGCCGATGGATCAGTACGAGAGCCAGTATTAAGGGATTTAGTGGAGCATTTAATTCAAAAAGGTGTTCATGGGCTCACCCCCTTAGGCAGCACCGGTGAGTTTGCCTACTTGACATGGCCGCAGCGCAAACGAATTGTGGAAATTGTCGTTGATGCGGCAAAGGGTCGGGTTCCAGTGGTTGCCAGGGTCAGTCATGCGTCCATCGCTGAAGCCACACGGCAGGCAAGTGAGTTTGAAGCTGTTGGTGTTGATGGCATCCTGGCGGTGCTGGAAACCTATTTTCCGTTAAAAGATGCGCAGGTGTATGATTATTTTGCCGGGATTGCCCAGGCGACCAGCCGACCCATTGTTTTGTATACCAATCCCAGTTTTCAGGCAACAGAATTAAGTATTGACGTGATTGATAAGCTGGCTGATATTCCTAATATCGAATACATAAAAGATGCTTCGGGAAACACCGGCAAATTGTTGACCATAGCCAACCGAATGGGCGGGAAGATTAAAATATTCAGTGCTTCAGCCCATATTCCGCTGTTTGTCATGATGCTTGGCGGAGTAGGGTGGATGGCGGGACCGGCCTGTATCATTCCCCAGCAAAGCGTAAAACTGTATGAACTGGCCCGCGATAAAAAATGGGATGCCGGACTGGAATACCAGAAAAAGCTGTGGGATATCAACAGGTCCTTCCAAAAGTACGGACTGGCCCCCTGCATAAAAGCAGCTCTGGAAATCCAAGGCTTTGCCGTCGGCGAACCCATACCGCCGCTAAAGGCATTAAGCCAAGCGGATAAGGAAGAACTTGAGAAACTACTGTTATCTGTATCAACCTGCTAGTCATTGGCATAACTGGCGTAAAACTGAATCACTGAAAGTAGGATTCGATTGACGAAGGTGGTGGCAGGTTTCAATGTATAAAAATCCGTTAAAAGAAAAACTGCTGCAAAAGGCGGCAGTGTCCGGCTGTATGATTCAAGGGTTTTACCCAGCGTTTGTCGAGATCTGTGGGCTTGCGGGCTTTGATTTTGTTTTCCTTGACGCCGAGCATGGCCCCCTCTCGCCGCGAGATTGTGAGGAACTGGTCAGAGCCGCAGAAGTCCGCGGCATAGTGCCCCTTCTCCGGGTGCCTAATGCTGAGGGAGACACCATCCTGCGCTTTATGGACACCGGCCTGATGGGCGTGATCTTGCCAGGGGTTTCAACCAGAGAAGAGGCCCAAAAGGCTGTCCGGGCGGTGAAATACTATCCGGAGGGCAACCGGGGCCTCAATGCAATCAGGGCCTCTGACTATGGTATGACCTCCCCTTTGTCTGAATATGTGGTGGAAGCCAATCGGGAAACAGTCATTCTGGCGATTATCGAAACCAGTGCGGGCATCGAAAATCTTACCGATATTCTCGCGGTTGACGGCATCGACGGAGTCATACTCGGCACAGGCGATCTTTCCCAGTCGCTCGGTGTTCCCGGGCAGGGAAAACACCCCAAGGTGCAGGCTGCTTACCAGGAATTTGTCCAAAAAGGTCTTGCGACCGGTAAGCCGATCGGTACTGTAGTCCGCCCCGGCGAAAGCGCAAAAAAGTATCTTGAGGATGGACTGACCATCCTGCTGACAAGTGCCTTTTCGCTCTTTGGCAAGGAAGCCAAACGGTTCGTCAATGAATTTAAAGGGCAAGAATAGAGCGATTCTCGCAAGCAACAAGCAAAAATGAGGAGGATGACCATGCATCCCGAAATGGAACTGCTGCGCTGCGCCATTGTGCGGGGCGGGACCAGCAAAGGCGTTTTTATTATGAAAAATGAACTGCCGAAAGACCCGGTGAAAAGAGACGCCGTCATCCGCGCCATCTACGGCAGTCCCGACGTCCGCCAGATCGACGGACTGGGCGGGGCCGACGTTCTCACCAGCAAACTGGCCATCATCTCTCCGTCCACCAGGGAGAACGCTGATGTTGACTACACCTTCGGCCAGGTCAGCTTTGAGGCCGAGTTTATCGACTATAACGGCAACTGCGGCAATATCTCGTCTGCGGTGGGGCCTTTCGCCATCGACGAAGGCCTGGTGGAACCGGTCGAGCCGGTCACGACGGTCCGCATTCATCTCACCAACAGCGACAGCATCTTGGTAGCCGAGGTGCCGGTGAAAAACGGCAAAGCCATGGTCGAAGGCGATTTTGCCATTGACGGCTGTCCGGGAACCGGTGCGAAAATCACCCTGGATTGGGCGGATACTGCCGGGGCGATTACCGGCAAACTGCTGCCGACAGGCAATGTGCAGGACACCATTGAGGTGGACGGAAAAAAATACACCGTATCGCTTGTCGATGCCGCCAACGCCGTTGTTTTTATCAAGGCCCCTGAGCTTGGGATGACAGGTATTGAATCACCGCAGGAGATCGAGAGCAACAAGGCGCTGATGGAAACAATCGAAAAAATCCGGGGCCGGGCTGCTGTCATGATGGGGCTGGTCGACAGGCCGGAAGACGCCGCTCCCAAAAGCCCCTATAATCCCTTCTTTGCCATCGTCAGTCCGCCTACTGCCTATCAAACAATCAGCGGCACTTCGGTACAGGCCGGTGATTGTGACATGGTTTCCAGGCTGCTATTTATGCTGAGAATGCATAAAACATACCCTGTGTCTGGCACTGTATGCACTGGGGCGGCCGCACGGATTCCCGGCAGTATTGTGTGGGAAGTATTGCGCGAGGAAGCCAAGTCGCGGATTACCATTAACATCGGCCATCCTGGCGGCATTATTCCGGTGGAAGCTGATGCCGAAGAAACGCCCAGCGGTGTGAAACTGAAGCGGGTCGGAGTATACCGGACGGCCCGGCGGATTATGGACGGCCATGTTTATGTAAGAAAGACGGTTTTTAGCTAGAATCAATCCCTGCCAGGAGGGTCAGTATGAGCAGTAAGCAAAACCATGTCGCCATTGTGACCGGGGCGGCGAGGGGGATCGGAAAAGCCATCGCCCATAAATTGGCCGGACAGGGGACTACTGTCGTCGTGGTGGACAGCAATGCTGCCGCCGGGGCCGAAACAGCCGCTGCGCTGGTAGCGGTGGGCCTGAACGCCAGATTCATCCAGGGAGATGTCGGCAAGGTCTCTGATGTGGTAGCGGTGATTGATCTGGTGAAAAAAGACTATGGGCGGCTGGACTTTATCGTAAATAACGCCGGCTTTGGCTCCGGAAAGTCGATTGACGAAATCGAGGTCGGCGAATTTGAGCGCATCCTGGATGTCAACCTGAAAGCAGCCTTTATGTTTGCCAAGTTCGGCGCTGAGCTTCTTCGCTGCTCGCCATCCGCCGCCATCGTGAATATCTCGTCCACCCGGGCGCTGATGAGCGAACCGGGCGATGAGGCGTATGCCGCCACCAAAGCCGGGCTTTTGGGGCTGACTCATGCCCTGGCCAATTCACTGGGGCCGAAGGTGCGAGTCAACGCCGTTTGTCCCGGCTGGATCGATGTCGGGAAAGACGCCGGACCCCTGCGTCCGGAGGACCATGCCCAGCATCCGGCGGGACGGGTCGGTCGGCCGGAGGATATCGCCAACATCACCGCCTTTTTATTGTCGCCTGAGGCCTCATTCATTACCGGTCAGGCGTTTGTGGTGGACGGCGGCATGACCAAGAAAATGATCTATGTGGATTGACTCCAAGCCCTTGTTTTAGGGCAGTCGACAAGGTCTGCCAATTTAAAATGTAAACCGCACCCGGTTGGAGGGGGATATCGGAGAACACCGTCATTTCATAGGACGGTGTTTTTCATATATATTGGTAGACGAAGAGAAACTATAGCAGTATAATGATGAATGATTGGAAAGTATAGCCGGATTCACGGCGGGAGTGAGCGGTCGAACATGGTTTTGCGGGATAATATGCATGGTCTGCTGGATATCACCAAATGGCGACTGACCCCTTATCAGATTTTGGCTTTGGCGTTTGCCGGCCTCATTTTGTTTGGCGCATTGCTGCTGGCGACGCCGCTGGCGTCGGCTACCGGGGAACGGGTGAGCTTTATCGATGCCCTGTTTACCGCCACCTCGGCGGCTTGCGTGACCGGTCTCAAGGTGGTGGACACCGGCAGTCGCTTTTCCCTTTTTGGCCAGTTGGTGATCATCGGCCTCATCCAGGTCGGCGGTATCGGGATCATGACGACGGCTACCTTGATGGCCCTTTTGATGGGGAAAAGGATCAAGCTGAAAGAACGGATGGTCATGCAGCAGGAGCTCCACCAAGTATCGGTCTCAGGGGTGGTCCGCCTGACTCAGTATATTATCAAAACCACGCTGATTATTGAATTTATCGGCGGTTCACTGCTGGCCTATCACTGGTTTCACAAACTGGGGGCTGTAGGAATTTACTACGGATACTGGCACGCCATTTCAGCCTTCTGCAATTCGGGCTTTGATTTATTCGGCGGCTTCAAAAGCTTTTCGGCTTTTGTTAATGATGTCACTGTCAACTTAACGGTCACCACCCTGGTTATCCTCGGCGGCATCGGCTTTGCCGTCATTGCCGACGTGTGGCAACAGCGCCGCTGGCGCAAATTCTCCCTGCACACCAAAGTGGTGCTGGTCACCACCGTCTTTTTGATCGCCCTCGGGATGATTGTTATTCTGTCGATGGAAGTCGACAATCCCGACACCATGCAGCATCTTTCGGTGAAAGGCAAACTGCTGTCCAGTTACTTTCAGTCGGTTACCGCCCGGACAGGCGGCTTCAGCACGATAAGTATCGGCAGGATGGAAGATTCAACCTTGTTCTTTTTGGTGATCCTGATGTTCATTGGAGCGTCGCCCGGGTCAGCCGGCGGCGGGATCAAGACCTCGACGTTGGCGGTGCTGACGGCGGCCATCTGGGCCCTTATCCGGGGCCGAGAGGATGTGCAGATGTTTGGCCGCAAAATCCCCAATAGTATGGTATATAAGGCGTTTGCCATCGGTTTTCTCGCGTCGGTGCTGATCATCGTCGTGACCATGGCCCTTGCTATTTCTGAAAATGCCACCTTTTTGAGCATCTTGTTCGAAGTGGTGTCGGCTTTTGCCACTGTGGGCTTGTCCACCGGACTGACCCCCGAGCTTTCAGTCCATGGCAAGCTTTGGATAATCGCCACCATGTTTGCCGGCCGGCTGGGCCCGGTGACGCTGGCGCTGGCTCTGGCCATGCGCCAGGAGAAGCAGCTTATCAAGTATCCTGAGGGTAAAGTGATTATTGGTTAGAGGTGAGAAAGTTGGGTAAAAAACGGAAACAGTTCGCGGTCATCGGTCTGGGGCGCTTCGGTAGTAGTGTGGCTATCAGCCTGTTCAAAGGCGGCCATGAAGTGCTGGCCATCGATTCGCGCGCTGACCGGGTCCAAAAGTTCAGTAATGAAGTCACCCATGTGATCCAGGCCGACACCACCGACGAAGATTCGCTCAAGGCGCTAGGCATCCGCAACTTCGACGTCGTGGTGGTAGCAATCGGCGAAGACGTCCAGGCCAATGTCATGACAACCATCTCCCTGAAGGAGATGGGAGTGCCCTATATTGTCGCCAAAGCCCGCAACGAAATGCACGGCAAGATGCTGCAAAAGATCGGCGCCGACCGGGTGGTATACCCTGAACGGGATATGGGGGTTCGGGTGGCCCACAATCTGGTGTCCACCAATGTGCTGGACTATATCGAGCTGGCTCCCGACCTGAGCCTGGTGGAAGTCACAGCACCGCTGGAACTCGTCGGCCGGAGCCTGGCCGAGGCCAACCTAAGGGCTAAATTCGGGATCAACGTCATCGCGATCAAACGCGGTAATGACCTGATTCTGCCGCCACTGCCCAGTGAGAAAATCGACGCCAAAGATATACTGATCGTCGTGGGCGGCAACGCCGGAGTGCAAAAGCTGGAGGAGCTGGAGTAATGACCGTCGAGGTCATCACCAGCCAACAGAACAGGCTGGTCAAACAGGCCATTGCCCTGAAACAGAAAAAACACCGCGACGAACTCGGCTTGTTCGTGGTGGAAGGCGTCAGGTTGTGTGAAGATTTCGCAGCCTCCGGCTGGCAGGGTGAAGTTTGTATGTACACTGCTCAGGCGGCTGACAACCCCCGGGTCAAAGGGCTGTTGGCGCGGCTGGCGGAGACAAGCTGCCGGTTGGCCGAAGTGCCGGCAGTCATCTATGATAAAATGACTGACACCGAACAGCCTCAGGGAATCATGATTTTAGCTGTCAAACGCCGGTTTACCTTTGCCGATCTTGTGCCTACCAGTGCAGCGCCCCTTATCGCGGTGCTGGACGGCGTGCAGGACCCGGGCAACGCCGGGGCCCTCATCCGGGCCGCCGATGCCGCTGGCGCTAGCGGCGTGATTCTGACCCGCGGCTCGGCAGATGTATTTGCCGGCAAAACGGTGCGGGCCACCATGGGCTCACTTTTTCATCTGCCGGTACTCGCCGGCCTCGATCGCGGCGAGCTCCTGCATGCGCTGGAGGCAGTGTCTGCCCCGCTGGTCGCGACAGCACTGGAGGCGGCAACCGTGTATCACTCCGCCCCGCTGACCGGTCCGCTGGCCATCGCCTTTGGCAACGAAGGGGCCGGTATGAGTAGCGAACTTTTGGCTGCGGCAAAATTCAGAATTTATATTCCCATTTACGGCGAAGCCGAGTCGCTAAACGTGGCGACAGCGGCCGCCGTGGTCTTGTTTGAGGCGGCCAGGCAGCGCCGCGCTAACTTGTAATTTGAAAATCGATATGCTATAATACGTTTAGCAATGAGCTGATTATTTCACCGAAAAGCAGAGAGGGTGTGGTCTCATGTTGGCGACTCCCGATTTCTTCTGGAAAGTATTTGAAGCCACCGGATCCATTGCTGCGTATCTTCTGTACAGGCGTCTTATGGTTCAATAATTTGTGCCGTGACGGAGAGAGTATGTCGCTGTCGTTTCCCCAGGGAGGAGGCCGCCGTAGACTGAGAGCGGTTCCGAAACAGGCGTCAGAAGTTCACTCCCGAGCATCCGCGCTGAAGGGGTTATCCCTGCGTAGGCCGGACGGATTTCCCCGTTATCGGAAAGCGAGTATTGATTAGGGTGGTACCGCGGAAGTCGAGGCTTTCGCCCCTTGGGGGCGGGAGTCTTTTTATTTTCGCTTGGGAGGCGAATCCCATGACCAGTTGGTTGAATTTGTTTTTTCCCCAGTGGCAAGGGTCAGGCCGGCGCTCGGTCTATGACGGCGCTATGGCATTGAAGGCCGCGATCGGTCAGGGTATGGACCTGGTCGAAATTCCGGTCGGAACAGCCGAAGAAGCTAGGGCAAAAAGCAATATCCGCGACTACGATGTTTTATTTAGACAATTACAGATGGCTATTGATAAGATTGCATCCTGTTCACCGCAGAGGATACTGATGATCGGCGGGGACTGCTGTTCGACCCTGGCGCCTATATCCTACCTCAACCGGCTGTATCAGGGAGATCTGGCAGTCATTTGGCTGGATGCCCACGGTGACCTCAACACCCCGGAGTCTTCGCCCAGCAAGCTGTTTACCGGCATGCCGCTGCGATTCCTCCTGGGGGAAGGTGATCCTGACATCCTGGCCTGTCTCGGGCCTCCTCTGGAATCAAGACAGCTCGTCTTGGCGGGAACACGGGATTTGGACCCGCCTGAGGCTGAATGTATCGACGCACGGTCAATCACTATGCTCAGGCCGGAGCAACTGACTGCAATGCCGGAGGCTGTAGCCGCAGCGGTGAAGACACAGGGCTTTAAGAATATCTACATCCATGTCGATACCGATGTCCTGAGTCCGGCTGCTTTTCCGTTCAGTGCCTGGAATGCGCCTGGCGGCATTGGTCTTGAGACACTGGAGACGGTCATCACCACCCTCACCCGGGAGTTTCAGGTGGTGGGCCAGAGTGTGGTGGAGTTTGGCCCCTGTGACCGGCAGGGCATAGGGCAGATCCGCCGGATTTTCCAGGTAGGCCGGCTGCTATAAAAAGCGAGCATCCACACGTCGCGGTTCGCTGAATTTCTCGCAAAGAACCGTGGCTGTTGTACATAATAATATCAACTATCAGTCAAATGCTTTTATAGATAACTTAAGGAGGTACATATGGAACAAGAGCTGAAACAACTGCGCCAGGCGGCGGTTGAGGAACTGACCGGGGCCGCCAGCCTTGAGGCCCTCAACGACCTCAGGGTCAAATATCTGGGGAAAAAGGGCAGTTTGACCGGAGTTCTCCGGGGCATGGGGGCGCTGTCTCCCGAGGAGCGGCCACGGATCGGCCAGATCGTCAACGAACTGAGGTCGGAATTGGACGGACTGCTGGAAAGCAAGCAGGATGAACTCAAACAGGCCGCCCTGACTCAGCGGCTGGCGTCAGAGAAAATCGACATCACTATGCCCGGACGGCGGGCCCGTATGGGACATAAACATCCACTGACTTTGACCCTTGACCGGATCAAGTCAGTCTTTATGCGCATGGGCTTTGAAGTGGCCGAAGGCCCCGAAGTCGAGCAGGACTACTATAATTTCGAGGCCCTCAACCTGCCGCCCGATCATCCGGCGCGTGATATGCAGGACTCTTTCTATGTCACCGGCGATATCTTGCTCCGGACCCACACCTCGCCGGTTCAGGTGCGGACCATGCAGGCCGCCGAGCCCAATTCGCCGGTGCGGATCATCGCCCCAGGCAAGGTTTACCGCCGCGACTACGACGCCACCCACTCGCCGGTCTTTACCCAGGTGGAGGGATTGGTTATCGATAAAGGCATCAGTTTCTCCGATCTAAAAGGGACGCTGGACCTCTTTGCAAAAGAAATTTTCGGCAAGAACGTCAAGCTGCGTTTCCGGCCCAGTTTCTTTCCCTTTACCGAGCCCAGCGCCGAGGTGGACATATCCTGTGTGATGTGCGCCGGAAAAGGCTGCCGGACCTGTAAGGGCACCGGTTGGCTGGAGATACTCGGTTCAGGCATGGTTCATCCCCGGGTGCTGGAAATGAGCAATTTCGACCCGGATCAAGTCAGCGGCTTTGCCTTTGGCATGGGGGTCGAGAGGGTGGCGATGCTGGTTTACGGTATCGACGACCTCAGGCTGTTCTACGACAATGATCTGCGCTTTATAGCGCAGTTTTAAGGGGGATGAAGGATGCGCGCTTCAATAAAATGGCTTAAAGACTATGTGGACTTCAGCCAGACGCCGGAAGAGCTGGCAGAAATGATGACCATGGCCGGGGTGCCGGTTGAAAATATCGAATACCTGGGTCAGGGCATCGAAAATGTCGTCACCGGACGGATTGCCGAGCTTGACCCTCATCCCAACGCCGACAAGCTGCAGGTCTGTAAGATGGACATCAGCGGCCTGGCGGTTACAGTGGTCACCGGGGCCACCAATGTCCGCCGCGGCGATATTGTTCCAGTGGCGCTGGTGGGTGCCAAGCTGCCCACCGGCATGGAAATCCAAGCCGCCGATTTCCGTGGCGTCCAGTCCCAGGGCATGCTCTGCTCTACCGAGGAACTCAACCTGGACAATAAAATCGTGCCCCCCGAAGCCCGGGAAGGCATTTACATCCTGCCTGCCGATACGCCGGTAGGGATTGATATCCGCGTCGCCCTCGGCCGG
>JARLHX010000026.1 GCA_031292035.1 Negativicutes bacterium | reverse complement strand
GTGAATTTCCTGATCAGCCTCGACGAAATAACCCAGCCCGGTCTTCACCTGTTGGCTCTCGCCGACCAACAGGCTGTCATCGCCCTTCACCTCGACACGGCGGTCCTGGTGAACGGTGTGATGCTCCTGGGCCTTGAGTTCGCAGTAACTGTTGGCCGCCACGTACTCATGCCGTTCATGACCCACGGTGAGCGAAAGATTGCGCTCGATATGCTGTTGCCAATCGCGCTGGGCATGCAGGTAGATCTGTTCCTCGCCCCTGCGGTCTTCAATACGCAGTTCATTGCTGCCGTCACCGCCCGGACTGCTGCGGCTTTTGAAGACGCTACGGGTCTTGTGCAGCGGTAATGGGTAAACCGGCGGGTGGCGCTGGTTGGGTAGGCAGCCGATAATCAGCGGCTGGTCGGGATCACCTTCGAGAAAGGTCACCAGCACTTCCATTCCGACGCGGGGCAAGGTCACGGCGCCATGACCGGGACCGGCCCAGCTGGATGCTACCCGTAACCAGCAACTGCTTTGGGCGCCGGTTTCGTCCGAGCGGTCCCAGTGAAATTTCACTTTCACCCGGCCATATTCGTCGCAGTGAATTTCTTCGCCGGGTGGCCCGGTGACGATGGCGGTCTGGGTATTGAGGCGACGGGATTTGCGCGCTTGCAGCGGCGGGCGGAAGAACACCTCCCAGGGAGTGGCGAGAAAGGTATTGCGGTAGCCCTGGCGGAAATCGCAGACGGCATCGCTCGGATTCGTTGCCAACTCCTCCAGCACTTGCGGCTGCTTGCCTTCGTGGGTCAGTTGGGTCAGTAGCCAGAGCGTGTTCCAGTCAGGCTGTGGGTGGTCGGCCAGGAGCAGGAAGTGTCCGCTGACCAGTCGTGGTTCATTGCTCTTGCCCGATGCCCGGCGGCTGTCGCTTCGATGGCCTTCCAACTGGCGACGATTGAGCTGCCGGCCCTGTTCGTCGCGGTTGTAGTGACCGGGATAGCGGTAATCCTCAAGGTCCGGCTGCGGCAGGGAGTGGAGCACGCAGGCGCTGTTTTCCAGCCGAGCAGCGGGTTGTTTGAAGTCGTAGTCGCGCAAGGTTGCCCGGGTGCTGCGGGTTTCCAGGCGCAGGTCGAAGGACTGGATGCAGGGCCATGGCGCGACCATCCCGCTGTCTGGTCGGTACGGCACGCTGTCGGGCAGTTGGCGGAAATAGGTCTGATCGTCGCCAAAGGCCAGGTGATGGCCCTGCGCGCTGTGCTGGAAGTGATAGTGCAGGCCGTCCTCTTCACACAGCCGCTGGATGAAGTCCAGGTCGGACTCGTTGTACTGCACGCAGTATTCACGGGCGGGGAAGGGCGTGGCGAGGTTGAAGCTGAAGGCATTGCCGAGGAGGCCGTGGTCCTTGAGCACCTGGGCGATGATCTGCGGCACGCTCTGGTTCTGGAAGATACGCTGGTTGAAGCGATGCCCCAGATAGGCCAGTTGCGGCACCAGCGTGAGCTGATAGTGCGTCCAGCGCTGGCCGGTATCGCCCTGGCCGATGCCGTAGATCTGGCCGTGAATGCCCGCGCCGTCGTTGTTGAAGGCGAGAAAACCCTGCCGATGCAGCAGCTCGTCGAGGTTGAGGTCTGGCTGCCGGCTGACCAACTCCAGTTCGAAGCGGTAGGGTTGGCTGATAGCTTCCGTACCCTTGAACGCCAGGACTTCCAGTCCCTGTTCGAGGCCGACAAGGCTGAAGGTGAAGCGAGGTGCCGAGGTGAACATCCGTTGTGCCTCCTGCAAGGGGAAAGCACGAAGTGTGGACCCGTCGGTGGTAGTGTTGAATGCTCGAAAGCAAAATCAGAATCAGGCTACAAGTCCCTCTATTGTCGGGCTGTAGGGAGATGTAGGAATAAGGGCGAAGTTTTTGCGGGAAGACGGATCTGCAAAGATGAAAATAGGCTTCCACTCAACACATCTATCGCCGTCTTGATGCTTGGGGTGATTTTTGTGCGGGAGGAAGAATTACCATTCAATTGTTGCTATTGGTTTCGGTGTGAGCGTGCCTGGATGACAGCGGGTCCTACAGGTAAATCGCAATATAGAGCGGTTGCTTTAAACTGCCTGCTGCATGTGTTGTATGAAATATCTTACGTGTCGGTCTTTTTAGGGGGGGTAAATCCTTTGGGAGCACCCTCGTCCCACGTTGAAGTGTTGACAAGAATGAGTGTGTCTATCTAAATTGAAATTGACCAGTACGGGCTCTGACAAAATGAAAATACATTAGCGCTTAAATAGTAAATTTTATTCAGGGCGGGCCGATAAGGCCTGAAAAATAAAAAACGAAATCATGAGTTCAACATCGTTGCAAAAATGCAATGCGCGAAGTACTTTGCCATCCGACCACTCAAGCAGCTCAGGCCTACGCCGAAAATACAGTCAAAGCCTTTCTCAAAAAAGACTAGGCAGACGCTGGTGTTTTGAAGTTTTTCAATGGGTGGAGTGAAACCCACAAAACGTATAGTAGGTTGATCGGAGCCTCTAACCCGCGTAGCGTCCCCTGAGTAGGCATTCATAATGCCTAGTCAAGAACGCAAACCCTGATTGGGTATGTTATATGGATTTTGAACACACCTTAATTGTGTTGGGCTTTTTTGCTTTTTGCGGTGGTTTGATTGATGCGGCCGTTGGCGGCGGCGGACTTGTACAGCTACCTGCACTTTTGCACGCTTTACCTCAATACAGTTTGGCCACGGTTTTTGGAACCAATAAATTGGCGGTTTTAGCGGGTAACTTTTCTTCCGTATTTACCTATCTCAAGAGAATAAAAATCCTATGGAAGCTTATGCTTCCAATTATGTGTTCAGCTTTTATATTTTCCTTTTTGGGTGCCCTCTCTGTTTCGCTCGTTCCAAAGAGGCTTATGGAGTATGTTGCTTTCTTTGTTTTGATAATGATGGCTGCGTATACTTTTTTTAAAAAAAATTTGGGTCGAGTCAATTCTGATGTTCAAATCGGAAAGAAAGAGGTTCTGCTGGGGTTTTTTTTTGGCGGATTGATCGGTTTTTACGATGGCGTGTTCGGGCCCGGTAGCGGCAGCCTTCTGCTTTTTGTTTTTGTAAGGTATTTTGGATTCGATTTTCTAAATGCATCAGCTTCAGCAAAGCTGGTTAATTTAGGGACATTTAGCGCGGCGCTCATGTTTTTTATCCCGTCGGGTAACGTTTTATGGACCCTAGGTGGAGTCGTTGCCGTCTGCAATATGGCAGGCTCTATGACTGGGGTTTTTTTAGCACTACGTTATGGGAGTGGCTTTATTCGAATATTCTTTTTGATTTTACTTGTGTTTCTCATCGGAAGGATGGGGGTGTCCATGTTCTTATAAGTCAAGCCGTTTGTAAGTGCTCAATAAAAGGTCAGGTTGTCGTCTTTACCCAATCCCATTCTGAATCAATAATCCTCCCCACGCCCGGTAATATCCTTCTCCACGGGCGCCGCATCGGGATCCTGGCCGGCCGGAAATTTCCCCTTGAGCTTCCAGGCAAAGGCGATGATCTCGGCGATGGTCCGGTACAACTCTTCCGGAATACTGTCGCCCAACTCCATCCGGGCCAGCAGTTTCACCAGCTCGGCATTCTCGTAGATCGGCACTTCATAGTCGCGGGCCAGCTTCAGGATGGCTTCGGCCAGCTCCTCGTCGCCCTTGGCGGTGAGGGTCGGGGCTTGTTGGCCGTCGTACTTGAGGGCGATGGCCTGGCGTGGGGTGTTGGGATTCTTCATGCGGTT
>JARLHX010000255.1 GCA_031292035.1 Negativicutes bacterium | reverse complement strand
CCGGTGTTGATTTCTGCGGATGAGTTCTCCCCAGACGACGCAGTAAAGGGAGATGTCCACCTTCGGCTGTGCGAAAACGAAGCGGATCTCGGCGAGGAAGGCTATAAGCTGGAGATCACGCCGGGCTCGCTCTTCCTATCCGCCAACCGCCCTGCCGGCCTTTTTCACGGCGTCCAGACGATCCGCCAATTGCTGCCGGCCGCAATCGAAAGCCACGAACTTCAATATTGTCCCTGGGAAATCGCCGCCATGACCATCTGGGATCAGCCGCGCTTTGCCTGGCGAGGCGCGATGCTGGATGTGGCCAGGCACTTCTTTTGCGTCGCCGACGTGAAGCGCTACATCGACGAGATCGCCTATTATAAAATGAACCGATTTCACCTGCACCTCAGCGACGACCAGGGCTGGCGCCTGATGATCGCCACCTGGCCCAGGCTTAGCGCATACGGTGGGAGCACGGCCGTCGGGAACGATCCCGGCGGATTTTACACCCAGGCAGAGTACGCCGAGATCGTCGCATATGCGCAAAGCCGCTACATCACCGTCGTCCCTGAGATCGACATGCCTGGGCACACCAACGCAGCCCTGGCCTCCTATCCCGAACTCAACTGCGATAGCAAGGCGCCGGCGCTGCACACCGGGATCGAGGTCGGCATCAGCTCGCTGTGCACGGATAAAGAAGTCACTTACCGTTTCGTTGAGGACGTGGTACGCGAGGTCGCAGCGCTGACGCCCGGACCATACTTCCACATCGGCGGGGACGAGGCTTCGGTCATGACCAGCGAAGATTACCGTCGGTTTGTCACGCGCGTCCTGGCGATTGCCGATTCGTATGGCAAGAAGGTAGTCGGTTGGGAAGAAATAGCGCAGGTCGACCTGCAGCCCTCAACGCTGGTCCAAGTTTGGAAGGGAGAGCACGGTCGAGAGGCCATCGCCCAGGGCTGCAAGCTGATCCTATCGCCGGGCTCGAAAACCTACCTGGACATGATGTACGACGCCTCCTCGCCGCTGGGGTTGAAGTGGGCCGGCTACGTCGAAGTCAGGGACGCCTATGATTGGGATCCACTTGCCCAGCTAGAATGGCTGTCCGAAGAAGACGTTGCCGGGGTGGAAGCGCCGCTGTGGAGCGAAACACTACGCACAATGGGGGACATCGAATTCATGGCCTTTCCGCGCCTTCCAGGGATCGCCGAAATCGGCTGGTCGCCGATGGATGGCCGAAACTGGGGAGAATACCGTCACCGGTTGGGGACTCACGGCGCACGGCTGGCTGGAATGGGAATCCACTTTTACCGCTCGCCTCAGGTGGATTGGGACGAGTAATAAATTTCACTGCGGATGGGCAGAGAACGTAGAGAGATATTAAGGGGATAAAGTTACATTTTTACAATCTCCTCACCGCCTCGTAGGGCGGTGGTCCCATTTGCCCCAAAACTAAACCGCTTCGGCCCCAATTTAGCTATTGACATTTCCAAGAATCAATCTATAATTAACTTTGTAAGTCCAGTGGCTTTACAAAGTTTCTCTTCCACCCGCTAATTAGATCCATTTCAGGTAATGCAGACAATGAAAGCAACGCAGCAGCAGACCAAAGAATACAATCGAAATCTCGCTCTGAAGACGATTTTCGATCATGTAAGCACCAGCCGGGCCGAGATCGCTCGCATCACAGGCCTGACACGGACGACGGTCTCCGATATCGTCAACGACCTGCTGGCCGAAGGGCTGGTAAGCGAAGTGGGGGTTGGCTCTTCGATCGGGGGAAAATCTCCTATTTTATTGAGCATCGTGGATGATTCACGCTGGATGATCGGGCTCGACCTGGCCCAGCAGCAGTTCCAGGGGGCGGTTGTCAACCTGCGCGGCAAAATCCGCACCAAGGTCAGTCTCCCGGTAAACGACCGCAACGGCGACGATGCGCTGACCCAGGTTTACGAAATCCTTGACCTGCTGGTAGCCGCCGCAGAAGGACCGTTGATCGGGATCGGCGTCGGCACGCCAGGCCTGGTCAACAGCCGGGAAGGCGTAGTGGTCAACGCGGTCAACCTGGATTGGAAAGACCTGCCGCTGGCAAAGCTCCTCCAGGAACGCTACCATTTACCGGTTTCCATCTTAAACGACAGCCAGGCGGCTGCGATGGGGGAATACGTTTTTGGATCCGGCCAATCGGCGGAGGGCAACCTGGCGGTGATCAACGTTCGCCACGGGATCGGATCGGGCATCATCATCAACGGGCAATTGTTCGTCGGCGACGGCGGTGGCGCGGGAGAAATCGGCCACGTGGTCGTCGTCCCGGAGGGCGGCCTCCCCTGCCGCTGCGGCAACCATGGCTGCCTGGAGACCGTCGCCAGCGCACACGCGCTCATCAAACGCGCACAGGCGTTGGCTGCTTCTAGTTCGGACACTCAGCTTCCGCGCAATGCCCCGGAGATCGACCTGGCAACCGTCGAGTGGGCTTATGCTGGCGGAGATCCGCTAGTGCGGGCCATGGTATTGGATACCGCGCACTATATGGGTATGGCCATTACCGGTTTGATTGGGATTCTGAACATCCAAAGGATCGTCCTTGCTGGAGATATGACCTGCTTTGGCAAGCCCTGGTTGGATGCCATCCAGAAAACGATCGCCCAGAATACCTTCTCCAGGCTGCTGCAGAATACAAAGGTCGAGATCGGCCAACTGGGCGCAAACACAATCATCCTGGGCGCTTCGGCAACCCTGGCAAGCAATTATTCACTTCTCTTTAACTGCACTTCTTCATAATCCACATCATATTATCGTCTTTGCATCGATAGGAGTTACGTCGTCATATGGAAGATGGTTTTGTCCTTATCAAGCCTGCTTTTATCCCACCCCTGGATCCTGGGTTCCGGCCGGCCGCGCTTGCCGACCGGGTGTTCCACAAAAACGTGGAGCACATTGGGGTTCCTCTGGTAATTGGCCTGGAAAGAGAAAGCGGCAAAGTTTCCCGTTTTGAGACCCTCATCTATCCCGAATCACACCCGAATGCATCCGCGAACCTGGTTTACGTCCAACACCTGGTGGAATTCCTGCTCTGGCAGCGGGGCGGATATAAAATGTACATCGGCGGCCCCTGCAGTATCGGTCATTATTTGACCGAATATTATTCTTTCTCCGGCCAGGGAAGGTTCGATTTCCATTTCATGGGCGAACAGGTGTACGAACGGCCGTTCGAGGTGGTCGTTTGCCGTCCTGACGAGGTTCCACCGGAACACGAAAGCGGAGAAGCGCTCGGTCGGCACCTGGAAGGCTGCCGAATCGGTTTCGACCTGGGCGCATCTGACCGCAAGGTGAGCGCGGTGGTCGACGGCAAAGTAGTCTACAGCGAAGAGGTGATCTGGGAGCCCAAAATCCATTCCGACCCGGAATATCACTATAACGAAATCATGGTTGCTTTGAAAACGGCCATATCCAAAATGGATCGCGTCGACGCCATCGGCGGTTCATCGGCCGGCATTTTCATCGACAACCGCCCGATGGTCGCATCCCTGTTTCGCGGCATCTCCCCTGAGCGGTTCGCGGAAGTGAAGAACCTGTTCGCCCGCGTCCAGCGCGAGCTTGGCGTTCCACTGGTCGTCATTAACGATGGCGATGTGGCGGCGCTGGCCGGCGCGATGTCGCTCGAGGATAACGGCGTATTGGGGATCGCCATGGGTTCCTCTCAAGCTGCCGGTTACGTGAACCCGGATGGGAACATCACCGGGTGGCTGAACGAACTGGCCTTCGCCCCGGTCGACTATAACCCGCACGCCCCGCTCGACGAGTGGTCACGGAACGCCGGCGTCGGCGCACAGTATTTTTCGCAACAGTGCGTCTTCCGGCTGGCGCCGCAGGCGGGCATCGAGCTGCCCGGCGGCGTCACCGACGCCGAGAAGCTGGCCTTCGTACAGCAAAAACTGGAGGCCGGCCATGAGGGCGCACTAAAAATCTGGCAGAGCATGGGCGTATACCTTGGATATGCCCTCGCACACTACGCCAATTTCTACGATATGAAGCACATCCTGATCCTGGGCCGCTGCACCTCGGGTACGGGCGGCGATTTGATGCTGGCAGAGGCAAACCGGGTGATGAACGCCGAGTTTCCCGAATTGAGCGATCGCCTCCACGCCCAGCTACCGGACGAAAAAAGCCGACGCGTTGGCCAATCGATCGCGGCTGCAAGTTTAGCTGTACTCGCTTGAGGAATTAAAAATGACGTTGAAATTGCACCCTGAGAGTTCACAAATCTTCATCCCCGACGGGCTGCCCGCCGAAACAGGGCTGGCGCGCACGACTCACATGGCCGTCAGCGCCCATCAAGACGACATCGAAATCATGGCGGCCGAGCCAATCCTGCGCTGTTTTCAAAGAGAGGACGCCTGGTTCACCGGCGTCGTGGTGACGGATGGGCGCGGCTCGCCCCGCGCCGACCTGTACAAAGACTTCAGCGATGAAGAAATGCACGCGGTGCGCTTAAAAGAACAGAAGAAAGCCGCGCTGGTCGGCGAATACGCGGCTCAAATCCTGCTCGACTATCCGAGCAAGACCGTCAAGGACGGCAAGAATAACGACCTGGTCGACGATCTAGCGGCGATCTTCGAAACCGCCCGCCCGCAGTTCGTTTACACCCACAACCTGGCCGACAAACACGACACCCACGTCGGCACGGCGCTCAAAGTGATCACGGCCCTACGCCGCCTGCCGCAATCCGCCCGCCCGCAGAAACTGTACGGCTGCGAGGTGTGGCGCAACCTGGATTGGATGGTCGACGCCGACAAAGTGCCCTTCGACCTGAGCGCGCACGAGAACCTCCAGGCAGCGCTCCTGGGCGTCTTCGATTCGCAGATAAGCGGCGGCAAACGCTACGACCTGGCGACGATGGGACGCCGGCGCGCAAACGCCACCTATTTCGAATCACACGGTACCGATACCATGTCGGGCCTGGCGTTCGCTATGGACCTGACACCGCTCGTCGCGGATCCCGGGCTTGACATTGCAAATTTCGTCCAGACGCACATCGAGCGTTTCGCCTCGGACGTCAAGGATCGTTTAAAACGAATTGGGTAACCTGTTGGCAGACAGCAATGTCCGCCCTGTCTGCCAATCGAAACCACGCGAGGAGGTGAAAACACCAGACACTTCGGCGCAATCGTAAAGCTTTTGGCAACATTAAACTTTTTAGTCCATTTTCAGGAATAACTTAAGGAGATGAAAAACCATGCGTACCAAATTGTTCGCTTTGATCGTCCTCATGAGCATTTTGCTGGCTGCATGCGCTCCCGCTGCCACCCCAGCGCCGGCCGCTGCTCAACCGACCACTGCTCCTATTAAGGAGACCGTCATAGTCAACCAGACCCAGGTTGTCGAAAAACAGGTTGTCGTCACCCCAACCCCAGGCCTGAACCCCGAAGCCGTGATCCCGAACGTGGAACCGAACGCACAGCTCACTGTCTGGACCTTCTGGCTGTCGCCCACCTTTGATCAATACGTCAAGGATACGATTGCCCGGTTCGAAGCAACCTATCCGGGTGTGCAGGTCAAATGGGAAGACCACCAGGCTACCTTCCGCGATGATCTGAATGCCGCATTTGCGGCCGGCAATGCTCCCGACGTCATCAACCTGTCCATCGGCGAAGGCTGGGTCACCCAGTATGCCAGCCAGGGAAATCTGATGGCACTGGATGGCAAAGTTCCTCAACCCGTGATTGGCGGCTACTTCCCCAACCTTTGGAACCAGCAGTTGGTCGATAGCAAGCACTATATGTTCCCCTACTACCAGAGCGTGCCGGTTGAAATCATCAACAAGAAGATCTTTGACAAGACCGGCCTGAAGGTTACGGACTTCCCCAGTGCTGTCGATGGACTGCCCGCCCTGTGCAAGACCATCAAAGATAAAACCAACACCCTTTGCGACATCCGCCTGACCGTGTCTGACCTGCTGTCCCAGATGACCTACGAAGGTAACGTCAAGGTCATCAGCGACGACGGCAAGAAATTCACGTTCGATTCACCCGACGCTGTGTCTTGGCTGCAGATGTACGTCGATATGGTTAAAGCCGGCACCGTCGACCGCAATGCGCTTGTGACGACTGACGATCGCGTCGGCCTCGGGCTCTTCACCTCCGGTTCTGCCGCTTTCTACCAAACCGGCCCGAACCTGATCCGCCAGGTCCGCACCGACAACCCCGGCCTGTACGGTTACCTCGACGTCGTCCCCGCCCCAGTCGGCAAGTCGGGCGTGATTGGCAAGGGTTCCTTCGGTATGTCCGTCAATGCCAATACAAAGTTCCCGAACGCCGCCATTGCGTTGGCCCAGTTCTTCACTAACGCTGCTTCCAGCGTTGAACTGTCCAAAGCAGTCCAGGTCTATCCGTCCATGCCCGCCGCATTTGAAGATCCGTTCTTCGCTGCCGCCCCGGTTGCGATCGAAGACGCCGCCAAACCCGCTGCCATGAATACCGTATCCAAGTTAGCCGATATCGTTCCTTCCATCCCCAACAAAGAGGACGTGAACAAGATCGTCCTGGATGCAGTTCAGAGCGCGCTGTTCAATGGCGTTGATCCCCAGAAAGCCCTGAGCGATGCGGTTACGAAATCCAACGCGTTGATCAAGTGATCTTTCCGATCAAATCAGCAGGTTATTTCTAAAATTTCTTCATACCCTCTCCTGGAACAGTTTATTAGGAGTTGCAGGAGAGGGTTGGTTCAGGCGGAGACACACGCATGACCAAAAAACTTTCCCTTTCCCCCTATCTGTTTCTCACCCCGGCTTTGCTCATCGTTGCGATCTTTGTCCTGTATCCGATTGGAGCAGTCGTTTACCACAGCTTTACCAGCTACAACATCGCGACTCCTCCGATCTGGGTCGGTTTGCAAAATTATCTGTGGCTGTTCACGGATCCAATTTTCTGGCAGGCGCTGGAACACTCGTTCCTCTATCTCATCGTAACGCCCATCTTGATCTTCCTGAGCGTTATCATGGCAATCATCGTCAATCGAAAACTTCCCGGGATCTACTTTTTCCGGGTTTTGTATTACATCCCGGTGATCAGCGGTAGCGTCGCCATAGGCATTTGCTGGCGGATGTTGTTGGACACGAACGGTTTGATCAACAGCATGCTGATGTCCCTGGGCGCGATCGCAGAACCCATCCAATGGCTCGCCACACAGAACCTGACGCTGCTGATCTGCATGCTGCTCACCATCTGGATGGGCCTCGGCTATTATATGATGATCTTCCTGGCCGGGCTGCAGAATATCCCTGAAGAGTTGTACGACGCCGCTCAGATCGACGGGTGCAATCCGTGGCAGAAACACTGGAATGTCAGCTTTCCAGGCCTGCGGCCGCAGCTCACCATGGTGGCGGTCGTTTCCAGCCTGGCTGCTTTACAGGTATTCAACGAGGTCTACATCCTCACCGGCGGCTCCGGCGGCATCCTGAACAGTGGTGTGACGGTCGTATTTTATCTCTGGCAGGAGGCGTTCCGTCTGGACCACGCCGGTCGAGCCTCTGCGATCGCGATCGTGCTGTTGGTCGTCACTTTGGCATTTTCGGTTCTCAACATTCGCTTGCTTGAACGGGGCACGGAGGCAGACTGATGGAACTCGCGCAGCCTTTATATCGTCGTGAATCAACAACTACCCGGAAGAGCCTCAAGAAAACCTTCGAGAACGCCTTCTGGTATGGGGTGCTTTGCCTGATCGCCTTCATCACGATCTTCCCATTCCTGTGGATGTTCATCACTGCTGTGAAAGGCCCGACCGACCAGGTCTATTCGATCCCACCCCAGTTTATTCCGCACGATTTCACTTTCAATAATTTCATCCGGGTGTGGAACCAGCTATCAGTGATCGATTTTTACATGAACAGTATTATCGTTTCCTGTTCGACCGTGGTTCTAAACCTGTTGATCACTTCTCTAGCAGCATACCCGCTGGCAAAAATGAAGTTCAAGGGCCGAGATGCGATTTTCTTCATCCTCCTGGCGACGTTCATCATCCCGCCCCAGCTTACCTCGATCCCCAGCTTCGTCATGGCTGTAAAAGTTTTCAAATATTACGACACCATTTTTGCCCTCATCTTTCCGAACCTGGCGACGGTGTTGAATATCTTCATATTGCGCCAGGCGTTCAAAGGCGTGCCTAACGACTTGATCGAAGCGGCGAAAATCGATGGCGCAGGACCGCTGCGCATCTGGTGGGACGTCCTGCTTCCGGTTGTACGACCATCCCTGGCAACTGCCGCGATTTTCACCTTCGTCAACCAGTGGAACGATTTCTACTGGCCCTCGTTAATGCTGCATACCCGCTCCCACATGACCCTGCAGGTCGGGCTGGTGGCGATGCAAGGAATGATGACGAGCGACACGCGCGGCGTTGCCGCCGGCGTCACGATGACCGTGATTCCCATCCTGATCTTCTTTGCCTTCTTGCAAAAATATTTCGTACACGGCTTGACCGGTGCGGTAAAAGGTTAATTTTCTATGTCTCTTGAAAGCGATATTTTTGACCAACCAGGGGTTCTCTCGAACCTGCTGGTCCGCCAGGCTGGCGCAGCGAACCAGGTAGCACGGGCCATCCGCGACAACGACGTGCAATACATCTTCCTGGCAGCGCGCGGCACCTCCGACAATGCCGGACGCTTTGCCCAATACTTATGGGGAGCGCGAAATGGGCTGCCGGTCGCGCTGGCGGCGCCGTCATTGTTCACCTATTACCACCAGCCGCCGCAGCTCAAGGGGGCGCTGGTGATGGGAATCTCACAGTCGGGGATGTCCCCCGACATCGTCAGCGTGCTGCAGGAGGCCCGGCGACAGGGGCGCCCAACCGTGACGATCACCAACACGCCTTCTTCGCCGCTTTCAGAAGCTGCAGGCATCATCATCGACACCCAGGCCGGCGTCGAAAAGGCCGTCGCTGCGACCAAGACCTATACAAGCGAGCTGATGTCGATTGCAATGATCTCGGCCGCGTTACGCGGCGAACTGGAGACCGACCCGATCCTGCCCGCCGTGCCCGGCTGGGTGGCACAGATGCTGGCGCTGAAGGATGAAATCGCCCGATTGGCCGAGCGCTACCGCTTTATGCAGCAGTGCGTCGTGCTGGGGCGTGGCTTCAACTACGCCACCGCCTTCGAATGGGCGCTCAAGCTCAAAGAATTGACCTACGTGGGCGCTGAACCCTACTCAACGGCCGACTTCCAACACGGGCCGATCGCCGTCGTCCAGGTGGGCTTTCCGGTGATGGCAGTGGCTTCCTCCGGAGACCTGTTCGATTCGTTCTTCGATTTGCTATCCGAACTGCGCGCCAAACGAGAGGCCGACTTGCTGGTGCTTTCCGATCAGGACAAGGCCCTCGACCTGGCCCAGGCGCCGATCCGGCTGCCAGCCGGCGTCCCCGAATGGATCAGTCCGATCGTCAACATCATTGCAGCGCAGTTATTCAGCTTTTGCCTGACCAAGGTGAAAGGCTATGACACTGAAAACCCAAGGGGATTGAGGAAGGTCACCGAGACAAATTAGATTAAAGAGATTCGCGAAAGCTATACAGACCTGGGCCGGCTAAAACGATACTTGTATAGGAAAAAATCCAGTAAACACGCCATATGTACTATTTTTTCTTGTGCCCCAGGCAGAAGTCGAATCTGCAACCTTTTGCTCCGCAAGCAAACGCTCTGTCCAATTGCGCTACTGGGGCATACCTGATCATTCCGGTCAATAAAAGCGATACAAATATACCGCGCACCCGATAAATCGTCAAGGATGCTATAATTCTTTTCAAAATATCTACCTCAAGCGCTCCTGGCCATTCCAAATTTGGATGATCAGTGGGAGATACTGATGAAGTTATCAATTGGGCTAGAAAATGGTTTCGAGGGCCGTTCGATCGCCTGGGCTTTAGATTATCCTGGCTGTTTTTCTTACGGTAAAGATGGCAGCGAAGCGATAGTCGGGATACCCCAAGGCCTGCTTTCCTACCAGGCCTGGATGGATACTCACACCGCCGATTCCTGGCTCAAAGACCTGGCCGATATCGATGTCAGGCTGGTCGAGACCCGGCAATTCTATGAAGTTGATGAGAATTACAATCTGGTTGAACATGGCAGTGGAGTCAATGCCTGGTTCCTTCACGATTGGAAACCGCTTACAGCCCTGGAAGCCCGGCGAGGGGTCGAGCTGTTGGGCTGGGGTCGCGAAGACCTGCTGGCGCTTCTGGCGGTAATTCCACCCCAGAAACTCGATGAGCCTGTGCCGGAGGAGCGCTGGACGCGGCGAGGTATTTTAGCCCATGTCGCCACCATCCAGTGGTGGCTGGTAGACCGATTGGGTAAGGCCAGCATTTCCAGAGCACAACTACCAAAAGACCCTTTTGAACGCTTGCAAATAACTTCCAAAATGATGGACCAGGCCATCAATGAATTGGCTGGCGAAGAGCTGGTTTTGGGGAAAGAAGGCGAATTTTGGAGCCCTCGCAAAATGCTACGGCGGGCAGCCTGGCATGTGCGCGATCACATCGAGCACATCCGCAAACTTAGCTAATCTAATTTATTAAAAAAGCTCCCTCCTCGCGTGATAGCAAGAAGGGAGTGTAAAATAACGTTTCTTCTTTTTTCAAATTAGAAGAAGAATTGAATAGGCCCGGTTAATGAAAGAAAAAAATCAGCACCGGGCCTTGTTCATCGATGAGTTTTTTTGCTGTTTACCATGCCGGAATCACCTGTGCTGCGACTCGGATCCGAACACAGTCAGAGCAAAGAACATTAAACAAACCAAAGAAATTACAACGTAGATAATAATTGCCATTATGCACCTCCTCCTTGAGCTTGCCGCGGCAGGTCGGCGTCATTATCTGCCGGCGGATTTCAGGGGGCTTTCTTAATATTTATAACCCTCCATTTGGCAAAAAGTTATTTGCCAGACAGCGGGTTGGACCTTTTAGTGTTATATGCTGTGAACGGCGAAGCTGGTTGGGCAACCAGACAATGTTCGGCCCGTTATTAAGCCCCCGTGGTGCGTTGCTTATCTCAGCAACCTCTATAATAATTATAGATCAGTACTATCAAAATATAGTAATCATTTTTGTAAGGCAATTTATTATTTATTCCACGAGGAAATTTTCTGAGGCAGCAAAATAGCCTGTCTGGCTATGCTATAATCCAATTGGCTCATAGTTACCTGGCATTGGTAAAAATCTCCAGATGAAGAAATGGTTTCTCAACAAACAGGGCGCTGGTTTACGATTGACCGGGTGGCTGGTAATGGTTGCTTGCCTGGTGCTCTGTGCCTGTAGTGGCTACCCATTTTCAGCGCCAAGCCCGACACCTCTCCCACCTAGCCCGTCGCCAACTCAAACCGCCACCTTTACCCAAACCCCTATTTATCTTACCCCAACCTATGATCCCAATCTACCGGTCTGGCAAAACTTCCCGGCCCCTCGGTTCACCCCGGTTTCCCCTATTCCAAGACCTTTAGCCGGGTTGAACATTCCAGACGAAGTACAGGTCGGTGTGCTGCTCGGAAACGATGTGGATTCTCCCTTTATCGGTCGCATGGACGCCATCGTTTTGGTGTTTTATCACAATCGCTTTGGGCGTGCAAGCCTGCTCTCATTACCGCCTGACATGTTCGTTTATATCCCGGGATATTCCATGCAGCGCCTGCAGATTTCATATGCCTTGGGCGGGATCCGCCAGTTAGACAATACATTGGAATACAACCTGGGTGTAAAACCCCAGCAGTGGGCCATGGTCAATACCAATGATTTCGTCAAATTTGTGGATGAATTGGGCGGGTTAGATGTACCTGTATTGTCAGCATACCCGGACCAATGCGGCGGTATCAACGCCGGCACAAATCATATGGACGGTAGCCAGGTGCTTTGTTATATCCGCTTGCGTGAGGGTTCAAACGAGACTGACCGCAACATTCGCCAACAAGAAGTGGTTAATTTGCTGCTGGAGCGGATGGTTAGCGGAGGCCATCTGGCAGATCTACCGGCGATATTCAAGGAATATCAGAACAGCGTGCAAACCAGTCTGTCAATTCAGGATATTTCAAATTATATTCCCCTCGCTTTGAGGTTAGGAGATCCAAAGCGAATCGGTTATTTTCACTTTAATCAAAACGATCTTACCACCTGGCAAATACCCAACACCTCGAATACCAGGGTTTTCTTACCGAAGCGGAAAAATTTATTATCCCTGGTACAACAAGCCATCAATTTTGTATTAACACCGGCCCCACTATCCGATATCGTGATCACCCTGCAGTACGAGCTGACGGTCTCCCCAACACCAGGTTTCACGCCTAAACCAGGTAGCTCCCAAAATCTAAGCAGTACGCCTGTTCCGGGTAGGACTAAAATACCCACCGCTGTCTTTCAACCTATCCCTTCGAATACACCATAACCACTATTATCTGCATGCTCTCATAATACTATCAGGAATAACCTCGAATTCTTATGTCTAAATCTGCCACCCTCTTTGCACTGGTTACCATTTCCCTCTGGAGCTTTCTGGCCTATTTGGCATCGCGTCTGAGCCATTTACCCCCTTTCCTGGTTGTAGGAATTGCATTATGCATCGGTGGAATGGTGGGTATCTACCAGTTTCGAAACTGGCGAGTGCCATTAAAAACATTCTTAGTTGGGTTGGCCGGGTTATTCGGCTACCATTTTCTACTTTTTACTGCTTTCCAATATGCTCCGACTGTTGAGGCTAACAGCATCAACTATTTATGGCCGTTATTAATCGTGCTGCTTTCCCCGGTTTATTTGCCCGGCTATAAGTTGAAGCTCCATCATATCCTTGGCGCATTAATAGGACTGGCGGGAGCGGGTTTGGTGATCAGCGGCGGCCATTTAAGTCCGGATATGGCCAATCTGAAAGGTTATCTGCTGGCTGCTGCTGCTGCACTGGTGTGGGCCAGCTATTCTCTCCTCACCAAACGCCTGCCGCCCTTCCCAACTGCTGCAGTCGGCGGCTTTTGCCTGCTCTCAGGAATAATCTCGTTAGGTTTGTATGCCCTGAGCAGCCTTAGCTCCTTACAACCACCCGTCTCATTAAGTCCTCAGGATTGGTTGTTTCTGGTGCTGATTGGTATCGGGCCCATGGGGATTGCATTCTTCACCTGGGACGCCGCCCTTAAACGCGGCGATCCGCGCATCATCGGCTCTTTAACTTATGT
>JARLHX010000254.1 GCA_031292035.1 Negativicutes bacterium | reverse complement strand
GCGGATGCTAAGCCCGGCGCTGGCAGCAGGAGTCCAGGCACAGGGCAAGAGGATCGCAATCGGCGAAGCTGGATGTTGGACGTCCCCGGCATTCCACCCGAGATTATCCCTGGTGCGAAACTCGGCTACTCCAAGGAGGAAAGCGCCAGGCGCCTGAGGCCGGAAGTCCGAGAACTGCTCGCGGGGATCCTGAAGATCATGGACAGGCCGGATCAATATATGGGCCGTCAAGCGATCTATGACGCCTTGCATGTAACGGGTGGCAAACGGGTGGTTCGCTACACGGATATGCCCGACGGGACCAAGGACTTTCGCTTTCGGGAAGACCTGCTGCCACAAGGGGTCTTTGCCAATCCCGCATGGACTGGCTTGTACTCCTACAACGGTCGGACTCAACGTGACAAGCAACCTGGGCGGAGCGTTGAGGTCGAGATCGATATCACTCCCGAGCGGGACTGCATCGACAGCCGCGCCGTGGAAGGGTATCTCGACCTGTACGTGGATCCGCGAATTATCGCGCGGATACACCCCCTACCGAGGGAGGCATGGGATCGACATGGCCCGGGTGGACATTCAGCCTATGTCACAGGAAGAAACCCTTTAAATGGATTGCGTCTTGGTTTCATAGACGGATGTTGGTCGCATATGACATTTGGTAATTTCTATCCCGAAGGTGAGGTGGCAGATGCAACAATTTTCCAGCGGTGATCCGATTGTATCGTGTTGCGCTAAGAATTGGTCTGGCCACTAGTTCCAGGCTCGTGGGAAGGGATTGCGGGTGCGACTTCTCGATTTGTGAGCTGCACCGGAAATAGGTGTGAGATCGGAATCGGCTCCGGGTGGAAACTCGGTTCTCATTTAAATAATAAAAATATGCTTTCAAAAAAACAGTGGCAATGGTTTGTCGATAATCATGAGTTGATTCGGTGGTTCTGCTCTTGGTTGATCGTTGTTTTGGTTATTTTATTCTTGTTTTTGGGGTTGTATACTTCATATAGAACTGGAAAAGTTGAGACAACATGGATATATGCAAATAAAAACAGGGTGCTTCACGGTTGTGTCAAGGAAGAGGCCGGAGCCAGTTTGCCCGTGGCTAGGGAGTTGGTGGCTGGCGGCGGAAGCGCATATATTAAATATGAAACGCCATCGTTATTCGATTGGAAATACAAAGAATTCTATGATGTTCGCGTTTTGGAGGAGGATGCCGTTTGTTTTTCTGCATATCTTCTCGATCAGTTGCTTGTGTCGAGGCCGAACAAAATAATACTGATTGACAAGGTCGGCGGAAAAGTCGCCTACGTGATAGATCCCGTTTCCATGTCTGATGTTTCTAAGGTGAGTGGTAAATAATGTCCAAATATTATAGTGCTACGCTGAAAGTTGATCCGACTAAAATTTCTGGGGTGGTGGCAGAAGAGCGTTATGTGTACTTGGGTATGGATTAAAATTTTGTACAGATTTCTCTAGAAATATAATTGCTGCTGGCGATATTAAATACCCACTTGGGTCCCTTGGTACAAACATATTGCCGCAGAGCTTGATTACCCGATTCGCTCTTGCCGGCGAAGACCAACATAAGGGCTCCGAAACCTCTGGGGCCTTTGTCGCGCGTCACCTTGCCGACCGACACACTGGTGCTGGACCTGGACGGCGGCGACGGCAGGCTGGAACGGACCGGCTGGGTCAGCAAGGAAGACGGCATCGTCGTCGTCGATCGCAACAACAACGGCAGGATCGACAACATCAGCGAGACGCTGTCCGAGTACTACGGCAATCCGGTCGCCACCAATGGCGCTGCCGGACAGAAACACACAGGGACTTCGATAGGAAGGATGCATCCCGGGGCGTGGTCAAGGTCTGGGCGGAAGCGCGGTTCCATTGAGACATTTTTCAGAACCCGACGCCGTAAAAAGCAGAATTTTCTTGAATACAAAGGTTGAGGTTTTCTAGTAGCCTCTCATCCAGGTTGTGATCAGCCGCTGCCGTGACGCCGTAGCCTGCGAGATTCGATTTCGTCGGATTCTCTGGCCGTGCGTACGCTGCATGGCGGGCGTATCGCGTAAGCAATTCAATTCCGTGCAATCCGGTTTGCATTTTCGCGGCAACCCAACAGGAATGGTTATGAACATGAACGCCATGTGGCTCAGGTGCGCGAGCCGCTTCGAAGGCTTGCGCGCTGGCGGCAT
>JARLHX010000253.1 GCA_031292035.1 Negativicutes bacterium | reverse complement strand
CTAGGCAACTATCGCCGTTTTTCAGGTCGGTTAACGCTACTGCTACATTGTCCTTTTGGTCGAGCACTAATGCTTTTTTCCCGCCTGCTAAACTACTTAGTTCTTCCATCTTTCACCCTCCATTGCTTTTTGTGGCTAAAATAACTAGTTTCGCTAAAATTCGGCCCTTTGATGGTCTTTCCCTGTCAGGGGCGAACGATTTCGCTAGTCGTCTCCCCAGAACGCCCACCCAGCTGCTGTTCCTTTACCAAAAGATAGGGCCTGGGAGGGCCGGGAAAAACATCAAACCTACTGCCGGAGCGTTGTCGATATTTGGCAACCATTTCCGGATCAGCCAGGGCCAGGAGCATAATATCAAATTGGTCGGCATCGATTTTACTTTGCGATAAATATTCCTGTCGACCTTCAAAGTAGAAAGCCTGCGGATAAATATCGCCGCGATGTCTCAGGGGACCGTATTCAAACAGATAACGAACACTGGGCCCGGCGTAATAGCCCACGAAAACGCGGGCGGAAGACAGTCGCGCGTCACCGAGAAGTTGGAGGTTGGCATAGGTTGTATCATCCTGGGAATGATGAACCTGCCTGTTAAAACCGATCAAAACCAGCGCTAAGCAGCAGCCGACCGCGACTACTTTTAGCCAGCGTTTATTCCCGATAACCCAGGACAATTGCCGTAAATAATCAATAGCCAGCAGCAGCAGCAGGCAAAGCGAAACAGCGGCCACACTCTGCAGGTTGAGATTCCAGCGGCTGTTGACGGCCCAAGGATATTTACCAAGGGCGGAGAGCACAATCGAAACGCCTTGGAAGGAAAGGGCCCAAAGCCATACACCCCAGTAGTATCTGCCCCGCTCAGGGCCGAGAAAGTCCGGCCTGATTACCCCGATTAGCGGAACAGCCAGGATGAATAATAAAAAGGAGCTATACTGAAACGAAAAAAGATTCGTATAAATCCGGCCGATTATTTCCGGCAGGCTTTGGAAACGCAGAATAAGGGTTGTGACATGACCAGGCGGCACCCCGCCCGGGTCCTGGTATCTTAGCATGGACAACCAGATATAAACCATCCCTGCTGCCACCGGAAGATAAAATCCCCAGCCGCGGGTGATATATTGCTTGAGTGACCGGCGATAAACCTGAAACAGTAACACCACCCCGATCGCCACTACTGCAATGACAAAGCTGTAGCGCGAACCCAGAAAAAAAGCGGCCGTCACTCCTAATGCCGCCAGATTACTGCGGGTTGGATGCTCAAGCGTTTTGATCAGCCAGAAGAGCGAAGCGACAATCCCGGCGACTTCCATACTATAAGCACGCAGCTCGAAGCCGTAATCCAGAATCATGGGAAAGGGCAGCAGCGCCACGACAGAGGCCAATACCGCAATAACTTTCGACCCAGACAATTTCCAGGCAATCAGCATGAAATGGAAAACGGCAATCACCAAAAATGCAAACGGCAGGGCCCGCAGCCAACCAGGATCTTCGCCGAATGCCGTCCAATAATGGAGCAGCAGGGTAAAGCCCCCCGGGTCAAGGTTGTATTGCCGATTGTTCTCCAAAACGTCACGCCACGACCCGGCAGCACTAAGCGGGGGCGAAAAATGATTCAGCCCTTTGGCCAGCCAAAATTGCCCACTCTCATCAAACCAAAAATCGGGCTCAGCCAAATTATGATAAGCCAGCGGCGCCGTTAAAATCACGGCTGCCAGCAAACATATCAGGCCGGCCCATCGTGCTCGTGAAGTTAACATTCCAATCGGCCCCGCTTGAGAAATGCCTTGTTATCCTGCATAAAGTGTCTGAGCTCGCGCACCGCCTTGATCCCTATCAAAAATATTTTACGCAAATTCAGTGAATTTTCCCCGCCTTGCCGTGGTTTGAAGGTGATCGGCAGCCACTTTATATTCTCGCCCCGTTTGACAGCAGCAACACTTAGGAGCACATTCCCCAAAAAGAAGTCTGGCGGGATTTGAGCCAGATAGAGCGGTAAAACTTTTGCGTTCATCAGCCGAAAAGGCGTGTTTGCATCCCGGACATAGGCGCCGAATATTGCCAGCAGCACCATTTGCAGTACCACCGTAACCACCTTTCGCGAAAAACCGTCCTGCCTGCCCTGCCTTGTACCAATAATAAAAGGATGCTCGGAACGCAGCTGCCAAAACCGTCCAAAGTCTTCCGGGCAGGTCTGCCCGTCCGAATCGGTCTGAAAAATATAGTCCGCCCCGGCGGCCAACGCATGGCGATACGCATAAAGACAGGTCGGGCCATGACCGGAATTGGGTTTGTCGACAACCTCAAGCTGTGGATAGCGTTCTTTCAGGCTGACGGCAATGGCATAAGTATTATCTTTGCTGCCGTCGTTAAATAAAACCAGCCTGCTCTCCGCCCCGGCCCCCGCCACGACTGGGTGCCACTCTTCGACAACGGCGCAGATATTTTCCGTTTCATTATAAGCCGGTATAACAATAAATAATTTATCCATTTAGACTTCCTTAAACGTGTATTTTTTGTTCAAATTAAACTGGACCAGCGCCACGATCACAATGCACAAAGCCTTTGCCAGCACTTTGTTCAACAAGGCCATTTCGATAAAGATGTATAGCAAACCGGCGCTCAACACCAGTCCGATCATACCGACCGAATAAAAACGAAAATACCGCTTCAGCAATCTGTCGGTAGTTCCAAAGTTAAAAAAGGCGTTGAAAAAAAAATTATTCGTTATGCCCACACTAACACTGGCGGCATTTGCCAACTGGTAGGGCCAAAAAAGTATATGGCTCAGAACGACAAAAGAAACCATATCCAAGCTTACCCCTACACAACCGATCAGCGAATATTTTATAAAATGTTCGTTTTTCGCATACAAAGCCCGAACCTCATCCATATACTCTACTCCAAGCAGCAATTTTCTCCATGGCGGCAGCAACCACTTGATCCATATTGTAATATCTGTATTCGGCAAGCCGCCCGACAAACAAGTACCTTCCCGTTGCTTCCAGGTTGCGCACATCCTCGAGATAACATGCCCTTTTCCTGATATTCTCTGCGGTCAGCGTAACATAAAAGGGCTCCCCCTCGGCGGAAGGATGTTCGAACAACACCGTAGTTTTCGCGGCCTTCTCAGCGAGAAAATACTTGAATTCTGTTGTTCGTGTCCATTCATAATCATTGGGGTAATTTACAACCGCGGCAGGTTGGTAGTACTCACAGTCCAAGTTTTCAAACCGCAGGGCGACCGAACGGTAGCCAAGCTCGCCATAGCGGCAACCGAAAAAAGCATCCAGCTTCCCGGTATAAACAACCAAAGCGGTCGGCCAGCGCTCCTTCACGGCAAGATAATCGACCCCCAGCGACAAGGTAATATTGTCGTGTTCCAGCATCTTTGCCACAAGCTGAGTGTATCCTTCCTGGGGAATCCCTTGAAACCGATCGCCAAAATAGCGGTCATCCCGATCAAACCGGACCGGAATTCTGAGCGCCACCTCAGCGGCGATTTTTTCAGGATCTTCCTGCCACTGCTTGCGGGTGTAGTTTTTGAAGAATAGTTCATACAGCCTTTCGCCGACTTGTGAAACCACCGCGTCGCGAAAATTTTGAACCGGCAAATTAAACGTCGCGCTTTCTACTTCACAACGAAAAAACTCGGCCAGCTCCGATGAAGTCAAGTTGGTCCCGAATACATGGTTGACAGTATCTAAATTAATCGGGAAGGGCAGATATTCGCCGTTGACATAGCTCAAGACCCGGTGCTGATAATCATGAAACCGGCCAAAGCGGTTCAGGTACTGCCAAACAGCAGCAGCATCAGTATGAAAGATGTGCGGCCCATAGCGATGAATCGTGATATTATCAGCGCTTTTAAAATCAAAGCAATTCCCCGCAAGATGCTGGCGTTTTTCGACAATCAGCACCCGAAGACCGCGGTCGGCCAAAAGATTGGCCGCCGTAGCGCCGGCCAAACCGGCTCCTACAACAATAGCATCGTAATCTGACATTATACCCCTGCTTTTTATAAGTTAGTTATAAACTCTTCTCGATTCGTATGGCAAGTTCCTTCTGAATATGCCCTTTCCGGCTACTCCCTCTCCCGACAAAAGCGGCCCTCAGCGGCATCTCCGCAGGTTGTCTTGGATCGCGCCCCCGTCTTGCCACAAAAATATCGGTCATGAAAAAACTCCCGCAGCAACAAGGGCGGGAGCATGTTATGCCAATCAGACAGCCATCTTTATTTACTGACCGGGTTCCAAGACTTTTCTTTGTTTGACTAATCCTTCTTTTTCCACCGCCAACTCTTGCAGCCGCCGCTGATCTTTGGTCACAGTCTGCTGCCATTGCACGATCCGGTCTCTGGTATTTTTACTATCCTGTTCATAGCTTTTGGTATCTACGTCATAATCAGTAGAAGCTGCTCCGTTCGAGCCTTTTTGACTGGTTTTCAATGCGGCCACGCGGGCACGCTCATTCTCCTGGCCCGCCAGGGCCGCCTTCTCGCCTTCTATCCGCCGGTTGAGGTCGGATATTTCAGCCGACAGGCTGTCTCGTTCAAAATCATTCTTGTTGATCTTGGCACTCAGTTCGGCAACAAGCCCCTGCTTTTGCAGACGGTCCAACTGCTGCCAGCGGTTAGCCTGAGCTTCGGGAGTATCTTCCACAACAATATTCAGGATGTATGTGCCGCTGATTTTCCAGGCGTCTGTCAGCACCATCGGCTGCAACTGAATCTGGTATACGCCAGGCAGGTCGAACGACATTTCGAACCGACAGCCTAGACTGGTATTTCTTTTCAAATTAATGGTCGTACTGGTCAGCAGAGTACCCACTTGCGGAGCAAACTCCATCACACCCCAGTCCTCAGCAGGAATCACTTTGCTGCCAACAGGGAGATTTAAAAAGCGCACATTCAGGGCGAGCACCGGGCTCAGCCCTTTGTTGGCGAAGTTAAAATAAACTGGAATCCGCTCACCCACCTTGACTTGCGGCGGATTGGCACCGGTGAAATCAAAGTCACCGTCAAAGACCGTTTTGGCCGTGATCGGCGTTGTATTTTGGCCGCAGCCCAGCAAGGTTGTTGCCAGGAGCAGACATAGTATGCAGACTGCGATTGTCCTGTGGCCCATCCATCCACCGCCATCCTGTTGGTATCCCTTAGACGAAATTCGCTATTTGTTTACAAAAGCCCTCCCTATATGACACATTACTGTCAATAATTTCATTACCTGCTACGCCCTGTCGCCCGCCCGCCTGATTAGCCATAACAGCAAGAAAGCCTCTCCCTTCGGAGAGGCTGGAAACCCTTTTCAGCGATCCCAATGTTAGAGGTCGCTCAGCCCCAGTTCGCACAACTTTTTTGCAGCGTATTCGTTGATTTGGGCCGGTGTCGCCATCGCCAGCGCCTCAGTCGCAATCTTCTGGGCCTGCTGATAAGAAACACTGGTAATAATTTTTTTGATCCTGAGCATGGCCGAAGCACTCATACTAAATTCATCCAACCCTAGTCCCAAGAGAATGATGGTTGCCATCGGGTCTCCGGCCATTTCGCCACACATGCCGGTAAATTTACCGTTTCGCCTTGCCACCTCCACGACATTTTTTATCAGGCGCAACACTGCGGGGTGGAGTGGTTGGTAGAGATCGCCGATTTTTTCGTTCATTCGGTCGACCGCCAGGGTATACTGGCACAAGTCATTGGTCCCAATGCTGAAAAAGTCGACATGCGGAGCGATGATATCGGCAGTGATCGCGGCCGAAGGGATTTCCACCATGATGCCGACCGGAATGTCTTGGGCAAAAGGCACTCCGGCTACGCGGAGCTCCTCTTTCGCCTCTGCCAAAACGGCGTTGGCCGCCCACACTTCATCAACGCCGGAAATCATCGGATACATGATTAGCGCATTGCCGAAAATGCTGGCTCGAAGAATGGCTTTAAGCTGGGTTTTGAAAATGTCCCGTTCTGCCAGACAAAAGCGGATGGCCCGCCATCCCAGAAAAGGATTTGCCTCCCGGGGAAATGAAAAACAAGCCAGTTCCTTGTCGCCACCGATATCCAGCGTACGAATAATAACCGGACGCCCGTCCAATCCCTCGAGGACGCTCTTGTAAGCGGTATATTGCTCCTCTTCGCTTGGCAGATGCGCGCGACCCATGTACAAAAACTCGGTGCGAAAAAGGCCGACCCCTTCCCCTCCGTTGGCGATCACTGCCGCCACATCCTGCGGAGTGCCGATATTGGCGGCGATTTCCACCCGTCTCCCGTCAGTGGTGACTGCCGGCAGTGAAATGAGTTGCTGTAATTGCTGCTCTTTGTCGCAGCTTGCTTTTTGCCGCTGCCGGTATTCGGCCAGTTGGCTTTCGTCAGGCGCTACGATCAGGACGCCGGTGGTCCCATCGAGCACAACAACTTGGCCACTGGTTACTTTCTCTGTCGCATCGCCCAGTCCCAGCACCGCCGGGATTCCCAGTGTTCTGGCAAGGATGGCCGCATGCGAGGTTTTGCCGCCGATGTTGGCCGCAAACCCCCGGACATGGGTCTTATCCATAGCAAGAGTATCCGAAGGAGTCAGATCATGAGCAATCACGATGACCTCGCCCTCCATCGCGTCCAAATTTTCAGGGCCGTTCCCCGTGAGATTGCGCAGCAGCCGATTGCCGATATCCCTGATATCGGCTGCCCTTTCCTTCATATATTCGTCTTCCATGGCCTCAAACAATTCGCTGAACTGCGCGATGACCGTCTCGGCAGCGCACGCCGCCGTGCAGCATTCGCACTCAATCAAACCCTTGATATCATCTAACAACGCCGGATCATCCAGCATCGCGATATGGGCGTCAAAAATGGCAGCAGATTCCTCACCAGCCTCTTGCATTGCCTGGCAGCGGATACAGCTTAATTGTTCTTTCGATGCTTCTACCGCCTGCAGCAATTTTTGCTGTTCGCCCTCCGCCTGGTCCGGCGAAATTGCCTGCCTGTCAATCACCGGTCTGCCCCCGGCATAGATAACCGCCTTACCGATCGCAATTCCCTGCGAACCAGGGATTCCGCTGATGATCAATCCTAGTCCTCCCCTGCTTGCAATGCCCCCGCACAAGCGGAGTTACACCCCGGCGGCGGCAAATGTATCGCTCACAATTTTCTTTGCTTCCTCTTGAATCTGTTTCAGATGGACCTCGCCTCTAAAACTTTCGGCATAAATCTTATATACGTCCTCCGTGCCGGAAGGACGGGCCGCAAACCAACCATTTTCGGTGCAGACCTTCAGACCGCCGATATCAGCCTGGTTGCTCGGCGCTTTGGTCAGCTTGGCGGTAATCGCCTCCCCGGCCAGTGTATCTGCCGTTACCTGCTCAGCCGACAACTTTGCCAGCACCGCCTTTTGGTCGGAATTGGCGACGGCGTCTATGCGTTCATAAACCGGTGTCCCGAATCGCGCCGTCAAATCCTGATAATGCTGCCCTGGGTCCCGCCCGGTTTTTGCCGTGATTTCCGCCGCCAGCAGACAAAGAATAATCCCATCCTTGTCGGTAGTCCAGACCGTCCCGTCTTTTTTGAGAAAAGATGCCCCGGCGCTCTCTTCGCCGCCAAACCCCAGCGACCCATCCACCAGACCGTCGACAAACCACTTGAAGCCCACCGGAACCTCAGCCAGTCTCCGGCCGAGAGCCACGGCGATGCGGTCGATCATTGAGGAACTGACCAGCGTTTTGCCGATAGCCGCATCCTTCCTCCAGCCACTGCGGTCCTGGAAGAGATAATGAATGGCGACAGCCAGATAATGATTGGGATTCATCAATCCGGCGCTGCGGGTAACGATGCCGTGCCGGTCAAAGTCAGGATCGTTGCCGAAGGCAAGATCATATTTGTCTTTTAAATCAATTAGCCCAGCCATGGCGTAAGGTGATGAGCAATCCATGCGGATTTTGCCGTCGCTGTCCACATTCATGAAGCTGAAGGTGGGGTCAGGATAGCCGTTGAGGAGTTCGATATTAATGCCGTAGGTTGCCGCGATCGGTTCCCAGTAGCCGAGACCGGCTCCGCCAAGGGCATCGGCCCCCAATTTAAGACCAGCGGCTTTAATAGCTGCCATGTCGAGGATATTCCCGAGTTCCTGGACATAGGCAGTGACGAAGTCATATTCGCGAACATTGGCGGCTTTGAGAGCTTTTTCGTAAATCATCCGCTTGACGTCGCGATTGCCCACTTTCAAAAATGCGTTGGCCCGGTCGGCGATCCACTTGGTGACACCGGTATCTGCCGGCCCCCCATTGGGCGGATTGTACTTGATACCGCCGTTGTCAGGCGGATTGTGAGACGGTGTAATCACGATGCCGTCGGCAAAGCCCTCGCGCCGGCCTTGGTTGTACGCTAAAATCGCCCGGGAGATTCCCGGCGTCGGCGTATAGTTCATATCCTTGGCCATCCGGGTCTCTACGCCGTTAGCTGCCAACACCTCCAGCGCCGAGATGAACGCCGGCTCGGACAAGGCGTGGGTGTCAAAGCCGATATAGAGCGGGCCGGTTATTTTCTGCTCGCGGCGGTAATCGCAGATGGCTTGGGTGATGGCGTAGATATGGTCTTCGTTAAAACTGCCCTTCAGCGAGCTGCCGCGGTGTCCCGACGTGCCAAAGGCGACTTGCTGCGACGGTTGGCTACTATCCGGCCGGTTGATATAGTAGGCGCTAATCAGGCGGGGTATGTTGACCAAAATGGACTGGGGGGCTTTCTTTCCGGCCAAAGGATGAATGGGCACAATGATACACCTCCACATTCCAGGGCTAATCCCGAAAATTACTTTTTTGAGAGCACTATAATTTCGTCACCACTACAATCCCGGAATCGGTGACAGTATATCCTTTTTTCCGGTCTTCGTCATGATCGTAGCCGATTTCGGCCCGGTCAGGAATTTTGACATTTTCGTCAATGATGGCCCGCTTAATTTTTACATGACGGCCAATTTCCACATTGTCAAACAGGATGGAATCTTCCACCAGGCTGAAGCTGTTGACCTTGCAGCGCGGGCCGACGATCGAGCGCCGCACCGTGCTGCCGCTGATAATGCAGCCGCCGCAAATATAAGAATTGAGATTCTGGCCGCGGCGACCGTCCTCGTCAAAGACGGTTTTGGCCGGCGGAAAATTGCCCTGATTCGTGATGATCGGCCACTTGTAGTTGTACAGGTTGAGCTGAGGGACGACATTGATCAAATCCATATTGGCATCATAATAAGAGTCGATCGTGCCGACGTCCTTCCAGTAGCCCTTCTCTTCCGGCTTCATACCCGGAATCAGATTGTCAATAAAGTTATAGGCAAAAACCCGGTCGCCCTTGTCCAGCATCATCGGTATGACATGCTTGCCGAAGTCGAGATCGGCGTATTTTTTCCGGCCCTCTTTCAGCACTTCGATCAGTTTGCGGGTGGAAAAGATGTAATTGCCCATTGAAGCAAAACAAGTCTCCCTGTCGGGAATGGTCACCGGCTCCTGGGGCTTTTCGGTGAAAGCCGTCACCTGGAAATCTTCATCTACCGAAAAAATACCGAACCGCCTGGCCTCTTCCACCTGAACTTCTAGCGCCGCCAGCGTGATATCGGCTTTATTCAAAATATGATAGCTGATCATCTGACTGACATCCATCTTATAGATATGGTCACCACCAAATATCGCCACATAATCGGCGTCAGAAGACTCAATAAAACGTAAAAACTGAAATATGGCATCTGCAGTGCCTTTGAACCACTCTTCACTGGCACTGCTGGTTTCCGGTGAGATGGTGTCGTAAAACTCGCCGAGTCCGGTCCAGCGGGCCCACGATTCCTTGATATGTTTATTTAAGGGGTATGCCCGGTATTGGGTTAGGATATACACCTTTTTGATACCGGAATTGAACAAATTGCTTAATACAAAATCAATGATTTTGTACTTTCCTCCAAAAGAAACAGCAGGCTTCGGCCGGTTCATCGTAATGGGGCTAAGCCGTTCTCCCTTGCCGCCCGCCAGGACCATGGCAATCGTATTGCGCGTAACATTACCTAGAACATTCACTTCGTCTCCCCCTTCCTAAAATTCCGAGTCTTCTCCCAAACAAAGCGTAATACCGTCAAAACTACGTCTCAATCGTGGTCCCTGGGCAGAAATAGCCATAACCCAGCTCATTTTCCTCTTTTATAACTTTACCGAATTTTCGCTATTCTCCTGCCAACAGAGGATATTTTCGCCAGAAAGATCGTCCTTTTTAAAACATATGCCTATCCGGCAAAAACCATGACCCTGTACTGACCCTGAGCAAAAGAAAAACCCGCTCTTTTGCGGTTTAGTAATCGGCCAAAACACCTATTCGGGCCGGGGAACGGTAATAGCGACTGCATGAATGCCATTGTTACCATACCCTTTGACATTCCACGGCGATTGCAACGGCTGTCGGGTGCCCTCCGCGTCCTCGGTTTTGACCATAATAGCATACCGCCCGGGTCGGTCGGCATTCCACTGGAATTCCCAAAAGGTCCATGTAGATTCGCTATGCTGGCTGTTGGTCAACCGGGCGTCCTGCCAGGTACTGCCTCCGTCCAAGCTGACTGTGACCCTGACAATCCTGCCGGTGCCGCTCCAGGCAATTCCCGCACACTCCTTTCTGGCTGGCACCCAAAACAGCCTTCAACCTTTTTGCATTGACCGACACCCGCCGACAAAGATCCTCCTCCCGCGCTAGGCTCAAGACCTGTTTACAATTCCCAGGCGGCATAGTATAATGGCGTTGTTAACCTTAAACATTTTTTAGGTTAACACTCTTTTGTTATCATTGTTAACCAACCATCAACATCATGTTAACGTTTGGAGGAAACTCTTGTGAACGCGCACCACATCGTTACTCTGGGAGAAAAGGTCTTAGCCGGCTATCGTCTTACTGCCGATGACGCCCTGGCTCTCAGCCAGGTGGCCCGGCCTGACATTCCTCTGCTGGCGGCTTACGCCAATAAAGTCAGACATCACTTCGCCGGCGAAGGTGTCGATATGTGCGGCCTCGTCAACGCCCGCTCCGGCCGCTGTTCGGAGGACTGCAAATTCTGCGCCCAGTCGGTATACCACACGACAGCCTCCCCGGTCTATCCGTTACTCGACTCTGGCCAAATGGTCGCCGCCGCCCGCAAGGCGCAAGCCGAAGGGGCCAAACGAATCAGCGTGGTTACCAGTGGCAAAGGGATGGAGCACGACCCTGACTTTACCGCTATTTTGACCGCCATCGAGACGATTATCGCCGAGACCGGCCTGAAGGTCTGCGCCAACCTCGGCACCATCACACCAGTCCAGGCCGAGGCCTTGGCCGCCGCCGGCGTCAAGCGCTATGCCCACAACCTGGAGACCAGCCAACGATATTACCCAAGCGTCTGCACCACCCATTCCTATGCCGAACGTCTGGGGACGGTCGCCGCTGCCAAGGCCGCCGGGATGGAACTGTGCACCGGCGGAATCATCGGACTGGGCGAAACCTGGCAGGACCGGTTGGACATGGCCTTTGCTCTGCGCGACATCGATCCGATATCAATACCAATCAACATTCTAAACCCCATCAAAGGCACCGTCTTTGAAGGACACTCGCCTCTGCCGCCGCTGGAGATCATCCAGACTTTTGCTATTTTCCGCCTCATCCTGCCAGATAAAATCATTCGCCCGGCAGGCGGTCGGGAGATCAATCTCCGCGACATGCAGGGCGGGTTGATGCTGGCCGGGGCCAACGGCCTGATTATCGGCAACTACCTGACCTTTGGCGGCCGCGATGCCGCCGCCGATTTCCGGATGGTCCAGGACGCCGGGCTGCGTCCGCTTTAATATCACCCTACATAAAACGGAGGATTTTTATGAGTTATGATCTGATTTTTTCCGTAGGCAAAAAGATTCTTGCCGGCGAAAGCGTCACATTTGATGAAGCCCTGGCCCTCACTGCCATCGAGGATGCCGACATCCCCATTCTGCTGGGTGTTGCCAACAAGGTCCGCCAGACCTTTACCGGTGACTATGTTGACACCTGCCAAATCGTCAACGCCCGTTCGGGAAACTGCTCGGAGGACTGTAAATTTTGCGCCCAGTCGGCCCATCACGAGGTCCAACTGGACGTTTACCCATTGATGAGCGAAGACGCGATCATCGAGGCCGCGAAAAAGGCTGAGAGCGCCGGGGCCTACCGATTCTGCATCGTCACTGCCGGCTGCGGAATGGAGGGCGACACCGATTTCGCCCGCATTACCGCCGCCATTGAAAGAATCGGCCGCGAAACCGCGCTGAACCGCTGCTGCTCGCTGGGTCTTTTGACTGAAGAGCATGTAGCGTCGCTGAAAGCCGCCGGCATCACCCGTTACCACCACAACCTGGAAGCCAGCGAAAGCTTCTTCTCGAACATCTGCAGCACACACTCCTACCAGGACCGGATTCAGACCATCAAGCGGATCAAGGCCGCAGGACTCCAGGTATGCTCAGGCGGCATTATCGGCATGGGTGAGACCTGGCGGCAACGGATGGAACTGGCTTTCGCCCTGAAAGAACTGGATGTCGACTCCATTCCTGTCAACGTCCTTAATCCGGTGGCCGGCACCGCCCTGGAAGGCCAACCCCGGCTGAAGCCAATGGAAATCCTCCAAACCTTCGCCCTTTTCCGCCTCATTCTTCCCACCAAAATTATCCGCTATGCCGGCGGCCGCGAACACGGCCTCGGCGAACTGGTGCCGCTGGGCTTTTTGTCTGGCGTAAACGGCATGCTGATCGGCAACTACCTGACCACCACCGGGCGCGGTGCGGCCAGCGATCTGTCCACCGTAACCGGCCTCGGTCTCAAGCCCCTGTGCCCAAAAGCACAATAGACCAAGTCGGGCCTACCCCTGAAATAAAAGACCTCGCGAATATTCGCGAGGTCTTTTTTATTCATCATCCCGGCTGATCGCATGCTCAATCCGGTCATAGGTCAGGTATTCCCACATCCATTTCATAAAAACCACCGTTCGGTTACGGAACCGCACCAAGCGCATAATATGGACGACCGACCAGATCACCCAGGCAATAAACCCCTTCGCCTTAAAGCGGCCAATATGAACAACCGCCGCGTTGCGCCCGATGGTGGCCACATCGCCCAGCGGCTTATAAACAAATTTCCGTAGCGGCCGCTCATGAATTAAGTTGAGAATATTGTCAGCGGCAACAACAGCTTGTTGGACCGCCACCGGCGCAACCATCGGCAACGGGACGCCGTCTTGTTTGAAATGGGCTGCGTCCCCTATGACGAAAACCGCCGGATCACGAGAAAGCTGCAGGTAGTCGTTAACCATGACCCGGTGTCCCCGGTCCTGCTCCACCCCCAACTTGTCCAGCTGGTCGTGGGCCCGGACGCCCGCCGCCCAGATGACGGTCCTCGTCGGGATAATTTCCCCACCTTTGAGGGAGAGGGCAGTGCCGTCATAATCACTGACCTGGACCAGCAGGCGAACCTCAACCTTCTTCTGGCTCAGGGTTTTGATTGTCGCCTCCTGTAGATCAGGCGGCATGACCGGCAACAACGTGTCTGACGCTTCGACTAGCACGATCCGCACTTCTTTAAAATTAAGATGGTGATATTCCTTGGTCAGAACAAAGTAAATCAGTTCGGACAAAGCCCCGGCCGATTCGACGCCTGTCGGACCGCCGCCGACAACGACAAATGTGAGGAGTGCCCGGCGCTTGTCTTGATCTTGTTCATATGCCGCCAGTTCGAACATCTGGATAATATGATTGCGGATGGACACCGCCTCACTCAGCGATTTCATCGCAAAAGCATGCTCCGACAGAGTCTGCAGGCCGAAAAAATTACTCGTGCTGCCGGTGGCGATCAGCAAATAGTCAAAGGCGACCTGTCGCGATTTGGTGATGGCCCGTTTATTGGCGAAATCGACATCGACAAATTCATCCATACAAAATTCTACGTTCTTCTGTTCCCGGAAGATAGACCGCACCGGACAGACGATATCTTTTTCCGACAGTCCGGCGGTAGCTACCTGGTATAAGAGCGGCGGGAATAAATGATAATTATGTTTGTCGATGATAGTTATCTGGACGTCGGCCTTAACCAATGCTTGGGCGGCCTGAACACCGCCAAACCCCGCTCCGACAATGACAACCTGAGGCTTGACATCAGATGCTATACTCATCAATCGGCTCCTCCAACCTATTTCTTGCGCAAAACGACATAATATTACTTTTTTCGTCGCAAAGAGGAAATCCCCTGCTTCCATGAAAGAAAATCGATGGTTTAGCGCCTACTTTCCTTTCCGAGCGCCGACTTCATTAAAACAGAAATTCATCACCACTGCCACCAGGCTGCCGATGGTGATGCCGCTATTTAGGATCATCTGCGCCCAACCGGGAAAGTTGTGATAAAAGGTCGGTACCGCCAGGGGAATCAAACCTACACCTAGGCTGATGGCCACAATCATTGCGTTGCTGTTGCCCTCAAAATTGACCTTGCTCAGCGCTCGGATGCCGCTGGCAGCCACCATCCCAAACATGGCGATGCCGGCACCGCCCAGAACCGGGTTGGGAATGGCTGCCACGATAGCCGCCGCCTTGGGAAATAGTCCGAGAACCATCAGGATCACGCCGGCGGTTACCACCACAAACCGGCTTTTGACGCCAGTCAGGCTTACCAGGCCGACATTCTGGGCGAAGGCCGAATAGGGGAAGGTATTCATGATCCCGCCCAGCATGGTGGCGAACCCGTCAGCCCGCAATCCCCGAACCAAATCAGGCTGGGTCACCGGCTTGCCGACGATTTCACCAACGGCGATGATGTCGCCGGTGGTTTCAGTCATAATGACCAGCATTGCCAGAGTCAGGGTGATAATCGACAATAAATCAAAGGTCGGCAAACCAAAGGCGAAGGGCGTAGGAATGCCCAGCCATGCGGCGGTGGACACCTGGGCGAAATTTGTCATCCCCAGACACAGGGCCAAAAAGGTGCCGACAAGCAACCCGAGCAGTACTGCGATATTGCTCCAGAAACCGCGCAGGACTCGATAAAAGACAATAGTCAGTACAAGTACCGCAAAAGCCAACAGAATATTGGACATGCTGGCGAAAGTGGGCGCGGTCGGTACTCCGCCGGCTGCCCAGCGCACCCCGACCGGCAGCAGCGAAACGCCGATCATGGTAATAATGGTACCAGTGACTACAGGCGGGAAGTAACGGATCAAACGGCTAAAATAAGGACTGATCAGGTAGGCGATCACGCCGGCGACGATGGTCGAACCGAATATGCCCTGAATGCCAAAATTTTTGCCAATCAACAACATAGGCATGACTGCAGCAAACGACACCCCTTGGACAACCGGCAGCCGTACCCCCATATTGAACAGGCCCAGGGATTGTATGATGGTGGCGATCCCGACAGTGAACAGGTCGGCATTAATCAGGTAAATTAGCTGCTCCTTCGGCAGGCCTATAGCATTGGCAATAATCAGCGGCACAGCCACACAGCCAGCGTACATGGCCATAACATGCTGCAGGCCATAGGCGAATAGCTGCCCCTTCGGCAGAATTTCATCAACTAGGTGGGTCTTATTTTTTTCTTGCATCGGTTCACTCTCCACTTTTTGCTGTATTTGCCTGGCTGCTGTGCATCCCTGTAAATACCTTCTCCGGGGTGATGGGAAGCCGGGTCACCCTCACGCCGGTCGCATTATAGACCGCATGGGCAATGGCCGGTGCCGGAGTGTTGATGACCACTTCACCAATCGATTTTGCCCCAAAAGGCCCCGTCGGTTCAAAACTTTCCGCAAACGCCACTGTGATCTTCCCAACATCTTTGCGGCAGGGGATTTTATACTGCAGAAAGGAATCGGTCGTCAGCCCCCCCTGCCCGTCAAAACGCACCTCTTCGTACAGCGCCATGCCAATGCCCTGGGCTATACCGCCTTCGGTCTGAATGCGCGCCAGCTTGGGGTTGATTACCGTGCCGCAGTCCACCACCGCCACATATTCGATCAGGTCGACCTTACCGGTTTCTGTATCCACTTCCACCTCGGCAAAGCCGGCCACAAAGGGGGGCGGCGACTCGGGACTGCCGTATGTGGCGTTACCGACTAGTTGCCGCCGGCCTGGCCCGACTACCGCTCGCTCGGCCAGTTTTTTCAGACTGACGGCCTGATCGCCAGCGGCCTTCCGCACCGCTTGCCCATCGAATTCTACTTCACCGGCCGTCGCGGCAAGTTCAGCCCCGCCAGCCTCAATAATCTGCCGTTTCAGATCTTCGGCCGCCAGCACCACCGCCATACCGGTGACATAGGTGGTGCTTGACGCATATGACCCCGGATCATACGGCGAAATATCGGTATCGGCAGCATGGACGATGATGTTTTCCAGGGAAGTCGCCAGCACTTCGGCCGCCATTTGGGCCAGAATGGTGTCGCTGCCTGTCCCCATATCGGTCGAACCGATGAGCAGGGTATAGTTGCCGTCATCATTCAGCCTGATTTCCGCTGACGCAGTATCGACTCCGGCGATTCCCGACCCCTGCATGGTCACCGCCATGCCAACGGCGCGGACTTTGTTGTTGCCCACAGCGCGCGGCGTGTATTTTTCCTGCCAGCCGATCAGTTCCCGGCCTATTTCGATGCATCTGGGCAGACAAGAGCTTCCCAGCAAACTGTCGGCATGGGTCAGGCAGGTTTCGCCAGCCTGAATCAGATTCTTGAGCCGGAGTTCCGCCGGGTCCATCGCCAGCTTTTCGGCCAGTTTGTTGACCGCTGTTTCGAGAGCAAAGGTCCCCTGGGTCGCCCCATAGCCCCGCAGCGCTCCTGCCGGCACTTTATTGGTGTAGACTACCTTGCCTGTGAAGCGGACGGCCCGCGTCTTATTGTACAGGGGGAGGGTCTTGGCGCCGGTCACCGCGCACACTGTTGGGGCGTGCTCACCATAGGCCCCGGTATCGGATAGGGCCTGAATGTCGATGGCCCGGATGAAGCCGTCCCTGTCGGCACCAAGCCTGACCTTGATTCGCATGGCGTGGCGGGTTGTCGTACAGCAAAAGGTCTCTTGGCGATCATACACAATCTTAGCCGGTTTGCCGGTTTTCCAGGTCACCAGCGCCGTGAAAATTTCCACCGCCGCGGTTTGCTTGCCGCCAAACCCGCCGCCAATCCGCGGTTTAATGACCCTGACCTTACTTGCCGGGATGCCAAGGGCCAGTGCCAGCTGCCGCCGGACATGAAAGGGGATCTGGGTGGAACTCACCACCACCAGCCTGGCGTTGTGGTCAAGATAGCTAAAGGCCCGGTAAGTCTCCATCATGGCATGGGCCTGAGCCTGAGTATAACAGGTTTCTTCCACAACGACAGGGCACTTTTCCAGTTCCTCCTCGACCTTGCCTGCTTCCACCTTCTGCAATGAAACAATATTTCGTTCTTTCTGCATACCGATATCATAATTGCAGTGAAGATCGTCCTCGGGATGGACGGTAGATGGATGCTCCGACGCTGTCTCAAAATCGAGCACCGGTTCCCAGACATCATATTCTACCTGAATCAGGTTCATCGCCCGAACTGCGGTCGCCTCGTCCATCGCGGCCACAATGGCCACTTCGTCGCCCACATAGCGGACAATCTCATCCAGAATCAGCCGGTCGTAGGGTGATGGTTCGGGATAGGACTGCCCGGCCAGCGTAAATCTTGTTTTGGGGACATCCTTATAGGTGAAAATGCACTCCACCCCATCGAGCTTCGCCGCCCTCGCCGTGTCGATCGACTTGATGCGGGCAAAGGCATGGGGGCTGCGAAGAATCTTGATCACCAAAGCTTGGGCCGGGGCCAAATCGTCGGTATATACCGGCTTTCCTGTCGCGATCATCATGCCGTCAAGCTTGGGCACTCCGGTTCCAACAATCCTCATTATTTTACCCCCAGATAGTTCTTGATTGCCCGCAGCTGACCCATATACCCGGTACACCGGCACAGATTGCCTGTCAGATAATGAATGATATCCTCTTCTGTCGGATTTTCCAGTTCGTTTTTCATGGCCAGTACCGTCATAATGAATCCCGGACTGCAAAAGCCGCATTGCTCAGCCCCTTCAGCCACCAGCACCCGGGCAAAGGCCTCGGCATCGGCCGGAACTCCTTCGATGGTAGTAATCTGTTTGCCTTCAGCCCGAAAAGCCGGAACAACGCACGATAGCACCGGCTTACCCTCGATCCAGACGGTGCAAAGACCGCAGCAGGCCGTATTACAGCCTTTACGAATGCTCATGCTGCCATGAGCCCTGAGGGCATCAGCCAAACAGTCCTCCGCCCCGACCGTCAGGACAACCTTTTTCTGATTGAGGATGATTTCTATTTGCACTCCAGCACCTCCGTCACAGCCCGTTTGACCAGTGTCCGGCACAGGGCCTGGCGATACTCCGCCGAGCCCCTGGCGTTGGTACCGAACGACAGCTCCTCCGCCGCCAGTGTAGCTGCCTGCGCGATGGCTGCGGTGTTTAGCGCGCCCTGCGACAACAAGGCCGCTGCCTTCGTAGCGAGTTTGGCCCGGAGGGGCCGGGCGCCCACGGCGATCCGCCACCGTTCAGCCAGCCTCGCGACAGCCACATTGAGAATAGGGAAATCGCCGGCCGAATTGCGCAAACTCCGGTACACAGCCCTACTTTGATCTTGCTTGATCCATACCTTTGTCAAAATATCCTTCTTCCGGGGACTGTCCAAGAAAGCTGCAAGCGTCATCCGCCCCTGCTTGTATAACTCCACCTCGGTATCCAAGACCAGCAGCGGCGTGATCAGGTCGGAAAAACCGTATCGCCCGAAGACCGTCGCCCCGACGGTGACAACCTGGCGAAACTGGACCCCTATAACGCCACCGACCGCCTGTGAGAGAACCGCAGTAAAATATTGCTGCAAAACAGGGCTGGTCTCCACCGCCCGAAAGCTGGCCATCGCCCCGATTTCGATATATCCGTCCTGCTCTTTTATATCGTCTAGCGCAAGTGTTGACAGATCGATACCTGTCCCGACTTTTTTGCTGGTCAGGCGCAAAAAAGCGCAGCCGCCGAGGAGGGTGTTGTTGCCTTTTGCCATCAAGGCGCGATAAGCCTCTTCAAGGGTATTCGGCTGTACCAGCTCGGTTAATGTATACATAAAGCTCCCCCATTCTCCGGCTCAAATCATAAGAATTCCTTCCAAAAAGACAAAAATAAAGCCCGGCAGAAAGATTCGCTTCAGAATGAGCGAACCCCGCCAGGGTTTATCCCCTCGGAGCGGTGTTTTGCACACCGGTACCACTCGGTCCCGAGCCACAGCCGGCATCATTCTGCCAACCCTTTTCTTGCGGTGGGAAACCTGCGGTATCGTTCACTCGTAGCCGGGCAATTTACGGTTGCCTGTAGAAACTTTCGGGCCTTATCCCCAAAAATATACGAGACATACATTTAACGATTTATTATACCAATGGCCGACAAAAAGTGTCAATCCAGACCCGCCACACGAAAAAGCAGGGGCCATTTTGCCCCTGCTTTTACAGTACCCGTAACGGGAATGGCCGGCTATTTACTTGTAGACCGGGATACCGACCAGCGGAAACCAGTAGGCCGCGAATAAAGTCAGCACGATCGAGGCAAATACCGTCATGATCGCCCCCGACTTGATCATATCGCTCAGGGGAAAATGACCGGTGCCGAAGGCAATGACGTTGGATGGCGTAATGGTATGAAGCATGAAGGCATTACTCGACGCCGCGACCAACGGAATACCGATCCACACCGGGTTGATGCCCAGCGGTCCGCAAAAGGCCAGGATAATCGGCATAAAGGTCATCTTGTGAGCCGTGCCGCTGGCAAAGCCCAGATGAGTAATAAACATAAAGACCACAAAGAAACCGGCAATCATCACCGGCGGCCAGCCTTGCATCTGGATTCCGCCGAATATCGCCTTGGCCAGCCAGTCGGCCGCCCCGGTTTTACTGATCGCCCCGGCCAGCGACATGCTGGCGCCAAAGAGAATGATGGCGTCCCAGCTCATCTTCTTCAGGATATCCTTGTCCTTCATTCCCAGCCCCAACCCCGGAGCCAGCAGGCAAAAACAGGCCAGCATGGCGGTAAAAGTAGTGTGCAGTGCGACCTGGCGTTCAAAAATCCAAAGCAGCAGGGTAAGGGCAAAAATAGCGCAGACCCGCTTTTCGGTTGTTGTTACCGGGCCAAGTTCCTGGTAGCGTTTTTTCGCTTCCACTACGCCACCCGGCACCTCGCTGATTTCCGGCGGAAACATTTTGATCACCAAATACCAAGCTCCAAAAACGAGAACCAGCGACGGCAAAAACATTGCATAGGCGTATTCGATCCACGGCACCGACACCTTGCTCACCGACGACAGAATGCCGAGTCCGCTCACCACCCCTGCCGACCCGGTGGCAAAAGCCGTCGCCGCGGTATTGCCCATCCAGGCGGTATTAATAATCAGCGCCGAAGCGTTATTGCTGTGTTTGCCGGTTTCGGCATACGGCTTGATTCCCAGGGTATTAAGTACCCCCTGGGCCAGCGGGATAAAGATCCCGGTCTTTGCTGTAGAAGAGGGCACAAATGGCCCGAGAACGCCGGAGGCAAGACTGAAGCCGAGAATAATCCGGGAAAAGGATTTACCGATAAACTCCATGGACATGATGCCATAGGTTATGCGGCGACCAAGGCCGGACTCCACCAGCGCGATCCCCAGCAGAAAAGCTGCCGCAATCAGCCATGTCTCAGCCTGAGCGAAACCGCTCAAGGCGTTGCCGATCAGGTCGGATGGCGAAGTTGCTTTGCCCCAAGCCCCCGCTTTGGTGAGCACCAACAAGACCACCACCAAAAAACCCGATGTACCGGCTGACAAGGCGTCAGTCAGCCAGATGGCCAGCATCATCAGCATGACGGCGATCGCCGACCAGGCCGGCTGCGACAATTCTTTGGGGACAGGGACAATATAGTGCATAATAAGCCAGATCGAGACAGCTGCTGCCAATCCGGCGAGCTGAGTCGATGTAAAACCCCAGTATTTTTTCTTACCTTGTTTGACTCCGGGCATTTTGTTCCTCCCTTGTTGCCTTTGTCGTTTTATTTATCGGCAATTGACGGTTCCTGAGTCTTGCGTTTGGTAATCAGACTGACCAGAATCAAAGTGCCCAGACTGACCGCCAATCCCGGATAGAGCGGATCCATGCCTTTAGGATATGCCAGGTACCACATAAAATTGGCCAGCGGGCCAAGCAAAGTAGCGGCAACTCCGGCGGCCGGAGTGACGAACCGCGGGAAGAACATGGCCCCGATCAGAGGGAACATGACAGTACAGCCCCGCAATCCCATCGACAAAAATCCCCAGCCCAAAATAAGTGAACCAAAATTGCCGTTGGCAACCAGCGCCGGTGCCACACAAATAACGACAATCAATACTCGTTGGACCAACAGGCGCTCTTTTCCTGTCGCCAGTGGCCGGAAAAATTTTTGGTAAATATCGCGGGTAAACATTGTCGATATGCCAAGGGTCTGCCCCGCCCAACTGGCGATCGGCGTGATCAACAGGGTCGCCAGGGCCACCCCAGCCAGTACCGGCGGCAGATAATTGAGAATAAATACCGGCAGAACTTCGCTCGATGGTGTGCCGGGAAAATGAGCCCGCATGAACAATCCCACCATAATGCCGCCCAGACCCACCGTAGGAGTGATGAACGCCGAAACCAAAGCACCTTTACGGGAGGCGCCGACACTCGCCCCAGATATAATGGCCTGGAAAAAAATTTGGGTAGAAACCAAACCGACTAGTAGGGAAAAACCGGCTGCCGCGTCTTTGGCCACACCGCGCCCAAACAGCGAAAACCAGGGAAAGGCCGGAAAGGCGGCTGTCATACCGGCGACTCCATCCATAAAAATGTAGGCCATAAGGCCGCAGGCAATCATAGTGATGTATAGCAAGCCGACTTTCAGAATGCCGGTCAGCCCCGCGCCCCATACGCCGCCAAAAATGACGTAGGATAAGACAAAGAAAACTCCCAAGACCAGAGCTACTTCCGGCCCAATATGAAACATCGCAACCATCACCGCTACGAAAGACAAAACATTGCCGACAGTGTTGATCAGAATGCCGACGGTGGTAAACACCGTTGAGATGGGGCCGACACCGCTGCCATAAGTTTTGACCAGAAACTGCGGGATGGTCTCAGCCGAGCTTTCGTACCAGGGACGAACCATCCCCAGTGCCAGGATAACCAGCGCGATTCCCGCCCCCAGCGTAAACCACCAGGCGGAAAATCCGAATTCAAACGCCAACTGGGCGGTGCCGATGGTCGACGAACCGCCGATCAGTGTCCCCATGATGGTACCGGCCACCACTCCCCAGCCGGCCTTGCGGCCGCTGGTGGAAAAATCTGCTGCCGATTTCACCTTGCGTCCGGCATATACCCCTACCCCGGTAAGCAGGGCAAGGGTGACTACAATTCCTACAATATGACCTGCAGACAGTATCATCATTAATTCCTCTCTCGCCTTTTCTTCTACGCTTGCTCCTATCAGACGATTCGACGACGATAAATGAAGACGGACAGGCATAACTAGGGTGACATCCTACTGCTGAAATTATGTTGTATCTGCTGGTATGGCTGGTGCTGCAATATCCGGCCTATTCATTTTCTATGCATTTTTAGGACAGGCCCAGCATTTTTCGCGGGTTAGTCTGGACCATCATCCTGATCTCCGCCGGAGACACGCCGTGCTCCAGCATGACTCTGATAAAGTTGCCAAGGCCGACAGCCGGCTCATCATTGTTGGCCTGACCGAAATCTGTCGCCATGATACAAGATTCCGCCCCAATCCCCATGATATAGCTGGCGTATACCTCTGGCGGCACTTTCCCTCTACCGCCGGTCAGGGTAGTCATATTAAAACCTACCCACTCGAAAATTGCCCCCTGCCGGGCCAACTCTTTTTGCACCTGGGGAGGCATGGCAATCCGCGGAGCCTCAGGATGGGTTATGACGATTTTCTTGACTCCTTTTTCCTTGGCCAGCGCCACAATCTTTTCACTCTCTTGCGACGAAATATGGCCTGTACCCAAAACGACGTCCTTTTGGGCAACCAGTTCCATGATCTCATGTAGTGCCGGCAAAAATTTACCGTTATCATCAAACAGCGGCACGGTGCCAAGCGATACGCGATTGTGAAATTTGATATCATTGACCGCCGACTGGGTAGGAAGCCAAACAGCCTTTGCCCCCATAGCCAGTTCAGTCTCCACCGCGAGAGGATTAAGCCCGCCCATCGGTTGATTCAACACAATTCCGCCGAAGGCCTGCACACCCTCCACCGCCTCCTGGGCCAATATCGCCCTAGCTGTGGTTGGCATCACATGACTTTTCAGCATAACCCCGGCCATCCCCGCCGCCTTGGCCCCCCGCAAAATGCCAATATCGCTGGCTTTGCGGGTGACGATATCCGGGGAGCCGTGCACATGCATCTCGATCGCACCCTGCAGCAAATCAGCAACAATGTCATCAACCGAGCTGTCCATTCCTCTGGATCGCAGTTCTTCGCTATTTCCTGGACACATAAGAACACTCCTCCACTTTTATATTCGGACCTACCTGGCTCATTTTTACAGGGGTATATTGCCGTGCCGCCGCGGAATACGATTGGATTGCTTGTTCTTCATAATTTCCAGACAGGCGATAATCTTCTGCCTTGTCAAGGCCGGCTCGATGATCTCGTCAAATTTCCCATTGCCGGCAGCCGGATAAGGAGTCAGGATTTCCTCCTCATACCACTGGATCAGCTTTTTCCTGGTTGCTTCCGGATCTTCGGCAGCCTTAATTTCCTTGCGAAAAATGATATTGACTCCGCCTTCGGCACCCATGACAGCCCGATTGGCTGTCGGCCAGGCTAAAATCAGGTCAGCCCGCATCTCGCGGGAACACATGGCGTTGACCGCGCCGCCGTAAACCTTGCCAGTTGCCACGGTGATCTTAGGCACCGTCGCTTCGGCCCAGGCGTAAAGCATTTTAGCGCCGTGCCGGATGATACCGCCGTGTTCCTGCTGCGAACCGGGGAGATATCCCGGAACATCGACAAGCGAAATCAGCGGCACGTTGTAGGCGTCGCAGGTCCGGATAAAGCGCGCCGCCTTGTCGGAGGCGTTGATGTCGAGGCAGCCAGCCATATAAAGCGGCTGATTGGCCACAATCCCCACCGAAACGCCGTTCATCCGGGCAAAGCCGATTACAATATTCGGCGCATAATAGGGCTGAGTTTCGAAAAAGTCGCCATTATCGACCAGATGGGCGATCATCGCTTTTACATCATAAGGAGTCCTGGGGTCGGCCGGAATAAAATCATTGAACTCCTCCACCCTGCGCCGGGGGTCATCGCCTGTCTCGACCTGCGGCGGCTTTTCATAACAGTTGTCCGGCAGAAAGCTAAGCAGTCGCTTGACCTGGTTGATGCAATCATAGTCGTCGACTGCCAGCAGATGAGCCACGCCTGATACGGAGTTGTGGGTCATGGCCCCTCCCAAATGCTCCGGGGTCACTTCCTCGCCGACCACAGCTTTGATTACTTCCGGACCGGTGATAAACATGCGGCTGACTTTATCCACTGCAATCGTAAAGTCGGTAAGGGCCGGCGAATAGGTTGCCCCTCCGGCGCAGGGACCCATAATGGCCGAAATCTGCGGAATGACTCCCGACGCCTGAACATTATGATAAAAGACGTCGCCATAGCTGCTGTGGACGCCTTCCTGGATCCGCGCCCCGCCGGAGTCATTTAATCCCACAAAGGGAACCTTCGCTTCTAGAGCCGCCTCGAGAATACGCCCGATCTTCTTACACTGCATTTCGCCGGCGGCACCGCCCATCACGGTGAAATCATGAGCATAGGCAAAAGCCCCGCGGCCATTAATTTTTCCGAACCCGGTCACAATCGCCTCAGCGGGAACATCTACCTTTTCCATACCAAAGTTGTGACAACGATGTTTAACGAACAGGCCGTATTCTGAAAATGTGTCGTCATCAAAAAGCAGATCCAGCCGCTCTCTGGCTGTCAGCTTGCCGCTCTCATGCTGCTTTTTAATCTTTTCGACGCCGCCGCCCAGTTCGATCTTGCTTTTTTCCGCTAAAAATTTAGCCAGCTTTTCGCCCACTTTTGACCCTCCTTGCTTCTATGCCACCATCCGAAATTCCCGCTTTACTCGTCAAGTGCCTTGACGTCCGCCTCGCTCATCCCCAGCCATTCACCAAGCACTTCCTGGGTATGCTGCCCCAGGGTCGGGGCGACCCGGCGCTTGAGGGCCGGAGTTTCGCTCATTTTTAGTGGCGAACCGATCACTTTGACATTGCCGGCCACCGGATGCTCCATATTCAACAGCATCTGACGGGCCGCAATCTGGGGGTCCTGAACGATTTTATCAATGGTATTCACCGTAGCAAAAGGCACATTGGCATTTTCACAATCACGGGCCAGTTCGGCCGTCGTTTTGGTTTTAGTTGTTTTAGTAATCTCATCAGCCAGTTCGTCCACGTTATCGATCCTGCCCTTGCGGTTGGCGTAACGGGGATCCTGTCCCAGATCGTTCCGCCCCAAGGCTTCACAGACATCCAAAAATGCCCTGTTGGTCGACGCGGCGATGATGATCTCGCCGTCAGTGGTCTCAAAGGGCTGGAAAGGCGCCGATATCTGGTGCCGGTTACCAGCCGGTTTGGGAACCTTTCCGGTTGCAAGATAATTTCCCACCGGATTTGCCAGAATGCTAAACATCGAATCCAGCATAGCCACATCCACCTGTTGCCCCTCGCCTGTCGCATCGCGGTGATGGAGGGCGGCCAGGGTACCGATGGCGGCATAAAGACCGGAAATGATATCAGCGATCGACGGCCCGGCTTTGAGGGGCCGCCCGCCCTTCTCGCCGGTAACGCTCATAAAACCGGACATAGCCTGGATGATCATATCCAGCGCGCCCCGTTCGTGGTAAGGCCCGGTTTGGCCAAATCCCGACACTGAGGTATAAATGATTTTGGGGTTAACCTTTTTGACATCTTCATAAGTCAGTCCCAGTTTCTCCATCGTACCAGGGGCAAAATTTTCAACCACAATATCAGCCTTTGCCGCCAGTTTCAAAAACAGCTGCTGATAGCGAGGATTCTTCAAATCCATGATCATGCTGCGTTTACTGTTGTTCAGACCCATAAAATAGACACTCTGGCCGTTGATGTTGATGGCCGTCTCCCTGGCAGGGTCCCCGGTACCCGGTTTTTCAATTTTGATGATGTCAGCTCCCAAATCCCCCAGTATCATGGTGCAAAAGGGACCTGCCAAAAACTGAGTCAGATCCAGAACGCGAATTCCTTGCAACGCTGCTTTGCCATTTTTCACTGATAAACCCCCCATTGTCGATTTCGCTCTTCGATGCCAGAATTTTCAGTTATTCCGCCAAAGAGTTCTTTCTTGGTTTTGAACGGGTGCGCAGAGAGCGACCGTCGCCTCCATAATACCCTTGAGTTTAGCTGTCGTCCAATATATAATTAGTAATCAATATATATTGATACTCTTATGATTACAGCCGAGGAGGGCTTGGCGTGGATCTCCTGCAACTGAAATACTTTCAGACAGTGGCCCGATATGAACATATGACTCAGGCGGCCAAAGAGCTCCATATTGCCCAACCGGCGCTGAGCACCCTGATTTCCCGGATCGAAAAAGAACTCGGCTGTTCGCTGTTTAACCGTGAAGGCCGCAACATCGAGCTCAACGCTTCCGGAAAAGTTTTTCTCCACCATGTCAATCAAATATTTATGGAACTGAATAATGCCAAAAGCAAGATCAAAGAACTGAGTACCGGCAACGATCATCATATTTCGCTGGCGGTGACCAACTCTCGCTTTTTGCTGGGACTGCTCAAAGAATTCTTGCTCGATCACCCCGAGACCAAATTTCGCCAGTTCGTAGCGGCAATGCATGAAATACAACACCATTTGAAAGCCGGTGAAATTGACTTCTGCATCACCTCGATGCCTGTCGAAGGACCGGAAATAGAGTGCATTCCCCTGGTGGAAGACCCGATCCTGCTGTGCGTGCCGCCCAATCACCGCTACGCCGACCGGGGCAGCGTCAAGCTGACCGAGTTAGCGGACGATTCCTTCATTTTTCTCACCAAAAACTATTGTTTTCAGGAAATCGTCAACAACATTTGCCGCCAGGCGGGCTTTACCCCCAAAGTCATCTTCGAAGGCGATCCGCCGTTGGCTTATGAGCTCCTGCAGGCGGGGTGCGGCGTCAAATTTATTTCCAAGTCTTCCTCTGCCCTATACCGCAATGCTGCCGTCTTTCTCCGCATCGAAGAGCCGGAATGCAGCCGTACCATAAGCCTGTCCCTCTTAAAAAGCAGATATTTATCAAAAACCGCCCAAGGGTTTAAAGCATTTGTCATCGCTTACTTTGCGGCCCATTTTGCCGATCCGGCAAAAGTGGAGTATGAATCCAAACAACAAAATAGCGGCCTCCCTCCTGCTTTTTTCGGATCCTAGCACACCCTTGCGGGGTTATCGGACAATATATAAGTCACTTGAAAATACGGACAGGTTCTGCGCTTGAGTCTGCGCAGAGCCTGTCCGCTTCTATTATCCGCCTATAATTTTTCGTTGAGAACTTCGATCGCCTTATTCAGCTGCAAATCATCAGTACTGTCCTTGGGGTCAGGCATTGCCACTACAATATCCGGTTCAAGACCCACACCGTCAATCATCCGGTCTTTCGGGGTGTAGTACTTGGCCACCGTGAGCTTGACCGCCGAATCATTGTCCAGGCGGGCCACCCGCTGCACCGATCCCTTGCCATAGGTCTTCGTACCGACAAGGGTCCCCACAGCGGTGTCCTGCACCGCCCCGGCTACGATTTCCGAAGCGCTGGCGCTGCCGCCGTTAACCAGTACTACCAGCGGATATTTTGGCGCTTCCAGTTGAGAAAAATAGGTGTCCCGAGTACCGTCCCGCGTCACAACCGACACAATCCGGCCCTTTGGAACAAAATGTTCGGCTACTTTGACCCCGTCCGATACCAAGCCGCCCGGGTTATTTCTGAGGTCCAGAATAACCGCTTTCATGCCTTGTCCTTCCAGTTCCCGTACTTTCTTATCAAAGTCGTCGCCGGTATTTTCATTGAACATGGTAACCCGGATATAGCCAATATTATTTTCCAGCATTTTTCCGGAAACGGTCTTAAGTTGAATGTTCGTGCGGACCAATTGATATTCTTTGACCTCTTCTCCCGGTCGGCTGATGGTCAGAGTGATCTGACTGCCTTCCGGCCCGCGGATCATATTTACCGCCTCATCCAGCACCATATCTTTGGTCTCGCGGCCGTTGATCTTTTGAATCCAATCTCCGCCCATAATGCCGGCTTTATCGGCTGCCGTCCCCTCGATCGGAGCAACCACCGTCAACAATTTATCCTTGATGCCGAGAATCATTCCCACGCCGCCGTAAGATCCTTTGGTCGCAATCGACAGCTCCTTATACAGCTTGGGATCCAAATAGACGGAGTGAGGGTCGCCCAACGCGTTGACGGTCCCTTTTACAGCCCCTGACAAGAGGGTATCCATCCCCACATCGGCAACATAGCCGGCTTTTATCAGCTGCATCACCCGAAACAGTTTCAGGGTGGAGGCAACGTCGGCAGCATCCATCTTTGATAGGTACCAGTTGATTTCATTGATCGAAGCCGCCCTGAGGGTATCGCCCTTGTCATCAACGCCAGTTGACGCAGGATTGAGTCCCATCTGGTCTTGGGACGTTGTGACGACCTGCGCGGTGTCTCCCTCAGCTGCCGCGGCGCGCAGGCCGACTGGCAAATAGGCCAGCGATTGCTGGGTCATCAATACTGCCCCGGTTAGCGTCCAAGCCGCCAGCACCACCCACGCGATCAGTACTTTCACGGTAATGTTCCTAGCCTTTTGCATAATCTTCCTCCATAGTTCGTCATCGCTTGGCGACTTAGTTTCCCGAGAATCTTCTTCGGTATCGATGAAAGAGTCACCTGCTTTGGGGTGTTAATAAAAGTTTCCATGAAGTATAATATGGATACCTGATTATGGCTTGTCAGCCACCTGCCGCCCCGAACAGGCGGCAACAATGGTAACTTTCTGATTTTATGGAGGCAGATAGCATGCGGTTCAATCGAATCACTTCTGTGGTTATCCTGTTACTGATTTTACTTGCAACATTCTCAGCTGGCTGCGGCAACCGGACCAATACCGCCAGTTCAGGCGGGAAGCTGAAAGTAATGACTTCGGTCTATCCTGTTTATGAATTTACCCGCCAGGTCGGTGGCGACAAAGTCGACGTCACCCTGCTTGTTCCCGCCGGGGCCGAGCCGCATGACTGGGAGCCCACAGCCAAGGAGATTCTCCTGATCCGCTCAGCCAAGCTTTTTTTGTACCATGGTGCAGGCTTTGAAAATATCGATAAGTTATTGACCAATGATGCTCTTGGTACCACCCAGGCAATCGCCGTGAGCAAGGGAATCGCCCCGCTGCTCCCAGACCTGAATAACGCCGCTGCCGAGCCCGGTCAGAAAGACGATCAGGCAAAAGAACATGAGCATTCTGATTCACATATGTGGCTTGATCCGGTAAATGCCCAACAGGAGGTGGCGAATATCGCCGCAGCCCTGGCGGCCGTTGACCCGCAAAACAGGGATTATTACCAGAAAAACGCCGCCAATTATAATAGCGACCTCGCTCAGTTGGACCAAGAATACCAAAAAGGCCTGGCTGCCGTCACCCGACGGGACATTATCACCAGCCATGCTGCTTTCGGCTATCTGGCCCGCCGTTATCAGCTGCACCAAGTAGCCATCATGGGTCTGACGCCAGACAGCGAACCCACCCCGGAAAGAATGGCGCAAGTGGTTAAATTCTGTCGCGAATACACCGTCAAATATATCTTCTTTGAAACCCTCATCAGTCCCAAACTTGCCGAAACCATTTCCAAGGAGACCGGGGCCAAGTTGCTGGTTCTCAATCCGGTCGAGAGCCTGACTGAGGAAGAACTGCGCCAAGGCAAGAACTATCTAAGCATCATGCGCGAAAACTTGCACAATCTGCAAAAGGCCCTCAACGAATAACTGGTGTAAAAGAAATCTGAAATTAGCGGGTTGAGTCCTATGTCTATATAGATCATACCCAGCAAGAAAGGCGACTGCCTACGGCAGTCGCCTTTCTTGTGCCAACTTACTTCATTACCATCTATTTGCCCCGATTAGCGGCGGAACCTGACGGCCTTTAGTCTTCCCGGTACCTCGTCAGTGTGGCCCCCTCAGATACGTCTCCGACTAGGCTGACATAACGTTTCAGTACCTGCCCTTTGATCTCTCGCCGCATGATCGGCATCTCCACTTTCCGCTTGGCCATTTCTTCCTCGCTGATTAAGAGGTCGATGACCCGGTTGGGGATATCGATTTTGATCTGATCGCCTTCTTTGATATAGGCGATAGGGCCGCCTGCAGCTGCCTCAGGTGCGACATGGCCGATGCAGGGGCCGCGGGTGGCGCCGGAGAAGCGCCCGTCGGTGACGATGGCGGTCGTCTTGCCAAGGCCCACCCCCATCAGTGCGGCGGTGGCAACCAGCATCTCAGGCATCCCTGGTCCGCCTTTCGGTCCTTCATAGCGAATAATGATCACATCACCTTGCTTGATCTGTCCGGCGTAAATCGCCTTTTCGGCGGTGACTTCCGATTCGAACACCCGTGCCGGACCTGTATGCACCATCATCGCCGGATCAACCCCGGTCTGCTTCACGATACAGCCGCGCGGAGCCAGGTTGCCGCGCAGTACGGCATAGCTACCCTGCTTGTGAACAGGATTATCCAGCGGACGGATGACCTCCGGATTTTTGTTTTTGGCCGCAGCGGCGATCTCGGCGATGGTTTGACCATTGACGTTTTTTTCTGCCCCGTGTAAGATCGGCAGCAGTTCCTTGACCACCGCCGGAATTCCGCCCGCCAGTTGCAACTCCCAAAAGGCATCCGGGCCGGCCGGCTTGAGATTGGTGATATGCGGCGTAACCAAGCTGATTCTCTCGACATCGTCAAGTGTGATGTTGAAACCCATTTCACTGGCGATAGCCGGGATATGGATGGAAGCATTGCTGGAGCCGCCAAGCGCAGCCGTCAGCTTCAACGCGTTTTCAAAACTATTGTAAGTAATAATATCACTGGGCTTAATATTTTCTTTGACCATGCGCACCACTTCACGCCCGCTTTGCTTGGCGATCCGTTTCTTGCTAGACTCCACGGCATGGGAGGTGCCGCAGCCCGGGAGGGCCACACCCAGCATCTCGGCGACACAGGACATCGTGTTGGCAGTACCGGTCATGGCACAGGATCCCGGTCCGGGACAAACGCAGCACTCCAGCTCTTTTACTTCTTCATCGGTGTACTCACCGACCACCCACTTGCCTACCCCTTCGCGCATATCAGGGATGGCCACCGATTTACCTTTAAAAAACCCGGGCATCATCGGTCCGCCGGTGACCATAACCCCCGGAAGATTCAGCCTGGCAAGGGCCATGAGCATAGCTGGCACGATTTTGTCGCAGGAACCGATATAGACCATGCCGTCAAGCTGCTGGGCTTCGACCGTCAGCTCGATGCTGTCGGCGATATAGTCCCGGCTGGGCAGTACATAGCGCATGCCGATATGGCCCTGGGTTATCCCGTCGCAGATAGCGATGGTGTTAAACTCCCAGGGAATACCGCCCGCTTCCAGGATGCCTTTTTTTACATCCTCCGCCACCTGGCGCAAATGCACATGACCTGGGTTCATCTCATTCCACGAATTAGCGATACCGATAAACGGTTTGACAAAATCGTCGTCAAGCAGGCCGAGGGACCGAAGATGGGCCCTTTGGCCGGCCCGATTCGGATTAGCAACAACAATGCTGCTGCGATACGGTTTATCCACCTTAAAATAGTCTCTTTTTTCCATGATATCCATCCTCTCGATTTGATTTGCGGCATAAAGCCCATAAAAATTTTCCGGGCTGTCTCCAGATAGGGACATTCATCTCTTTCTTAATATTGCAAGAATTATGCCAGCAGCCAACGGCCTGGCGCGCAGGGTTTATGAATAAAAAAACCTGCAGTTTATGCTGCAGGTTTACCATCTGTTGCACAAAACGCATCACGTGTTGCGCCTCGGTTGCGCATCCAGGCAATTTGGCCGGCAATCAGGCCGAAAAGATGTGGGTATGGATGACATCTTTGAGCAGGGCGGCAGCGGCGCCGACCGGAGAGCTTTTCCCGCCCAGAACGGTAATCTGCCCCATAGTGTCGGTGGTATAGGTAATGCCTTTTTCCGAGTAGTTGATCGCCGCCAGAGGATGGGTTTTGTCAATCGCCTTAGGACCGACCTCCAGCGTTACCTTGCCGTCATTAATTGCGGCGGTAGCCACCAGCTTCAGAACTTTGCCTTCCTTTACCGCGCCTTCAATATCATCATAAGTCACCTGGGTAATGCCTTTCACCGGCACGTCGTTGATCCCGAAACCGGTGTTGAACAGAGTGTTGGCAACCAGTACGATTTTGTTCCTAGTGTCATACCCCTCGACATCCAGGGTGGGATCGGTCTCGGCGATACCCATGGCCTGCGCTTCTTTCAGGGCGTCGGCATACGAGCTTTTTTCCACATACATTTTGGTCAAAATAAAGTTGGTTGTCCCGTTGAGAATGCCTTCGATTAAAGTCACACTCGCCCCAACGGTGCTGAATTTGCCGACATCCAGGGTGGGCAGCGCCGCCCCGACAGCTGCACTGATAAATAACCGGCTCTTATTGGCGTCAGCCAGCTTTTTCAGTTGATCGAAATAGAGAACAAAAGGCCCTTTGTTGGCAGAAACGATATCCATACCTTTTTCGATGGCAGCGGTAATAAAACCATAGGCCGGCTGACCATTTTTCAAATTGGTCGGGGTTGTTTCAATCAGAAGATCAAACCCGTTGGTCTTGATGGCTTCAGCACCAGACAACCCCGGACAGCCATAGCCTGGGAAGTTTTCCGGCTTTCCGCCATTTTTGACAAAGGCCAAGAACTCGTCCAGCGGCAAAGAACCCTCTTTGGCAATCGCCGCCCCCCCGATATCCACCACACCGCCAACTTCGACATTCAGACCGTGTTTTTTGCGGATGTCTTCCCCCTTTTCGGCCACCAGTTTCAGAAAAGACAGGCCCACATTCCCCGAACCGCATAATATCAGTCTTTTTGTTTTCATCTTATTTGTAACTCCTTGTGATCATATTTTGGTACACCGCCCCGTCGACATAGGCTTCGACGATGGCCGGGCCCTGTGTTGAAAAGGCTTTTTGCAACGCAGCCTTCATTTCGCCGGGGTCATTGGCCTTGAATATCGGCACCCCGAGGAATTGATCGGCTCCGAAGTACTCGCCTTTGTATAAGTCGGTGCCATAGGGAACAACTGCTTTCCAGTTCTGTTTGACTTCGATCAGACTGAGATTTCGATCGCAGAGCACGACAACCACGACATTGATGCCCAGCCGCCGCGCGGTCATGAGCTCGCCGCAGTTCATCAGGAATCCGCCGTCGCCGGTAACACAAACCACCTGGCTTTGCGGCCTGCACAGTTTGGCGCCAATGGCCGAGGGAATGCCAAAACCCATTGTCGACCAGCCGTTGGTCATGATGAAGCGGTTGGGCTCATCCATCTTCCACAGCTGTCCCAGCAAATGGAGATGGGCCCCCACATCGCCGGTTATGATCCCGTCTTTCGGCAAGACCTGCTGCAAAGCAGCAATCAGCTCAGAGGGGTTGAATCCGTCGGTACGGGGATTGAGCGCCTGAAACAGTTTCGCCTTGTTTTGCTTTATTTCTTCCAAATCCCAACTGTACGCCGGCAGGGTCAACGAATTGAGGTAGGCCAGCGCCGCCGCCAAATCGCCGGTTACGGCGCAGACATCTTTATATTCGGCGGTAATATCCGCCGGTTCGGTGTCGATATGAAGTAGCGGCACATTGGGCATCCATGACTCGTAATTAAACTCGATGGAATCATAGCCGATCCCAATCACCAGATCGGCCTGCCTGTACACCGGGGAGACAAGATCGCTCTGGGCATGGAAAATGACGCCGGCATAGCAGGGGTGACTGTCAGAGATAATACCTTTCGCCATCAGGGTCAAGAGCACGGGAATATTGTTTTTATTGACAAATTCCCGGATGGCGGGATGCAGTCCAAGGCGGGCAGCCGTCAGGCCGATCGCCAAGATCGGCTTTTTCGCCTGCCGAATCATTTTTGCCGCCTCTTCCAAGAGCGACGCATCAGGCAAAGGAATGGACCCCTTGGCAATGGTATCGACCATGCTACCGGAATCGAGAATGTCGCCATCGATATTGGAGGGCAGCCCAATATGCACCGGCCCCGGCATTTCGGCGGTAGCGACACGAAACGCCTTGGTCATGGTTTCTTTAAAATTGTCTTTAGACAGCCGCGTCGTCCATTTTGTGATCGGTTGATAAAGGGCCTGATGATCAATATTCATTTGGACTCTTCGGCCGACATCAGCATCTTTTACCTCGGTGGTAAAAGCAAGCAGCGGAGACCTATCCAAAAGAGCACCGCCGATTCCGGTAGCCAGGTTGGTCGCCCCCGGACCGAAGGTTGCATGGCACACCCCCGGCACTCCTGTCAACCGCCCGCAAACATCAGCCATCATCCCGGCACTCTGCTCATTCGACGTCAAAACAAACTCTATCCCATTATTCCGCATCGCCTCCATATAAGGGATGGACGGGCCGCCGGGAATACCAAACACATACTTTACCCCAATGGCCTGGAGTGATTTTATCAATTGCTGTGCTACTGTCGTCATGACGCTCTCCTCCGCTTCTGCAAGCTTTCCATAATCTATGGGACAAGGTGAATATATATAAAACAGACTATCACAAAAATTTCCCGTGGTCTATGGTTGGCCCGATGCCAAGGAAAAAAAATCCGTTACCGGCAAAAGGGTCCGCCGCCCTCGCCCGGGATCCCCCTTAATTTGACCGTGATAGGCTCGGTTTTAGCCGGGTAAAGTAAAGGCCGACAAAAATGACGACTGCACCAAGAAACTGGAGCATGCCAAAGCCCTCACCCAAAAGTACATATCCGGCGATGACCGCAAAGACGGGGCCGATATTATTATAGAGTGACGCTTTTGTACTGCCGAGTTGTCCGGCACCCCATATCCACAGGAAATTAGCCACACAGAGCGGGAAAATGCCGGAAAAAGCCATGCTCAGCCAAGCGGAAAGGGGTATTTCGCTCCAGCGGATATGCGGCAGGTCGGCAATGACAAACGGCAGAAACAGCAATACCGTGACAGTCAGCACACACACAGTAATATAGTAAGTCGAATATTTTTGCAGCAGGCCTTTTGAAAAAACGGTGTAATAACCGAATACCCCCTGTGCCAAGAGAATATAGCAAGTGCCGATCAAATGGTCGCTCGCCAGGCTCAGTTCCTTGCCAGAGCCGACAATAATCAAGATCACCCCGCCCAAAGATACCCCGATTCCCAGACCGTTCACCGCTGCTATTTTCTCGTTGTGCCACAGTCGGTTGATCAGGGCTACGCTAATCGGCAATAGCGCCAAAATCAGCGATACATTGCCGGCTGCCGTATATTGCGCCCCAACCACCAATAAGTATTGAAAGGCGCTAAAGCCAAAAACGCTGATCATCACGATTTTCATCAGGTCTTCTTTGTCCAACGGGCGATAGGTCTTGGTCCACAGGACGGCGACCCAGGCCACGACAAGTCCGACCAGTATCCGCAACGTGTTGAATACCATAACAGGCATAAACAATAACCCTATTTTTATCGCAGCAGGGTTGGTTCCCCAAAAAAACGCGACAAATAATAACGCGACCTCGGCGATGAAAACATTGCTACTACGCACGAAAACACTCCAATGACAATTTTTCTTCCCATTTCGCTGCTTATTACAAGGGGTAATTGCGTAAAGGTATTATACGCACATACGTGACTCTCCTTTAATTTTTGCGTTTCTTGCAGCAAAAAGCCTGCTTTCGGCCAAGAATTTACCATTGCTACCTCCGACGACAGCCGCTGTAACGCGCAAAGGGTAAGCCCGGCAATTTTGCAGGCTTACCCTTTATCAGCACACACCCAATCCCAGTTACCTTTGGCCAAAATTGCCTTCAATCAAAGCCTTTAATGTTGCCAGCCCATCGATTTCATCTTCACCGTCAATAGCAATGGTGATCTCGGTTCCACGCACCAAGCCGAGGCCCAGCACCGATAAAATACTTTTGCCATTCACCGTCTTGTTGTTTCCAGTTAGCAGGACCTTGCTTTTAAACCCGGCGGCGGTTTGCACAAACTGGGCGGCCGGGCGAGCATGTAGGCCTTGATCGTTGGTAATTGTCAGTTTGGCTTCAATCATCCCTATTCCATTCCCCACCTTAATAAATTCGCCGCTGATTGAGCGGTCTTAACGACCTTTTGCCGTTTTACTCAAATCCCGGACCCCTTCCGCCGTCTCCAGCACCTCGGCCAGCGTTCCGCCCAGCGACGCCTGGACGACGGCAGCGATCGCCCCCTCCACCACCGGGGCATCGGCAATCCTGACAAGAGGCCTGAGCTCCTCTTCAAGCAATTCCATTGCCGTCTCGGTACTGAGAACCGCGCTGCCGAGATCAACCAAAACCACAACCCCGCTGCCGTCATCAGCGGCTTCAATGGCGGCGGCAATCTTGACAGCGTCGGTACCAATCTCCCCATTGCCGCAACCGCCTGCAGGAAGAATTCTTTGTCCCGGCCTCGCCATCTGCGCCGCCGTCTCGCAAATTCCCTCCGCCGTTTTTGCGCTATGAGTCACAATCACTATGCCAACCACTTAGCTAACCTCCAAATTATGCTGCCGGCAATAATCGGCTAACGCGTTCAGCATGATGTACGACGAAGTGGCTCCGGGATCCTGATGCCCCAGGCTCCGCTCCCCAAGGTAACTGGCCCTCCCCTTGGCTGCGATAATTGTTTTGGTATACTCGACACCCTGCTGCGCTGCCAAGCACGCCGCCTCCAGACACTCCGCCAACGACTTCTGTCCGGCAATATTTGCGGCAAAAGCCGCGTAGGCCGGTTCCAGCGCATCAAGCATCGTCTTCTCGCCGCAGGCTGCCTTGCCACGCTCTTTGATGCCGCTGATAGCAGCCGCAAACAAGTTGACGGCGGTCTCCCTATCCATGCTTTGTTGTCCTTGGACCGTAGCTGAGCCGCGCAAAAATGCCGTGCCGTACAGCGGGCCGGAAGCCCCGCCCACCGTCGAAATGAGGGTCATTGCCGTTGTTTTCAGCACAGTCCCAAGATCAGCTTCAGGAGCGAGGGTTTGCAGTTTTCGAAGGACGGCATCAAATCCTCTGGCCATGTTGATACCGTGGTCGGCGTCACCGATCGCGGCGTCAAGCTCAGTTAAATACTCCTTGTTCTCGGCGACTGCCCTACCGACGGCTTCCACCGCCGCAACTGCTGTATTACTCAAAATACTACCCCCATTCAGAATTGGACAAACGACGGCGTATCTGCCGATGCCAAAAGCAGCTCTTTAAGTTCGTTGTCCAGTTTGAGCACCGAAATCGAAAAACCGGCCATTTCCAAAGACGTCATATAGTTTCCGACATAGGTTTTTGCCATTGTGATTCCTTTTGCAGCGAGGATTTCCGCCACCTTGCGGTTAATGATATAAAGTTCCATCAACGGCGTTCCGCCAAGACCATTGACCATCACGGCAACCTCGTCGCCTGCCGCGACTCCTTTTTGGGCCAAGATCTTATCCAGAAGATGGGCTGCGATCTCGTCGGCCGGCCGGATCGCTTCCCGGTGGGTGCCTGGCTCGCCGTGAATTCCCATGCCGATTTCCACTTCGTTCTCGTCCAGACTAAAACTGGATTTCCCGGCAGCCGGAACGATACAAGGAGATAACGCCATACCCATCGACCAAACATTGGCAATAACCTTTTCGGCGACCTGCCTGACCTCGTCCAAATCGGCCCCGGTTTCGGCCTTAGCACCGGCAATCTTGTGCACAAATACCGTTCCGGCAATACCGCGCCGCCCGATTGTCCAGGTACTGTTTTCTACCGCCACATCATCGTCGACGACAACCCTAGCGACTTTTATCCCTTCTGCTTCGGCCATTTCGCTCGCCATTTCAAAATTCATCAAGTCGCCGGTATAATTCTTTATAATCAGCAGGACGCCTTTGCCGCCATTGACAGCCTTAATTGCTTCAAATACCTGATCGGGTGTAGGAGAAGTAAAGACCGCTCCAGCCACCGCCCCATCGAGCATACCGCGCCCGATAAAGCCGCCGTGCGACGGCTCATGGCCGCTCCCCCCGCCACTTACCAGCGCCACCTTTTCCTTAGGCCCGTTCGCCCTCACGAGAACATTGAACCCTTCCACCCGTTTAAGATATTGCGGATGGGCAAGCACCGCTCCCTGGAGCATTTCTTCAACCACTTCTTCTGGAACATTAATGATTTTTTTCATTTTTCTCCCCCCATCTTCGTTGTGCTATAGCTTATTCATCACAACGAAAAAATAGGACAGGGATCGGGGCAAAATTTGGCTGTGCCCTTATCCCACCAATACAAAAACAATGACATTGGCAATCCCGCGAAGATACCGGCTTTGCCAATGTCATTATTGTAATTTATGGTCTTTTCCCTGGTTGTCATCAGCCTCTAAATACAGGTTTTATTGCTGTTCATAGGGCCACTTCCATTCCCTGATCTCGGGTGTATCTACACCATACTCATAGGCATAGTTGGTGTTGGCGATGATCTGGTTTTTCAACCACTCCTTGACATGGGCTCCGCTGACTTGGAGCTTCGGCACCCGATCGATGACATCAATCGCCAGATTAAAGCGGTCGGTTTGGTTGAGCATGGCCAGTTCCAGTGGTGTGTTAATATTGCCTTGCTCCTTGTAACCGCGCACATGAATATTTTGTTGATTGCTGCGGCGATAGGCCAGTTTATGAATAAGCCACGGATACCCGTGAAAGTTAAAGACAACAGGCTTGTCGGTGGTGAACAAGCTGTTAAAGTCGGTATCTGACAAGCCATGGGGATGCTCACTCTCGGGAATCAGCTTAAACAGATCGACAACATTAACAAAGCGTATTTTTAGCCCCGAAAAATGCTCCCGCAGCAACGCTGTCGCCGCCAGCGCCTCCATACTGGCGACATCGCCGGCGCAGGCCATCACTACATCAGGTTCGCTTCCCTGGTCGGTGCTGGCCCACCCCCAAATACCGATACCCTTCGTACAGTGCAGGACAGCCTCGTCCATACTCAGGTATTGGAGGTGGGGCTTTTTATCGGCAACAATAACATTGACATAATCGGTACTGCGCAAGCAATGATCAGCCACCGACAACAGACAATTGGCGTCAGGAGGCAAGTAAATGCGGGTAACATCAGGACTTTTATTTGTGACCACATCTAAAAATCCGGGGTCCTGATGACTGAATCCGTTGTGGTCCTGACGCCAGACAGTCGATGTGACAAGAATATTCAGCGAGGAAATGGGGACCCGCCAGCAGACCTCCCGGCATTTAGCCAGCCATTTGGCGTGCTGGTTGAACATCGAATCAATGACATGGATAAAGGCTTCATAGGAAGCAAGGAGTCCATGGCGTCCACTCAAAAGATAACCTTCCAACCAGCCTTCCAAGGTATGCTCACTGAGAATCTCCATCACTCGCCCATCAGGGGACAATTCGCCCTCATCAGCATCTTCAGGCTTGGTTTCCGCCAGCCAGGTCTTGCCGGTGGCTTCATATATGGCGGCAAGGCGGTTGGATGCTGTCTCGTCCGGGCAGAAAATGCGAAAATTGGTCATATTGCTGCCCATTACGTCCCGCAAGAAGACCCCCAGGACATGAGTGTTTTCGGCCTTGGTGGTACCAGGCCCAGTCACTGGTGCAGCATATTTTTGAAAATCCGGCAGGCTCAGCGGCTTGCGCAGTATCCCGCCATTGGCAACAGGGTTTGCACTCAACCGGCGCGACCCTGTGGGGGCTAATTCCTTCAGTCCCTTAACCAGTTTGCCATCTTCGTCAAACAATTCTCCGGGCTTGTAACTTTGCAGCCAATCTGCCAACAGTTTCAGGTGGTCGGGGTTATTGCCAACATCAAACGGCACCTGGTGGGCCCGCCAGAAGCCCTCCACCTTGTGCCCTTCCACCGCCCTGGGACCGGTCCAGCCTTTGGGGGTCTGAAGTACAATCATCGGCCACTCAGGCAATTGCCTAAACCCATTGGTACGTGCATCAAGCTGAATTCTCTTGATTTCAGCGATCACCCTTTCCAAGGTTTGGGCCATCATCTGGTGCACGGCTGCCGGATCAGAGCCTTCGACAAAATAGGGCTTATAGCCATACCCGATAAAGAGGCTCTCCAGTTGCCTGTGGCTAATCCTTGCCAGTACCGTTGGATTCGCAATTTTATAACCATTCAAATGCAAGATAGGCAATACTGCCCCATCCCTGATCGGGTTGAGAAATTTATTCGAATGCCATGAGGCAGCCAGGGGGCCGGTCTCAGCCTCGCCATCCCCCACCACAGCGGCAACAATCAAATCGGGATTGTCGAAGGCCGCGCCAAAGGCGTGGGAAAGACTGTAGCCCAATTCGCCGCCCTCATGAATGGAGCCGGGAGTTTCCGGTGTACAGTGACTGCCGATACCGCCTGGGAATGAAAATTGCTTAAAGAAACTCTGCATTCCGGTCTGGTCTTCGCTCTTATCCGGATAAATCTCGGAATAAGTCCCTTCCAGATAGGCGTTGGCTAGAGATGCCGGGGCGCCATGCCCCGGACCGGAGATAAAAAGCATATTCAAATCATATTTTTTTATTACCCGGTTAAGGTGAACCCAGACCAAGGCCTGTCCGGGATCTGTTCCCCAATGCCCTAAAAGTCGCTTTTTGACATGGTCAAACTGCAAAGGCTCTTTCAAAAGGGGATTGTCTTTCAGAAAGATCATCCCCACGCAAAGATAAAGGGCGGCACGCCAATAGGCGTCGATGCTGCGGATTTCTTCCTCGCTAAGAGGTCCCACTGCGGGACTTGGCGCTTTATCCATGTCTATCCCTCCATTTTATACCCAGACTCATTGCTAGTCATTGATCGCTTGACCGGACACAAGGTCTCTGCTGGGCATCCATCTGATAATGATCGCCGCAATTGCGCATATGGCAAAGACCTTCCTGACGCCCAACCCGTCCTTACACTATTATGGCCATCCTGATAAAGCGAATGTTTGGTAAAAGCAGGGGGCAATCGCCAACTATTGTGCAGAAACAGAACCACGTTGAGGCAATACGACAAATAAAAGCCCAGGCAACAACAATATTGCCTGGGCTTGCTATTCCTCTGTCTTACGCGTCGCGAAAGAATTGATCGCCGCAGCCATCGACCAGCGACTCAAACATTTTTACTTTTGCCTGTCAGTTGACGCAGAAGGTCTTGTCCCTGCGCATTTATCTTCGATCCCTGCTTCGTGACCCCAGTATCCAAGAAACCTTCCTGACTGAGCATCTTCAAACAGTTTCTGATTTTATAGGTGGGAACTTGCAGCCCCTTGTCCGCCAATGCCAGGGCGATCGTTCCCCCACCGGCATTCTTGTTATGAATCAAAGCCTTCTGCAATTCTGTCAACACCGCTATCACCAGTGGCACCAGGCCTTTTCTTTCAATCTGCCTTGCAAACTGATACTCGTCTTGCTCTTTTTGCTCAATACCAGCCGGCTCGGCAAGACCGGCTACCAGGTATCGCGGCAAATCATCCGGGCTCACAACCGACTCTGCGTCAACCAAATTACAGATATATTTGACTACATTCTGTACTTCCCTGATGTTGCCAGGCCATTCGTAAGCGGCCAGCAACTCTTTTAATGCCGGGCTCAGCACCAGGGTTCTCTGGTAAATGCTGCGGGCAAAACTCTGGACCAGTAAAAATAAATCATCGCCGCGGTTTCGCAGCGGCGGGATATAGACCGGGAGGACACACAGCCGGAAAAAAAGATCGGTCCTGAATCTTCCCTCTTTTACCAAATCGGCAATGTTCTTATTGGTGGCGGCGATGACCCTGACATCAACCGGGGTGACATTTCGTCCGCCGATCCGGCGCACCTCTTTCTCCTCCAATACCCGTAGCAGCCTGGCCTGAAGCTCAAGCGAAGCGTCACCGATTTCATCCAGAAAAAGCGTACCGGTATGGGCCTCTTCAAAAAGACCATTTTTGCCGCCTTTTCTTGCTCCGGTAAAGGCTCCTTCCTCATAACCAAACAGTTCGCTTTCCGCCAATGGTTCCGGCAATGCCGCAAAATTGAGGGCAACAAACGGACTGGAAAATCGTCCGGAAGCATTGTGCATGGACTGGGCAAATAATTCTTTTCCGACCCCGCTCTCGCCTTCCAATAGGACGGTCAGGTCTGTTTTCGCAAAACGTTTCGCTAACGCAACCGCCTTTTTCAATTCTGTTGAATCACCGATGATCTGGCTAAAGGTATAGCGGGCGATATTGCCTTTCGGTTTCAGTTCCCGTCTTACTTTGTTCTCCATCTCCTGTACTTTGCTGACAGGCTTTATCGTGATGACCGCACCTAAAATTGCCCCTGCCTGGCTTTCTATGGGGTTTGCCGCAACCAAATAATACTGATTCCCAATGCGGCAAAATTCGTTATTAATGCTTTCCCCCTTCTCCAAGCAGCTCCGGAAATCGAGATCAGGAATGATTTTCCCCACCGGAACCCCCGCCAATCCGGTAGCAACGTCAAATAACCGCTCACTGGCAGGATTAACAATCTGAATTTCCCCCTGCAAATTAACGGCGATAATCGGATCGTCCACATTTTGAAAGACGATCTCCATGCTTTTCTTTAACTCGCTGTTTATCCGGGCGACATCATGCAGCTTTAATGTAGTATCAAATATCGCCTGCATATAGTAGCTGGCAATTTCGTTTAGTACGGCGGGAGGAATACCTAGGTTTTGGATGATCTCCACATAAGTCGTAAGGGCAATATCTTTGACTCCAAGGTCGATGACCTCGGTAACCCAGTCTGGAATCAATCGGTTTTGCCCGGCAATGACCGCTATTTTGATTGTTTCAGGAATCTCAGCCTGATTGCCGGGATAATGTACCTTCATCTCTAAATGATCAATCCCAAACGCACTGATCGAATGCACCACAAATTCAGCCCTGTCTCTGGAATTGCCGACAACGACCACCTTGGTGCCGGCTTCCAAGTCAAGCAGCCTGTCAAAATTACCAGGGTTAATAATTCGCTCGGCAGAGAGTATTTTTCTGTCGCCAGACAGATGCATTTTGGCATGATGATAAGCCGAAATATAAGAGGCAACATACAAGTCACAGTCGGCAAAAGGCGGAAGGGTGTCGCTATCAATACACCAGGTGACAATATCAACATAATCTTCGAAGAATTTTTTCATCTGACCCAAGATGGTCTGACACACAATTTCACCCTGGCCGATAAAACACAGCGTTTTTCTCATTTTCGTCCCACCCCTAGCCATATCATTTTCCCTATTTGACTTTGGGAGGTGAAACACCTGCCTGCTTATCAGCGTATAACCGCATGATCCGGCCTACCCTACGGCGAGTAAACTACAATAAAAAAGGAGCAGCACGTGTCTGCTCCTCCACTTCGGGCGCAATGCCAATCAGACCAAAAGCGGAATGACAAACATCGCCCACAATCCATAAACTACCAGTGTGCCCAGCGTTAACGGCACCCCCACCCGGAGCAGATCGCCCCGGCTGAAGTAATTATATTCATAACAGGTAATCAGCTGGGCGGTTTGTTGCGGCAACAGATAGCCGGCCCGACAGTACACATAGGTCAGCCAGGCAAAGGCAACCACCTTGTTGACAGGAAATCCGGCATTCTGACCAATGGCAACAGCCAGCGGAATAAAGAGGGCGGCAGCGCCACCGATCGAGGCCACTCCGAGCCGCATGAATACCATCGCAAATGCCATGATAATCGATAGCCCGGCAAAACTTTCAACCCCCGCACTCCCGATCCAGCCGGCAACCAGTTTGATCACACCGTGTTTGGACAACAAAATGGCAAAACTCGTTGACACTGCGATAACCATTGCCGCTCCCCAGGCGATAAATTTGCTGTCCCGTTTCCAGTTTCCCGCTCCGAACCCGGGAATGAACAGCGTAACCGACGCCAAAACCAGAATACACTCGGCCGGAATATGGTGAAACCGGTCGGTCGCCCAAAGCAGGATGGCTCCTGCCAGGACAGCAATCACATATTTTTCGTTTTTCGTCAGCGGCCCCAGTTCTCGCAGTTGTTCATCAATAAATCCTACAGGAATATTATCGACAGTGGAAGGGAAAGTCCGCTTCAAGATATACCATGCGATGCCCAGCATAAAAATAGTCGGTAGGAAAAGATACATGGCTGTGTTCGCCCAATATTGAGGTACCTTGGTTCCTTCCTCAATCAGCCGCCCGGCCAGCATCGTCGACTCTCCCGCCGTCAAAAAGGCCGCCCCCATGACCGAAGGAATGACACCACATGCGATATAGACCGCTTTTTGGAATGGGTTGACCTTCCCGCCTTCATCAGAAGAAGAGAATTTAAAAGTGCTCTTTAGCCCTTCAGCTAAAGAAATGTATAGACCAGTTCTGCCATTTGCCGTCGGAACCATGAACGCCAGCGGGATCTCGGCAAGAAACATCGCCGCAAGAACCCGCTCTGCCTTCGCAGTCTCTTTCGCTCCTGCAACCGCCTTCATGATGGTGCAGATGAGACGCCGCGTCAGCCCTGTGGTATGCGCGACACCGGCAAAAGCCGTCCCGGCGATAACAGCGATGGGGACACTGCCGGCAAAACCGGTCAAAGAATTATTGAACGCCTGCCTCAGCGCGATCTTTTCATCAGTGCCGCCCACTGTCATCAATACAATCAGCAGCAATGCGGACACCGGGTAGGGAACCGCTTCGGTGGCCCACACGACCACTGTAAAAACAAGGATCCCCAATAACCGCTGTCCGATCAGTGGTAGCCCCGTTTGCGGCGCAATGATCAACGTCAAAGCGGCCAGGCCAGCAGCAGCAGCCAACCAGCATAATTTCCTGATACCGCTGGGTTTCAGTCCAGTGACAGTCGCGGTTTCTCTCGTCTCAGACATCGCCATACATACCCCTCCCTAATAGCATCTTTGCCACCACCGCTTATTTTGAGAGAATATCAGCGCAGCGGACAGGATTAAAGACACCGCAGTAGCAAAAGGCGGCCAGCTTTTTCGCCCCTTCCTCCGGGGTGACTTTGCCTGCGGCGACCTCTTCCTGAACCGATTCCACGAATTTTGTGGGAAGGGTGTGATGACCGCACATGGTTGTGATGGAGAGAGTTTTCTCGGTAGGAAGCTTATCCTTGCGCCCCCATACACCAAGAGAAAAATTTGCCGAATGAGGCACAATGCCGACTTCAGCGCAAATTTCGGCAACCTCCGGTAAAACTCCGGCGATCAGGACCGACAATCCTAATTCTTTCGCCACAACCTCCTCTAGGAACTCCACCGCCTTATCCCGGCTGGAAAAAACGCCGCGAATGCGCGAATTGTCTTTGAGTCCGTCTTTGACGACCTCGGAACCAACCTGATAGACAGAGCCGGTTTTCGTATCTCCCCAGTTATCGCCGCCCACCGCTTCGATAATGGCAATATAGTCAAGCGCCTTATCGACAAAGCCGGCATCATTAACTCCTTTGGTCTGATACACCAGCCAGCAGAACTCTTCTTTTTGCGATTCAATGTCCCCGGTGCGAAGTAGTGTATGTGTCATTGCTTATTCCCTCCCTTATCTATTCTGCCGCCAACGGCCGGCCCAGACCAACATTTACCTTGCCGCGATGCGGCTTGGGGATACCAAGACCATCCAAGCAGTCAAGCACCGGATTGTAGCAATTTTTATCAACATGCATGACCAGTCCTACGGTAAATACAGTTTCAATCTTGTCTTCCACCGCTTGTAGGCCTTTCATGACGTCAGGCAATTGACTATAGTTGAAGGTCCCCTCCATGATCAGGGAGTGAAAATGATAGTCCAGATATTCAGGAATCAACTTCCCTGTCGTCCGGTCCGGCATCAAAGACCCCAAGGGAGACTTTTCACCAGGAGGTATCTCCACCCCAGATTCAACCAATGCCATGGCGACTTTTTCCACATCCCTGAGATATACGCCCAGCCCCGGGCGGCCCATGTCAATGGAAATACTGATTTGCCCCCGCTTAACACGACCTGTTACATCGATTGTTTTAACTTCCTCCGCCCCGCGTCCTGACACCCCTTTTTTGATCCCGTGGCTTTCGGCAGGGTCACTGATCACATGCTGATATTGTTTGATATAAGTGGTCAATTCGGTGGCTTCGAACGCCCCTTCTGGGCAAATCGTGTTCCTGAGACAAACATAACATTCCGTACAGACAGCCTCATCGACGACACATTTCCCATCCCTATAGGAAATAGCGCCATCCGGACAGTAGATGAGGCAATTTTTGCACCCGGTGCATTTTTCTTGATGTATCCTGGCCATTCTTGTTCCTCCCCTGTATTTATTCGCCTGGAGCGGTCAACATTTCGCCGACCGCAAAACTGCACTAATAACTAATGCAACTTTCATACCACTAAAGATAGCCGCTTTTGTCAGGCTTCCTGTAATAATTAGAACTTTTTTTAAGTTTTTGCGACTACTTTTAAAACAATTATTCGTTCTAAAAGTTGCTTCTTAGTCATCTGTCCAATGGCGCTATTAATGATCGGCTATTTTTTCACCGGCCCGACAATACGGAAAATGAGGGAAAGCCAGCCCTATGAGCAACACTCACAAAGGCTGGCTTTTTTTACAGCAGGCATCGCTGCACAAAAGAAAAACTACGATCTGAGTTGGATAATTCGGCCTGTCTATGTTATATGCTCCACAACTTCTATATTGCCGTAAGGCAACGCCCTGAATTGGCGACAAAGACACATTATATTTTCGCGGATACTCAGATCGCCGTCTGAGATTGGCCATTATACGCGAAATTGATTGATCATTTTTTTCAGATCTTCGGCAATTTCGGCTACTGTCTTGCTCAGAGCCGCCATCTCCTCAGTGGCCGCTGATTGTTCCTGTGCTGAAGCCGCCACTTCTTCCGCCGCCGCCGCCGTTTCCTGCACCACCCGGGTCATTCCGCCGACAGCGTCCTGCACACTGTCCGAATGAGCATCCAGCGTCTGCAAACGGTTGCGCAGGCTGCCGACATTCTCTTCAGTCACCTCGATGGCTCTGGTCACCTCGCCCATCGACGCCCCGCCCGACTCAATGGCACCCACCTGAACATCAACCTGTTCCAGATTGCTCTCCATCGTGCGTACGGTTACCGATGTCTCAGCCTGAATATCGCGGATGAGTTTGCCAATCTTGGTCGCCGCTTCTGCCGATCCTTCCGCCAGCTTCCGCACCTCTTCCGCAACCACGCCAAAGCCCCGGCCGTGCTCACCGGCACGGGCCGCTTCGATAGCTGCATTTAGTGCCAGCAAATTTGTCTGCCCGGCAATCCCGGTTATGACATCGACGATGCTGCCAATTTCATCCGAACGCCGCCCCAGATTATGAATCGATTCGGTGGCAAATCTGACAGTCGTACGTACATTGCCAAGCTGCTCGATCGCCTGTTGCAGCGATTTTATCCCTTCGGTCGCCACTCGCGAGGTCCGACTGGCCGCCTCTAATGTCGACCCCGCTTCTTCCAGTCCGGAGTGGACCTGCTCTTTGGTCTCCTCTATTTTTTTACGGATCTGCTCAGCTTGGCCGATCTGTTCTGCTGCCCCCTCGGCAATATGGGCAATAGTTGCCGCCACCTGTCCGGCAGTTGCCCCTGTCTGTTCCGCAGCTTCCGCCAAAGAACCGGAATGGCTGGATACCTTGTCTGCCGAGCTACCGATCGTTCCGATCAGCTGCCTTAATTGGGACACCGTCTTGTTAATAGCCGTCGACAAGCGCCCGATATCACCTTTTTGTGAGGTATCAAAGCGTGTCCGCAAATCACCCGCCGCCACCAGTTCCATTTTTTCCATCATCTGTTGCACCGGCCTGATCAACTGCCTATTCATAACCAACAAAATTACTCCCACAGATGCCAACAGTATTACCAGCAGCAGCCCCGCCGTACTCATCATATTGCGCTTTAATTTTCCAAGCGTTTCGGTCCGATCAAGCACCGCCTTGACATAGGCCTTGACCTTCCCGGAGTAATCTTTGACCGGAATGATGACATAAGCCTTGGTGCCATCCCCGCTGTATCCAGCAATCATCGTCGCCGATGACACCGCTTTTTTAATCGTATCCGGCGGTACAGCAACAACATCTTCCTTGATGGTAGCTGCCAGCAATTTATCGGAGCCGTCAGCATTCAGCGCATATACCCCGTATTCTCCCGGCTGTTTTTGTTTCAGTTCCTTTTCTAAGAACTGAACATCAAAATTCATGCCGGTTTCAAAGCTACCGACAACAACATTCTGATACATAACCGGTAAAACCGCACGGAACCCCCACCCAGTCACGCCTTCCTCGATGCCTATGACAGGTTTTTGCGACTGGTTGGCCTGAACAACGGTATGACGGAAGGAGGACAAATCATCCCCAAACTGAGCAGGTGCGTTGACCCGCAGAAAGGAAGTCGCCGGCGCCAAATGGAACTGCATCTGGACAATCCCCTGTGTCCGCAGCTGTTGATAGACCGGCGCGGTCAAACGCAGCAACCCGTCCCTATCTCTTTCGGAAAATAGCCTGGCCACCTCCGGATTGAAAACGATGGCAGCGGCGTTGGACTGGGCCTGAACCAGATAAGTCCCGACGCTTTGATTAAAGTTAGTCTCGATCGACCGAAAAAGTTGGTCTTCATTACCCAGGATAATGTCTCTCTGATTTACGTAACTCATTGCAGCTACAAGCAGCAAACTGACAACAATAACTAAGGATATCAAAAGCGTCAGTGATGATTTAAGGATTTGCACAATCGCTCTCCCTTTCTGTTTGAGATACCAGTTTCGACTAATACTGCGTTAACGAAATCCGGGGGCGAAAGCCGTCTTTAATTATCTGCCAGACCACCTCATGACTGGCGGCAATCGGAAAGATGTAGTCAAATTTTGCGATATCGAACAATTCCTTGAGAAACTCGTTGCTGACCACAAATCCGACCTGCCCTTCCAGCGAAGAAATTTTCTTAGCCATGATGACCAGCACTCCAAAACCCGTACTGTCCAGCCGCGCCAACTTGTCCACATCAAAAATATAGCAACCCTTTTTCTGAATTTTGGCTTCCAACGCCTTGGCAAAGAGATCGGCGTTTTCATATACCATCTTTCCGCTGAGAGCCAGCACCATATACTCTCCTGAAACCGCCTGCAGGACGGTTACCTGTTCGGCTACTTTCTCGGCTGCATCCTTTTGTTCGCTGCTACCCATCATTTACCGTCTCCTTCCCTTTTCCTCATAATCAAGATATGGCGACCTTCCGCATCGCGCACCGAACTCAGTTCATCGACAAACTCCTTTATAAACATCAGTCCTCGCCCCGAAAGGCTGACGACAGAATCTTTCACCTCTTGAGCCTCGAGCTTTTGCTGCCACCCTTCCGGCAAACCCTGCCCCGGGTCGATAACCCTTAGCTCGGTCCAACCGCCTCCGGTGGTCAGCTGTATTTCAATCTCCGCCACCCCTTCGCCATCAAGCTCCTCTGCTACCCGCATAGCGTTAATCAAAGCTTCTCGGGCGGCAAACCCCAGCCTCTGCTGCGATTTTACCCCGAGGGACTGGAACGCCGCATCGAGCGTTGCATCCACCACTTGGAGCCAACACCGCTCTGCTGGTATCACCATCTTCATCCATCCCACCGCTTAGCTCACCACCTTGCCGATTTGGATACAGATGCCTGACGCATCATCCTGGCGCGCCTTGTCACAGGCCAGCTCGTGCAAAAAAGACACCTGCCGCATAAAACCTTCTTTGGGAAAGGCGTCAAGCTTGCCGGCAAGCAAAAGGTCTGAAATTCCATCCGTAACAAAGAAAACTGCGTCGCCGAGCTTTACGGAAACACACTCTGTCTCATAGTCCGCCTGGGGCCAAATCCCCAGCATGAAACCAGGGGCCTTCACCAGCTTTACACTCTTTTGCTCTGCCAACAGAAAAAAACCGATTCCGGCTGACACATATGTCATTACACCACAGGTAAAGTCGATTTCAAAAAAAATGCCTACTGCGAAAGAGCCATCGCCAAACCAGACCAGCGACTGATTGTTGAGCCAGGAAACCCGTTCGTGCAAAGGCTCCTTTCGCTCCATAGCCTCTTTGGCCAACGGCAACAACACCGCGTTCAGCAGCGATGTGGCGATCCCGTGACCAGACACATCCAGCAAAAAACCGGACAATGTCAGCTTATCTTGATCCCAAAGGAATGAATAGATGTCACCGCTAATAGAATAATGCGGAGTATAGATACCCTCCACCCTGGCCCATTCATTTTCCAAATTGATCGGCAGAAACTGCCGCTGAACCTTTGCTGCCAGATGCACATCCGCCAAAATCTGGTCTTCCAGCCGCACCCGTTCGGAAATATCGCGGGCGTTTACCAAAATCGCTTTGGTGTTTTGATAAATGATCACCGATGTCGCAACCTCTGCGTGCAGCAAGGTGCCGTTGAATCTTCTGAGCTGGCGCGGACCAAGAAAGCGGCTGCCGGCGCTCACGACCTCATGGACGTCGTTTTCCACCATCTCCGGATCACTGTCCATGATATCGGTTATTTTCTTTTCCAAAAAATCATCCGCCGAATAGCCTAGCTTTTCTAGACATTTTCCATTAGCCTCCAGCAATCGAAGCCCCTCGGGATCGAAAAGAAAGATACAGTCTGACGATTGATACCACAGGGCTTGATTTCGGTCATTGCTCTCCTTTAGCCGGGCCTGGATTGCGCGCTCTTCGGTAATATCGCGATAGTTCCATACCCGTCCGGCCACTTCGATGCCATGGTAAAACGGCTGACTGTACACCTCAAAAATCTGTCCGCCGCGAAGCCCTATCTCCTCATGAAGCAGTGTCTCACCGTCCGTCGCCTGACGCAAGAACCTTGCCCAGTAGTCAGGCGGCTCAAGCACACTGTCCGCCATCCTCTCTAAATCCGCCATATCTTGCCCCAGTCCCTCGGCCAGGCCGAACATCTGGTTTATCGTGTTGTTACTAGCCACCACAACCAGCTCATTGTTAACTCTCTGGATAGCAATAAAACCGTCGTGCGCCGATTCCAGCACCCCGTTCAAAATTGCCAGCGCCCGATTGACTGACTTTTCAACCTGCCGGCGGTAAGTTACATCGACAACCCCAACTACAATGCCCTGTACGCCGCTCACCGCATCGTGATACAACGTCCGAAACACAGTGACCGAGTAAGCGTTGCCGGCAGCACTGCGAATGATTGTCTCAAAATTTTGCTCCCCGCCAAGCGAAACCAGCACCTCATCCAGCATCGCCGTCGCTTCCAGATCATCGGCAAATAGAATGGCGTCCACTTCTCGGCCGACAATATCCTCCTTGCTCATGCCGATCAGCTTCTCAAACGCCTTGTTGCACCACAGACAAGTCCGATCGGCATCGCGAAAGTATATCGGGGTCGGAATGGCGTCGATCAGCCCCTGAACCAAGGCTATCTGATCACTTGGGACAACACAGGCGCCCTCCGCCGCTTTATTTCCAGTAAGCATGATCGTTCTCCTAACGGCTTATTATTTCAATAAAACGACTAGTCCACAACGCTGAAGCAATCCACAATTCGGAGATCCAGGTCGCCGTCCAAGTCAATGGTCACATCATCCTCGGTAATAACAACCGGCGCCTCAGAAGAAAAAGAACCGGCGCTGATCACTCTCGCCTTCCTGCCGTCATTTAGCATCACAACATTGCCTACCAACGAATCGCGAATATTATTGAGAAAGACCAGGCACAACTCCGGGTCCAGTTTCAAATACATATCGCGGTTAATTTCCCGCACCACATCAAATGGAGTTTGTTTATCGCGATATACCCTGGTTGCCGTCATCGCCGTATAGATATCGGCAATTGCGATGATCTTCGCAAAATAATGAATCCTGTCTTCCCCGCGCCCCATCGGATAGCCGCTGCCATCTCTGCGCTCATGGTGCTGTAGCACTCCCAGCAATACATCCTGACTGACATTAGGCGCCGCAGCCAACATGCGATACCCTTCCGTAGAGTGCCGCCGCATCATATCTTGTTCGTCCGCCGTTAACCGGCTGGGTTTATTGAGGATGGCAGTCGAAATGTTCAGCTTCCCGATGTCATGCAGCAGTCCAGCCAGGATGATATTTTTCAGCTTCTCGCCCCGCTGACCCGACCACTTGCCAAGGATTCCGGCAATGGCAGCGACACTCAGCGAGTGATGAAAAGTATAGTCGTCAGCCTGTTGTACATTGCTCAGATAGTGGACCATTCCCGGTATCTCAAGCATCGGATCAAGCGACTTATCAACCAGTTCTTGCATCTGGTTCAGTGGCACTTCCTTAAAATACCGTATCGTCTCAAAAAAGTCGGCGATACGGGCCAAGGTCTCGTGATAACAATTATCAAACCGTTCTTTATCAGTATCGGACTCTTGGTCCGGATTCAACTGAATTTCGACCGACGACACACCCATCGTCTGCAGCCGTGCGATCATTATTTCGGTGAGGACCGTCCCTTCAGCCAAAATGACCTTGCCCATTTCGTTGACAATCGGACAAAACAATAACATGCCGGGCTCGGCCCGGTTTAGCAGTATTGTAGTCTTCACACTTTTCCCCTCTTGCACTTGAAATTTTACGCTTTTCCCCAAACGATATGATGCTCTTTAAAATAGTTACCACACATTAAAGCGCACTGCCCAACGACGCCCACAGCCATCGAAAATCAGGCCAACAATTATTTGCTATGATTTTACATGCTTTGACAATTTTGGCCATTATTCCTGCTCATTCTCCAAAATACAATCTAATTTCTTTTGTTATATGACAAAATAATCGCAAGATTGCCTATTCGTCGATCATCCGGCATAATCGCTAGGCTACGACCCACTGACCAGCCAGTCAGAAAACCCCTAAAAGCTATTGACAAGGAAAATCAGATAGGCAATAATGATAACATACCGTCCGGTAGGTATGTGACGACACTTATATTGCAGAGAGGAGTAGTCGCATCATGACCAAAGGTAATATTATCATTGCCGCTCTTCGCCTCTTTGTGTTACGGGGATATAAGTACGTGTCTCTTATCGATGTTGCGAATGAAGTCGGGGTAACCAAGGGTGGGATATACCATTACTTCTCCAGCAAGGAAGAATTGTTATGGGTAGCAACGCAACATTTGTTTGACCGGCTTGAAGAAAAACACAACCAATTATCCAGGGATTCAAAAAACTTTAAGGATTATCTGAGTGCCATTCTGGTTGAGCAGCAGGTGGAGCACTATATTGATGACACACTGGGCATTAAGGGTGATCTTCGCGCCAATTTCGCCAGACTATTTCTAGAAACAATTGATAATTATCCTGAAATACAAAACAGACTTGATCGCAGCCGAATTGCTGTCTGTTGCGCCATCGAGCAAAGGCTTAAACTGGCCGAAGACAGCGGAGAAATTCGCAATGACCTGGATACCGACATTATCGCAGCAATTATTTTTTCGATACTCCAAGGCCAACGTTGTTCAGGGATCTGTGCCAACTCACCAAACATCAGGCAACAGATAATGGATAATTTGTGGAAACTCATCGGGAAAACGGCAATCTAGCGTCGGGAGTAGCGATGGTAAGAAGTTCTTTCCTTTGGCATCCCTACTGATAGGTGCCAAGGAAACGGGAATATTAGGCCTTCACACTAAAAATATATGATATTGAGGTGCAACAGAATGAACATTAAAGACCGGGAAGGCAGCGGTACATATTCATTAGCATTAATCCGGAAGAAAAAAATCTACTGGAGTTTGGTTGCCATTTGTTTGATCCTTCTATCAGCCGGCTGCAGTAAACAGGCAGCCCCGGCACCTGCAGCCGTGGAAGTGAAAACCATGCAGGTGATCCAGCGGGATACGCCGGTTACCTATGAATTTGTCGGCCAGGTCATCGCTAAAAACGAAGTGCAAATCCGGGCCCGAGTTTCAGGCAACATTATGGCCAAAATGGTGACTGGAGGCGCCACCGTGACCGAAGGGCAGCCGCTCTTTCAGATCGACCGCCGCCAGTATGAATCAGCCCTGCTGGCTGCTCAGGCCCAGCTGGCCCAGTCACAGGCCACACTGAGCAATTCCCATCTTGACACCCTCCGGTACCAAAAGCTGGCTAACCAGCAGGCCATCGCCCAGCAGGTAACAGACACCGCCCTATCGGTCGAACGGCAGAACGCTGCCCTGGTGGATGCCAACCAGGCGAGAGTCCAGGCTGCGGCCAATGACCTCCAAGACACATTGGTTTTGGCTCCCTTCAGCGGGCGCATCGACGTCAACGACCTGAGTGTCGGCAACTATGTCACCGCCGGCACAACAGTGATGGCTACCATATCCTCGGTTGATCCGGTATTCATCCAGTTCAGCATGAGCGAAAACGAATATCTGCGCCTGGCTCAACTGGGCCGCGGCGCTGACCCTTCCGGGTGGGGCAGCCAATTGAAATTAGTGCTCAGCGACGGCTCGCAATATCCGCTCACTGGGCGGATTGAACAGGTTGACCGGGGGTTATCCCAGGATACCGGTACCCTAACCATGAAAGCGGTTTTTGAAAACCCGCAGAAAATATTGTTGCCTGGCATGTTCGCCCGGAT
>JARLHX010000252.1 GCA_031292035.1 Negativicutes bacterium | reverse complement strand
TTAAAATAATTTATAAATAGAATAATTTTTTTTTTTAAAAAACAAAGCCGTGTCGGCCCCCCCGTGGGGCGGGGGCCGCCCCGGGGGGGTCCTATCGCGCATCCTCAGGTATCAACTGTTAACCTTCATCTGACTTCTGCTTCGTTATTGCGTCAAAACAACATCAAAATAAAAGCAAGGATTACAGTCGTCATGATATTGATGCTATTTGTTTTGCCGTATAGTTAACGCTCATAAAAAGGGAAAGACTGATTTGTTTTTTTCCGAACGCGAATTTCTTTTTTTTGATTGAGTTTTAAAAAGGGATATATATGGACTATATTGCGTAAAACCGAGGAGAAATTAGAAATCAGGAGTATTCTGTATCTAATAAGTCACAATCTTATTTGATACTCAAGAAAAAACTCACAAGGCCAAATATGGGCAAATATAAGGATTACCCGGCGACGAATGCCAATTTCTTCTTAAATAAACCAGATGGGGAGGCCGCCGACGTAGGCGGCGGCCGAGCATGAGAAAACATTGAGGTAATTGGCCTTCTTTTCTTTTCACCTTGCTTCAAAGCGCAAAATTGGACGCCGTTTTCTATTGTTTTAATTGAGAAAAATTGATGCAGATTTTGCTCAACTTTCAGCCAGTTCTTTTGCCTTTCGATAAAATGTCCGGCGACTAAGTCCGGCTTCACGGGCAGCTGCAACTGCTGTAAACTTACCATCTTGCCAGGAGTGAATAATTTCCTTCTGCCTGTCGGTCAAACCAACCTTCCTCCGACCATATGGCAACCCCAAAGCCAAAGAGCGTTGAATTCCCTCTCGCTGGCGTTGAAGAATTCTGAGGCGCTCCTCTGCCCCAATATAGGCTAGTAAGGATAAAAACTGGTCTTCCATTAGTCTCCCTATGTCGCCCATCTCGCGAAACTTCCTGCTGTCAAAAAGGGCCTCATTGTCTAAAACTACGATGTCCGCTTCAATATCCCGTGTGATATGACGCCATTCTTGTATGACGCCTTCGTATGTTCTGCCGAGGCGGTCTAAAGAATCTATAAAGACAAGATCACCTTTTCTCAGCATACGCCGCATAGTCTGGTACTCAGGGCGGTTAAAATCCTTGCCGCTTTGTTTATCGATAAAAAGAAATCGGTCTTCTATCCCTAAGGCCTTCATCTTGTCGTACTGTCGCCCTTCGTTTTGGTCCTTCGAGCTAATTCGAATATATCCAAATTGGATGTCATACCCCTCCTTAGAGTTTTTATAAGATGTGCAATAAGCCTATGATTTGCTGTCACATATGCCAATTTGATATTTAGCCTTTTGGCACACGAATTTGAGCAATATTTCTCCTTTTATTTAGTGCCATGAAAGTCTACTTTTTGGCATAGCTAGTTTTCACGTTAAGTCAATAATAATCTTCTTTATAAAAGGAGCGGCATGCTTTAGCATGCCGCCAGTGTACAGACTCTTCATTAGGAAAGTTTTTTCACTTTGTTAGACGGACTATGGCGGCGGTGTATCTTTTGGCTGCTCCACGAACCCTCCTGTTAATCATCGCTATCCGTTTAATTGTTAAAGGGCGAAATGTCCCATATCTCGAAAATTTCCACTGAGAAATCTTCCTCGTTGTCATCGTAGATGTCGCATCACCTCCAGTATTTATTTGCAAAGGGTAGGCAAGACGCCCCATATCCTTTACAGTTTAATTATATACCCATTGGTTTATTATTGTCAAATTTCCGATATTCTAAAAGGAATATTGTTATACTAATGGGAATATTAATATTCACTAATATATAGCAGGAGTGATTTTTATATGGGCGTCCGGGAAGATATCAAGGTCGCAATACTGAGATCCGGTAAATCGATGTCCGACGTTGTTCACTTATTAAATGAAAAATACAAACGTACTGATACTTTGCAAAATTTCAGCAACAAGCTAACTAGGGGAACGCTTCGTTATAACGAAGCATTAGAAGTTGCCGAGGTTTTGGGATGTGAAATTCAGTGGATCCCTAAAAAGAACAGTGACCAATTGCCCAACCCTTCTTTTGATTCCGGCTTAATACTTATACCCCAAACGCATCTTTAGTACCTATATTGATCCATCAGAACCTTTCAGTATATGATAAGGGGCATATAGCGGGGTGATAATTGCGTGGGAAGCTACTATTTAACTGACACCATAAGCGAACTTTTGCGAGTGCCAAAGCACGCCGTGCAGCGCTGGATCAGGAACGACCTTTTGACTGCCGTAAATTTGGGCCGCGAATATCGTATTGGAATGAACGATTTAGACGAATTCCTGAGAAAGCGGATAAAAAGTGCAAAAGAAATCAACGGAGGAAATCCAATGACGGAATCTACACTATTTTTGTTTCTGAGGGCCATCGTACCATTTTTCAAACCTAGCGAGTATCGTCAGCAAAAAAGACGACAAAGACTTTATGACAGCGTTATACATCCTATCAGCTATCGATCTATCAGACTGGACACGTTATGTTGGACCGTATGACATCAAGTGGGATTTGATTTTTAAAGAGGTAACCCCCTCTTTGGGTTCCACTAAACGTCGACTATTGTATTTAGCTCGGGACATTTTTAATGAAAGCTTCTATCCCGACAAGGGATTAGCCAATCCTAAAGAATTTTTGTCGAGTAATATTTCCTTGGTATTGATGACTCATATTTCATGGTTGCCAGTTCTGCACTAGCCTACCAATTCGACAAGTTAAACTGCCTCAAGCATATTAACGATGATCACAACCTCAGATAAGAGTACTGAGAAAAGAGGCACTCCAGTACAGAACTACTTTTGTGATAAAGAAACAAGGCCGGCTTGGGTAAATCCCCTGTTTATCCTTGTTTCTTTATTGTCATAATCGAAATCAGATTCTTCTCTCTGATCATTCAGCAGAAACATTTAGTTCTTAGGTACTACAGGTTATTTTTATTAGAATGCTGCTTTATAGATCATCTGCCACTTATCAAAAATAGCAGAAATATAAAAATATTATTTAGAAGCTCAAGCTGACACACCAAGATTCCCATCATCATAAACCCTATTCCACATCATTGCCGGAAACTGGTGAAATCTTGCAGCCCTGAAGCCACAACATGCCAAGATTGTGCCAAGCACATCCAGATAACGAACCTAGTAATAGCCCGTTAACCCACACTATACTTCCGATCCACTCCGGGGTAGTCGTCCAACAGTTCAATACATGCGAGTCAGGTATTTTCTATAATATTAGAGCAAGAACGGCTGTAAAACGCAATCCCTGCTCGTTATGTTCGGTGGTTATGCCGCTAGGTGCGACTCTGCATTTTTGGTTTGGTCTGCTATCAACTCGGTCATCAGTTCGATGACCTGTTCACACTTAGCGTGAACCACAGCTTCATCACAGATGACAAAGATGTACTCAGCCTTCAAAAGCACTCCTCCTATTAATATTCGGTTATCTCTTCGGCTTACTTCGATTGCATCCACTATACAGAACATCGATGAAACCATTGGATCGGCGAGTCCGAGTTGGGTAAAGGGACATGTGTTCAATGGCAACAGCCCGCACTACGTATTATAGCACACTTTAAAATACATTGTAAAACCCATTAATTCCCACCACACAAGTAAATTATTCTACAAGTAATTTCAGACACAAGAATATTTAAAATAAACAATAAGTCTTTATTGAAAATTGGCTATTTCCGCTTGCGAGATCGTTTTATAATCTGTATTATTATTGTATAATCCATTGTTACAAGGGTGAGTGAAAATGAATGCTTTAGCACAACTATTATTAAAGGAAAAATCCAGGCTGAATATGTCCATTCGTGACTTTGCAGCAGTAACTAACGTGAGCCATCCACAATTGGCAAAAATAATGAAAACCGAAGGTCCAATGGAATTACGCATCGGGACACTCATCGGCATATCCAAAAGACTTGGACTATCGCTCGAAGAAGCCCATAAGTTGTCTGGGAGCAAGAAATTATTCCCACGCGTTAAAGCCGACGCCATTCGAATAGGTTTCGATCCAGATTCTCTCGAACCAATACCTACATCACTTGGAGGGCACCGATTAAACCATGCTCAGTTCAGAAAAATGAAGACGGAGCGATTGACAGTAGCCCAAAATGACGCCGACCTAACCAGTGAATATTGGTATGGCTCTTCCATACTCCATAATTCTTTAAGGTGTCGCGATAATCAAACAGGTATTGAAATAGAAAAATTTTTCGAACTTCGCTTCCGAGAAATATTGGGTAGAGAGTTCACAGATAAGGATCGAGTTACATTCATGAAAATTCTACTGGAAGAAAATAAAGAGACCTCCGATTTGCTGGCGTACTTTTTAGATAACACATACGGAAATACATGGCTGTTAGAAATCAAAATTAAACCCTTTGTTCCGAATAGAAATATAGAGGAGGTAAATTCAAAATGATAGCCATCTATTAAGAGTTTCAGGTACATGTTCTAGTCTTGAGGATCAAATTGAAAAATGCCAGGGATTAGTCAAAAAGAATAACCTTAGACACCGCATCGAAATCTACACCGACGAAGGTCAGTCGAGCAGTCTAATCGACCGTCACGGTCTAACCAAATTAATGATGAATATTCAAAAAGGTATTATAAAAATTGTCATCATCAGCTCTCCGGACCGTCTGAGCCGTGACGCTGTATTTCATTCAACTTTCCAGCAGGAATTAGATCAATATAATGTCAAGCTATATTATGTGTCCGGTGATATTCCAGTGACAGGTGATAGCACGTTAGCAAAAGTACTCCCCTTCACAAAGAAATAGTAGAGGAAATCCGAAATGATAGCCATTTATCTCCGCGTATCGACTGATGAGCAAGCAAAACATGGATACAGTCTTGATGAGCAAAATTTAGAGTGCCAGAAATTAGCCGAAACAAAAGGGTATAACGCCCCTTTCCAAATCTATCGTGATGAAGGGCAATCAGGAAGTTTCCGCGACCGCCCCGAGCTAAACAGACTTATGACAGATATCCACAAGGGTATCGTTAAAGTTGTGATAATGAAAGACCCAGACCGCTTGAGTCGCAATACTGAACAAGCCTTAGCCCTACAAGCAGAATTAGATAAATATGATATTGCACGGCATTATGTGACTGGCGATGACGACAGGTCTCACCCTATGGGCAAATTTGTTTCAAACTTGAAGGCAAGCATAGCAGAACTGGAAAGGGACATTATTTTTACGAGAACGATGGAAGGAAAACGCGGAAAAGTCAAAAAGGGCAAAGTATTGAACTCAGTGACTCCTTACGGTTACGACTGGGATGCACAAAATAGTACATATATTATTAACGAAGCTGAAGCCATTGGTGTCAAAAAAATGTACGAACTGTACCTCTCAAGACACACCACACTGGATATTGTAAGTAAATTAAATGCAGAAGGAATTTATAATCGCCAAGGGAAACCTTTCATCCCTAATCATATCTACCGTATTATAGCGAATGAACGATATTGTGGCACTCTCTGGCAGTTCGTCACTCAAAGCAAAAGATACAATCAACACCAGTCGCACGAAGTAATAAGGCCAAAAGAAGAGCAGATAGCTGTTACGATCCCCAAGATCATCACCAAAGAAACATGGCTGATTGCAAAAAAACTTCGCGAAGACAATTTCCACGCTCCAAAAAGAAAATTACAACAAGACTATCTTCTATCCGGAATCCTTAAATGCGGCTATTGCAATATGTCTATGACCATCCGAACAACTGAAGAAGGTTACAGATACTACGTCTGCGCGAAAAATCGATACCAGTTTTATGCCAATGATCGATGCGTTAATCGACCAATAAAAGCTAATGAATTCGAAGATAACGTTTGGCAGAAGGTATTAGAGCTATCAACCAAGAATAATGGTACCTACATAATTGGAGACAAAAAGAATAAAATAACGGATGAAATCGATGCTTTGGAAAAAAAGATCGCCGATACTGAACGCAAAAGAAATAATTTACACAAGCAATACGTCACGGAAAACTCTTTATCTGATGACGAGTTTAATGTAGCTAACAAGTTTAGTCAAAAAGAATTGAAAAAACTGCAACAAGCATTGGAATCGGCCCGATCCACGATCAATATAAGACCTGTTGTCACTTTATCACTGGATGAATTGAGCGCCGCCGTGACGCTCGAACAAAAACACGGCGTTATTCTTCGAAGCGGATTAAAGGTTAAAGCGACTCGAAACAAGGAAAACCAAGTCCATATAACTTTTGAGTAGGAGGGATTCAGCGTGGAATCGATCCTTTTCGTGGCACCTTCCCCAATTGTTGCGACAGCCGCCAAGAAGGTTCTCTCCGAAATGGGTACTAAGGTTACTGATTCTGGTTATTCGGTTGCGGGCATCAACATCCGGGTGGAAAGCAGCAGTATTGACGACGCGCCAGGACTGGCCCGCGCCAATCCCGAGATCGGTGTCTTTATCAGCCGGGGCGGGACGGCAGAAGCCTTGGCCAAAAGCAGCAGCAGACCGGTCGTCACCGTCACCGCCGCCTTCTGCGACATTTTGGGGCCTGTCCACAAGCTTGCCAGCGCCGGGCATGACCGAATCGGTCTTTTAGCCAACCAAGCCTTGATTGGTGACAGCAACCAGGATCTTGATGTAGGAAGCACCCGGATTGTTATGCGGCCGTGGCGGAGTGTTTCAGAAATTAAGCCGATGCTTGATCAACTTTCCCGGTCTGGCATCAAAGGCTTTGTCGGTGATAAAACCGCCGCCGACATGGCAAAGGCTCAGGGGTTGACTGTTGAATTTCTCGACTCGGGCTCAGAGGCTATCAAAAAGGCAGTCAACGAAGCTCTGAAGATCGCCAAAGCCCAGGAAGACGAGCGGCTGCGCGACAGCGAGAAGGCTCAGCAAATCCGGCGGTATGTGACCGATCTCTATCAGGATATCGAACAGGCGGCTACTGCTGTCGAAAAGATGACCGCGTCGGCACAAGAGCTGGCCGCCAGCAGCCAGCAATCGTCCAATATCGCCAATACCGCCTCACAGGAGGTGGCCAATACCACCCAAATCCTTGACATTATCCGCCGAGTGGCTCAGCAGACCAATCTCCTTGGTCTGAACGCCGCGATCGAGGCGGCTCGTGCCGGCGAGCACGGCCGGGGATTCTCGGTGGTGGCCGATGAAGTCCGCAAACTGGCGGATGAGAGTCAGCGCAGCGCCGGAAACATCAACACCATGCTTCTCCGGTTCAGTCAGTCGGTCGGCCAGGTGCAGAACAATGTCGAACAGGGCAATCTGATCTCACAGGAACTAGCCAAGGCCACCCAAGAGATCGCCCATATGCTCGAGGCCCTGCGGACGGTTGGCCAACAACTGCTCGATCTGGCAGAAGGAAAATCACGATAGACAAGCAATGACGCCCCGTAAAATGCGGAGCGTCATTTTTATTTCTAGTATATCAGAATATTTGAGCTCAAATTTCTCAAGTCAGTCCAGGCAAAAGCCGCCGGGACACAAAGATACTTCCCGATCCCAGTCAGGTTCTGTGTCTAGATTGACATTAGTGGTTAAGACATGCTGCTGGTTGGCATAAAAAACCTCGTGAACCGTCATGCGATAGATGACGACATTCGGGTCGTCCGGTCCGGAAAAATAGTTCGTCATGGCTGGCAGCGCGGCAAAAATAGTCTTGAGCAATTCAGCCTCAGGTTTGACAGGCTTCAGACGGCCAAAAATCTGGACAAATTCGCCCTGTCCCTGCACACACAATTCAACCCGCGGATTTTCTTCGATTTCAGCAACCTTCTTCGTCTTGGCGGCACTGATCAGCCAAATGTGTCCGGCCTCGTCGACATAAGGCTTCATCGGCCTCACCCGAGGTCTATGGCCGTCCACCGTTCCCATAAACGCGGTATTGTTTTTCACCAGGTTGATGACCTCTTGTTCATACATCGCGGTTCACCCTCCCCAAACTCAGATTCTTTCCTGCCCAGACAGGCCTTGCTTTACCTATAGTTTACCAAAGCGCCGAAGTGATGGCAATTGAATTCAATATTTTTTTTTATTGAATAATAATTATCGCGATTCATCCTCCTATTTTTACCCTCAAGATAAATTTCCGCAAAAAAAAAGACCGGATTGTCTCCGGTCACTTTTTGCGGAAATTATAATCACCAAAGCGCGGTTTAGTCTCCAGCATTTCTTTGGTAACCCATTTTTGAAAGACGTGCGCACACCGGTCACAGCAATACATATTCCAACCGATAACCAGTGGCTTTCCGACAAGATGGGCGTGTCCGCCGCATTCATGTGTTACCCGAGTGTACATGCTACCATCTCCATACCAGACTAATTTTTGTTAGCTGTGCAACTCGGCCCTGATTGAGTCTGACCTTTTCGGCCCAGAACGGCCTTCTCGCATTGGTTAACTTGTTCCTTCGCCTCTTCAGCGGACTCTTCGCCAGCGGCCGACGAAAGAATGATGTTTTCCAGTTCTGGCCAATGATTGATAATACGCTGCTTGCATATTTTCTCCTGACCCGGCATCTGACACCCTCCCATTTTCACAACATAAAAAGCCACGCATAAGCCTGGCTCTGAACTGGACTCGTCCATGTAAACAGCAACCTGGCAGTCATAGACTCATCGTCCTTAGACCCATAGCTTTGCGTCCTTGCTTTTCAGCAAGTTTGCCAAATATATTTTTTTCTCTACATTTATAACTATAATACCTCCAGCATAATATGTCAACAACCGTCAATGATTCACTGCTCACGTTTCCCTGTGGTTTTCTGGTTTATAAATGAATATCCGGCCCGCCGGGCAATCTGCCAATTCGGTCGCAGTCGCCCGGGAGGCGCCGCTATCTGTTCATAAAAAGGTCAAAACATAGCGAATGGCTTTGGCATTATTATCCCGGTAAATGGTCATCACTTTACGGGCATCTTCCCGCCCCACTTTTTTCCCTTCCAGGGTAAGATAGACCGTCTCGGAGCTAGCCGTACTTGCATCTGCCAGCATATCCATATTTCGTTTCCCGATCAGCTCGCCAACCATATTGTTCCCCTCCACTGCTTTTCTAACACTTTATACCAATCGTTCTTTCCGGCAGGAACTATTTGCTGAAAGCCAGCACCTTGCCGTCAATTTTCAAAATTCGATATGGCGATTGTTCTGAAGGCGTCGCGGCATGTGTGTTCAACAGCCGATCGGTCGTGCCAACGATAGCGGCAAACGTTCCATAAGAATCCTGGGCCAATATTCGTCCCTTGTACATCGTCCCCCATTCATCATGGACGACCACAGGCGTTAACTGCTCCAACCAATCCACTACTCTAAACGGAACTGCATTCGCCTTTCGGAGTTCTTCCACATTTGCCTGCCCCACCCTAAGCGCCTCCATTAATTTGTATTATTTTCGAATTACTTTAATTTTATATTTAATATCATCATAACGCCAGAGAAAATAAAGTCGAATGGTGACGACTGGTGAAATTTTCCATTTATTTTGTGATTTTTTTTAAAAAAACTTACCGTTTGTGCTTTGACCGGTAGACAGAAAATAAAAAACCTCGCCAGCAAAGGGGATCTCCTTTGGGCGAGGTTGGTCTGCCGTTCACTTTATTTTATTTGCCGTAGTCGCTCTTTTACCAAGCTTCATCCAATTTGAGCAACCATGACTGCATGACTTCTTCCCTTTTTACAGTTTCGATCATTTTTTCGTGCCGCACATAAAGAGCCACCGTGCCGTCTTCATTTCGCACTAATACCAACGAGCCTTTAATATGACCACGGTCGGTATTGATATATATTTTGTCACTGGAAGTATCGAACTGCACCATACCACTCCATTCCGCGGTGAAAAGATCCAATTCTTGCATGTCACGACACTCCTGTTCATTCTTACGCTACCTTTTGTCGAATTCTAGGTTATATTGTTATATTACCATAGAGTTGTTAGAGCTTCCATAGGACTCCCGGAGAATCAGAATAATTTTTTTTGCCGTCTTTAGCCTGCAGTTGCGTACTATATTTTCCTATTGTTACTATATTACGTTTTACTGGTAATAATTCCTGCCGACAACAAGAAATTTCCCTCACGGTAATTTAAAGCCACCGATTAGATAGGAGGGCATACCGTGTCGTCGTTTTGGATCGGAATCCCAAGATTACCGGACAACTCCAGCGCGAATTGAAAAGCGGCTTCATAGTTTTGCGAGCGGAAAACGACTGCATAGTCCGGCTCTGCATTGCTGCCGGCCGATACGGAGGGAACACTGCCAGGAGCTACGACTTCAAACAGACTCTGGTAGCACCGGAGAATAATCCTTGCACTATCCACGCTTTTCCCCTCCTAACGAAGCGATGCAGGAGTCAGCGAGCCGGATGCATGCCGCCATTCCGGGCCTGCCGATACCGAATATATTCTTGCAGAACGTGTTCGAGGGAAAGCATGAGCTGTTCGTACCGCTCAGGCTGTTCTTGGCAGGCCATCGCCTGACACAGCTTGTCAATCCGGTCGGCAAACACACGATCCTCTTCTCTGCTTTTTATAACCATCGCAACCTCCGCGAAAATGAATTTGCCGTTGCCTTATTCTACCGCAAGGAGCATGTCGCAATATGTAAATAGATGGAAAACACCTAAATATTTTCTCCTTGAAGCAAAAAAAACTGGTGAACAGGTCGGTACCTGCTCACCAGGGTCGGTATTTGTCTTGTAAAGCAGCCATAAAGGTCTGCTATGACTCTGCGTCATTCCTCAGTCGGTTCGCAAATCTTCGATGCGTGCAAAAAAAGAATCCACCTTGCCAGGCGGTCCTGTCACTTCAAAATCATTCAGCCATTTTCCCTTTGCCGCCAACCGCGTTTCCACATGGGTGACCTCGACCCCGGCCTCTTCACCGACTTTGGCCACTTTGGCCACAGTAAGCGAGGTGGCCAGCGCCCTTGTAACCGTGAGTTTATACATCCCGCACCTCTTGCTTCAATTATTATTGCTGTTATAGTGACTTTCCCTGATTCGACGTCGCCAACCATCTTTCCTCCCCTATCCCCTCTTGTATTCCCCGTATGGCCCGTGTATACTGGATTTGGGGAGGGGCTGACTTGAAAACTCACGCAGAAATTGTCGCTATTTTAAAGAAGGAAACCGCAAACCTGCGCAATCGCTGCGGGGTGGCCGAGCTGACTTTGCTGACCCGTCGAATCGAATTCGAACCGGTGTCTGACGTGACATTCGGGGTTGAATTTACCGGGACAGCCTGCGTCGACCGTCTGAAGGTCTATCTCGAAAAGCTGCTGGCGGTAAAAGTCGGTTTTTTGCCCCGGCTGGCTGGCCGAATCGAATACAAGATCATCGCCCGGGGCCTATGGCCCAACCCTGAACAACGGGTCCGCGACCTGGTCAAGGAAAACGGCTGGACCGACGAGTTCTTTGCCAAAATGATCAATATCCGTCCGGAAGGATTGCAGCGAATCTATGCCGGCAAAAGTTATCCCGACAAGATTCGGCAGAATATGGCTGCTGCTCTTGACGTCCCCTTCGAGGAACTTTTCGGCAGCAAATAACGGCATCCTGGCTTTTTTTTTGCCGTTTATTGATTTGTCAGTAAATGGTATACTGTAAACAAGAATTGATTGAATGGGGAGGTGAAGCGGGGCCTGAAACGCCCTGCTCGGCATGACCAAATCAGCTATGATTCACATCTTAGAACTGGATATCGAAGTATTCGGCAATACCATGAGGATCCATCCGGTCCTTATCGCCGACGACGAGGGAGCTACCCTGGTGGATGTCGGTCACCCCGGCGCCTTCGGAAAGCTCAAGCAAGCCGTAGAGGCGGCCGGTGTTCTCTTCGGCTCCATCCGACGGGTGATCATCACCCACCAGGACTGGGACCACATGGGCTCGCTACCAGACGTCCTGGCCGCCGGTGGCGCCGGACTGACTGTATATGCTCACAGTGACGAAAAGCCCTACATCAATGGCAGTGTGCCTTTTATTAAAATGACTCCCGAACGCATCGCCGCCCGTCTGGCCACCCTGCCGGAGAATATGCGGACCCAGGCGGCAGCTGTCTTCGCCAATCTCCCCACTGCCAGGGTGGACGTCACAGTCACCGACGGAGAAATCCTGCCCTTTCATGGCGGGATCACCGTTCTTCACACCCCTGGCCATACACCGGGCCATATTTGCCTCTTCCTGCCGTCCCATCGCCTGCTGATCGCCGGCGACGAGCTGCGGGTGGAAAACGGAGCCCTTGTCGGCCCGGCCGATATCCATACCGTCGATATGGGGCGTGCCCTGGTGTCCCTCGACAAGCTGACCGGCCTGGACGCCGACCGCGTTGTTTGCTACCACGGCGGTGTGTACGGACCTGGCGCCGCAGCCAAAATCGCCATGCTGGCCACTGCGGCCCGAACGATCTGAAAGCCGGAAAAAAGACAACTGCCTCTGTTCCCTGGGCAAAACATAACCGCTTCATAAACTAACCAACAATAAATTAAGAAGAAGGATTCACAGTAATGAGTGAACCCTTCTTCTTTTTGTATAGGCATTTCCCTGCTATTTCAGTCAAATCCGGGGCAGCGACCTCTGCTGTTACTTGACCCGCCCTGTGCTGTCTCCGGCCTTTATCCCGGCCAGTTGGACAGCGGCAAATTGCTGGGCATCCTCTAGCGTGCCGAATGTCAACTTGCCGCTGGACTCCAGGAAGGAATAGTACGCCAAACCGCCCTCTTTGCCGGTGATTTTCACTGTGAATTGGTCTTCTTCATGTTTTTCCAGGGTGATGACATAGTCTGGATCTTCGCCGATCCACTCCCGTTTAATCATTCCCCAATCCACAGTTTCTTGAAAACGATACTCCATGTTACACCCCTTACGCCATTGTCGCCTTCACCCGCTCTTCTTGCGACATGGCTGCCAGTTTTTTCACTGTCGCCAAATCCAGTCCCAAGGTCTCAGCGATCCGGCGGCCATAATTTTCGTCGGCCTTGTAAAATAGCGCCGCCTGCCGGAGCTGGAGTCTTTTCTGGGCGTTCCCCAGGTTGCCGCAGAGGTTTGAAATCAGATGATCGCGGTCGGTATCGGTCATGACCCGGCGAAATAGTTCGCCGGCCTGGACAAAATCAACGTCTGTCAGTTTGATTTCATGCCGCGCCACTGTGCCGGAAGCATCAAGCGACGGCGGCGTGAATCCCGGGTCAGGCACCGGACCGCCGAAGGTATTCGGAAAATAATTCGGCCCTGCGCCGCCGTTGCCGTCAACCGTCATGAAGCCGTCCCGCTGATAGGTATTGGCCTTGGCCGCCTTGGGGGTATTGATCGGAATCTGGTGAAAGTTCGCCCCGAGGCGGTGACGGTGGGTATCGGGATAGCTAAACAGCCTCCCCTGCAGCATCTTATCCGGAGATGGCCCGATCCCTGGCACAAAATTGCCGGGAGAAAAGGCCACTTGTTCCACCTCGGCAAAGAAATTCTCCGGATTTTTGTTCAGCACCATTTTCCCTACCGGGATCAGGGGGAAATCGCGGTGATACCAGACCTTGGTGATATCGAAGGGGTCAAACTGATAGGTTTTGGCCTGTTCAGGGGTCATGATCTGGACATAGGCCGTCCAGGAGGGGTATTCCCCTTTTGCGATGCTGTCATATAGATCCCGGGTCGCGTTGTCAGGGTCCTTGCCAGCCAGTTCGATGGCTTCCGGGTCAGAGAGGGTCTGAAAGCCGAGGTCGGCCTTGAAATGCCACTTGAACCAGAAGTGTTCGCCGGCTTTATTGTAAAACATAAAGGTATGACTACTGTGTCCATCCATGTGCCGGAAACTTTTCGGCGTGCCGCGGTCGGAAAATAGGATGGTTACCTGGTGGATGGACTCCGGGGTGAGGGACAGGAAATCCCACATCATATCCGGGTCTTTGGTATGTTTGGCCGGGTGGCGTTTTTGAGTATGGATAAAATCAGGAAACTTAATAGCATCCCTGATGAAAAAGACCGGGGTATTGTTGCCCACCATGTCGTAGTTGCCTTCTTCGGTGTAAAACTTAATGGCAAAGCCCCGGGGGTCCCGCGCCGAGTCGGCTGATCCCTTTTCTCCGCCCACGGTGGAAAACCGCAGAAAAAGCTCAGTCCGCTTGCCGATTTCGGCGAGAAAGGCCGCGCGGGTATATTTAGACAGATCATGGGTTACTTCGAAGTAACCATGGGCACCGGTTCCCTTGGCGTGGACCACTCGCTCCGGAATCCGTTCCCGGTCAAAATGGGCGAGCTTTTCGATCAGATGGGTGTCCTGCAATAGAGTATAGGTGGGGCTATCTGTCGTAATCGAGTTCTGATCGTCGAAAACAGGATTGCCGAGATTGGTTGTCAGATTTTTTTTGCTACTATCGGTCATGAGTTTCACTCCTCTTTATCATCGATTTGGCTGCAGCGCGAATGTGCGCTAGACAGGCGCTTTTCCCATCAACCTCCTTCCTGCGTTTTGCCCAGACATTGCGGACAGACGCCGCGAAAAACCACCTCTTTGTCATTGATTTTAAAAGAGTCCAGTCCTTCGGCGGCGATGGATTCAATGCGAATGGGAAAGTCGTAGATCATCCCACAAACCTCGCATTTGAAGTGACCGTGTTTGGTCATGATCACGTCATATCTCATCTCGTTTTCCTCGATTGTGACGATTTTGGCCAACTGTCTATCTACAAAGAGTTTCAAGGTGTTATATACAGTTGTCTTCGACAAAGAAGGAATATCCTTTACCAGGCAAAGATAAATTTCCTCTGCGGTGGGATGAGTTTTGCGGGTCTGGAGATATTCCAGCACTTTGATCCGGGAATAGGTGGGTCGTATATTGCTGCGTTGCAGGCTGTCTGCAAACCGTTGCACTGAATGGTCCATACAAACACTTCCTTGCCAGCCTTTGTAATAATTATTATATTGTAATGATTACAAATTTATTATAATTCCATATTTCCCCAATGTCAAGGCGGCAATTTGCCGGCAGCGGAGGATAGCGGTCGTCGCCGCAAATAAAAAAGAGCCGGTTTCCCGACTCATGCATACTGAGGAAATAAATAATAGACAGTTGTTCACTCATCATCAAGATAGCGTGTGTTGTCGCGGCAACCGAGGAGTGGCTTCCCCTCCCGGCGCAGCCACCAGCGCACCAGGGGTACGGCGACCAAAATGACGGTCAGCAGACGAAACATCTGAAAGGCAACAACGGTCGACAAGTCGGCGTGAACCATCATGGCTGTCAGTCCCATTTCCGCCATGCCGCCAGGCGCAGTGCTGATAAACGCAGTAAGAAAAGAAATGGGGGTGAGGCGGGACATCACATAATCGATGCCGAAAAAGGCGGCAATCACCAAAAAAACGCAGGCGAAATTCAGCAAGAGCATTTTTTTCCAGTTTGACAGACTGGATACTTCCACCGCCATACCCATACGGATGCCCACGAAAACCTGGGCCAGCGCCACCACCGGATAGGGTAGCGGCGGCGGGTGCACACCAGACAAGACAAGTCCGGCAGTACCGACAATGGGGGCAATGAGAAAGGGATTGGGTGCGCGGAGAAGGCGCAACAGGCCGAACAATCCGGCAATGACGGCAACGAAAATGAGCAAGGAAGGAATATCGCCCAGGCTCAGGACGGCTGCAGCCCGATTCACCGGATCGACCCGGTCGGCCAGACCGTGCAGTACCAGAAAGGGCACAATAAATACCACCGTCAGCACGCGCACCGTCTGCATCAGCGTCACTGCGGCCTCATCGGCCTCCCCCACCTCTTCGCATACCGCCGCCATCTGGGTAAGACCGCCCGGCAGGCTGCCCAGCAGACTGGTGGCAGGACTGATGTCCAGAAAACGACCGACGATATAGCCGCCGACCAGGCACAGCACGATGGTCAATAGAGTGATCACCGACATCGCCGGCAGTTGCGCCACCAGCTGTTGGCCGGTCTCGGGGGTAAACGGACTGCCCATGGCATATCCTAAGAGAAGAAAGGCGTAGCTGCGCAGTTTGGCCGGCCAGTAGGCCTGCCGACGAAAGACCAGTTTTACCACTGCCACGGTCGCCAGTGGTCCAAGGGTCCAGGGAAGAGGCATATGCGCCAGACTAAAAAGCCACCCGCCCACCAAGGACAGGAGAAAAATTTCCAAATACTTTATCAGCATGGTTCCACCTTGTTCTATAGCCTAGGGCAACAGGTGCGCCCCGAAATATAAATATCATTATACACCTTTTTCACCACCCCGTCAGCCGATTGACGGCAAAAGATGACGCCGGGCCTGGCGAGCTATAAAACCTTTCGTGAATCTCGCTGTCAAGCAGGAATTATGCCGGTATGACAGCGAATAATGTTATCAATAGAAAGAAAAGGATTTGCCGCCATCCGAGGGGAGAGCGGCTATATTCTACTCCTGATGGACCACAAGAATAAACCAGCCACCACAGAGGCTGGATAATAAAAAGGGGGAGTCATCTTGGCCGACAAAGACTCTGCAGCTTATTCGATCATCCAGGAAATGTATCAGCTGGCTGCAGAACTGACCATATCCTCGGACAAGGCCACACAGAGCCGCGGCAAAGAGCTGCGAAAACTAATTGAACAAATCGAATCCCAATTGGCGCAAAACACCACTCCTAACCGTTAAACTCTGCCATCCATTTGGAGGTGAATTTTTGCTATGCGCCGGAAATCATTTTGCAAACTGCTCCTCTATTGTCTTACTGCCCTTATCCTTCTCCATCCCGGCCTGTCGGGCATCGCAAAAACCGAAGCTGCCTCTTTCGGTGAAACCCTTATCTATGGCGCCGTCGCCTTTTCCTACATAAACGGTCAGCTAAACAACATCAACGATCACAAACAGTCCGACATGCTGTCCCAGTGCGAAAAAAAGACCGGCGTCTATGACAACGAGCAAACCAATTATTATCTGAGAACCATGACCAAGCGGCTGGAAGGCAACGGCATCATCCGCAACCACTACTCGGTCTACGCCAATCCGGATAAACAGGTGAACGCCTTCTGCACCCTCGGACGGGTCATTTCCATCAACAAAGGGGCGCTGGATGCCCTGGACGAAGATGAAATGGCGACTGTGCTGGGCCACGAAATGGGCCACGGCGAAGAAAAAGATCCGGTGGAAGGCATGAAGAAACAGCTCGGGCTGGCCTTGGTGGTTGACCTGTATGTTTCCAAGAACCCCAATACCACCAGTGAAGTTCTCGCTTCCGTCGGCGCCAACATGATCAACTCCGAGGTATTTACCATGAACCAGGAATGGCGGGCCGACAACCACGGCTTTGAGTACGCCACAGCGGCAGGCTACAATCCCGGCGGCGGGGCGGCGGCCATGGCCAAGCTGCGGTCGATGTACGGCGATCAGTTCAATCACGGCATCGTCAGACTGGTTAATCCCAACGACCATCCCCGGCTAACCGACCGGATCAAAAATTTTGGCAAACTCCTGTCCGACTATAGCGGCGGGCATGTCGGTGTAAGAAACGACAAAACCGTCCAGCTCAACGGCCAGGATATCGTGTCACCCTCCAAAACCTCGTATTACTTGCCGGAAGAACGCGCTTATCTGATCGCCGGCAACCTGGCCAAAGCCTATCATAATGGCACAGTCGGCGAAGCCTATGCGAGCGAGGACGGTGCGGTATATATCGGAGAACAGCGCATCATGACCGCCTATCTCAGCGACAGCAGCGCCCAGGAAATCGCCGACCGGATCAACGCCATTACCGCCAAATAACCACCATTACATAAGACAAACGAAAAACCTCCAGCCAGGCTGGAGGTTTTCTTTTTTATAGGAAGCCTGCTACTCTCTTCAGGTCTGGCTCTCCCGCCAGAAGGACAGATCGGTAAAGCGGCTGGTATCAATAGCCGCACCGGCTGCAGGGGCCTCGCCGCGGGCGGTGAGCACCGCCGTATACGCCGCCGCCAGACCGGGCGCCGAAATGGACAGGTCAGAAGGCATGATGCCCTTGCGGGTAAAGTCACTACAGGCCCGGAGGGCGTATTCGGTTTTGATGCCCAGTTCGCGGGCAACGATGGGGGCGCTGGCGGCTGGGTAGGCAAAAAGCCATTCGGTAGCCTGGCGCATGACCCGCAGGAAATCCACCACCGCCGAGCGGTTGGCTTCGGCCCAGCGCAGATTGGTGTTGATGGTGGTGAATTGATAGGCCGGGACATAGTCATTGACATCTGCCAATGTTCTGAGTCCGTCGTCCTCGGCAACATAGTTCCAGGGAATGGACTGCAGGGCAGCGTCAATCTTTCCCTCAGCCAAAAGACGAGCCCTGGTCTGGGCGCCACCGGCGGCGCGCAGCTCATAGTCTGCGGGAGCCAGCCCGTGCCGGGCCAGGATGTCGCGAACCTGAAAGGTGGTTCCTTCGGTGACTGATGCCACCCCGACCACCGCCCCGCGCAGATCCTCGATCCGCTTGTAGCGAGGTTGGGCGACGAGGTAATGGGACATGCGGGAGGAGTTGCCGGCAATGATCCGGAGGGAGCCGCCGTGATCGACATCTTCCATTACGCCTTCGGTAGTGGCGATGGCCAGATGAAGACTGCCGTCCTTGAGGCCTTCTGTCGCCCCGGCTGTGCTGTCGAGGATAATGAGCTCCAGTTCCTGTCCTGCGGCGGCGAAAAGCCCCAGCTCCAGGCCGCACCACACCGGGGCGCGGTAAAAGGTGCGCGAGACAAAGCCGATCCGCAGCCGGCTTGTCGCTTGTGCCCAAGCCGGTGTCAGGTTCATCCAGGGCACCGCCGCCGCGGCGAGCAGCACCGCTCCGCTGCCGCCGATAAACGAGCGGCGGGTCATGCGATCATTGGCCATATGAGATCCTCCCCTTCAGCCGTTCAACAAAATACCTTGCTTTATCATTCGGCAAACAGCCCATGAATCCTTTACTCTCTCAGGCAAGAAAAAAGCTTTGGAGTAATCCCCAAAGCTTTGTTGACCTGAGCCGCTCTTTATTTACGCATATAGCGCCGCCGCATCGGGCACGGTCTGCTGCCGCGAAGAGCGCCGCTGATGCAGTAGTCTTCCTCCGGGTCCTCCGACCGGAGGGCATAATGGCAAAACCACCAGTCATAGCAGCCCACTTCCCCCTTTTGCGCCTTATCCAGCATCGCCACCGCCGCCTTTTCAGTTTTCGCCGGCGGAACGATGACATCGTCACCGATAAGGCTGTTGTGTGGCCAGTTGGCCGGGGTGGCAACACCGTATTGATCCACCGTCTGCAGGGCATGGAGCAGCCTGAGCACTTCGCCGGTGTGGCGACCGGTTTCCTGCGGATAATAGAGGATGGCCCGGATGATGCTGTGATTGTCTACAATAAACACCGCCCGGACCGTACTGGTGGCGCTTTGGGTGTGGAGCATCCCCAGCCGCCGGGCGATTACGGCGGCTCCGTCAGCGATAATCGGGAAACGGATATCAACCTCCAGATGATTATCCATCCACTCGATCCATTTCAGATGGGCCCCAACCTGATCCACCGACAAACCAATCAACTCGGTATTCATTCGCCGGAACTCTCCGTGCCGGCAGGCAAAGGCCGCCAGTTCGGTGGTGCACACTGGAGTAAAGTCGGCCGGGTGGCTAAAAAGAATAAACCATTTACCGGCAAAATGCCGGGGCAAAGACACACTTCCATGGGTAGTCGTGGCTTCTATTTCCGGGAACCGATCACCAATTAACGGCATCCCATGGCCTGGCACACTGTCCATATCACATTGACCTCCCAGACTTATATTCACCGTCTACAGGTTATGTAATATTATATGGCTGCCAATCGCCGCAGGTTAACCGCAGTGTCAGGAAGGCAAAATCGTCGAAGCAGAAACACCGCTAACTAAGTTAGCGGTGTCCGTAAATAAACATCATATAGCCTATAGCCTCATTTTTCAAGAGCGATGTCTAGGCAGGCAAGAGGGACCGAAGCGCCAGGATCAGCCGTCACGGCCGCAGGGCCTCTTCGACTGCCCATTCGGCATGAATTTGCGTCGTGTCAAACAAGGGAAGGTTGGAGTCTGCCTGGCTGATCAGCATTGGTAGCTCGGTACAGCCTAGAATAACTCCTTCCGCTCCGGCTGCCGCCAGTTTATTGATGATCGCCAGGCATTTCGCCTGGGAGGCGACGTTGACCACCCCTTGCGTCAATTCGTCAAAAATGATCGACTGAAGCACCTTCCGGTCATCGGCGTCGGGAATAAGGGTCTGGATGCCATGGGCCGCCAGCCGATCTTTATAAAAAGCGTGTTCCATGGTGAAACTGGTCCCCAGGAGCCCCACCCGGGAAAGGCCTGCAGCCTTGATCTTCGTCGCCGCGCCGTCGGTAATATGAAGAAGCGGAATGCCGATCTTCTTCTCGATAACCGCAGCGGTGAGATGCACCGTGTTGGAACACACCACAAGCAGGTCTGCGCCGCCCAGCTCAAGCCGCTCCGCCGCCGCAGCCAGCATCTGCCCCAAATCGTCCCAGCGCCCTGCATGCATCAGCGCCGCCACCTCGGCGAAATCGACGGAATACAGCAGGCATTTGGCGGAATGAGGCTCACCCAGCCGCTCTTTTACCAGGGTATTGATAATCCGGTAGTAATCGGCAGAAGATTCCCAGCTCATCCCGCCTAACAGGCCAATGGTTTTCATCGTGCCATCCCCTCCCTTTCCTCCATCTTAGCCACCTCCCCCGTTATTGTAAATAACCAATCCGCCAAGCCGCCCATAAATTGGATATCAGCCCCATCCCGGTATTTGCACCAAATAGCCACCTGTGGCCACACTGCGAAATAACGCTCTACTAATTCGGCCCACATCCTTATTTCACGCCTCACGCCGAAAATCGTTGTCATTTATTGAAGGATTTTGTCACTGCACACAAAATACTACTAAAGTAACGATTGCCTTTTCTCAGGAGGAAAGAATAGATGACCGACAAAAGTTTCGGCAGCGCTGGCGGAACGCCAGCCCACCCGCCGTCACCCGCCAGCCTCTTTATCAACACCAAACAGTGGCCTATCGTCCTGGTGGGGTTAGGCGTCATGCTCCTGGCATATTATGTGAGCACCGTAAACTATCGTCTATTCCACGCCTTTGCCGAGGGATTTACCATCCTGGTCAGCTTCAGCATCGCCTTGATCGTGTTGAATAATTACCATCTTCGCGCCAATAACTTTACGCCGATCATCGGCCTCGCCTACGCCTGCGCCGCCATCTTTGACCTGCTCCACACCCTCGCCAACCTGCAGGCTTTTCCTTCGACCTCCAACCTGGAGCTGCAACTGTGGATCATTGCCCGGTATCTGGACGGCAGCGGAATGATCCTCGCCGTTTTATCGCTGTCGAAACAGATCCGGCTGCGCTTTGTGGCCGCGGCCTATGGGCTGCTGTCACTGGCTGCCCTCGCCGCCCTCTTCGTCTGGGACATCTTCCCGGCTTGCTTTGTTCCCGGTCAAGGCCTGACTCTCTTTAAAATTTACAGCGAGTATCTGGTCGCCCTCGCCATCATGGTCAGCGCCCTCTTGCTCCGCCATCACCGCGATCAGTTTCATCCTCGTGTTTACTGGCTCTTACTGGCCTTTTCCGCCGCTTCCGCCTTAACCGAGTTGACACTGACTATCTTTCTCCGGATGTATAGCGCGGTTGCTATTATCGGGCATTTATTCAAAGTACTGGCCTTCTTCTTTCTCTACCGCGCCATTATCGTCACAAGCCTGCAGGAACCGTATAACCTGCTTTTTTATCAGCTTAATCAGGCCAATATGCGCTACCGTAGCCTTTTCAGCCATATGCAAAATGCCTTCACCCTCCTGAAAGTCATCCCTGACCGGCGCGGCCGGCTGATTGATCTGGAGGTTGTCGCCACCAATCCGGCTTTTGAGACCATTTATGGCTTACAGTCCGCCGAGATCACCGGCAGACGTCTGCGCGAGCGTTTTCCGGACTGGACTGGCATTACCTACTGGATCGAAATTTTAAACGAAGTGAGCCTGACTGGTCAATCTCTGGTTACCGAAACCTATTTCACCGACATCGGCAAGTGGCTGCGGATAGCAGCCTATCGCCCGGAAGCAGGCTATGTCGCCTGCACCACCGAGGATATCACCGAACAGAAACTGGCGGAAAATACCATCCTGGAAAGCCGGGAACGCTTTCGGGCGCTGCTGAAACAGTCGGCAGACGCCATCATCGTGTATGACTCGGAGACAAGCCGCATTGTCGAGGTGAACGAGGCCGCCACGCAGATTTTCGGCTACACCGAAGAAGAACTGACCACGCTGACCTTTCACGAAATCACCCACCTGACGCCAAAGGAGATCGACGCTGCCCTCACCCTGCTGAAAAAAACCGGCGCCATTCCCTCCTGCTTCACCCGTATCCGTCATAAGGACGGCCATCCTATACGGGTTGAACGGACAGTCTCGCGCATTATCCATCAGGGGCGGCAGCTGGGTTTGGCCACCTATCGTCTGATCACCGAGGAGCGCAAGCTCCAGGAGCAGATACAGGCCGAGGTAAAACTGGCCGGAGCCGTCCAAAAGGCCATGCTGCCCGGAGACTTCACCAACCGGAATGTGACCATCCGCACCATCTATCAGCCGGTCCATCTGGTGAGCGGCGACTATTACGGCTACAAATGGTCGCACGACGGTACCGTTTTAAACGGCTTTGTGCTGGATATCACCGGACACGGGATGGCCACAGCCCTGCAGACCTCCTCTATCAGCAGTATTTTAAATGAGGAAATGGCGAAAAAAAGGATCTGGTCGGCGCCTGCACTGGCGAAACTCAATACTCAACTGACCTCCTACCTGCCAGATGACACCTTTGCCGCTCTGATTACCTTCTCGCTTGATTTACGCCGCCGCCGTTTGACCTGCGTGTCGGGTGGAATCAACTATTTCCTGGCGTCAAGCAAAAGTCACAACGGCTGGGTGTCTTTACCGGGAAGCTTTCTCGGCATTTCCGAAGAGGCTAATTTTGGTGTCATATCTATTTCTGTCCAGCAAGGTGACACCTTCTATTTCCTTACCGACGGCATCACCGACCGGTTGTCACGGGAAAAACCGATCGGGGCCCACGACTATATTTCGACTTTTAAATCCCTGGAACGCCTGGCAACCGGACGGACAAAATCAGATGACTGTTCGGCCCTCTGCATCGCGATCACTGGACTGTCGCCCTACCCGCATTATTTTGAATTCCCCGATTTCGCGACCAGACTCCAGCTCCGTCCCCGCGTTTCGAGTCTGCTTGCTGAAATTTCCGGCGACGCAAGCGCCGACGTCGATCTCGCTGTCGCAGAGGCCATCACCAACGCCGCCCGGCATGGAAAGAAAATCCACCTCAAAATAAACAAGGTTGGGCAAAGGCTGATCCTTCGGATCCGGGACGACGGGCCTGGATTTTCCGGTAACGCGGCCATTGCCAAGATCCAGGCAGCCGGCCTGGAAGAAACCTTCGACGCCTGCCTCCTCTCCGAGTCCGGACGCGGCCTCCCGTTAATGCTGTCGCTAATGGACCGGGTGATCTTTAACAAGCGCGGCAATGAAGTGCTGCTGATTAAAAAGCTGAACTGACCGGTGTTCAGGGAGCCACCCGGCATCGATTAACAAGATAAAAAGACCTCCCAAAATGGGAGGTCTGACTTTGTCGTTCGTCACTATGCCGCCATCGCCGTAAAGCTGCTGTAGCCGCTGTAGAGAAAATAGCCGCCGAGAGCGATGAGGCAGACGCCGCACACCGCCAGGATACCCTGATAAACGCCGTTGCCGATGACGTTTCGCCCACGGTGTACGCCAAAAGAGATCAAGGAAAACCAGGCCAGGTCAGACAGAATATGGCCGCCGAAAAAGGTGGCCACACCGGCGGCGCCCTCCAGCAAAGCGATCATGACATAGCCGGCCCCCACCGTCGCCCACCATAGCGACCAAAAAGGATTGGAGACACTGGTGATAACTCCGGCCAGCATTGGGCTGAGCCGCGTTTGGTGAGGAGCCCCCTGTGCCCCCAAAGCCGCGAAGTCTACCTGCCGGCCGAATGCTTCCCGGCAAATCCCCCAGCCCATCCAGACCAGCATCCCCCCGCCGACAAAACCAATCGTCCCGGTCACCGCCGGCAGCTGAATCAGACGGGACAACCCCAAAACCAGCCCCACCACCAGCAAGAGCTCGACTGCCGCGTGCCCCATTACAATGCGTGGCCCGGCCCAAAAACCCCGCCGGGAAACTTCGCTGATAGTAACAGTCAGCATCGGCCCCGGCATCATCGCGCCGGAAAGCCCCACAACAAAAGCGGTGGTAAACAGTGTCAGTAAATCCATACTCTCTCCCTGCGCTATCGCAGGCTGTCAGCGCTCTGCTTCGCGTCATGTATTATTTCCATTGTAGTGATTGGACCGACGTCTGTCAAAAGAAAGCACACAGAAAACCGACTTCTGCGCTATTTTTCAAATATTCCAGCAAACGGCAGGGAATCGAATGTTTCCCAAGAAGTGTAGTATAAAGAGGCTGTACCGGTGCGGTGGCGATCGCCACTCGCGTCGATCGCGATATTTTTTTTAGGAGCGTGATGTGAATATGGCTACTCAAGGTCAACCCAATCCCAGCGAAGAAAACGGTTTAATGGCCCGATCCGGCATGGCCCTTGCCGACTGGAGCGAACGCTGGTTCCCCGATGCCTACGTCTTCGCAGCCATCGCCGTGGTGGTAACCTGTCTGGCGGCGCTGTCCCTCGGCCGGGCCCCCAGCGACATTGCCGTCGATTTCGGCAAATCTTTTTGGGCTCTCATTCCTTTTACCATGCAGATGGCCTTCATCGTAATCGGCGGCTACATCGTGGCCGTTTCGCCGCCGGTGAAAAAACTGATCGTCGCCCTGTCAACTGTCCCCAAGACCCCCAAGAGTGCGGTCGCCTATGTGGCTCTGATGTCTCTCCTGGCCTCGCTGGTCAGCTGGGGCTTCGGCCTGATTTTCGCCGGTTCGCTGATGCGGGAAATCAGCAAGCGGGTCGACGGCATCGACTACCGGGCAATCGGCGCTGCCGCCTACCTCGGCCTCGGCAGTGTCTGGGCCCTGGGTTTTTCCTCCTCGGCTGCGCTGCTGATGGCCACCAAGGCCTCCATCCCGCCTGCCCTGTATAAGATCAGCGGCACCATTCCCCTGGAAGCAACCCTCTTCACCTGGCAGAACCTCACCATGATCGTCGTTGTCTCGATTGTCTCGATCTGGATCTGCTATGTCTCGGCCCCAACCGCCGATAAAGCCAAAACCGCTGCGATGGCCGGCGTCCAGTTCAAGGATGAGGAAGTCGACCTAGGCAAACCTTTAGTGCCGGGCGAATACCTGGAGCACAGCCCCATCCTGACCATCGTCATCGTGGCCCTGGGTCTCGGCTTTTTGGTCAACACCTTCGCCACCCGTGGCGGCCTGGCGGCCCTTGACCTCAATATCTACAACTTCATCTTCCTGATTGTCGGCATGCTATTCCACTGGACCCCCAAAGCCTTTCTCAAAGCTGCTGCCAAATCAGTGCCTATGACCGGCGGCGTCCTGCTGCAGTTCCCCCTCTATGCCGGCATCTTCGGCATCCTGATGGGCTCCGGTCTGAACGATGTACTGGCGAAATTCTTTGTGAAGATCTCCACCCAGGAAACCCTGCCAGTGGTTATCGGCATATACTCGGCCGTCCTCGGCCTCTTCCTGCCGTCCGGCGGTGGCAAGTGGATCGTGGAAGCCCCCTATGTGCTGGAAGCTGCCAGCCAGCTCAAAGTCAACATGGCCTGGATGGTCCAGGTATATAACGCCGCCGAGGCTCTCCCGAACTTCGTCAACCCCTTCTGGATGCTGCCTCTGCTTGGTCTCACCGGGTTCAAAGCCCGCGACCTGGCCGGGTATTCCATCCTCCAGCTCATCTTCCTCACCCCGGTGGTACTGTTCCTCCTCTGGCTGCTTGCCAAAACCATGCCCTATGCAGCCCCCATCATGCAATAGTCTGTATTGCTAAAATCCGAACAATTTCCAGTTGTTTGGGAAATGTTCTGAGGGCAGCTCGATACACCGAAAACAGTCCTTTCTCTTGGGGAAAGGGCTGTTTTTTGTTTACCCATAGTATAATGACCGGTCTTCCGACTGGAGCTTAATTGGAATCATAGCAGGAAAAAATATACAACTGTCAAATGTTTGCCAGTAGAGGATTTCGCGATGGGTGCAACTCGAAAGGGAGGCTGAGTATTCTGGGTAAAATAAAACGGTTGCCGCTGCTCTTTGTATGCTTAATGATGCTTCTTGCTGTTGGAAGTACCGCAGCTGCTTCCTCGATGATCGACAATAATCCCATAGAAATGATCACTACAGCCAACCAGAAGATGGTGGAACTAAAAGATTACCATATGACAACAGAGTTCAAATTCCTTGGAACGGTGAAAGGCGAAACATTTTCACTTGCTGTTCACATGGAAAGTGACATTCAAAATAAGCCCTTTCTTCAAAAAAATATCCTAACAATGAAAATGGGCACCGCGACAAAAGAACATGAGCAGACTCTAGTCCAATATCTGGAGGAAGCCGGGGACCAAATCTTTATTTATTCAAAGGCGAATAACCAGTGGTCCAAGCAAGCTGTCCCCTCTAATAATCTCCCCCGCAATCAATACAGCGCTTTTACCAAAATAATTCGCAGCGCGACGCCAATCCGCGAAACGAATGATGTCATCGTTTATAATGTTGTGGCTAACGGCAGCGGGTTGCAGGAAATTTTTGAACAGATTATCGCTTCCAGCGGCCAGAATCTCAAGCTGCCCCCAGACTTTTTCAAAAACATCGGCGACTTCACCTATACCCTGTCCATCAGTAAAAACACCGCTCTGATGACAGAAATGCATAGCGATCAATCTGCTTTCATAATGAAAGTTGTCCAAAGCTTCGTTGAATCGCTAACGATTCCTGATGAGAATAAAGCCGCCATTGGCGATCTATTTGGCAATGTGAAAGCCGATACGACGATCACCATTTCAAAAATAAACAGCGCTGAAAAAATTTTGGTGCCTGGCGAAGCCAAAACCGCCACCGCAAATCCCCTGGTTCCGGTAAAGCCTGCTGTTACCAACTCGCAACCCACTTCTATCCCCCCGAAAACCGCTGAAAATCCCACCATTAAGGTTGGCTGTAATTTAGAGCTTACCGGCAGTATAGCCCCGTTTGGCCAGGATGCCTTGCGCGGAGCCCGGCTGGCAGTCAAAGAGGTGAACGCCGCCGGCGGCCTCCTTGGTCGGCAGGTTGAGTTCATCGAGCAGGATAATGCTTCTGACCCCAGCCAATCCGCCAAAGCAATGGTCTCCCTGATTTCGCAAAGCAAAGTTGTGGCAGTCATCGGTACGGTAGGCAGCCGGAATGCTATGGCAGCAGCCCCGTTGGCCGAGAAATTCCGGATACCATTAGTCAGCCCTTCGGCGACAAATCCCCGCGTCACCATGACCGGAGGACTGGTAAACAGCTTTGTTTTTCGCTGTGCGTTCATCGACCCCTTTCAAGGCAAAGTGATGAGCGAATTCGCGACAGGCAGTCTGGGCGCCAAGAGAGCGGCAATCTTGACAGACAATACTTCGGATTACTCAAAAGCCATCAGTCAGGTTTTCCAAGCTATCTTTGCGGACAATGGCGGAATCATTGTCGCACAGGAAACCTACCGCCAAAAAGACCAGGACTTTACGAGTCAGCTGGCACGGATTCAGGAGCTCAATCCAGACGTGATTTTTATTCCGGGTTACTACCAGGAGGCAGGTCTGATCATCAAGCAAGCCCGGGAAATGGGGATCACCGTTCCTCTTCTGGGAGCAGATGGCTGGGATTCGCCCCGCCTACTCCAGATTGCAGGAAACGATGCCCTCAACAACACCTTTTTCTCCAATCACTTTTCGCCCCAGGACAATACCCCGGCGGTAAAGAAATTTGTTGCCGATTATAAAAAAGAATATTGGGTAGAGCCGAATGCCCTCAGCGCCCTTGGCTACGACTCGGCCGAGCTATTATTTGCCGCAATAAAAAAAGCCAACAGCACCGACCCGGAAAAAATCCAGGGCGCCCTTGAAAGCGTCGAGCTGGAAGGCGTGACCGGAAAGATATCGCTCGATGCCTTTCACAACCCGGAAAAGCCGGCGGTCGTGATCCAAATGGCAAACGGCAAGCAAACCTTTTTCCAGAAGATCAACCCGTAGCCGATTGTCCGGGAGTCTCTTTTTGGTGCCTGGGCAAATTCACCTTAAACTGACTCGTAATTAAGCTTAATATTGTTAAATATAAAAACCCGAGGCGGAGATTCTCTGCCTCGGGTTTTTATAGTAGCTCAAACGGGAGGGGCATTCCTCCGCTACGGAAGCCCCCTCCCGATTCCTTGATGACACGTTGTTGGCCTGTCGGAAAACCGAGGTTGTTCAAAAAGGCTGAGATGCTAGGAACAGCGAGGCTTGCGCAACGACGCGTACTGACGTACGCTAGCAAGCAAACGGAGCTGTGAGTGCGCAGTTCTTGCGCTTTAGCGCTTAGAAATGTGACCTACCTAGCTGGTATAACGCAGATTGGCCTTTTTCAACAACCGTATTTTAGAACACCTGGGTTTTGTCTTTGCGCAGCCATTCTATCAGATTATCTTCACGGGTTCTCTTGATGGTGCCGACCGTCTCGGGGTTCCAGTCATAGAAGCCTGAGCCGGTTTTGGTGCCGATCCGGCCTTTGTCGACCATCTCTTTGAGCAGGGCCGGCACGGCGTGGCTGTCAGCCAGGTCGGGCATCAGATAGCTGAGAATATTGACATAGACGTCAAGTCCGCCAAGATCGGCGCTCTCCAACGGCCCGGTGACGCCCAAGCGGCGGCCGAGGCTGTATTTGACGGTGGTGTCCACCGCCTCCTGGCTGGCAATGCCTTCCTGAACGATATATAATGCTTCCCGCAGCAGGGCGAACTGCAGACGGTTGCCGATGAAACCCAGCGCCTCGCGCTTTAAGGCCACCGGTTTTTTGCCGATTTTCTCCATCAGTTTCCAGGTGATATCCACCGTCTCAGGGGCGGTGTGTTTTCCTGGCACGACCTCCACCAGCGGCACGAGGTGCGGCGGGTTCCAAAAATGAGCGACAACAAATTTTTCTTTCCGTTTGAGGGCCTCGGCGATGGCTGTGGGGCTGAGGCCGGAGGTGTTGGTAGCGATAATGGTTTCAGGTCCGCAGATGGCTTCGATCTTGGCAAAGACCTCCTGCTTGACCGCCAGATCTTCGGCGATCGATTCAATGACAAAGTCTGCTCCGGTGGCGGCTTCCTCCAGAGAAGTCACCCCTTTGATGCGGCCAAGGATGGCAGGAATATCGGCCTCGACCACCAGGCCGTTTTCCTTGTACATGACCAGGGCGGCCTTAATACTGGCAAAGCCGCGCTCGACACTGGCGTCCGACCGGCCGAACATGCGGACATTGTAGCCCGCGGAGGCGAAAGCCAGCGCGGTGCCGAAGCCCATGGTTCCGGTCCCGAGGTTGCAAATGGTTTTGATGTCTTTCAGTTCCAAGAAAATCCACTCCTTCAGTATCCCGGAGGGTGAAAGCGCGCGCTTTCACCCTCCTTCGGTTTTTTACCTGCTAAAAGGGTACAAAGGTCAGGCCAAGCAGCATGACAATGCCGACGACAATCCAGGTGATGAAGGTGTAGCCGACAAAGTCACGGAACTCTACCCCGACCACTGCCATGAAGGGCAGGGCCCAGAAAGGCTGAATGAGGTTGACCCAGTCGTTGCCGAAGGCATAGGCGATGACCGTCTTGGCATGAGGCACGCCGAGGGCCGCTCCGGCCTGCACGACATAGGGAGCTTCCACTGCCCATTTGCCGCCGCCGGAGGGAATGAAGTAGCCTAACGTATTGGAAAGGATGGCGACGAAAGCCGGGAAGGTGGTCGGGGTGGTCGAGGCGATGATCCACTGGGCGAAGACCTCGACCAGGCCGGTGAATTTCATCATGCCGAAAATACCGGCGTAGAAGGGGAACTGGAGCAGTACGCCCCAACAGGCCGGCGAAGCGGCCTTGACAGCTTTCATCAGGTTGGCCGGCGTCTTGTGGAGGAAAATGATCAGCATCATGAAAATGAAGTTGACCATGTTAATATCCAGCGATTTGCCCATCTGGATAAAGTGATAGTAGAGATAGACGACAAAGAAGGCACCGATGAAATAGGATAAATACGGTGTGTAGGTCAACCAGTCGCTGGGAGTGTTGATGACCGGCTTTTCATCCTTGATCACCAGACTCTGCTCCAAAAACTCGGGATGGAGATCGCGCATGGTCTCGATATGGCCGCCCTCTTTGATGGCGAAAACCTTCCAGTACATGAACATCAGGGTGACCATGACCAGCGCCAGGACGGTGAGGGTATAGGAGGTGAACAGGGTCTGAGCGACAGGAATGACGCCCATTTCCTTGACCATGAAGTGGGTCGGGGTGGCCACCAGGAGGGGCACCGAACCGGATAGGCCCACATGCCAGATCATATAGCTGGAGTATGTGGCAGCTACCAACAGTTTGTAGTGAATCTTGAGGCCGCGCAGATCGGCCTGACGGGCCAGTTCGCGGGTCAGGAGGGCCGAAAAAATCAGTCCAAAGCCCCACTGGAGATAGTCGGCCACAGCAGCCAACATGACGCCATACAGGTAAACCTGAATGGTGGTGCGCGGCAGACTGCACAGCGACACCAGGATGCGGTTAACCAGCGGCGTAGTCGCCAGTGCATAGCCGGTAACGATGATGAGAGCCATCTGCATGGAGAATTCCAGCAGAATCCAAAATCCCTGTCCCCAGGACTGGACCACTTTATAGGGGGATGACGGGGTAAACGCGAGCGCCAAAGCAAAGGTAATCAGGCTAAGAATCAGTAAAATGACGTAGGAATCGGGAACGAACCGTTCGGCGAAACTGGTAATTTTCTCGACGAACCCTTTGGATTTTGCCTGTTCGCTACTCATAACATGCCCCTTTCTTCTCTCTTGATGCCGGTGGTGTCCGCGCGGGCGCCACCTATTTTTCTTTCGTGAACAACCGCGGCTATCCCTGCCCTTTTGCCAAAAAAAACCTGGACTTTTTCGACAATACTCGTCCTTTTTCGCAGTGACAATCTGCAAAACCCTGCAGAAAGGTGATAAGCCTATCAACAGGGTTTTGCGCAGCTCATGGGAATCGGTCTAAAATAGAGTTTTCATCTGCTCGCTCCAGCCGTTATAGACGGCGACCAGCTTGTCTTCCATCGCGTCTTTGGCCGGGTCGACCTTGTTGGCTTCGGCTTCGAACCAGGCGGCGATGCCTTTGATCCCCTCAGACAGGGTGACATCCATCTTATAGCCGGGGTTGGCGGCCTTGAACTTGGAAATGTCAAACAGCCCGGCGTAGGTCTTTTCGTACCACAGGTGGGAGAAAAGGCCGGGGTCGGCCTGCCGGAGAAGCTCGGACGGGATGTGGACGATCTTGGGCTCGATGCCGACGATGCGGCCGAACTCAAGGTAGAGGTCATCCCAGACATGGACTTCATCGCTGGCGATATGATAGACCTCACCATGGGTTTTCGCGTTGCCGGCGGCCATGACATAAGCCTTGGCCAGGTCGGGGGCAAAGGTCCAGGTCCAAGAACCGGTGCCGTCGCCGAACATGACCAGCGGCTTGCCTTTTTTGATCCGGTCGATGATGCCGTAGTTCTGGCGGAGAACGCCGAGATTGGCGGCGCCAGGACCATAGGTCAGCGACGGACGGATGATGGTGATCGGCAGCTTGTCGGCCTGAATGGCCTTCTGGAGGCAACGCTCCACCTCGGCCTTGTGATAGGCATAGCCGAAGCTGTCGGGATCGTCCCAGAGCTCCTCGGCGGATTCCACCGTCGGGACGGTGCGGTAGGGGCGCTTGTAAGCAGCCACTGATGAGGTGACGATGATCTGTCCGGTATGTCCTCCGAACGCCCGCACAGTCGAAGCGGCGTCCTCGGCATTAAAGCAGATCATGTCGATTACCACATCGAATTTCTGCTGTTTCATGGCACTTTCAAAGGTCGCCCGATCGCTGCGGTCGCCGATGATCTGACCGACAGCGCCTTTAAACTTCAGAGTGCTATTGCCGCGGTTGTAAAGGGTGACTTCGTCGCCGCGGGCCAGGAGCTGCTCGACGATACTGCGGCTGATGACGCCGGTGCCGCCTAAAATAAGAACCTTCATATTTCACCTCGAACAAGATTATTCGCACAGTGGACCAAGCCTATTTGCGCACCGGGGTTTTGGTCCAGTCTTCATAGCATTTGACCACGGCGCAGACGTCTTCTTTTCCCCAGCCTTTGGCGATGGTCATCTGCAGCATTTCCTTGGCGATGGCAAGTGTCGGCAGCGGGATATTCATTTCTTTGGCCACATCGCCGGCCAGGCCCAGGTCTTTGTACATCAGGGCGGCGGCAAAATTGGGATGGAAATCGCCGCTCAGGATCTTGGGCGACTTTTGGTCGCACTGGCCGCTGCGGGCACCGCCGTTGGAGACGACATGGACGAACTTCTCCAGATCAATGCCGGCTTTGGCGGCAAAGACGGTGGCTTCGACATAGCCTAAGAGGTTGATGAAGGCCATCATGTTGTTGGCCAGCTTGGTATAGGAACCGGCGCCGTTCGCGCCCATGTGGATGGAGCCTTTGCCCATGGTGTTGAAAAGGGGCAGACACTGTTCATACACCGCCGCGTCGCCGCCGACGATGAAAAAGATCTGGCCTTCGATGGCCTGGGGTTCGCTGCCGGTTACCGGAGCATCCAGCACCTTGGCGCCGAGTTTGGTAAGGGCTTCGGCGACTTTGAGGCTGGTGGTGGGCGAGATGGTGCTGGCGTCGACGACGATCTGGCCGGCTGAGACGCCTTCGATCAGGCCGCCGGGGCCGAAGACTACCGCTTCTACCGCCTTGTCGGCTGTCAGCATGGTGAAAATAACCTCGCAGCCGGCTTTGGCCACCTCGGCCGGGGAGGACATTACCTTGACTCCGTCAAGTCCCTTGGTCTTATCTTTTGTCCGGTTGTAGACCGTGAGGTCATACCCTGCTTTCAACAAATTCTTTACCATTGGCAGCCCCATGGTGCCGAGTCCAATAAATCCGATTTTCTTCATCTTGATTTCCTCCTGTTGTTATATTTTACAGGGTAAGGCCCGGGCGTTCCCAGTGTCTTTACCTGCATGGCTGGTGATTGTCAAAACGCCGCCTGGCGTGAACGGACGATATGGCTGTACATGGCCTGGGACGCCTTCTCCTCATCACGCGCCAAAAGGGCGGCGATAATATCGAGATGCTCGGCTACCCCCAGCTTGACGCTTTGCCAGTCGCGGCTGGACGTGACGCGGGTCCGGTCGATCTGGGTGCGGATGTTGGCCATCAGCTGGGCTAAAAAGGCGTTGCCGCAAGATTCGGCGAGATAAAAGTGAAAGCGATGGTCAAGGGCAATGATTTCTTCCTTGGCAGTACTCTCCACCTGAGCGGCGAAGGCGGTCTGAAACTCTCCCAGACGCTCGGCTGCGGCCAGCGGCGTCGCCAGGCGAACGATGAACGGCTCCAAGAGTTCGCGGACCTGATAGAGTTCCAGCGTCGTCTTCAATGTGACGTCGGCGACAAATACGCCGCGCTGGGGGACGATTTTGACCAGACCCTCCTGCTCCATTCGATTGAGAGCTTCGCGGATGGGTGTCCGGCTGATGCCGAGCCGCTCTACCAGCTCCTTTTCACTGAGCACGCTGCCAGGCGGATATTTGCAGCAGATGATGTCTTCCTTGATCACACTATAGGCTTTTTCCTTCAGACTGGTGGCCTGAGGATTCTTCTTCATCGAATTCATGTCGCAACCCCATTTACACTTCTAAATAAATTCCACCGGCCGGATTCGCTTTTTCGACTCGCGGCGGATGACAAGTATCCGCTGAACCACAATAAAGGCCAGCAGCAAAAAGGCGATGGCAATCCGCGTCCACCAGGAGTTGAGGGTCCCCTGGAATGTAATAATGGTCTGAACAATCCCCTCGATCAGCACTCCGAACACCGTACCGACCACCATCCCGACCCCGCCGGTCATCAGCGTGCCGCCGATAACGGCTGCGGCGATGGCGTCCATTTCCAGGGCCACGGCGTGCAATCCGAAGGCCGAAAGCATGTAGAAGCAAAAGACAATGCCGCCGATGCCGGAAGTGAAGCCGCTGAGGGTGTAGGCCAGCACTTTGGTGCGGTCGACAGGCAGACCCATCAGCCGCGCCGACTGCTCATTGCCGCCGATGGCATAGATGGTACGGCCGAATTTGGTGTAGTGGCACATATAGATATAGGCAGCAAGGACAACAAAGGCGATCACCACCGTGACCGAAATCGCCGCCCCGTCCATCAGCTTTAGCCGGGTGGTCGCCACTGTGACGAAAAACGGATCTTTAATCGGGATGGTATCCTGATTGATGATAAAGCTCAGGCCCCGGGCAACAAACATGCCGCACAGGGTGGCGATAAACGGCTGAAATTTGCGATAAGTAATCAAATACCCCTGCAAAAAACCGAAGAACGAACAGAAAACCAGCACCGCTAAGATGGCGAGGGCCGGCGGCCAACCGAGATTGGTCATCGAGAAACCGACGATCATTGTCGACAGGGCGATCAAGGCCCCCACCGACAGGTCGATTCCCCCCATAATCATGATCATGGTCTCACCAAGGGCGACAATAATCAAAAAAGCATTATCGATCAGGAGGTTCAATACCACCTGGAGGGAAAAGAAGCCCCGGTAAACGACCGATCCGATGCCAAAGAGTCCTAAAAAGAGGCAAATGGTAATGATCAGTGGGATGAAATTGGTGTTGATCTTGAACTTCTTCATGCCTGTGCCTCCTTGCTATGCAGGGTCGGCGGGGCAGCTTGCGGTTTGATTTTGCTTTTGACGGCCTGGGACTGGATGAGATAGATCGCGACAACTACCAGGGCTTTCACGACCATCGTTACTTCCGGCGGAACGCCGATGGCGTAGATGGTCGTCGTCAGCGACTGAACAATCAGTGCCCCCAGGACGCTGCCCATAACCGAGAAGCGGCCGCCGGCCATCGAGTTTCCGCCTAAGACGACTGACAGTATGGCGTCCAGTTCAATAAACATCCCGGCGTTGTTCGAGTCTGCCGATTTGACCTCTGAGGCGATGATCAGGCCGGCAATCCCGGCGCACAGGCCGCTGATGGCGTAGCAGGCCCACACCATCCGCTGGACGTTCAGCCCGGAGAAGCGGCTCGAAACCACGTTAGAACCGATCGATTCGACAAACAGGCCGAAAGCGGTCTTTTTTACCAGCCACAAGATCAGCAGCAGAAAGGCCGCCACCAGGTAGATGGAAAAGGGCAGACCCATCAAAAAGCCTGAGCCGATATAGAAAAAGGGCTTGTAATAAATGGTCACAACATTGCCGTCGGTAATCAGCTGGGCGATACCCCGACCAGCCACCAGCAGGATGAGGCTGGCCACCATGGCCTGGATGCCGAGTTTGGCGACCAGGAGGCCGTTCCATATCCCGCAGACGACAGCGACTAAGAGCGCCGCCAGCAGAGCGACTGCCATCGGATAATGGGATACATACTGCTGTTGCCCGTCGACAAATACCATATCGCCGCCGATCATGATCGAAACCACGGCACCTGATATCGCCAGCACCGACCCGACCGAGATGTCGATACCGCCTGTGGCGATGACCAGGGTCATCCCGATGGCCATGAACATCAGCGGCGTAGCCCGGTTGAGGATGTCGATCAGGCTTCCGTAGAGATGCCCGTCGATAATCTCAATCGCAAAAAAATCTTTGATGAAAAAGAAATTGAATACCAAGAGTACGGTCAAGGCAAACAGCGGCCAGAACATCTGATAATCGATCAGCCTTTTCTTCAGTTTGTTCTTGTCTCCCATTACCCGACCTCCCCTGCGATGGTTTGCATGACATTCATTTCGGTGATTTCATCCCCGGACAGTTCGGCGATTTGCTGCTTGTCGCGGTAAACCGCCATCCGGCAGCAGCAGCGTACCATTTCCTCAAGCTCAGAGGAAATAAACAGCACCGCTTTTCCCTGCCCGGCCAGCTCCAGCACCAGTTTCTGGACCTCGGCCTTGGCGCCGATATCAATGCCGCGGGTGGGCTCGTCGAGAATGAGGAGCTCGGGATCGGTGGCCAGCCAGCGGGCGAGCAGCACCTTTTGCTGGTTGCCGCCGCTCAGGTTGCCGACCAGCTGCTCGGTGCTCGGGGTGCTGATATTGAGCAGCTTGATGTATTTTTCGGCCAGTTCGACCTGTTTTTCATAGGAAAGATATTTGCCCATCCCCATTTTCCCCTGTAGACCGAGGGCGATATTCTCCCTGACGGTCAGGGCGGCGATGATGCCTTCGGTTTTCCGGTTTTCGGGGCAAAACCCCATCCCCAGACGGATGGTGTCCACCGGCGAATTGACTTTGATTTTCTTGTTGTCAATAAATACTTCACCGCTGCTGGCGGTGTCGATGCCGAAAATGACCCGGGCGGTCTCGGTGCGTCCCGACCCTAAGAGACCTGCCAGGCCCATGACCTCGCCCTTGTGCAGCTCGATGTCGAAGGGACTGATGGTCCCATGGCGTCCGAGTCCAGTTGCTTTGTAGTAGGCTACCTCCCGCACGCAGGACGGGTCCGAGTCGCTGGCCTTGATGGCCTTTTCAAACTCGGCCAGCTCCTTGCCGATCATTTTGGCCACAAGCTGCAGCCGGTCCAGTTTGCTGGTCTCGAATTCGCCGATCAAATGGCCGTTGCGAAGCACTGTGATCCGGTCGGTGATATCATAGACCTGCTCCAAAAAGTGAGAAATAAAGATAATGCCCATCCCCTGCGCTTTGAGTTTGCGCATGACGGCAAAGAGGTTGGCCACCTCGTTTTTGTCCAGGCTGGAGGTCGGTTCATCGAGGATGAGCACCTTGGCGGAAATATCGAGAGCCCTGGCAATGGCCACCATCTGCTGGATGGCCACCGAGTATTCGTCCAGGCGGCCGGTGACGTCCAGGCGGATATTCAGCTTGGCCAGCGCCATCTCGGACCGGCGGTATACCTCGGCCCAGTCGATTTTGCCATTTTTAACAGGCTCACGGCCGATAAAGATGTTTTCAGCAACCGAAAGATTAGGGCATAGGTTGATTTCCTGGTACACCGTGCTGATGCCCATGGACTGAGCGTCCATCGGCGACTTGGGCACAATATGCTGGCCTTCAAGATAAATTTCCCCGGTATCATGATGCTCTACCCCGGTCAGCACCTTGATCAGGGTCGACTTGCCGGCGCCATTTTCCCCGCAGACAGCATGGATTTCGCCGCGCCGAAGCTCAAAATTGACGTTGGAGAGGGCTTTTACCCCTGGGAACTCTTTGCAGATTCCTACCATTTTTACGAGTACGTTCTCTGCCTCCATGGCTTTGTTCACACCCCCGCTTCTTGTTAGAAAGAAGACCATTCCGTCATCAGGAGCGCCGTCTTTGGCGCCCCTGATCCTTTCTCTAGCCAAAAGAAAGCGGAATGGCTTTACGTCACCTGGCGATCCGGATTAGTAAACGCGATTGGGCATTTCTTTCGCGGCCACTTCAGCAGGATACACCTTGTTTTCGAGTTTTACCCATTTAGGAATCTCTTTTTTCGCTTGGTAGTCTTTGATCACTTTGATCAGGGTCGGAGCATAATCTACCGGATTCTCAACCGTGGCGGCCTGTTTGCCGGCGATCATCGCCTCGAACGCACCCTTGACGCCGTCGATCGAAATCATGGTAATGTCTTTTCCGGGTTTCAGACCGGCTTCTTCGATGGCCTGGATGGCGCCGATGCCCATATCGTCAGACTGGGAAAACACGGCGTCGATTTTCAGGCCCTCGGCTTTGGCCGACTTCAGGAAGGCTTCCATAACCTCTTTGCCTTTGGCTCTGGTATAGTCGCCTGATTGCGACTTGACAATCTTCAGTTTGGTCTGGCCTTTGATGATTTCTTCGAACCCGGCTTTTCTTTCCACCGCCGAAGAAGCACCTACCGTACCTTCAAGCTGAGCCACATTGATCGGCCCTGGAGCATCCTTGAATTTCTCGACCAGGAATTTGGCGGCGTGTCTGCCGGCATCCATATTGTCCGGGCCGATAAAGGTGACGATGAAGTCATTGGCGTTGCCAACACTGGTTGTCAGGGAGCGGTTGATGACGATAACCGGGATTTTCGCTTCTTTCGCTTCCTGCAGGACACCGTCCCAACCGGTCGTAACTACCGGTGCTAAAACAATAAAGTCCACTTTTTGCTGAATAAAAGTCCGAACTGCTTTGAGCTGGTTTGCCTGATTGCCCTGTCCGTCGGAGAATAGTAGTTCCATGTCGGATTGTGCTGCGAATTTTTCTTTCATCAGTCTGGACATCGCGACCCGCCACTCGTTTTCTGCGCCTACCTGGGAGAAACCGACCACCGTTTTTTTCGCTGTCTGGGCTGGCTGGTTACTGCTGCCGCATCCCGCAAGGGCGAACAGCGCGAAGGCGCTAAGCAGTAATGCCAAAAAAATCGCTACTAGTTTTTTCATAAACACTCTCCTCTTTTTTTGTCCAGGAACCCTTTTCTCTGCATCCCCCCTGTTGTTAAAATGAGTGAATTCAAACCAGCCGACCTCACTCGCTCCTAGGTTCCTTCGAAAAAGCCGCGATCCGCGAATGGGCCAGATGAATCCGCATGGCCTCTGCTGCCTTGTCACCGCTGCGCTCCTGCATGGCCCGCACAATGGCCAGATGCTCCTCCGCCGCCGCCGCCACCCGGTCAGGCATCCGACAGGAGAGAATCTGCAGCCGCTCATACTGGGCAAAAACATTGTTCATCATCTGGACAAGATAATCGTTGCCGCAATAGGATGCGACAAACCGATGAAATTGGATATCCTTTTGCAATACTGTCTCGGAATCAAAAGAAAGGACCTCTACAAGAAAGGCTTCGTACTCCGCCAGCGCCTCAAGATCGGCCGAAGCCGCCGCCAATTTGGCGAAGTGAGGTTCCACCACCTCCCTGGCTGCGCAGAGATCTTCGACCACCTTGACGGTGAGCTCGGCTACGAATACCCCTCGCTGGGGCACGATACGGACCAGGTTTTCCCGTTCCAGCTGATTGAGGGCCTCGCGGATGGGGGTGCCGCTCACTCCGATCTGAGCGATCAGATCCTTGCCGTTGATCAGGCTCCCCGGCGCCAGCGCGCAGCTGACGATCTGTTCCCGGATCATGCGGTATGCCTTGTCCTTCAGGCTCGATTCCTTCGGCTCCGCTGCCGGCAAGTTCTGTTCGGTCATCGCCAATGCCCGCTCCTCCTTTTCGCCGTCTCTGTCCGCCGCATATCTTGTATACAAGTAAAATATTACTGCTATATACCTTTTATTTCGCTGCCTGCTTTCAGACTCCTGCCATATTGCACCTAATATTCAAAATTTTCTTTGTCTTGTATTATTATGTTTGGGAGAGCAGAATCCCCCTTCCACCGGCAGTAAAAGCAGCGCCGGACCGGGAAGCTTTTATGATATAATAAACTAAAAATTCCAAGAGGAGGTTGGGCGTCCCATGCGAACAAAAGAAGAATACTATGAATCGGTTTTAAAAAACAGAGAGATCGCCAGCGATCCGAAAAACTTGCGCTGCAGCTGTCCCAATGTGAAATGTGAATGGCACGGCCGCTGCCGGGAGTGCGTCGCGCTGCACCGATATTATCAGGATCATGTTCCCGCCTGTTTTCACCCACTTCTTCGCGATAAGCTCAAGGATCTTATCAAGGTTGTCGAGCTCGAAACCGTTGAGAAGGAGAAGACGGCGGAGGAATACCGCGATTATGCCAGAGAGCAGGATAAACTGCGCCTCACCCGCCCCCTATAAACAGCTATCTTTCTCATTTATAAATAAGCACAAAAAACCGGCCGCAAGCGGTCGGTTTTTCCATTTCACTATTAGTCCCAGTCAACTTCCACGGTGCCGACAACCTGACGGTGGTCGTTTAAGATGATGGGCGAAAATCGCTCCAGCAGAGTAGCTTCCTCTGCTGCCGTGATCCACTCCAGCCGGCGGAGCAACCGAACGCCGAAATGCTCCAGCGCCCTACCACCGCCGTCGACCACTTTGAAGACCAAGCCTTCGCCGCGCTCACAGGAAGCGATGCAAAACGACGCTTCAGCCCCCAGCTTGGCGATCAGCCGCCCGCCGGTCAGAGCCATCAGCTCGCTCTCAAACCGGCCCCTGCCGCCTACGCATTCGGGGTGGCGGCCCATGGCATCATGGATCCGGGCCATCGCCGCCTGGCCTTCGCCCCAGTGCCCAGCCTCAGGACGGCTCAAGCGGGCATAGGCCAGAGCCATGTTATAGAGCGGGATGCGAAAGGTGGGCACGCCGCAGCCATCGACCCCTTCCTCCATGTCCGCCACCGCCAGGCCTGCCGCCCGGGCCACCGCCGCCCGCATCTCCTCCTGCACCGGATGTTCAGGCCGAATATAGCCGTCAAGAGGCGCACCTCTCAGGAGGGCCAGCCCCAGCATGGCGGAATGTTTGCCTGAGCAGTCGTTGTGCAGGGGGCTGTATGGCTCACCCTTTTTGTACATTTCTCGGGCGATGTCCTTGTCCAGTGGCTGGGCGACGACGCAGGCCAGATACTCCGGCCCTAGCCCCAGCTTGGCCAGAATTCCTGTGACCAATTCGATATGAAAGCCGTCCCCGCTGTGGGACGACACCATCACCGCCAGCTCTCGCTCACTGAGACCGAATCGCTCAAGCCCGCCACCAGTGACAAACGGCGCGATCTGAAAGGGCTTGGCACCTGACCGCCAGAAGGTGCGCAGCCCCGGCCGCTCAGCCGCTAAAATCAGCCTCCCGGCCGCGTCCACCGCCGTCGCCTCGATCCGATGACTGCTTTCAATAAATCCACCGCGTTTGAAATGAACCAACGGCATTGACTTCATCCTTCCCTGGTGCTTTTTCCTTACTAATTTGCCCACCGCCGCCAAATCTCCTCCACAGGGGTTTTTATCGGCCGCGATATTTGGTACTATTAGCTAAGACAAACCCTGCGGAAAAACTTGAGGTGGTGTATCTGATGCATTTTTATTGCGCAACATGCAACAAACAATATCCGGTGGGCGGCCTGGCCTATGAATGCGAGTGCGGCGGGCTGTTCAAGCTGCACCGGGACAAAGACGAGACCATCGGCGACAGCGTGTCGCTGGGCGAGGTCAAAACGCCGCTATTGGCGCGGCGGCTCGACGGTATCGACCTTCTCTTAAAAGCCGATTATCTCAGCCCCACCGGCTCCTTCAAAGATCGCGGCGCTTATGCCCTGATCAACGCCCTGAAAGATGCGGGCATCACCGAGGTGGTGGAGGACTCTTCCGGCAATGCCGGTGCGGCCATCGCCGGCTACTGTGCCGCTGCCGGGATCAAATGCCACATCTACCTGCCTGAGGCCACCTCACAAGGCAAAATCAAGCAGATCAACGCCTACAAGGCAAGCGTAGTCAAGGTGCCTGGCAGCCGCGACGCCACCGCCCGGGCCATCCTCCAGGCCGCCGAGTCCACCTACTACGCCTCCCATGTCTACAACCCCCTCTTTTTCGAGGGCACCAAATCGCTGGCCTACGAAATCTACGCCGAAATCGGCGTCCCTGACACCATCGTCGTCCCGGCCGGCAACGGCACCATGCTGCTCGGTATCTACATCGGCTTCAAGGAAATCGGCCAACTGCCGCAGATCATCGCCGTCCAAAGCGCCAGCTGCGCCCCGGTCTATGCTGCCTTCCACGGCCTCACTCCTGGAGAAGTCAGCCCCACCGCCGCCGAAGGCATCGCCGTCGGCCAGCCCAAACGCCTGGCGGAAATGGTGGCCGCAGTCAGAGAATCGGGCGGCACCTTCCTTGCCGTCGATGACGCCAGCGTCCTCCGCGCCCAGGAGCTACTCGGCGAAATGGGCCTCTACATCGAAGCCACCTCCGGCGCTGCCGTCGCCGGCGCCCTGGAGTATTTCAAAAACGGCGCTGCGCCCGGCCAAAAAATTGTTGTGCCGCTCACCGGCACTGGGTTGAAAAAATAGGATTTAACCTGAAAAAACCCGGGCATACGCCCGGGTTTTTTTACCACCACCAGTGGTGGCAGTGATGATGATGATACGGATAGGGGTAAGGATATGGATAGGGAATCGGATAGGGATACGGGGTGGGATAATAATACGGCATGGCGGCAAGCGGGGCTACCGGGGCGTATGCAGCCGGGCCATAGGCCGGAGCGTAGGCCGCAGGGGCGGTGGCAACAGGGGCATAGTTTCCCTGGCCATAGTTCGCCGGCGCCGTCGAGGCTCCTAGCGTGGCATTGGTCGGCCCCATGGTCTGGCAGGACCCTTGCTGTTGCTGGGGCTGCCGCTTATTTTCATCATTCATAAAGCTACCTCCTTCAACAGTACTTACTATATCTTATGTCAAACCTTGCGATTATGTTGCTGTTCGTCGTTATTTGACTTCCTGCAGCCGGTGCCCCACCCTGGTGCCGGTGGCCTGGGCCGTTCCTGCCGGCAGCTCCAACACCATTGCGCTTCCCGAGCAGCGGGCCGTATGCTGCGGCGGCAAAGCGGCGACGATTTTTATGACATCGAAGACATCATCAATAAAAATGACATCAATCGCATAGCGCATTCCATAAGTGTGAATGCCGTAGCACGGCCTGAGCAAGAGGCCATATCCTTTAGGCAGGAAATCGGTGCCCAAAAGTCCCTGCAATCGTTCAGGCACTGTCTCCGCCAGCTGGACATAGTTGGCCAGAATCAGGTCCTGGTCGCGGTTGATGATGGTCACATACCGCATCGCGTCATTCTCCTTGCTGTTGATTTCGCTCCTTGGCAAGCGAAAAAACCGGGAGACGGTCCCGGTTTACTCCCTGCTTTATCCTATGCGGCTGCCAGGGTAAGCGCACCAGCCCCCTGACTCAATACAGCAAAAAGCGGCCTGCATCGAGTGCAGGCCTCTTTTTGCTATTCTTCTTTAGTTAGAAGCCAACCTTGTCCTTGCCTTTAAGACCCAGGATAGCCCGGGCTTCGTCCGGGGTGGCGATGGGGATACTGAGTTCTCTGGCGATGTTGACCACTTTGGTGACCTGTTCGGCGCTGCTCTTGGCCAGTTGGCCGGGGCCGGTGTACAGACTGTCTTCCAGCCCGACCCGGGTATTGCCGCCCATAGCCATGGCCACCGCCATCAGCGGCAGCTGGGCCCTGCCGGCGGCGCAGACCGACCAGGTGAAGTTGCCCTCGCCGAGCTGGCGGCGGGCGGTTTCCACCAGGAAGACAAGATTCTCGGGACTGGCCGGGATGCCGCCCAGAATACCGAGGACGAACTGGATATAGACCGGGGTGCGCAGCGCCCCCAGGTCGATGAGATGTTTAATGTTGTTGATCATGCCGGCGTCGTAGACTTCGAGCTCGGGCTGTGTGCCGGCGTCATACATGGCCTTGGCGTAGTATTTCAGGGTGCGGAAGGTGTTGGAGAAAACCAGATCCTCGGTGCCTTCCAGGTAGGGTATTTCCCAGTCGAAGCGCGGCTCGCGCAGCTTGGCGGCCAGCGGGTAGATGGCGAAGTTGATCGACCCGGCGTTGAGGGATGCCAGCTCAGGCTGGAGCATGGTGATCGGGCGAACCCGTTCTTCCATCGCCATCCCCAGGCCGCCACCGGTGGTGATGCAAACCGCTGCGTCGCAGTTTGCCTTAATTTTTGCGGTGATCTGCCGATACAGGTTGAAATCGCTGCTTGGTTTGCCATTCTCCGGATCACGGGCGTGGATGTGGACCACCGCCGCTCCGGCAGCGCTGGCCTTGATCGCATCATCGGCGATTTGATCAGGCGTGAAAGGCAGATAGGGCGACAGGCTGGGAACGTGGATGGCGCCGGTGATCGCCGCTGTAACAATAAGTTTAGCCATAAAAAAGACCTCCTTTGTCCGCCGGCCTACCCGGCACGGCGAAATCCTCTTTTTGGATATCTTCCCCCTGGGCAGCCAAATTCCTCCACCCTTATCACCGCTGATGCGAAAAAAATACGGCGAGTTGCTATCAAGACTGCAAAACAAAAGACCGATGATATTCACCGGTCTCAGAGTGTAAATAATGTCTAGCATCATTTTCCATAGAAGGAATCCAAGGCTGGAGAGAAAGGTCCAGATGCCAGGAACGGCGAGGCTTGCGCTGCGCCGCGTACTAGACGTACGCAAGCAAGCAAACGTAGTTGTGAGTGCGCAGTTCTCGCGCTTTAGCGCTTAGAAATGCGGCCTGCCCTTGCGGGCACGCCGCAGATGGGCCTTTATCGCCAGCCTGCTGTTATACCCGGAATTTGGCTACCGCGGCCTGCAAATCCCCTGCCAATCTGGCAAGACTCTGGCTGGAGGAGGCGATTTCCTGCATCGACGCCGATTGCTCCTCAGTAGCGGCTGACGCTGTCTGCGCTTCGGACGCGTTATGCTTGCTCACCGCGTCGATTTCCCGGATCGAGGCCACCAGGGTATTACTCCCGCTGGCGACCTGATTGATCGACTCAGATATGCCTTTGACCTGTTCCGACAGGGTAATGATCGCTTCAATAATTTTGTTGAAGGTGTTACCGGCGGCATCGACAACCGCGACCCCGGCCCCGACCCCCTCAGTGCCGGCCTGGGTGGCAGACACCGCATGATCCATGTTGGTCTGATTTTTTTGAATGAGTGCCCCGATCTGCTGGGCGGCCTTGTTGGACTCCTCTGCCAGTTTACGGACTTCCTCGGCGACCACGGCAAATCCCCAACCGGCTTCGCCAGCCCGGGCGGCCTCGATGGCGGCATTGAGGGCCAGCAGGTTGGTCTGGCCGGCAATGGTGGAAATCAGGCTGATGATTTCGCTGATCTCGTGAGAGCCTTTGGCCAGCTCGGCGATTGATGCCTGCACGGCCTGGGAGCCTTCGCCGATTTTCTTCATCTGGTCAACCAGTTGCCCGACCGCCTGCCGGCCCTGATCGGCTTCGGCAGACGTACTTCTGGCGATTTTCGACACATCTTCGGCTGTCCGGGAAATTTGCTGGGTATTGGCCGATATTTGTCCCGCCACCGCCGCGATGTTGGCAGCCGAGCTCGCCTGTTTCTCAGTGCCTGTAGCGATCTCGGTAATGGTGGCAGCCACCTGGTTGGTCGACTGCGCCGATTCGCTGGCGCTGGCGGTAAGCTCCTCGCTGGAGGCGGCTACTTGCTCGGCGGAGTGGGCCACCTGACGGACAATGCTCCGAAGATTGGTGAGCATGGCGTTAAATGCCGCCCCCAATTGGCCGATTTCATCCCGGGACGCCACCTCTACCTCGGCCACCGCCAGGTTGCCGCCAGCCACTTCTTTAAACCGGTTGACCAATACCACGATCGGGTTGACGATCCGGCCGGCCAGGAAGAACCCGGCGGCGCCGACCAGCAGCATCGTCACTGCCAGCAGGCCGAACATTTGGTACATGATGCGCCGCGACTGGGCCAGCACGATATCATAGGGGGTTTCCGTGCAGGTCAGCCAGCCGGTCGCCTTGTCATACACATAATTGATCAGCACCTTCTGCCCACTGCGGCCGGTCGCCTCGACGGTGCCGTTTTGTCCGCCCAGCCCCTGCTGGACATAGGCCAGTTTGCTCAAATCACGCTCTTCGGCCTTCAGGTTGGATTCGGGGTGGGCGATGATCTTGCCGGTGTGATCGAGAATAAATACCGTACTGCCGTTGACCGAACGTTCCTTCACAAAACCGTCCAGCTTGTTGAGAATCAGCGGACCCTGGGCCACCCCGCGAATGGTTCCCGCGTCATCACGAATGGGAACAGCCACGATGGTCGTGGGGAGATTGGTGGTCCGGCTGATGACAACTTCCGATATATTGTCCTGCCCGGCCACCGCTTTTTTAAAATAGGGCCGGTCGCCGATATTGATCAGCTGGGTATTGTCGTCGCGTACCAATTGCTGGCCGCTCAGGTCGTCGATAATAAAGTTAATGTCGGGATAGAGCTTTGCGGCTCGCATCAGGATCGGTTTGATGGCGACCGCGTCCAGACTGACCACAGCCGGATATTGCGCCAATAGCCGCACAGCGTCCAAATTGCGGTCCATCAGATTGCGGACATCCTGCTGGACGGCTTGCGCTTTGGCAAGGCTGGTCTCGCTATAGTCGGCGATCAGCTTGGTTTCGAACATCTTGTAGGAGACGAGGGATGCAAACAGAAGCGGAATGCAGCTAACACAAAGCAAAATGACGATCAACCGTTTCTTCAAGTGCGACTCCTCCTAGACCGTTTGTAAAATAACTCACTTTTATGTATTATTCTGTAAACAAGGGCTAATTCCTTTTTTTACAAAACTCCCGCCAACATTCCTTCGGTCGCAAATAAAGAGTGACCGGCAAATAACGCCGGTCACTCTCCAAACTATTTCAGTGCAAATTTTAGCCCATTTCGGCGGCGATGGTCTTCATCCGCTCCCGGATCGGCAGGTCATACGGACAGCGTTTTTCGCAGACGCCGCACTGGGTACAGTCGGACGCCTTGACCTTGAGGCCGTTATAACGGCTGCCCATCGGCCCTTTGAGTCCATAGCGGGTATACTGCAAATACCAGATGAAAACAGTAGGGATATCGATGCCCACCGTACAGGGTTTGCAGTAGCCGCAGCGGCGGCAAAAGCTGTTGCCCAGCTCTTTGGCCTCGTCAGCCAGGATTTGTTTTTCGGCGGCTGTGAGGGGGGTAAAGTTTTTCGTTACTGCCAAATTCTCGTTGATGTGGGCGATCTCGTCCATGCCGGGTATGGCCACCGTGTCCCCCTGCTCATAGAGATATTTCAGCGCCAGGCTATAGCTTTTGACCTGGCCGCCGCCCAGAGGTTTCATGGCGATTACGCCGATATCCATGCTCTTGGCCAGCGGAATGAGTTCCTCCAGCGCCTTGGTCTCAATAAAATTGAAAGGCACCTGCACGGTGCTGAACTCGCCTGTTCTGGCGGCTTCGGTTACCAGCGGAATGCTGTGGCCGGTCACGCCGATATGGCGGATCTTGCCGGCGGCCTGGGCTTCTTTGAGGGCTTCCAATGCCCCGCCGGGAGCCATGACAGTCTCAAAATCCTCGCGCCGCTGCAGATTGTGGATCTGGTACAAATCGATATGGTCGGTGCGCATATTGGCCAGACTGATGTCGATGTCTTTGGCCATGGTAGCCTTATCCCGGCCAAAACTCTTGGTCGCCAGATAGTACTCGCCTCGCCGGGAGGAAATGTGCTCACCGATTTTAACCTCGCTGTCAGTGTAGGCCCGGGCGGTGTCGACAAAGTTGATGCCGGCGTCCAGGGCGGCGTTGAGTACCGGCCCGGCTTCCTCCATAGTGCAGCGCTGAATCGGCAGGGCGCCGAAACTGATGCGCGTTACATTTAGATTGGTTCTGCCTAAACGAATCTTGTCCATATGGTCTCCCCTTTCTTTTCTATGCATGTTCTCCCTCCATGCGCCAAGTCCTGCCTGTCGCGATATGGATTTTCTCCTTTTTTTGCAGTCAACGGCAAGATTCGCCCCCTTGGCGCGCCCATTCCAGCACCGCTGCAGCAAAAAGGGCCGCAGCAATGCAGCCCTATTTTAACCAAATCTTAATCTTTTCTTCAGTTGGCCACAAGACTAGTGATCAGTTGGGTAAACACCGGCTGCCAATATGTCCGGTCGCTGTCAGGACACATCAGGGCGATCCCGGTTAGCTTGCCATCTCCGGGGTAGACGGCGACAGTGGCGTACATCGGGATCGGAAATTTTTCGGCGAGAATAAAGCGCGAGCCAAACTGTACCCCATTGTGTTTTTGGACCGATATCTTGCTGGGCGGCAGCCATTCTAACAACTTGGCGCCGTTTTCTTCCATTTTTCTGGTCAGCAGTTTCTGGCCGGTGCTGGACATTAGGGCCACCAGCTCTGGCTTGAACTCCACCAAATCCACCAGGGCCAGGGCCGGCCCCATATCGCGGCCGTCTTTATAAACCAGCAGCCGGGCATAATGTGAATTGCCGTCAGCAGTGGCGGTCAGATCATACTGGGTTTCCATGTTTTTCATAGTCTCGGTGCCCACCGCGCTGGCAAAGACAATGTTGCCGGAAAGTGAGGCAGTGCCGACTCCCTCGATGGCAAAGGACTTGAGTCCGGCCAGCGTCTGAGCAGGCGCCTCGGCAAAAACCGGCAGCGCCGTCGTCAGGCAAATGATCGCTGCCAGGGCAAGCCTTATCGCTGTTTTTTTCATACTGAAAGGTCCTCCTTTATCTTGTACTGCATATATCCTGTATTCACTTCTATTATTCCGCCTGACCGGACCCTTCTCCTGCCGCAGGGACGGCTGTCAGCCAGCCAAGATCTGGCATAAAAAAGCCCGGGGAAGCTCCCCGGGCTTTTTTTGACCGTACTCTGGCGGCTAAATGTGAATCAGGTTGCCAGCCCACAGCATCGCATTGAAATAGAGATCAGGCACCGCTTCTTCCGGAACCTGGAGCTTAGCCGCCAGTTCGGAAAACAGCTCCCAGTCGCCTTTTTCATAAGCCAGAATGAGTCCGAGAACATCGCCGAGCGGATTGGCCTCACCGAGCAGAGCTGCTTTCACGTCGCCGGAAATGGGCAGCTCTGCCAGGACATCCAGCAATGGGCGGTCAAGCAGGCAGTCGATCAGGGAAAAGATCCCCATGAGAAAAAGATCAGTGGAGCGCGCGCCCATCCCGGTCCTGGTGGCGAGCATCTCGCCCATTTTGCCTCTGGCGATCGACAGGACGGCTATTTCCTGCGGCTTATTGCCCCCGGCCTCGCGGATGGCCAGCGAGGAGACCCATTCCACCACTTCCTTTTTACCCAACAGGACCAGAGCTTGTTTGATGGAATGAATGGTCGCTTTGAAGCCAAAGGCCGCCGAATTTACAAATTTTAAGAGCTTATAGGAAAAACCCACATCATGCTGGATGATGGTTTCTAGGCTGTTATAATCGATTTCAGCCCCTGACAGTTCGCTCAGTATCCGGAAATACTGGCTTCTGGTGGTGGCGAGCTGACTCCCGGCCACCGGCTGCGGCTCAGTGAAAAAGTAACCCTGGATATAGCTGGCCCCCAAATTGGCCGCCTCGTCGAAGTCTTTCCGGGTATGCACATTTTGGGCCCAGATCTCGCAGTTGGCAGCTCCTGCTTCCTTGGCGGCAGCTTGCCTCTGATCGGCGGCAACGGCATGAAAGTCGACTTTCATGATATTCACCCATTCGCGGACATAATGAAAGGCTGGTCCGAATAGCGCCGCATCGGCGATGATCGAGTAACCGAGTTCCCGCAAAATCCGGCAGGTCGCGGTCATATCGCCGCCAGACTGCAGCTCGCCGCTGATGTCGACCACGATCAGTTGCCGCGGCAGTTGCCGGGAAATTTCACCGTCGATCAGGGCCGCAGCATACGGCACAAACACTTTCTTGTTGCCGGTCAGCCGTTCCGGCCCGATTTCGCCAAAGGCGGCCGCCAGATCGTCACATAGGCTGCCATCACACCGGAATAACAGTTGATAGGCGACAACGCCCATATGTCTGGTGAAAATCGGCTGCCGTGCCAAAAATGCTTTCATTCCGCTTTTCCCTCCACTCGCTTCATCTGCTTTGAATTTGACCAGCCTCGCCCAATAATGTCGATATTTAGCACCTACTGTCGCAAATAATTATTCGTGGCAAAAAGACAAAGTTCCTTCTTCTTGAAAATAAGAAAAGACTTGGCTTTTGCCAAGTCTTTTAATCGGCGGCGACAAACAGTTCCACCAGCTCTGGATCAAATTGACTGCCGGCGCAGCGTTTCAGTTCGGCCAGCGCGGCTTCATGACTCATTGCCTTGCGGTAGGGACGGTCTGATGTCATGGCGTCATAGGCGTCGGCGATGGCAACGATGCGGCACTCCAGAGGGATTTCCTCGCCCCTGATCCCCAGGGGATATCCGCCGCCGTTCCACCATTCCTGATGTTTGAGAATCCAGTCAGCCACCGGCAGAAGATCGGGCGACGACTGGGCGATCCGGCAGCCGATTTCGCAGTGCCGCTGGATCTCAATCCGCTCCTCGGCGGTAAGCGGTCCCGCCTTGAGCAAAATATGGTCCGGAACCCCCACCTTGCCAATGTCATGGAATTTGGCAAGAAGGCGGATTTCAGCAATTTGCGCTTCCGTCAGGTTGAGCTTGCGGGCCAGGTTGCTGGCAAAATCCTGTAGTCTCTCGGCGTGCTCTTCGGTAACAAAATCCCGTTCCTCCAAGAGCTTCATCACCGTCTGGATGATGGCGCTGCGCGCACTCTGGGAATGGTGCAGTTTTTCCCGGTACATATGGTTATCCGCTTCTTTGACCAGTTCCTGCAAAGAGGCGTCCATGTCGCTTCTGACCCCATAGCCGACAGAAATGCTGAGCGGTACCCCGGGCTGCTGCCGGTTGTGGGCGGTGATTTGGGCCTGCAGGCGGTTGACAAGAAGCCGGGTCGCCCCTTCATCGCTTTTGGGCAGGAGGATGGCAAACTCATCGCCGCCGATGCGGGCCGCCACATCGCCGGCCTGGAGGACACCCTTGATCAGTTGGGCCGTCACCTTGAGCAGCCGGTCGCCGGCGGCGTGGCCGAAGGTGTCGTTAACCAGCTTGAGTCCGTCAGTATCACAGATCACGATAGCGACCGGCATATCTGCCGCGCCGCGGGTACGGCTGAGTTCGCGGTCGAAGTAGGCTCTGTTATGCAGGCCGGTCAGAGCATCATAGTTTGCGAGGTATTTCGAATTTTCCTCGGCTTGTTTGCGTTCGATAGCCATTGCGACCTGGTTGGATACAAAGGTCAGTATTTCCTGGTCTTTTTCGGTATAGCGCAGTTCACCGGCAAAACTCTGCACCGCCATGACCCCGATAGTCTGATTGTTCGCCGTCTTTAAGGGAACTCCCAGCCAGTCGGTGCTGACCGTCCCGACCGAGACGATTTCTCCCTGTCTTTCCAGCTCGGCGCGGATCTCGGGATTGATGAGCAGCGGTTTTCCGGTCCGTACGATATATTCAGTCAGTCCCTTGCCGACCTTGCGGCTGCCGGGATTGCCATCCTTTTCATCCACGCGGTAAGGAAAATGGATCATCCCATTTTTGCCGTCATAGAGGGCGATCATAAAATTCTTGGCTGGAATGAGCTCGTCAATGATGGCATGAACCGAGCGGAACAAATCCGCCAGATTGTCGGAGGAGCTGACTGTTTCCGAGATCTGATACAGCGCTTTCTGCAGCTTTTCCGTCTGGCGATGCTCCTCGATCTCTTTCTGGTAGGACGCAACCAGGGTCGCGTTGTCCATGGCGATCGACGCCAGTTCGGCAAACCGGTCGAGCAATACCACCTCCCTCTCAGCGAATTTCCGCTCTGATGAAAGATAGGCCAGCCCGAAAGTGCCGATGATGTTGCCGCCGCTTTTGAGCGGCACCTCGACCATGGCGCGCAGTTGGTCGTGGAAAGCCCCCTGTATCCGGTGCTCCCAAGTGCTGTAGTCGTTTACCACAACCGTGCGACCGGTCTTGTAAACAACCCCGTCCAGCCCCCGGTCAAGCGGGTTGATTTTCACATTTGCATCTTTGAAATAGCCGATCCCGACCCGGCGGACAAAAGCTCCCTGCTCTTCATCGATCAGGCTGATAAAGCCGTGCTCGCTGCCGATCAGTTGGGCGGCTTCAGTCACAATCGCCGCCAAGAGCTCTTCAATGTCGAGACGGTTCATCAGGCCGAGGGCTGTCAGGTGCAGCATGGCAAGGACGATATTCTGCATCCGGATCTCTTCTTCGCGACTGGATAGTTCATCCAGCTGCTGACGAAGTTCTTCTTCCGAAGCTCCCAGCCGTTCGTTGCTGTCTAAGAGTTCTTTGGTCCGCTCAGCCACCGTAGTCTCCAGACCCTGTTTGGCCTTCCTGAGAGCCCGGGTCATCCGCGCCAGCAGCCAGAATACCGCTGCCAGAACCAGGCTGGCAATCACCGCCTTAGTGAAATAAAGCTGCTGCCGTTGGTGAAAATTGGCCAGGGCGGTGCTTTCCAACACCGACACATTCAAAACCAGGGGGAAATCGTGCATCGCCCGGTAGCTATAGATCCGGCGTGTTTTGTCGATAAACGATTCATCGACAAATGAACCGACATCGGCCTGGCTGACATAGCGAAATAGCGGCGCCTCTTTGGCGTTTGTGCCATAAAACAGTTGATCGCCGACCTGCCGTACCCGGATAATTCCGTCCCGGCCGGCCAGTGTGATCCCATAGTCTTTGCCCAGCTCCATATCGCGGTAGAAATTGGCAAAATAGGCGACATCGACCCCGATCACCGCCACACCGGCGAAGCTTCCGTCCGGTTTATTGAGTCGACGGCTGACATGGAAAGTCGCTTTCCCGGTGGTCCGCCCGACGGTGGGGGGAGCAATATACAGACTGCCGTTATCCTCTGTCATATGGATCCGGAAATATTCCCGATCAGCGTCGTTTCGCCACAGGAGCTCCGGCAGATTGCTGGCAATATAGCTGCCCTGTTCATCGATCACCGACACATGGATGACCGGAATGGCTTTCGTCGCCTCCAGCCTCGCCTGCACCGCCTCTGTCACCCTGCCGTTTTTCTCATAGTCATATTTGACAAACAGCAGCACCTCGTCCATTTGCTCCAGGTGCTGGCGGACATTCTCTTCAAAAGCGCGCACCAGATGATCATTGGTCTGGGTAATGACCTGTATCTCCTGCTGCCGCTCAAAATCGATCCTGGACACAGTAACAACCCAAACCGCACAGATGGCGGAAAGGGCGATGATTCCCAGCACGATAGCCATATTGGCATGATCCAGCCAAGAACTTATCCTGTTGCGAACATTCTGCATCTGCTCACATCCCCACCTGACTCTGTACCTGCATATTTCGACAGAAACAGATAGAAACCTGCGTGATGGGAGTGATCATTTTCACAGTCTGACAAACAGCGCCGTGAACCGTCTAATGATAATTTACATGATCATGGAATAGGTGCGCAGAAACAGGCCGATAGACACCGCCGACATCGCCGCCAGTAGTCCAATAGCAAACACGATATATCCCATCTTCTCTTCCTCCAATCCGTCTAACGCTCACTGATCAGACACTGCATCGGAAACACCCGCTGCTGACCATTTTCGTTTTGCGGGGCAGTCATCGTTACCTCATATAAATCGCAAAATTCGTCAGTCAGCAGAATAAAGATCGGTTCCAATTTTCGTTTGATGATTCCCCGGTATCCGAAGTAACAATCTCCTGCCAAAATACGTACCTGATCACCAACAGTGACTTCTCTAGTTTTATCTGTTCCTCGGAATGACATGTTGCTTTTCCTCCTAATCTTGTGCAAAAACTAATCGGTTTTCATTACCACTTCGACTATATTCGACATTATAATGCAAATTCCGTGCCAATCTCTGGTTTCGCTAAAAGGATGATGCCCATTGATTTTGATTGGTAATAAACAATGAAGACTGATGAATTTTGCGCACAAATCTAATCAATCGCCGTATCGGACACTCAAACACCCCAGATAAACAAAAAAACATCAGGCCAATCGGCATGATGTTTTCGCCTTACCTATGCAGTTGGTTGCAAGTGCCCATTCAGCCTCACTTTACCAGGCTGAAAAGGTCCAATCATTACGCTATCTCTCAGTGTTTCATCCACTGCCGGATTATATCACCTCGGCCTGGATGGCTTCAGTCAGTTTTTCGATCGAATCGCCTGGCAAATAGTCGAAGCAGACCCTGAGGGCCTGCCCAGCCGACAGGACGTAGGGCTGGGGCAGTGGCAGGACAAGATGCTGCGAATGCCAGTCAATGGTTATTCCTGTGGCCAAATCCATGGCCAGCACATTCTTGGTGATGAACCGCAAAGCGTTTATTTCCGTGTCTTCCTGAAAGGGAAAGAGCACATCGGCCGCTAGCAACCCCACTGAAGCGTGATCGTAGTCGACGATTTCATATACCGCCGGTTCGCTGCAGGGCTCGCAATCACCCAATCGATCATACGGCGGCTGAAAAAGGGGCACCGGAGCATGAAAACCGGAAAAATCATAGCACTGCCGAACCGGCTGGACTGCCAGCAAAGTAGCGCCAGGCAAAAATTGCGGAGCAAAACCAAACTGGGCCTGATGGGCACCGCGAAAGGCGGCGATGACCTGGACCTGCTTTTCCCTGAGCAGGGCGCTGTGCAGCATTTCACAAATCACCACATCAACTGGTTCGGGCGGCAGCCAGGTTGACGCGTCGGCTTCATATACCTTGACACGGTCGGCCATCCCATTGGCACTGATAAATTTGCGGCTGGCTGCGACCAGTGTCGGATTCCGTTCCACCGACCAGACCCGCGCCCCCTGCCGGGCGGCGAAAAAGGACATGACGCCGGTACCGCACCCCAGCTCGGCCACCCGGTACTCGGAGGTGATGCCTTGCTCGATGGCGGTGCGAAAAGCATTCATGCGCGAAGAGTCGGTCAGCATCTGGTAGTGGTAATGCAGGGGAATGAATTGACCTAATTCATATATTTCTTGTGCCACGGCGGTTCTCCTTATCAGGTTCCCGAATTGGTACGCGTCCATAAAGGCATTTATTTGCAGAATTCGGACATTATTACAAATATCCTTCTCCGGCGACAAACTTTAGCAGTATTTCGCCATTATTCTCGCATTTTCGCACAAATTACGCTGTGATCACCTGGCCAATAAACAAAAAGGCACGGTACCGAGCATTGCCGGACCGTACCATTCGTCTTTATTTACTGTAGCTGCGATTGAACTCACTGCCAAGTCGCTCATACATTTCGAGCGCACCGACGGCGACGCCGAGCCGGCTGTCATCAGCCAGATCGAGCATTTCCACTCCCACCGTATCCCTCAGGATCGACCGAATTTCAAACGGACGGTATCCTAACAGGGTCAGGCGACAGAGCAGCCTGTTAAAGCGTTTCTCCATAGTCTTCCCTCCAATCTCACGTTTTTATGGCACAACCTCCGGCCGGGCGAGAAACCTCCGGCTGGCCAAGACCATTCCGACGTCGAGTTAGAGCGGAAGACCACCTCCTGTTAAAAAATCAGTCCTGCTATACTTCGGTTAATCGGGAACAATCTTGTTAATAATACCACACTTATAGTATCGTGTCAATAGTCGCAAAACTTAAGCAATTCATGCCTCTAGTACTGGAAATTTTTACAGCACTATGAATCGCTGCCGGTAAGGACATGGTAATTGATCGTACCTTCGGTTCGCCAATAGTCGAATTGATAGACCGGTCCCTGGTAGGTACCCCATTGCAGTCGCCACATTTCGCTGGATTCACCCGGGCGCAGGAAGACTTTAAGGTTCGACCAGGTCGCAGCCCCAAGGTAATAAAAGCTGCCGCCGTTGTTCCTGATCCAAATCTCGTGCTGAACCCAGTTCACCCGGTCGATGGTCTCGGTACCGTCATTGTAAAAATAGCCCTTGATGACCGGCTTGCCAGTATCATCAAAATAGATGTTGACAGTCTTCCAGTTGAGGTGAGCCGCCGCCATCGCAGTCGAAGTCAATGCTGCCACCAAAAGCACCACCAGCGCCAGGCATATCGCAACCCTCATTTTGCGATACTTCATATCCGCACCCCCGATTGATTCTTCTCTGTAGCTTATGCCTCAGACTGCACAGACGTCACCGAAAGACTGCTATGAATTGCGCACTAGGTAATTGTGTGCAAAAAGTGTCCTGTGTTAAAATGGCAGCAGAGACGATGATAGGGAGGGAATGGCTGTGAAATATTATGTGGTGGATGCCTTTGCCGATCAAATTTTTGAAGGCAATCCGGCAGGGGTGTGCGTCTTAGCAGAATGGCTATCTGACAGCTTGATGCAGAAAATTGCCATGGAAAACAATCTGTCCGAAACGGCATTCGCGGTAAAAGAAGGGGCTGGCTATTGCCTTCGCTGGTTCACCCCGGGTGGAGAAATCGAATTGTGCGGTCATGCAACCCTGGCGACATCGTATGTCATCGCTAACTTCGTCGAGCCGGACGCAACGATCATTCGCTTCCAGACCTTGAGCGGCCAACTGGTTGTAACGAAGAAGGGCGAGCTATACGAGATGGATTTCCCCAGCTACGAACTAACGCCAACCCCTGTCACCGATGCCATTGCCCAAGCATTACATGTCCGACCTGTTGAGTGCTATAGGGGGCGGGACCTGCTGTGTGTCATGGAGGACGAGAGCCAGGTCTTCGCGGCAAAACCTGATCAAAGCAAGCTGCTGGAACTGGATGGTCTGTTGGTCCATATTACCGCCAAGGGAATGGAATATGACTGCGTATCTCGGAGCTTTGCTCCCAAATGCGGCATTGCGGAAGACCCTGTATGTGGTTCTGGTCACTGTCACATCATCCCGTTTTGGGCCAACCGCTTGGGCAAGAATACTTTGGTAGCACGCCAGGCGTCACCTCGCGGCGGTACGCTGTATTGTGAATATAAGGGTGACAGGGTGCTTCTGAGCGGTCGTGCGGCATTGTACTTGGTCGGGGAGATCAGGATTTAAAGTAAAGAAGCACGGGATAAATTTGGCTCTAGACTACTAAAACAACAAACAAAAATAGCATGCAAGCGTCGGCTTGCATGCTATTTTTGCGGCTATATCGATCCAAGCGGCTTTGGATATTGTGACTTCGAGGAAAACCGCCGCCGCCTTGCGGCACATGTCGTCAATCAGTTCCTCCTGTGCAGCATCCTCATGATTCTGAGACTGGTTCCGTAACCAATGACGAACCGATATCCTTCATGGCAGAGGGCAGATCGTTTCTTTCATGTGCCGGTGCACTGCGCATACCGGTAACGACATGTAGTTTAACGTCAAATCCCAGCAACTGAAAGATGTGTTTCGTGTAATCATAATACAACTGAAACAAGCCGGAATCAGGATTACCCTGAGTAAACACAAGCACCAGCTTTTTCGCAGTATTTCGTTCCTTGAAATGCGGCGAGAATCGCGGCTGGTACTCAGCAAACAACCTGTCGGTGAATATCTTCGCCTGGGCGCTCATCTGCCCCATGTAAGTCGGCGAGCCGAGAACAAGAGCATCGGCATGCTCAAGCGCGTCATAAATTTTCTGCATGTCGTCATTGATAATACAGCGCAGATCTCCCTGTTTGCAGCCATAACACCCCTGGCACGGTTTGATAGCAAGATCGTTGAAAGACCATGATTGGGTTTTGGCGCCCGCTTCTTTCGCACCTTCGAGTATTTTGGTTACGATCCACGCGGTGTTGCCTTCTTTCCGCGGACTTGCAATAAATCCGATGACTTTCATTTTTTCTCCTTTCATGTCTGGTTTATAGCATTATATATAGGTAAAAACCAGGTTGAAGTTTTTCATTTCACTTTGTCTCTTAACGCCATAATCGTCCTATCCATATAGTCGTGGTGATCAAGCGATAAATGAAGAATATCCACCGCAGGTTTACCGAACAGACTACCCTGCTTGCCTAATTTTTCAATCTGCTTTCAAAAATCAATTCATTATGATTGAATAAGTCTGACCCCTAAATCAAAGGCTTTTTGCAAATCCTCAGCCGATATTTTTTCGATACGATTGGATTTTTCTTCTTTATCCGGCATCAGATAAACATACTTTGAATAATCGTCAAATTGCACGGTATTTGTTAAAGTGAGTAGTTCACAGCTGCCCAATGTACGGCCGATCATTCCCGCAAAAAAAGTTAAAGTATCCTTAAACCCTCTTTCAATATAAATTTCATTACTGACATTCATTGTTGCGATTAAAGCTGTTTTAAAGTTTTTCGGTTTAGGGCCTGTAGACGTACCGCCGTAATCAAGATATTGAAAAAGCAATCTGTCTGTAAATGAACGCATTTGCCCTGATAGATTTCCATAATATATAGGCGAGCCAAGCACGATAACATCTGACTCTTCAATACGTCCCAGCAAAGGTTTAAGGTCATCATCTACCACACAATGTCCATAAGATTTACTGTTTTTCAATTTACAAGCACAACAGCCGATACAGTCCTTATAGTTTAAGTCAACGAGATTGATAAATTCAGTTTCAGCACCCACTGATTTTGCTCCTTCAATGACTTGGTGCAACATTTTTGAGGTATTGCCATGTTTTCTGGCACTACCACACAAAGCGATGAGTTTCACAGATCATCCCTCTTTCTATTATTTTTGCACATTGCGACTATACTCCACGGCTAATACATACGGTCGTAATAAACGGCTTTTCAAAAGCATGGATATGAATCTGCTGTCCGTCACGCATGCACTCAATTCTGCCAAGCTTTTTTCCTTCCCAGGTCAAGGTTTGAATACAGTCGTGTACTACATCATGGATGTCTTCCCAAGACACCGATGAATCCCATATAACCAGGATGTCGTGAATCATCTTGCACATACTATCAGCCTCTCTTATTCGAGCTTGCGGGTCAAATAACGCACCAAGAAAAACCCATTCTTGTTATCGTCAGATTTGTCCAAGGCCGCCGTCTACAGCAATTTCCCCACCGGTTAAATAGGACGCATCTGAAGAAGCAAGGAAAAGGACAGCTTTGGCGACTTCTTCCGGCAGGCCCCACCGTTTCATTGGCACACTGTTCTCAATATAAGCCTTTATAGACTCCCTCATTTCTGGCGATTCCTGTTCAGTCAGCGGTGTTTGAATAGCACCCGGGCTGACTACATTCACACGAATCTTTTTTTCCAACACCGTTTCGTCAGCCGCCAGTGTTCTCGCCAGACTTCGTACTGCCGCTTTGCTGGCTGAATACAAAGGATCACCCGGTCGCCCTCGTTTGTGAGCTACCGAGCTAGTGAATATAACCGATGCCCCCTTCACCAAAAGGGGCAATGCTTTGACAAATGTAAAGAATACACCCTTTACATTAATCCCAATGATGTGGTCAAAAAATGCTTCCTCTGTTTCTTGAATAGGCGGGCAGTCGGATATACCGGCGTTAGCAAAGAGAATGTCAATTTTGCCGAATGCCTCTCGAACTTGCGACATGACACGCTCAACATCTGCGACTTTAGCAACATCGGCTTGTAATGCCAGGGTATCTCCCCCTAATTCTTTACAGGTCAGATCAAGAGTTGTCTTGTTCTGACCAACAATCACGATACTTGCGCCCTGGTCTTTAAATAGCCGGGCTGTCGCCAGCCCGATGCCGCTATTCCCTCCTGTTATGAGCGCCACTTTTGGGGTTAACCGATCTTCCCTCATACATTATTCTCCTTTCTTGCGTTGTTGCCATCATAACATCCCAGTTTAAACTGAATGTAAACGACAGTCATACAGTAAAAAATACAGTCTCGCCAATCCTGTGCGAGACTGTATTTGTTAAATTTTCATCTTATCAAAGTGGCAGGATTACGGTAAAAGTCGTACCTTTTCCTAAAGTGCTCTCGACATTGATTATGCCTTGGTGCATATCAATAATCTTTTTAACAATGGAAAGCCCCAATCCGTTGCCCTGTTGGGATCGCTCCCTGGCTTTATCTGCTTTGTAGAAGCGTTCAAAGATATGAAGCAGGTCTTCTTCCGTCATGCCAATACCTGTATCGGAGATTCGGCAGACTGCATTTTCCCCTTGCCGGCGCAGCTCCACTCGAATAGTCCCGTCCTCGGGAGTAAATTTGATACTATTATGGATGAGATTGATCCACACTTGGCTCATCAGGCTTTCATCCGCTTTTATCTCTAGCTGATCCAAGAGAACTTCTATTTCTATTTTTTTCTCCGTCCATTGGGGTTCGCATGCCAGGATACTATTTTTGATCTGTTTATCCAAACGATAAGCACCAGGGATAATCTTGCTGTTTTCCGCTTCGAGAGAAGCCAGTTTAAGCATGCTGTCACTCAGCTCTGACAGCCGTATGCTTTCGGTTTCAATGATATTGATAAAACGCAGGCGATCCTCTGTACTTAACTGGTTATTGTGCAAGGCCTGAGCAAATCCTCTGATTGAGGTCAATGGCGACTGAATCTCATGCGAAACATTAGAAATGAAATCTTGCCGCATCTTCTCCATCTGGTTTAATTCCAATGCCATCTTATTTACATTGTTCATCAGCTCTTTGACCTCTTTGCTTACCCGAAAGCCTAAGTTTAAACGGATTGTAAAATCCCCTTGTGAAATTTTTTCAAGGGCCTCTGTAATGGCGGCAAAGGCTTGTTTGATTTGCGCCATATGTCTCATCTGGAATAAGCCAAAAAGCAGAATCGCCCAAAATAGGCCGAGAAGCGAGTTAATGATCTGAATATATACAGGTGATAGCGTCTCCGGTGAAATGGCAATAAAATGCAAAGTAAGAAAAAAGGCCCCGGCAATGCAGCCTACATATACTGCCAGTAGTAGAATGATTCCGGCAACAAGCCTTATGATTTTTCCTTTGCCCATGGTTTACACCTCCAGACGATAACCGAGCCCCCGAATAGTTCTGATTTTAAAGTCACATTGTTCTTCCGGAAAACGTTCGCGCAACCGATTAATATGGACATCCAGCGTCCGTTCATTTCCTTCAAAATCATAACCCCAAATATCCTCGATCAACTGCTCCCGGGAAATTGTCCGCCCCGGATAGCTGGCTAATTTGTATAGCAACTCGAATTCCTTGAGGGGAAGGGTTAATTTTTCGCTGCCCACATTTACGTTATAGGTTTTGCGGTTCATTGACAATTTACCAACTTGCACCACCTGAGATGTGGCGATTTGGTATCGCTTCAGCAATGCTTTTACCCTAGCCACCAGTTCCAGGGGATCAAAGGGTTTCACTAAATAATCGTCTGTTCCGAGTTCGAAGCCTTTAATTTTTTGACTGGTCTCTCCTTTAGCAGTCAGCATAAGTAGCGGAATATCGAAGCTCGTCCTTAACTCCCGGCACAACTGCCAGCCATCCATATTAGGCATCATAATATCCAGAATGACCATGTCCGCCTTAGTCGTCTCAAGCTTGGAAAGAGCTTCCCCACCATCGGAAGCCTCGAACACCTCAAAGCCTGCGTTCTTTAAAAATACTTTTATCAATTCCCGGATATGCAGATCATCATCCACAATCAGAATTTTACTCATCCTGTTTCCTTTCTTTACTTATACCATTTCCCTAAGGTAAGGTTCTGCCCTCAATCTATCTTATCAAAGATACAACATTTATTTAAACTGAATATAAACAAATATTCGTCCTTATAAAAAATAGTGCCCCGCGTAAGGGGCACGGAAAAGCTGACAATTATACGGCATTCCGCCTTTAGCTTTCGCGCTTGAAAAAGGTAACATCCAGCGGCTCCCGGTCCACCAGCCTGTGATAACCATACTGTGGATAGCCCACCATCACCGCGCCGGTTATTTTTTTGCCTTCAGGGATATTGAACAATTTCAGCAGAGGGGAATTCTCGCTAAGCGCACATACTTCGAGGATGCCGGCCCAACATGATCCTAGCCCGAGAGCTGGCGCATATAGTTCTAGATAAGCGAGAGAAAAAACAGAGTTCTCCCGCCCCCTCGGAAAATCAGCGGCAGCGGTCGCTAAAATAAGATGGGGGGCGCCGCGCAGGACAATATCCTTGCCCTCCTCGCGATACGCCTTTAGGTAATGGGCAAATCTACCGCTGAGAAAAGGATCGTTTTCGATCTGCTGAATCACAAGCTCGATTGCCTCTTGCAGGGTTTTTTCGTCATCGACGATCACATAGGATACCCCTTGCATGTTACTGCCAGTGGGAGCAAGTCTCGCTACATCCACAAGTTCCAGCAAAGCCTCCCGAGGCACAGCCGTCTTTTTATAGCACCGGATGGAACGGCGGGAACGAAGGAACCGTTTTGCCTCCTCTGCCGTTAGTTTGGGAAACTTTGCAATGTCAATCTGGCCAGCCAGTGGTGTTTTACTATGATCAAGGGCCGCATGGGGACATACGGCGACACAATGACCACAGACGATACAAGACTGCGGCGTTACTGCCTCCGGACCATTTGCCCCGACATGTAAAACAATGGTCGGACATTCTTTCGCGCAGATCCCGCACTTCGTACACGCTTCCTGGTTTACAGTAATCAAATCCATTTTTATGCACCTCTAATTTATTGCTGCGGCAACCAGCTTTTGTTTCCCGGTCCCGCAGGTCTTTTGTCTGTTATCATAATAGCCTTTCGTCCTGCATAGAACAAGTACACACTTATTAGTGGGATAGTATCTGTTTTGATACCATCCCACTACATGAAGCCCCTCTTATCAGTGCTGACCGTTATTGCCGCCGCGTCATGAGCGGAGCGAAATCGGTTTGACTTCCTCGACTACCAGCCACATTGACAGGGCGGCCAGCAGCACCATGCAGCTGCCTACTAAGAGGGCCTGCTGAAAGTTGCCTGTGACTTGGAGGAAAATCCCGGTCACGGTGGGCGCCAGGACGCCGGCGATGGCTCCGGCGGTATTCATCACCCCGGCCACCGAGCCGGCGAGTTCGGGCGGCGACACCTCAGCGCAAGTGGTCCAGAGGATGGCGGTCGAAGCCGATTCGCAGGCCACCGACAGGGTCAGCAGCCAGACAGCGACCATGGCGTCTTCGGTATAGCCGGCCACCACCACTACAGTAGCGACAAGCTGCATGACAATGACGATACTTTTCCGGGAAAGGGTGACACTAACCCCCCGCCGGATCAGCCAGTCGGAAAACCAGCCTACCAAAGGCTGGGCGATAAAGCCGGCGATCCAGGGCAGTGAGGCATACCACCCCATCTTCATGACAGTAAAGCCGCGGCCCATGATGAGATAGGCCGGCAGCCAGGTAACAAAAAGATAGAAAAGATAGTCCTGAAAGAATTTGCACATTACCAGCCCCAGCACCGTCCGGTTGGCGAGCAGCTGCCGCCAGGGAATGCTGGCAGCCTTTTTCGGTCCCGCTTGCGCCGACTTCCCCTCCTTATAGGTAAACAGCCAGAGGGCCACCCAGAGCAGGCTGCCGACCCCGGTGACGATAAAGGCGGCCCGCCAGCCCCAGCTAGTGATCAAAAAGGCCATGAGGATGGGGGTCACGGCAAATCCGAGGCGCAGGCCTGAGGTGTACCAGCCGATGGCCATCCCCCGTTCTTCGGATGGGAAATGATTGTTGACCACCTTGGCGTTGACCGGAAAGTTGGCCGCCTCGCCGACCCCCACCCCAATCCGGGCCAAAATGACATGGGTATAGCTGGTCGCGACACCGGTGAGAGCCGAGCAAACCGACCACAGACCGGCGGCCCAGGCCAGCACCCGTTTGGAACCAAAGCGGTCGGAAAGCCCCCCGGCCGGAATATTCATGACCACATAAGACCAAAAGAAAGCCGACAATATCACGCCCATGATTCCGGCGTCGATCCCGAAATCCTTGATCAGCATCGGTGCCGCCGCCGACAGGCTGGCCCTGTCGATGGCATTGATAAAGGTTCCTAAAAATAATAGTACGATGATCCACCAGCGGTTTGTCGCAGTCTGCATTGCAATTCCTCCTAAAATATTCATCCTTGCGCGTAACCCGGGCATAGAAAAAACTGAATACTAAAAACATCGATAAAGACGTTTTCAGCCTTCAGTTTTCTGATGAGCTGGTGCATTAAAGTGCCATATGACTGCTGCAACGGTGCATTCAGTTTTGCGTCTTATTATACCATTATTTGCAGGCAGACGCCAGCCACCTGTGACGTAATCTTCCAGATGCCATAAAAACTAGGAGAAATATTTCACTTTTGCCCGCATGTATTTTCATGAGAAGAAGGATTTTGCAACACGTGGCGAATACAACTATTATTATATGTTAAATTTTTCCATTTGGAGACTATGGAATGAAAACCTCGTGGAAATCATTCTGGACAATCAAAAGAAGCCGGTCTCAGATCGCGGCGTTGTATGGCCGAGAGATTGGTCGGCTAAGCTTTGCAAATATTTTTCGTTCGGAGAATGAAACAATGGATACCTTTTGGAAATCATTGCGCAATACACTGAAAAAGCTTTCCCTCTTACTGGCACTCAACGGCGCTGTCATCGGCTGGATTTTGAGTTATGTCTTTTATCTTTCAGGTGAATCCTATACCTATAAGACAAACTTCGCAATGGTAGTGGGCACCGCTTGTTTTACCGCCGGTATTTTTTCCGCCGTCATCTTTGCTGATATCATCAGGCGAGTGATTGTCCGGCAAGACGTACCAGCCTGCTTTTACGACATCGGCACGCCGTGCCGCTACGAACCGGCAGCACTACATAACCGACGCTTCGACGAAGTGAAGGAAGAAATGGGGGAAACAACCGACATTCAGTATCCCCCTTCTCCTCAGCCCTCCTGCCGGGAGAATCAGCACTATAATCTACTGATTGATTTAATTGATGACGATACTCTGTCGGTTGTAGAGGAAACACGCTATACCCTAAAGGGCGACAACGGGAAAACGCCGCTGATCTATTCTTCGTGGTGGATCGGCCAGACGGAGGAATGCTGCGGCAGTCTGACAGACCTTGTGGTAAACGAGGTAAGCGTATTTGACAGGCTCGACGAACCAGCACTGGCAAAATGCCTGTCTGGCGCCCGCCGCACCTATGAATATCCCCTCGGCCCAGACCCTGCTTATCGCATTGAAGAGCGGGCCCAAATCAGACAGCATTTGTCGGTCTCCAATGCAGTATCCTACCAAAGTTCGGCCGCAACCAAAAATTTGTATGTCAATATCCTGCTTGGCAATCGGCTGAAAATGGAGTTTTTCAACGCCGGTGTCTCGCAAAGCTTCATTGAGGTCCCAAATATCCTGGGGATCATCCAATATAAATACGAGGGGCTCCTGCTGCCGAATCAAGGCTTTATCCTGACATTTCAAAAACGGGCAAACCCGCAAAAAAGGCAGGCCAAATAGACCTGCCTTTTTTTTGCGTCCTATATCAAATATTGGATCAGAGCTGCCAGTTCTACGCCGCGCCGACGGTCAGGGTAAAGGCCGTACCAGCCAGCCATGTGACCATCCCGGTTAGACCGTTCGCCGTACCCGCTTCCCGAGTGGTAAAGACATCGGCAAAAGCGGTCAAACAGTTTTTATTTGACGGCCTGGATCTGCGCGATGATTTCCTTGTATTCCGGATATTTTTCGTACATCGGTGCGACCGCCTTGCGGAAGGGCTCCTTGTCGACAGTAGCAATCACTACCCCTTTGGCTTTCAGCTCGGTCAGCGATTTTTCATTGTACTCTGCCCAGAGTTTTTTCTCATAGGCCTCTGATTCCAGCGCCGCCTCTCTCACTGACTTTTGGTCTTCCGGCGACAGGGTATCCCAGACCTTTTTACTGAAGATGATGATTTCAGGAACCATTGAATGCTCGTCAAGTGAGTAATATTTGCACACTTCGTAGTGTTTCATGGCCCACAGGCTGGGAGGATTGTTTTCCGCCCCGTCGATTATGCCGGTCTGCAGACCGCTGTATACTTCGCCATAGCCCATCGGTGTGGCTGACGCCCCCAGGGCATTGATGGTGTCGACAAAAATTTTGCTCTGCTGGACCCTGATTTTCTGGCCCTTGGCATCATCCGGGGAATTGATCGGCTTGCCGCGGGTATAGAAGCTGCGGGCGCCGGAATCATAATAGGCCAGCCCCATCAGGCCGCTGGACTCGAGCTCTTTGGACATGGTCTGGCCGATGGGACCGTCAACCACCTTCCAGAGATGATCGGCGTCACGGAATAAAAAGGGCATGGAAAAGACGCCCATTTTGGGAACAAAGCTGACCAACGGCGAGGTATTGACCCTGGCCACTGCGACGGTGCCCATCTGGGTCATCTCGATGGCTTCTTTCTCGCCCCCCAGTTGCGCGGCGGCATAAACCTGCATTTTGATCCGGCCCTTGGTTTTTTCTGGCCAGGGTCACCACCAAGCTGGACGTTTCCAGCCGTTCATTGCCGAGCAGCAGTACCGGGGCGTCGGCCAGCCTGGCCCCCGATATTGCCAACTGCGGCTCGGACCAGATGGGCAGATGGAGCAAATAGACATCCGGCCGAAGGGCTTTGGCTTGATTGAGATAATAAAGTGCCTGGGCGCGGCTACGGATTTCAGGATATACTTCCAGGGCAAATAACGGACTGAGTGCCTGAGAAACCTTATTGATTTCTTCGGCGACGATCGCCTTGCGCTTTTGGTAAAACTCATCACGGGTTTCGGAAAATGTTAATATTGCTACACGGGGTTTCATCATCGATTCCTCCTATCAGCTTGGGCCGACAATCCCTGTCGGAATCGTCTTGGGGTGGAGAAGCTGAGAATCGGAAGACTCCAGCAATTCCTTTAATACCAGGGCACAGCCGCCGATGGCCCCCGAATCGCCGCCCAGGCGGGAAATGTGAATTTCTGCGGCCTGAGCCACCTCTGGGAAGGTATGGGTCTGGACGGTGTCGCGGATGATATCGATAAAACATTCCCCGGCCTCTGCCACCCGGCCGCCGATGAAAACGGCCTCCGGGTTATAGAAGTTGACCAGATTGGCGATGGCCAGACCAAGGTCGCGGGCCCGCTGCTTTAGGAGGGTCCGGGCGTAGCTGCCCTCTTCGCCGGCACAGGCCAGAATATCACGGATCGACACCTTGCCGTTTTTGCGCCAGCGCTGTTTCAGCTTATCCTGGTCAGCAACGGCTTCGATTTCGGCGCCCACCTGTCGCTTCAGAGCCGGAATGGCCAGATGGCCTCAGTGCAGCCGCGATTGCCGCAATTGCACAGCGGGCCATTTTCAACCAAAACGACATGACCGACTTGTCCGGCAAACCCGAGACACCCCTGAAGTAAATCGTTACCCTGAAAGATCCCGGCGCTGATCCCCTCGCCCCAGTTGACATAGGCTAAGTTTTCGTGTTGTTGCCCGTCACCAAACCACTTTTCCGCCAGCACGGCCACCTTGGGATTCATCTCGACAACCACCGGCAGGGGCAGCGCTTGCTCAAATACCGCCTTGACAGGATAACCATTCCACTTCGGCCCGAGATTGATGGCCCGTTTGACCACCCCGGCCCCCATTGCAAGCAGACCGGGAAAGGCAAGGCCGAGACCGAGGAAGCGCTCGCCGGCGTATTCGCTGCTGGCCAAAATCCCCTTCACTATAGTAAAAAGCTGCGGCAGGCCGATCTCCGGATCGCTCATATCGATTTCGTGAGCAGTGAGACTGGTCGGATGGTTCTTCAGGTCGGCCACCCCCACCGTACTGACCTTGCGGGTGATTTCGATACCGATCACATAGCCTGCCCTGGCATTCAGGATGAGCTTGACCGGCTTTCGGCCACCATGGGATTTGCCTCGGCCGATTTCCTCGACGAAGCCGATCGTGATCAGCTCGCTGATAATCCCGGTAATCGCCGGAGGGGTGAGGCCGGTGAGTTCGGCCAATTGGCTGCGGGCCAGCGGTTCGTCGGCCCTCAGTATGTTCAAGACTCCCATTCGGTTCATCAGCTTCAAATATTTGCTGTTACCGGTTTTGGCCAAACTTTTCACCTCACAACATTTGACCTTATTAACTTAATTATATTAATTTGGTACTATTTCCCTGATTGTTTTGAAAATTTCTTCATTCCTCATGCCGTATTATAAATTTATTTTCGTTAAAGCTAAAAAGCTGTGCGGCAACAGCATATTTAGAAGACAAAAAGAAGGCCAGCGAAATCGCGGCCTTCTTATTCAAGGTCCCGAGGTTTGTACCCGCTATGGGGTCAAGCTCCCTTTTTTTACACTACCGTATTCATAGTACCGGTAGGCGATTGGTCAGGATTTCATCGGTTTTAACTAGTATCTGATCCATGGCCTTTATGACGGCAGCCTTGGTACCAACTCCACCGAGCATGGAGCTATTGTCTGCTTGCTCGGTGAACTTGCCATTATAGAGGTATTTATTGTTTTTGATATCCAATATCTTCACCGGAATGGTGACAGTCGCGGCAACACCGATATTGAAGAAAGATACCCATTGCTTCATGATCGGGGGCTGAACCTCGGCATATACCACATAATCGATCCCCTCGCCTGTAAACACTTGCACGATATCGGCCCGTTCAGCGGTGGTGACATCGGTCACTCCCATTTTATTAAGTTTTTCTATATACTTGTCACCTGGACGCAAATCATACATGGCTAGCTTGGCGTTGAAGCGGTCAGTCAATTTTTTCGTAATCTCGTCGTCATAAGTGCTTTTTGCGTTATTGATGTAGATAGTTGCTACTGTCACCTTCGCTTTTGTCTCTACTGGGGCGACTGGAGTGACTGGGGTGACGGGATTGGCTGGTTCCTCGGCATAGGCGACGCTGACAAGCAACACCATCATGACTAAAACCATAGCAAGCACAAAAAAGCGTTTATTCACATTTCCAGCTCCTTTAGTTTCTTTTTTGATAAATTTCCACAAATACTATATTTTACCTTCCCATAATTGGAAAATTATTAATCTTTTGTATATTTTATCTTTTTTTATAAATTTTTGCAGATCAAACAATAACGGGGGTGCATCTGAAATGGCCAGCGCATATCTGGATATACTTCCCTGTACAATTATGTAAACATTTGTGCTACAATACAAATATACAAACATACAACTCAATACAATGCATCAGATTGTAAGTCACTCTCCCCTGGAAACGATGCTTTCCCACTCCATTTACCTGATCCAATTTCTCTGTATTGAATTGTAGAACTATGCAGAAAGAAAGGTGATGCTATGAAGAGATCATGGGGTATCTATGTAAGGTACGGGAGAATCACTGTGACGAAAAGGATTGGCTGCCTGCTGAGTACTTTGAAACGCTACAACCGTCTGATCAAGCGCAACGCCAATGCCAATTCTGATATCCGAATATCGCTGATTCCGATTTATGATGAATAACATTACATAGCGAGAGCAAGAAAAGCACTCATAACACTGAGTGCTTTTCTTGTTGGTGCAGTATTTTCTACAGGGCGTTCCTGTGCTTGCATATTGTCGCCTTGATGGCGGCGTAGTCTACCGCCGGAGGCAAAGCCTCCTTCAGCGGCTTGAGTCTGCCTGCCCCCAGTTCGCCGATCTTGGCGAGAATCAGAGCTTCATAGCGGGCGGGAATGAGCGGCGACCAGTCGATCTCGTAGCCCTCTGTGCTGCAGCGGATCAGATGGTCCTGGACGGTGAGCTGGGTCAACTTGCGCTGGGCGGCAATCTCGGCCAGCGTCCGTCCGGCTTGGTAGAGGCCGAGGGTAACGACATGACTGGGCGCGTCCTCGCGTTTTTCCTCAGCCGCTGCCGGAGCTGTTATCGCGGGTTGTTGGATTCTGTTATTCTTGATGCAATATTCTTCAATGACCCTGAGGAAGGCGTCGCCATAGCGGTCCAGCTTCGTCTCTCCCACCCCGCTGATCGCCCGCAGGGCCCGCCGGTCGGCCGGACAATATTCGCTCATTTCCTTTAGGGTACTGTCGGCAAATACCATGTAGGGCGGCACCCCTTTGCTGTCGGCGATATCCTTGCGCAGCGCCCGCAGCAGCTCAAACAGCGAATTGTCCTGGGCGGCTTTTTGCGGCCGTTGGGGAATCTTCTGCCACACTTCGGCTTGATCCTTTAGGACCGCGGCCCCTTCGCCGGTCAGCTTGACCACCGGATACTCGCCTCCGGAAAGGCGGAGATAACCGGTCGCAATCAGCCGGTTGATCAGGTCTTTTAGTTCTTGCAGGTTATATTCTTTCAATATGCCGTAGCTGGGGAGGGTATCAAATCCCTGCTGCCGCACTTTCTGGTTTTTCGATCCTTTTAAGACATCGGCGATCAGGTTGACGCCAAAGCGCTCTTTCAGACGGACGACGCAGGATAATACCTTTTGTGCCTCGATGGTGACATCGGCCATTTCACTGCCGTCATTGCAGTTGCTGCAGTTGCCGCATTCGTCGCTAGGTGCTGCCTCGTCGAAATAACCCAGGATATAGCGGCGCAGACAGGCGGGGGTATGGCAGTAATCCACCATGGCCTGCAGTTTGCTGAGTTCGCTGCTTTTTCTCTCAGGATCGAAGACCGACTGCTCGATCAGAAACTTTTGCAGCAGGATATCCTGGGCGCCAAACAGCAGGATGCATTCGCTGGCCTCGCCGTCGCGGCCCGCCCTGCCGGCCTCCTGGTAGTAGGACTCCATATTCTTCGGCATATTGTAATGGATGACAAAGCGCACATCCGGTTTGTCGATCCCCATGCCGAAGGCGTTGGTGGCCACCATGATGCCAATGTCGTCGCGGATAAACTGTTCTTGGTTTTTCCTACGCTCGGATTCGTTCATACCGGCATGATATTTCCCGACCGACCAGCCTGTTTTCCGCAAGGCGGTATAGAGCTTGTCGACCTCTTTGCGGGTGGCGACATAGATAATGCCTGACTGCTTTTTATTGTCGGCAATATATTTTTGGACAAATTCTTTTTTATTTTCGCCGCGGGCCACAGTAAAGAGCAGGTTGGCACGGTCGACCCCGGTATAATAGGTGGCCGGTTTTTGCAGTGCCAGGAGGTCGACGATGTCCTGCTTGACGTTGTCGGTGGCTGTCGCGGTAAAGGCGCCGATCACCGGGCGGCGGGGCAGACTGTCGATGAACGGTCCGATAGCCCGGTAGCTGGGACGAAAATCATGTCCCCACTGCGAAATACAGTGGGCTTCGTCGATGGCCAGCAGCGAGATCTCCAGCCCCTGGATGGCAGACTGAAAGTAGTCTGACTCCAGCCGTTCCGGCGCCACATACAGGAGCTTGTACCGTCCCTGTCTGGCCTGATACAGGCGCTCATTCACCTCGGCGGGCGACAGCGAACTATTGATAAAGGCGGCAGGGATGCCCACCCCATGGAGGGCGTCCACCTGGTCTTTCATCAGAGAAATGAGGGGCGAGATCACGATGGTGACCCCTGGCAGCAAAAGGGCCGGCAGCTGAAAGCACAGCGACTTCCCCGCCCCGGTCGGCATAACGGCAACCGTATCCCTGCCACTTGTCAGGCTGTCGATGATTTCGGCCTGTCCCGGGCGAAAATCGGTATAGCCGTAATATTTCTGCAATAAATCCCGGGCCTTTTGCATATTGACGCTCCTATACGCTTTGCTTCTTCAGTCATCTGTTTCAGCCAGACAAGCCTGTCCTGTTTCTTATCACCAGTATACTACCGAACATACATTCGTGTAAATAGTGTTGTGCTCGTTCAGTCGGTGCAAAATAAACAAAAGCTGCGCGAATGCTCACACAGCTTTTATTTAAAGGTAGCAGGTACTTTTACCTTATACCCCAGTATCGGTTCACTTGTTCGTCTGTCAGGTTTCCGCCGCACACAATGATCGCAACAAGCTTGCCGCGAAATAACTCCCGGTTGTTTAATACGGCGGCCAGCCCGACGGCCCCGGAGGGCTCGGCGATAATGCCAAGGTGCTTGTGCAAAAGCTTCATCGCCTTGATCGTTGTTTCGTCATCGACGACTAGGACTTTGTCCACCGTCCCCTGCATGTCGGACAAGACCTCGGGAATGGGTGTCCGAACCGCGATGCCATCGGCGATTGTGTTCACCTTGGCATAAGAAACGATTTTGCCGGACTGAAACGATTCCGCCATCGCCGGCGCACCCTCGGCAACCACGCCAATCACCTCGCTTTTAGGCGAAAATGCTTTGATCCAGCGGGCAACACCGGTAAGCAGCGCCCCATTTCCCAAAGCCACCAAGACCACATCAATCGGCTCCTGCCACTTTAAAAGCTCTATCGCGATGGTGCCCGCCCCTTCACAGGTTTCGACATCCAGGCTGTCTTCCACCAAAGTCGCTCCTGATAGCTGGGCAAAATTCCTGGCCGCGAGCTTGGCGGCGTCAAAATCCTCGCCTTCCAGTCGCACTTCGGCTCCTAAAGCCTGCATCCTTGCTATTTTAAAGGGATTTGCGCTGACACTGGCATAGACAACAGCCTTTATGCCTTTTTCGCGGCAGACATATGCCATGGCCTGTCCCAGATTGCCGGCACTGGCACACACCAACGTCGAGCCAGTCGGCAGCTTCGCGACAAAACAGGAAGCGCCCCGGCCTTTAAAAGACCGAATGGGGTTTAGCGTTTCAATTTTGATGAGCATCCGGCATTCGGTAATATCCTCGAGGGGCTCACAGCGAAATTGCGGGGTATGTAAAAACACCGGGTCGATCACGCCGACCGCCTGCTCGATATTTTCGAGTTTTAATCGACTCTTCATCTACCGCCCTCCCATTCACAAGCCAACAAAGCAAAGAAGTCTCCATCAGGCCATGGTTTTCAGCTTTTCCCCCACCGCCCTGAGGTCTTCCAGCATCTGTGACAACGCCTGGGTGGCTTTGGCCTGTTCCTGGGTAATACCAGTGCTCTGTTCGACGTTTTTCTGTACCCGGAGGACCGATTCGCGGAATCGTTTCAGCATCCCGTCAATATTCCTGGCCGAGGTATTGCTCTCGTCAGCCAGCTTGCGCACCTCCTCGGCCACCACCGAAAAGCCCCGCCCGTGTTCACCGGCCCGGGCCGCCTCGATAGCGGCGTTGAGGCCCAGCAGATTGGTCTGCTGCGCCACCCGCCGGATGACCTCCAGTATTTCGGAGATGCCGTTCACCTCTTGGGTGGCTGTTTTGGCGATACCGGATGTTTCCTGGCTGGAGGCCGCCAGCTCCTCAGACGAGGCCGCCAGCTCTTCCAGAGAGGATGCCGCCTGTCCCAAATCCGCATAGAGTTCAGCCAATACTCCCTCGAAACGACGTGTTTTCTCCCGTTCTCTTTGCCGCTCCCGTTCTTGGGCCTGGGATATTTTGAGGGCCTCGTTGATGGCCCGCCGTATTGCCGGGAGTCCCGAATCAAGGACTTCCACCACATAGCCCTTTTCCTTGGCTACCGTGGAACCCCCTTTATCCCCCGAAATGGCTTTGACCCCGATCTGACTGAGCTTTTCCAGGATCTTCGGCACGTCTGCGAGGGTGGTCCAGGGCCGAACATGGATGGTCACTGCCCCCACGACAAAATCGATCTCGTCCATTTCCAAAAAGCCGCGATGGGCCACAACACCCACTTTGGCTGCGCCGCCTGCCACCAGCTGCTGCACCGACTCCAGCAGCTCGGCGATGGTGATGGTGAGACCCACCACCGGCTTTTCGGTGTGTTTGCGCAGCAAATCAACCATAAGCCCCCTGCTGATCATGACATCTGCCTGGGGATTTGCTTTGACCACATCTGGCCCTTTATCAAACGGAACCACTTCGACAGGGAATGCTACATTCAGCTCCCGTGCCACCTGCTGCGCTGCCTGCGCCATGCCAGGGGTCAGCGCTACAAAAAAAACTGTTTCCATTACAACCGCCTCCCGCGCATCCATAATATTACAAAGTTCGACATTAACCGCCCAAATCCTCCCTTCAGTCGCCGAAAAACTACCTCTTCGCTGGCGCATTTACACGCGGCCACCTTTTATTTGATAGATATTATCTATTTAGTATCATTATAGAAATACTTGCTAAATTTAGATTATTATAACAATTATAACGCTAATCCCACAAAAATAAAAGCTTCGTGACAATTCACGAGCTTTTATAAGCTCATTTGGTGGCCCTTTCCGGCCTGCTTGGTCAGAGGAACTAAGCACTGCACACCGGCATAAAATAAATTGACATAAGCACGATACTACCTTTTTGTGAGAAAGAGGGCGGATAGGATTGTCTCATCACAGGTTCAGGACAAAACTGCGCGCAAAAAGTAAAACCCGGGTTACTTTCAAAGACGTTGCCGGGGCCGACGAAGCCAAACAGGATTTAGAAGAAATCCTGGAATTTTTGAAAAACCCCAAAAAGTTTCGCGACATGGGGGCGCGCATTCCCACCGGTGTTTTGCTGTATGGACCTCCCGGAACAGGCAAAACGCTGCTGGCACGTGCTATCGCCGGTGAAGCAGGTGTGCCTTTTTTTAGTATCAGCGCTTCAGAATTTGTAGAGATGTATGTTGGCGTCGGCGCTTCCCGGGTGCGCGATTTGTTTATAAAGGCGAGAAGGAAAACTCCCAGCATCGTGTTTATCGATGAAATCGACGCCGTAGGCCGCGAGCGGGGAACCGGACTCGGCGGAGGACACGATGAACGCGAGCAAACGCTGAATCAGTTGTTGGTGGAAATGGACGGCTTTTCTTCTTCTCAGGATATCGTTGTCATCGCTGCCACCAACCGTCTGGATATCCTCGACCCGGCCCTCATCCGGGCGGGGCGCTTCGACCGCCGCATTCTGGTTGACAAACCCGATGCCAAGGGCCGCCATGAAATATTGAAAATCTACGCTGCCGGAAAGCCGTTTTCCGCTGATGTGAATCTTGCCGCTATCGCCCGCCGCACGTCCGGTTTTACCGGCGCCGACATCAATAACCTGGTCAATGAAGCCGCCTTTCTCGCCATCCGGCAGGGAAAGGCTCATATCGAGATGCACCAGCTGGAAGAAGCGGTGGAACTGGTCATATCCGGACCGGAAAGAAAAAACCGGGTGATGAGTGAAAAAGACAGGAATATCATCGCCTATCATGAGGCCGGCCATGTCTTGGTCAGTATGCTGCTCGACCATACCGACCCGGTCCATAAGGTATCAATCATTCCGCGCGGGCAAAGCGGCGGCTATACCCTCACCCTGCCGAAGGAAGACCGTTATTTTCTGACCGAATCGGAGCTGCTTGCCCAGATCATGACTTTATTAGGCGGCCGGGTGGCAGAGTCGCTGGTGCTGGGTGAAATGAGCACTGGGGCGCAAAATGACCTCAGGCAGGTGGCCGACATTGCGCATAAAATGGTTTGCGAATATGGCATGAGCGAGGCCATCGGCCCCATTTCCTTTGGGCGGGATGAAGAACCGGTTTACTTAGGACGTGACTTTAGCCGCAAGACCAGCTATAGCGAGGAATTCACCAGTACGATTGATAAGGAAATACGGCAACTCATCGGGACGGCCTATAGTAAAACCGAAGGCTTGATAAGAGATCATCTCGACAAGCTCCACCGGATTTCCAAGGCACTGCTGGAACGCGAGACCTTGGAGAGCGAAGAACTCAGACAGCTCCTCAATTGGGAGTCGCTGCTGAGAGCATAAAATACACCGATCCGGCGCAAGCCGGATTATTATTTTTCAGCCAGGAATAGCAAGCATTTGCTGATAACAATATAAATAACAAATACTTGCCGCTTGTAGCGAACGGTGTTACTGTGATGATAGTTGCTTTTTGTCTGTGCCCCCAGAGTGCACCGGTATAACACCAGTTTATTTAGGAGGAAATACATGAGCAAGATTAAACTGACAAAAGACGATAGAACCAACGCCGTTCGGGATATACAAGCCTACTTTCTGCAGGAGCGGGAAGAAGAAATCGGCAATTTAGCTGCTGAATTTTTTCTCGATTTTATTTTGGCGAAAATCGGGCCAAGCATCTACAATCAAGCAATCGATGATGCCCACACCTTACTCTTTACCCAAATAGAAGAACTGTACGGGTTGCAAAAAGCGAAACCGCGCTGACTACTGAGAAACGAAATTTGAGATGCTGGAGAAAATCATATGCAAATTCAGGTAAGCACCGACCAGATGAATCCTGATTCCCCGGCAAAGTCAAAATGGAATATCGGCTGGCGGCTTCTTCGCCCCCACACATTGACAGCCTCCTTTATCCCGGTAATCATCGGAACAGTCCTGGCGCTGCCCTTTCCCACCTTCCGCATCGACCTATTTGCCGTCATGCTTTTGGCATCTATCCTCATTCAAGTATCCACAAATATCTTTAACGAGTACTTCGACTATGTCCGTGGCCTGGACCACGCCCATTCTATCGGCATTGCCGGGGTGATTGTGCGGGATGGGATTGCTCCGGCCAAAATATTGGCGGCTGCAAAATATGTCCTGGCTGTTGCCTTGCTATTAGGCTTTTATCTTTGTTATCACAGCAGCTGGTGGCTATTTCCCGTCGGCCTTTGCTGCATCGCAGTCGGTTATCTTTATTCCGGCGGCCCCTACCCCATTTCGGCGACTCCCTTTGGGGAACTGGCTGCCGGAATTTGCATGGGGCTTGTTATTATTGTCATCTCTTTCTTTATTCAGACCGGCGCTATCGACATGGCGGTAATCCTGGTTTCCCTACCCTCTTCTGTGTTGATCGGCGCTATTTTAATGGCCAATAACATTCGTGATTTACAAGATGACAAAAAACATGGCAGGAAAACGCTGGCCATCCTCCTGGGGAGAAAGAGCGCCAATTCCTGCCTAATCGCCATGTTCATCTTGTCCTATGCCTGGATTCTCTTCTTGATCGCGAAAGATGTATTACCCCTTTGGTCCCTGTTATCCTTTGTCAGCCTGCCAAAAGCAGTCGAGGCCGCGCGAACCTTCCGGCAACATACGACCCAGCTTGCCCTGATGCCGGCAATGGTCGCCACCGCCCAGACCAATACTCTCTTCGGATTCTTTTTAGCCCTCGGTATATTCCTCCATTATTTATATCCTTGGCACTAGTCCGCCCTACCCTTTATTATCCGACGCTAGCTCCAGGCGCTTGACTTCGCCGACAATAAACAGGTACGACATTGCTCCCGTAAATCCGACCAAGCCCACATACAAGAGCGCTCCGTTAAAAGAGCCGGTGGCTTTCAGAATATAACCAATCGCGAGCGGGGTCACAATACTGGCGATGTTGCCAAAGAAATTAAAAATCCCGCCACTGATCCCCAGCAATTCTTTCGGCGATGTATCGCTGACAATACACCAGCCTAAGTTGCCTACCCCTTTGGAGAAAAAGGCCAGCGACATGACGGTGATAACAATGACGTCCGAAGACACATAATTGGCGGCAATGATACTGCTTGAAAGCAGCAGCCCCAAAATAATCGGCGTTTTGCGGGCGACAGTCAGACTCTTGCCCCGCCGCAGCAGCCAATCAGACCAAAGTCCGCCGATCATGCCGCCTACAAAACCGGCGATCGCCGGGATCGAAGCTACCAAGCCGACCTTCAAGATCGACATCCCTTTCGCCTGTACCAGATAGGTAGGAAACCAGGTCAGGAAAAACCAGGTAATCGTAGTCAGACAAAACTGCCCCAGGTATACGCCAAACATCATCCGGTTGCTGACTAAGGCGCGTACCTGCGACCATTTTATTTCTGATTTCGTGTCGCCGAGATTGGAGATGCCGCCTCCGGCCTGAATATAATCCAGCTCTGCCTGATTAACCCCTTTGTGGTTTTTCGGATCACGAATATTTTTCAACCAATAGAGCCCGAGAAAGATGCCGATGCCGCCTGTCCAGAAGAAGATATAATGCCAGCTCAGCGCCTGCACCGTCCAGCCCATCAAGGGTGTGAACACCGCTAAAGCGAAGTACTGCGCCGATTGATAGATGGAGGTTGCAAAACCGCGCTCCGTGGTCGGAAACCACATGACTGTCAGTCTGCTGTTGGTCGGAAAGGCTGGTGTTTCTGCCACCCCCATCAGAAAACGCAAAACAAAAAGAACGGCAAAGGCCGAGGCAAAATAGCCGACAAAACCCTGGAAAAAGGTAAATATCGACCACAATATCAGCCCTATGCCATAGACCAGGCGGGCGCCGTATTTATCGAGGACCACCCCGCCGGGAATCTGCAGCCAGGTGTATGACCAGCCAAAGGCGGAAAAAGCCAGTCCCATCGTAACCGCATCGAACCCAAGTTCCTTCTGCATGCTGGGTGCTGCGATGGACAGTGTGGCCCGGTCGACATAGTTGAAAGTCGTAACAATAAAGATCATTGCTAAAATAAAAAACCGAGTATTGGTCTTCTTAGCATTTTCCATGAATCATTACCTCCGCATATTCACTTGCGCCTCAGTCCTGAGAATTTTTTTATATTCCTAGTGGCGAACCATACTGCAGACCGCGGCGCCTGGGTGGCTGCTGCCTTATGCCATCAGTTGCCCCCTTGGAAAATTCAGTTATTTAAGTTTTCTCTATTTTTCTGCTTATCCCTTGTCGCCCGCTATCATTAAATAAAAAGGCCTGACCTATTTTCGTTTTTTTAGGCACCAACTATGTCATAGTTTTATATTATGTTAACATAGGAGGTGTTTAAAGTTGTCGACAGATAGACATGAGTGTCATGAATGTCTCCATGAGGAAATCCCCATTTTCTTGGTGCGGATCGAGGGACAACTGCATCGAATTGAGGAACTCTTAGAAGCCATTCTGCGTGAACTTCGGGAGGACTGAAAGCATCGCGAATTGTATAAAACAGCACGAAAAATGCCACCTGAAGATCGGTGGCATTTTTTTATTGCGCCTTCCTCCCGTTATCTGCTAACTAAAGGAGTCGGACTCTAACCCTTTGTGTTTGAGATACTCCAGCAGTTCGTCCCCTAATTGTTTATCATGGACAAACTCAATAAACAACTGATGCAACCGCAGCAAGGCGTTGTACTTCTCAACCAATTCGCTCACCATATCAACGACCTGTGTTAAATCCTCTTTCTCGCTGATCTGCCATCCCTCCCTTCGATCCTGCCACCCGGACTGACTGGGATTTAAGCCACCCTACTACCGCCATTCTGATCGCTCCCTTTCGCTTACGCGGGATCAAGATGATTACAGCTTAAATACTGCCTTTAAGCTTCCTTGCTTGGAAAAGACCTTTTCCCATTGAGGCAAGGTGTATATTTCATCAATTAGCGGTTCAACATCGACAAGGCCTCGCTCCATGAGTCGAAGAGCAGCAGCAATGGGGCCGCACCGTGACCCGATAAGCATAATCTCGTTAACAACCCATTCTGAGCCTATTAGCCCCTTTTGGTTTGCAAATGTACTTTTTAGAATAACCTTGCCGCGCGGCTTTACGATAGCGCCAGCATACTGTAATCCCTCTTCATTCCCTGTGCACTCTACGACCATATCAAACCGGCGCTCGTCTTCGGTCGGGTTAAAGATAACGGTTCTGGCTCTATCTTTTAATAATGACAGCTTTTCAGGATGCTTGCCGATCACAGTCAGACAACAACCCGTAAGACTCAATACCTGAGCAATCAGTTGCCCCAGTTTTCCATCTCCAATGACCGCGACTCTGTCTGTTGGCTTAACATGACACTGCTCAACAATCTCAACAGCTGCAGCAAGTGGTTCGGCAAACACAGCGGTTAAATCGGATATAGCCTCAGAAACAATGTGCAGATTTTTTTCGGGCAATACGGTGTAATCGGCAAAGACCCCATTTTTGCCGATAATACCCAGAACGTTACGCTGGGTACAATGGTTAGCGCAGCCGGAAAGACATGATTTGCAAACTCCGCAACCGATATTGATTTCGCCAACGACTCGCTGACCGACAAGTGCCTTGTCCTGACATCTTTCTACTATACCGACAAATTCATGGCCTAAGATACCACTGAAGCCTTTATAGCCGCGAATCATCTCCAAATCGGTGTTGCAAACGCCCGCATATAAGACTCTGATTAAAGCCTCGCCCAGTTGCGGTTCCATCTGCGGGTAGTCCTTTTCATAGTGCAACCCTTGCTTATCAAGTACTAATGCTTGCATCTAATCCATCTCCTTGGCAACTCGGATCAGCAGCGCGCTGCTCAGACCCATCGGCTACTGCAGCTGATAGGTATTCTGTTCAACGTTATATACCAATGAATTAGTTTCTAAATGTTTTTCTCCATCATCGATTTTGACATTATTGCGGAATACCCCTTGCTTGGTCTTCCAATTAAACTCAGCTTCATCGGCGGTAATATTTATGTCCCCTCTTTTGAAGGTCACGCCCCCTTTGATAAAAGCTGTATCCTGCATGCTATTGACATATAAACTGTCGCCGGTAAAGGTAATCTCCCCTTGCGTCAGGGTAATTCCGCCTTCCCCCCAAACTTCGAGGGAAGTCACTTTAACCCTTGCTTCTCCAGCAGTAATCAAGCGGTTGCCTACTTCGACAGACACATTGCCTTTTAAGACATACATCCCTTTGGTTACGTCAAAAGAAGAGCTGTCAGATTTGATAACAGGAGCTGCTTCAACCACAGCGGTGAAACTTATACATAGCAGCATCACGATTAAAAGTAGTGCCGTTTTGCCTTTCATAGTATCCCCTTATCTCAAATATTTGCGCTCTTACTAATTTCTTGTCGTTAGACAAGAATCCTTCAAGTTATCGTTGTGAATGAGGATTTACCAAGATACACCTATACCGTCAAGACCACCGGCCCAAACAAAAACAGCCTCTCCTTCTGATGCGGCCCTTCGCAAGATCATTTACCTGGCACAGCCGATGCCGCCAAGAAATGGACGCTCAGAAACTGGACAGCCTGTCTTTCACAGCGATGATTTATTTTGAAGCTCGATTTGATACGCCGTAGTGATTACTGTTCGGTCGTAAGAAGTCTTGCCCCCAAAAGCAAATAAATACCCCCACAAGTTTTGCTGATCCGATTAGCTGCCTTAGTGCTCTGACGGAGAAAGGTCGTTACACCTGACGAGAAAAATACCAGGCTTAGACACCAAATAGCGCCGAGGGTTATGAAGGTCATTCCTAAGAGCAGAAAGGGCATGATTCCATAGGCATTGGTGGGATTAATAAACTGGGGTAAGAAAGAAATATAGAAAAGAGCAACTTTGGGGTTGAGTACATCGGTTATAAGCCCTTGCAGGAAGAGGGCCTTATTCGACTTTACATTCTCAGTCGATAACACCAAAGCATTATTTTTTGCGAATAGGGTGGTGGCACCCAGATAACACAGATAAAGTGCACCGGCTGTTTTGACAAGCATGAACGCCATGGCGGATTGAGACAAAAGCACAGACAGTCCCAGTGCCGCAAGCAAGGTATGGACAGCGCACCCGGCACTGATACCGAGAGTAGAGTAAATACCGGCTCCGCGGCCTTGGGAAATGCTCCGGCTTAAAATGTAAATGGTATCTGAACCAGGGGCCATGATCAGAAGGATGCTTGTAATAAGAAACATTTCGTAGTGAACGATGCCAAACATAATGATTTCTTCCCTCCAGTCGTTAGATAGTCCTATTATACGTGGATGATCTTCCGTAGGCAACTCTCAAGAATCATTTACCCAAAATCAGTCACTCTGCCGCTTTGCAGGAAAATCATACTGTGAAAAAGGGCAATTACTTAAGAATGTCAAGCATTGTTACGATAAACTGGTAAATATTAATTTAAATTCCTTCGTTAGTTCGGTGAAAGGAGGTAATTCTTGTGGCTATAACTCCTGTTAGCTCGCAGAATACGACGACTCTTTCGTTGCAAAAACAAGAACAACAGATTTTAAACCAGATTAAAAGCCTTCAAAAAGAAAATTCAGCAGCAAACGCCGCACAGATTAAAATCCTGCAGCAACAATACAATGCACTTCTTTTTCAGCAAGATCAGCAGTCACTATCTCAGGTTCAACAGCAGACACAAGCGTCCCCGTCTCCAGCTCCAAAACAACCGGCAGCTGACCAAGATGCTTCAACAGCAGTGAGCAAAGGAATCAACATCAAGGCCTAGGAGCCAAGACATCCTTCTAGCATTTTTAGAAGGGCAAAAAAAGGTCGTCAGGGGTAATTTAAGACCCCCGCGACCTTTTTTTATATTTCTGATATGCTATTGGGTTCCCCTGTCGCCGCCGAAGCTAAACGATGGGGAAGAAGGTGACGATCAGAACCATGATGAAAGCCACTGTGGTTTTCCATATTGTCAGGGCAAAAATATCTTTGTAGGACTGCCGGTGGGTCAGGCCGCAAATGGCCAGCAGGGTAATAACCGCGCCGTTATGCGGTAAAGTATCCATCCCGCCGGAAGCCAGGGAGGCAATCCGGTGCAATAGTTCAGGATTGATTCCAGCCTGCTGCCCCCAAGCCATGTAGGTAGACCCCATAAGCTCCATGGCGATACCAAGACCGCCGGACGCCGACCCGGTTACGCCGGCGATGACGTTGGTCATCAGCGCTTCCGACAATAGCGGGCTGTTGCCAATATGGACGCTCATCAGGAAATCAGAGATACTTTTGAAACCGGACAGGGTGGCAATTACGCTGCCATAGCCGACCTCGGAACCGGTGTTCATAATGGCGAGGAGCGATCCCAAGATTGCGACTTGCGAAGCCTTGCCCAAGCCGCCGACTTTTTCAAACCGCTTGAAGTTCATCGCCACGCATACGACGACCGCGATGGTCAATGCGACGATCAGCGCCCAGATTCCGGTGACATTTTGGAGGGTAACGCCGGTGGTAACTCCTTTTAGTATGGACGGGTCCCAAGTGGGAATCCAGGCGGTAAATACATAGTTGCCGATCAGCACCAGCAGGAGCGGAAGGGCTGCTACAAAGCCGCTTGGCAGATTTGATTCATCGACGGCTTTGGGGTCTGGCTCGTTGATATGGCCTTCGCCGTACCCCTCACCCGAGGCGACGAGTTTCTTCCGCCGCCATTCCATATAGATGATGCCGCCGGCAAGCAATAGAATACTGGCAATAATGCCGGTCACCGGGGCCGCGTAGGCGGTGGTGCCGAAATATTTTGTTGGTATAAGGTTTTGAATCTGGGGTGTGCCAGGCATGGCATCCATCGATACGCTCCAGGACCCAAAGCCGATGCAGGCCGGAATCAAGCGTTTAGGATAATTGGCTTCGCGGAATAAGGCGGCAGCTAGTGGGTATACGGCGAAGGCGACCACGTGAGTGCTGACGCCGCCATACACCAAGACGACGCAGGAAACGATAATCGCCGGCACAGCTCGTTCCTTACCTAGCGCATGCACGATCATGATTGCGATTTTCTTGGCTGACCCTGTGGCTTCCATGACTTTGCCAAGAACAGCCCCCAGCATGAAGAGCGGGAAAAAGTTTTTTACGAAGACCACCGTTTTGGGCATAAACACTTCGGTATATGTCGGCAAGATGGGCAGCCCGGACAATAACCCGGCCAATACGGCGAACACCGGCGCGAACAGGATAACTGAGAATCCGCGGTAAGCAAAAAACATTAATAGACCTAGACTTAGAAAGATCGCCAGTATTTCCATGATAAACCTCCCTTTTATTTGCCTAGTGGTCCTCGCTTATCGATTGAAAAACGCCTTTTTAGCAATACATTACCGCCCGGTAAATTGAGCCTTTCTTTTTTCAACGAAAGCCGCCATTCCCTCCTTTTGATCGGCTGTGGCAAAGCACAGCCCGAATACTTCCGCTTCATAGGCCTGGCCTGATTCGAAATCAACATCCATGCCTTCATTCACAGCGGCTTTACAGAGCTGGACCGCTACCGGTCCGCGCGACATGATTTTTTTCGCCAAATCCTTTACCGCGACCATTAACTGGTCAGGGGCTACAACTTTATTGACAAGGCCGATCCGGTACGCCTCAGCGGCGTCAATCTGGTCGCCGGTAAAAAGCAGTTCTTTGGCTCTGCCTTTGCCGACAAGCCGCGGCAGTCTTTGGGTTCCGGCAAAACCGGGCACTACCCCCAGCATGACTTCCGGCTGGCCAAATTTGGCTCTTTCTGAAGCGATTCTAATGTCGCAGGCCATAGCGAGTTCGCACCCGCCGCCGAGGGCATAGCCGTTAACTGCCGCAATTACAGGTTGGGGCAGGTTTTCGAGCAGGTTAAACACACCTTGGCTATACTTACCCCAGGTTCGTCCTTCAAGAGGCATCATCGCCTGCATTTCGGCGATATCCGCGCCGGCGACAAAGGCTTTGTCACCGCTGCCAGTGACGATCACTGCAGCCACTTCCTGGTTTATCGCGATTTTCTCCAGTACATCCTTGAGCTCGGTCATGGTAACCCGGTTCAAGGCATTGAGCACCTTCGGGCGATTAATGGTGACAATGCCGATGCCGTCCTCGACAACAAACGTAATATTGGAATAGCTATCCATAGTCACTCTCCTCAACTAACATTTAAGCAATTAGGACTCAGCTTCAAAGAACTCTCGCCCGGCTATTTCAGGATATGGCCGGCAATAACCACACGTTGAATCTGGTTGGTCCCTTCATAGATCTGGGTGATCTTCGCGTCCCGCAGCAGGCGTTCCACCGGATATTCGCGGGAATAACCGTAGCCGCCCATGACCTGGATGGCGTCAAGAGCAACCTTGACGGCGGTGTCGGAGGCAAAGGTTTTGGCCATGGCTGCTTCCTTGCCATAGGGGAGTCCGGCGTCTTTGAGCTGGGCGGCGTGATACACCAGGTGCCGCGCAGCTTCAATTTGGATCGCCATGTCGACCAGCATAAACGACACAGCCTGAAAGGCTGAGATGGGCTTGCCAAACTGCTCGCGAACCTTGGAATACTGCAGGGCTTCTTCATAGGCGGCCTGAGCAATCCCCACCGCCTGAGCGCCGATGCCAATGCGGGCACCATCAAGGACGATCATGGCGATTTTAAATCCTTCGCCCTCTTTGCCCAGCATATTGGCCTTGGGAATCCGGCAATTCTCAAAAACAAGTTCGACGGTGGATGAAGCTCTGATCCCCATCTTGGCTTCTTTTTTACCGATGGAAAAGCCGGGAGTGCCCTCTTCAATGATGAAGGCTGTGATCCCTTTGACCCCTTTGCTCCGGTCCAGGCTGGCAAAGACGGTGTATACCCCTGCCGGCCCGCCGTTGCTGATAAAACACTTAGTGCCATTGAGCACATAATCATCGCCGTCAGGGACGGCAACCGTCTGCACCCGGGAGGCGTCCGACCCGGCGTTGGGTTCGGTCAGGGCGAAAGCGCCCAGCCGTTTCCCGGTGGCAAGATCGGGGACATATTTTTGTTTTTGCTCTTCGGTACCGAAAAGATAGATAGGCATAATCCCGGCGGAAATGTGAACAGCCATGATGGCTCCGGTAGCAGCACAGGCCTTCGATATCTCCTCCACCGCAGCGGCATAGCTGACGGCGTCCACTTCCGCCCCGCCGTACTTTTCCGGGATGGGCAGACCCAGAAGGCCAAGCTCAGCCATTTGCTTGATGTTGTCCCAGGGAAACTCCTCGGTGCGATCATATTCTGCGGCACGGGGGGCGATCTCTTTGGCGGCAAAATCTGCTACTAAATTACGGAGATCTTGTTGTTCAACATTCAATAACGCCATGTCTTGGTCCACTCCTTATTTTGTTTTTCCTTGAAATTCAGGTTTGATGCCCATGAGTTCGGCTTCAAAAATCCTTTTATCCATCTGCTTGAGCTGCGGGGAAACCTTGATCGGAAACTCAATATGGGCCAGAACATCTTTTTCCAGTGATACCCCAGGAGCAATCTCGGTCAGTACCATCCCCTCCGCCGTCAGCTCAAACACCGCCCGCTCAGTGACATAGAGAACGGTCTGTCCCGTTTCCCTGGCGTAGACACCGCTGAAAGTGACCTGATCGACCTTCTTGACGAATTTTCGGCCGGCGCCTTCTTTGACAATCCGTAACTGTCCATTTTCCACTGCGACTTCAAGTCCGCCGGCGGTCAGTGTGCCGCAGTACACCACCTTTTTGGCGTTTTGGCTGATATTGACGAAACCGCCGCACCCTGCGATCCGGTTGCCAAATTTACTTACATTGATATTGCCGTCCTCATCGGCCTGCGCCAGCCCCAGATAAGCGATGTCAAGGCCGCCGCCGTCATAAAAGTCAAACATATTGGGATGATCCAGAATGGCCACCGGATTAAAAGAACAGCCAAAGTTTAGCCCGGCTGCGGCAACACCGCCCATGGGACCCGATTCGAGGGTAAGGGTGATTTCCTCAAGAAGCCCTTCTTCGTTGGCAACCACCGCGACGCCGTCCGGCACCCCGATTCCCAGGTTGATTACAGCATCAGGAACCAGTTCCAGCGCACAGCGACGGGCAATCACCTTACGTTCGCTCATTTCCATCGCCGGCAGGCTGTCCATTGGACGACGCATTTCGCCGCACAGGCTGGGGTCATAGGCTACTTCGTTGGTCTGCCAGTGGTATTCCGGTTTGGCTATCACGATGGCGTCTACCAGTGCTCCCGGAACCTTGACCTGCTGCGGATGCAGCGTTCCTTTGGCCGCCACCCGTTCCACCTGGACAATGACTTTTCCGCCGTAACGTTTGGTGGCCTGCGCAATATGGAAGGCCTCCAGCAGAACGCACTCCTTCTCCATGGTGATATTACCGTCTTCATCGGCGGTGGTTCCCCGGATGAAAGCCACATCGATTTTCACCGGCTGGTAGTGCAGATACTCTTTGCCTTTAAAGGTGACCACTTCGACGATGTCCTCGGTGGTCTTGCTGTTGAGTTTGCCGCCTTCAACCCGCGGGTCGGCAAACGTTTTAAGGCCAACATGGGTTATGACTCCCGGTTTACCGCCAGCCATCGCGCGAAACAGGTGCAAAATGACTCCCTGGGGAAGATTGTATGCTTCAATTTTATTTGCAGAGATAAGTTTGCCGATTTTCGGGGCCAAGTTGTAGTGCCCGCCAATTACCCTCTTAACCATTCCTTCCTGGGCATAACGATTGATGCACTTTTCTTTGCCGTCTCCTTGGCCGGCGGCATAAATAACGGTTAAATCTGAAGGCTGGCCGGTGGCGACAAACTTCTTTTCCAGCATCACGCTAAGCTCTTCGGGATGGGAGAAACCGACAAACCCTTGTACCGCCAGTGTATCGCCGGACTTTATCAAGTTGACTGCTTCCTCAGATGTTAGGATCTTGCTTCTCATGAACATTCCTCCTTGACGCCTTGGATTGCCGAATACATCATAAGTATTCTTATTGCACAAAGCGTGCCAGGATATTTTTTGAAAACAGCCGTCATTGAAAAGCCCGGGAGTCCGTGAATTATTCCACAAATGTCTTTTAAAATCGGTTGCAATCTTTATATAATTGGCAATTTTGCCAATTGCAATTTTCGCTCTATTGGCAAAATTGCCAATAGAGCGAAAATTGTGCCATTCCTGCTTTCCTGGGTACTATGATGGACATGCCTTCGTAAAGAGCATGCCTGAGCAGCAGTTATTATTTCGGGGTGTCCATGCATTTCATTCGACCACAGAAACGGCAGTAGAATAAACCTTGCGTGAGAAAAAGCCGTAGAGACAGCAATAAAGCCTTCCGAAAATCTCGGAAGGCTTTATCCGGTGGGAATGAGGGGTACTCGTACCTCTGACCTCTTGAATGCCATTTACGCTTGCCAACATGAGCCGAACCCGCCAAGCTAGAACCTGTCTGAGTTTTTATCCCTTCGGCATACCTACAAAAAGAGTGATTTGGAGTGGTTTTTTTGCTTTGTGGGCATTTGTGGGTACAACTTCCTCGGCTAATCCCGAAACCCTCTTCTATTATAATACGTTATTATTTTATTCCACTATAATATGTAATGTTTTGATACTAGGTTTTGGAAAACACATGTCGAATTGTATCTGCGGTGGTGATAACATGTCTGAAGCGCAAATCAAGTTTTATGACCCATTCAAAATAGCAAACTTCAATAATGACTGTTGCTTCCTTTGTGGTTGTCCCTTAGATGATGAAAACAGAAGTGACGAACATGTATTCCCCAAATGGCTTCAGCAGGAGTTTAAACTTTGGGACTTGAGGATAGAATTAGTCAACAAGACCTTTATCCCTTATCGGTTATTAACAATACCCTGCTGTAAAGCCTGCAACAACATTCACTTGTCCAAGCTTGAAGTCGATATAAAGGCAGCGTTTGAAGGTGGTTATGAGAAATTCAAACAACTTGACGAGCTGCGCTTATATCAATGGCTTTGCAAAATATACTACGGTATCCTATTTAAAGAGCTATCACTTGTTCACGACCGTAAAAATCCAGAACAAGGAACAATCATGACGCAGGACTTCATGGAGCGTCACCGTAATATACACGCGTTTTTACAGTCAGTCAGAGTACCAATCAAATTCCCCGCTGAAAAACCTTGGTCAATATTTATAGTGGAAACTCAAAGCTATCCAGAAGTAGAACTTAATTATGACTATCACGACAATGTTGCCTGTTTGACATTTTCAATTAGATTAGGCGGTATCGGTATACTGGCATGCCTTGAAGATTCTAGCGCCCAAAAACAACTTTTCGATGAATATTTCGCTCAATTCGAAGGAATCAAACTGCATCCGATCCAGTTTGATGAGTTAGCCGCAAAAATTGCGTATAAGGCCAGCCTGTTCAATAGAAATCCAGAATATTTCAATCTTATACCAAGCACAGAAGGCATGGATGTGTTTATTATAATCCCTCATGTTCAAGGGCTTACAACTGACCCGATGTTCAAGGATTGGGATCAAAAGATTTATGCGAAAATGCTTGCGACATATTGGGGACGCCATGGGTTTGATATATCAACTATATATCAAGAGCCAAACCTAGTTTTTACTATGATAACGAATCCAGATGGAACAATCAAGGTACTGAATGAGGATGGTTCATTAAATTACAACCATACCCCATTAAAGATATTCGGCGACGACTTAGAGTAGCATATAAGCAAGACCGCAATGTCTAAAATGCCAATTCCAATTTTGGGATCAGAGGACTGTTTTGAGCACTTTTTTCGACCCTTGTGGGTATTTATGTGGGTATTTGACAAAAAACAAGGCTTCGCGGAAAACCCGCAAAACCTTGTAATTCCTCTGATGGAATGAGGGGTACTCGTACCTCTGACCCCTTCGCTGTCACAATCTTGCGATGCACACTCAGGCTGTCAAAATGGTGATCATAGACAAAGAAATACATTTTTAATCATCGTAATTCTTGGCATATCCTCCCTGAATGGTTTCATTGGAAAGCTCACCTTCCCATCGTGCAACAACCAAAGTAGCAATGGTATTGCCGATCAGATTTGTGGAGGTCCGCCCCATCTCCATGATGCGATCGACACCCATAATCATAAACAACCCATCCATCGGAAGGTTAAACGCAACTACCCCTGCCGACAGCCCGATAAACGCCATACCGGGTACTCCGGCCGAACCCTTTTGTATGATCATCATCGTAATCAGCATCATAACCTGTGTAGAGATATCCAGCGGAATATGATACATCTGCGCAATAAAGACCAGCGCCATACATTTATAAATTGCCGCACCGTCAAGATTAAACGAGTAACCTGTGGGCAGAACGAAGCTGACAATATGTTTTGGCACACCGAATTTCAGCAATTGCTCCATGAGGAGTGGTAACGCCGCCTCGCTGGAACAAGTAGGAAAAGCGATGAACAGCGGTCCTTTAATAACTCGCAAGATCTGGAAAAAATTAATCTTAATGACCCAGCAGGCCCCGCCCAATACAACAAAAATAAATACAATCAGCCCCAAATACAAGGTTCCGATTAGTTTCGCCAACGGCACTACCAAAGAAAGCCCATACTTGCCAATGGTCCAGCCCATAAAAGCGAATACGCCAACAGGGGTAAATTTCATCACATAGTGAGTAACATAAAACATCGCTTCAGCAACTGCGGTCATAAAATCGACGATCGGTTTGCCACGCTCTTTCAGGGCTGCTGTGGCCACGCCAAAAAAGCAGGAAAAGAATACCACCTGCAGCAGATTCGCAGTGCTTAAGGCCTCAAAAATATTGGATGGAATAACACTGAGCAATAGTTCGGTCGTACTGCGAAACTTCGCTGTAGATGCTACCCCTTCAGGAGGGGCAACCTGCATAAGAGTAACCCCCGATCCCGGCTGTAATACATTCGCCAGGATCAAACCGACAATGAGCGCCAAAGTCGAAGCAAAGGTAAACCACAGCAAGGCTTTACCGCCCATCCGGCTCATTTTCTTGAAGTCGCCCGTACCGGCTATGCCCATGACCAGCATCGAAAAAATTAGTGGCACTATGATCATTTTGATCATTTTAATGAATGCATCACCGATCGGCTGAAGTGACACCGCAGTAGCCGGAAAAAAGTAGCCAAATGCGATTCCACCAACCAAAGAAGCAACAACCAAAAACGGCGGAGTACCTTTCCTCTTTTTCGGGATCTCTGTACTAGCGGTCGGGGGTTCGACCACCAATTTCTCGTCCATTTTAATTCTCCTCACGATAAATGAATAATTGACGCCATTATCTATGTAAAAAAGACTGCCCATCTTATAAATCGCGGTACTAAGATGTATATCGAATAATTACTTTCGGTATAAGTTATCAGCATCCTTTTCGAGAGGATAACATTGTCAATCGTTGCCTTCTGAAAAACGACACCAGACGTGTATCAGCATGTTGAAAATGATATACAAGCAAGAAACCGCAGGCCCCCCCCCCAAAGCCCCCAAGGTTCTTGGTTAAATGGGGTCGCTATCAATTTTTCACGATTTTTTCCGCTTCCGTCTCCGCCTCATCTTCCGCGTACCTGATAAAGTGCTCTGAGAAATCCCCCGAATCAGGGGCACTCACCTTCCAAAGCTCACCATCCGCACATATGCTGACAAGCAACACTAGTTGCATCGCCTGAATTATAACGGCGCCGTTTTCAGATTTCGCAAGATAAATCAGGTCCCCGACACTGTAAACATTTTTGGGCACATTTCCACCACCCATCATTATTTTATCAATTTAATTATTACGTTATTTGGTTTTCTTTAAACAAAAAACCGGCCTCTAAGGGCCGGGATTGGCGATACTAATGATGAGTTTAAGCTTATGGTGTGATTTGGTCATCATGTACTGGGTGGGTATCCGATGTTGGGTCCTCTGGTATTGGGTTATTGGCATCGTCTTGCGCTTTTTCCCGCCGTTCCTCTTGCATGGCTTGATTGCGCCTCTGTCTCGCCATTTGTGCATCGTTTACGGGCCGAAGCTTGTCTCCATAGGCATCTGATAACAGTTTTTCAACTTGCGTCGAGCTTAAAGTATAACTGTTCGATGCTTTCCACTCGCGTCCCATTGCCTCTCCCCCTTCTTGTGATTTCTTTCCTGGATTCGCTGCTGATTGCGTCCTGCAAAGGTCACTAGCTTATTTTTAACGTAGTTGCGATGTTTTACTAGAGAATTTTTTTATAACTATTCCCTCTATTTCTTGATTTTTTCAGGGGCCGGTCCGACCACTGCAACGGACAACGTAATGCAATCCAGTGATATGCACCTTCAAAAACGAAGTAAAAATGTGTCCCGCCCAACTCCTCAACGTCAATTTAGCACGGAATTAGGAAAAGATAAAAAAGGCAAAAAAGTTCCCGGCTAAAACAGCCGGGAACTTTTTATTTATAAGGCGTGGTGGGGTTAGGAGGACTCGGACCTCTGACCTCTTCGAGGTCAACGATCTATGCCTCATCGTTCTTGTCGAAGCATAGCCGATAAATCCCGCCATTACTGCATCTTTGTAACATCTTATACACAGAGTCGCTTTTTCTGTCGCTAATAGGACCACTTCTCTACTTCAAAAAAGACAACATTTGTTTGACAACCTGCGCTACCTTTTCCTGGTCTTCTGGTTTGTCATCGCAATCCTTCAGCAGACACTCCACGGCATTGTTCTCCAGAATATAAATGCCGATCTTCTCTATTGACGCTCTGACCGCTGAAAGCTGGATCAAAACGTTAGCGCATTCCTGTTCCTCTTCAACCATGCGCTCGATTCCAGCCAAATGTCCTTTCGCGTTGCGCAGCCTGTTAACGACCTCACTTCGAACCGACGATTTAACGATTATGGCACCT
>JARLHX010000251.1 GCA_031292035.1 Negativicutes bacterium | reverse complement strand
CAACGTGGCCGATGGTGCCGATATTTACGTGCGGTTTGGTCCTCTCAAACTTTTTCTTTGCCATTTTACTAGCCTCCTTACCGGTGTGAGTGTGAGATAACGCCTCTAGTATTTTACAAAAATCACATATTCTATAGTGACGGTTGAATTCCTGCTGCAAAGCAAGCCAGACAATTAATTAAATAAAATAAAAAACCCCGCTCACGCGAGGTATTGGTCTTGTGGTGGTGGCGGTGCACGGATTTGAACCGCGGACACATCGGGTATGAACCGATTGCTCTAGCCAACTGAGCTACACCGCCAAATAAAATGGAGCTAGTGACCGGGATTGAACCGGTGACCTTATCCTTACCAAGGATACGCTCTACCAACTGAGCTACACCAGCTTGTGAAACGGTTATCCATTTGGCACTCCGGCATATGGCCGACGCTCCAAGATAACCAGTATAAACTTGGTTGCGGGGGCAGGATTTGAACCTGCGACCTTCGGGTTATGAGCCCGACGAGCTGCCAGCTGCTCCACCCCGCGATGTAAAGGAAAATCCAGGTTTCCAGGTTGTGATGCTCCGGACTTAATGGTGGAGGGGGCTGGATTCGAACCAGCGAAGGCGAAGCCGGCAGATTTACAGTCTGCTCCCTTTAGCCACTCGGGAACCCCTCCATATTTCAGTGGAGCTGGCGAGAGGAATTGAACCCCCAACCTGCTGATTACAAGTCAGCTGCTCTACCAATTGAGCTACGCCAGCGCAGCAGAACCCTGTGATAGTGACAAAAGTTATTATATAATAACCAGCTTGTTATGTCAATACAATGATCGCTGGTTCTTATTGGTAATTACCCTGGTGTGTTTCCTTGTCATTTAGCCTGCGCCTGACGAGATATAAGTGTAGCATATCATCGCCCTGCTGGCAATAGGTATTCCATAGCAAATTTTGCTAACAGATTATAAATTTTTCTTATCGATACAGAGACTTTCCCGCCCCATTATTGACAAAGCCGCCCCAAGGTCATTTACGCACCTCTGACATAATACACGCCAACGATCAGCAACGCCATGGCTAAACGATAGACAGCAAATACGGCAAAGTTATTTGTGCGGAGGTAGCGCAATAGAAAGCTGATACAAAACAGCCCGACGATCGCTGAAATGACGGTGCCGACCAGAAAGAGCGGATTGAAAATATTGTTGATGATGTCAGGGGTGTGTTTCAGGGCGGCGCCGGCAATAATCGGCGTCGACAACAAAAAGGAAAATTTAGCGGCTGCTTCGCGGGTAAAGCCGAGCATCCGGGCCGTAGTCATGGTAATTCCTGAACGCGACACTCCCGGGATCAAGGCGAAAGCTTGGGAAATACCAATCAAGAGGGCCTGGAGGAAGGTGATTTTTCCTAAATTGAACCGCTGGACCGCCAGCTTGTCCACAAAATAAAGAACAACGCCCATGATGGCAAGACCGGCTGCGATAATGAGCGGCTGGGAGCGGAATAGTTTCTCGACTGTAGATTCCAGCAGAAGTCCAGCCACCCCGCCCGGGATGGTGGCCATCACTAGATACCAAAACATTTTGCCTTCCTGGGTTTTAAAGCCTGTAGTCAGACCGTCGATGGTCAGCCTCAGCCAGTCCCGGTAAAAGTAGGTGAGCACCGCGACCAGAGTGCCGACATGCAGGGCCACATCAAGGGCAATGTCAATATTGCCGCCCGCCTGGTTGATAATGCCGTCCCAGTCAAACAGCCAGCGAACGATGATCAGGTGAGCCGAACTGGATATCGGCAGAAATTCTCCGATTCCTTGCACAATTCCTAAAACGATAGCGATAAACCACAGCATAGTGCCAGTTTCTCCTTTAGCCCCGTATTTCCCGCCATGCACTGCCCAATACCTCGGCAGCCAGGCAATTGGAGTGAGCCTTTGAATCTAAAAACGAATTAATTATAATACAGGCTGTGCCAATTTGCAATTCTTCGCCGAGTTTATCAGCAACTCGATTACCTGATGATCGGTTGGAAATGCCAGCGGCGGCGGTGCGGACAGCGGAAAATAATCTACCGCATCAACATCGTCACCTGGTCGAAGTTCGCCGCCAACAACGCGGGCCATAAACCAGATACCAACAGTATGCACCTCAGGATTGTGCCAGTTGGACAGAGCGGTGAAAACACCATCCAGGGCAATGATCAGCCCTGTTTCCTCAAGGAACTCCCGCTGAATGGCCCTTTGCACATCTTCGTCATATTCAACATACCCACAGGGTATGCACCATAGGCGGGATAGGTGGCGCCAGCGGCCCGGCGTCCCAACAAAATGCGGTCCCTGTCAAGCACAATCCCCGCCACTCCGACGACAGGGTTTTCGTACAGGATGTAGCGGCAGACGGCACACACCAGCCGGTGGCGAGTATTGACTTCCTGATAATTCAGTGCCCCTCCGCATTTGGGACAAAACCGAAATCGCTGCTCCGTCATACCATACCGCCTATTCTGCCAACCTAATCGCTCCGGTATAATCTGATAGGCATTTCGCGTTTTTCAAAGCGATTTCCTTTTTCAGTGCAAAAACGCCCCGCTATCCCGGGCGTCCTCATTCACAATATAGAGTTGCCGGTCTTTGTCCATAAAAGCAATAAAGATATTCTGCAAATCGGCTCCGCATTTTTCTTCCAGTTCGACGATTTGCCGCTGACTAAAGCCCATCTTCCTGAGCACGGCATCCTGTAGATGGCCTTCTAAAATGACGGGGGTGAGGATTTTATTCGGAGCTACGGATACATTCATCTGCCTTGCTGTCAGCGGCAGGAATTCGGCTTTACGCAACACACTAAGCTTGCCGTGGGGTTCTAAGACCGCCAGTTCGACTTCGGTAACATCGAAAACATCCTTCTCCCGGAGCAGTTGCAGCAGCATTTCCGCTGTCAGACGTACTGCTTTTAAGTTCGCTTTGATGATCTGACCATTTTCCACCAAAACGGTGGGATTATAGTTTAACTTGTTATGAACAACGCGAAATTTAAGCGATATCCAGCTCAGAATGATCTGCAGACCGGCAAGCAGGATGAGGGCTACAATGGTTTCCGCCAAACCGATACGCGGGTCGGCAATGCCGGCTCCGGCCACCGTTCCGGCGGTAATCGATACAATGAAGTCGAAAGGCGATAGGTCTCCCAACTGCCGGCTACCCATTGCCAGCCAAACGATAAGCAAGACCGCCATCACGGCCACTACTTTAAAACCGATGACGCCAAGTTGTTCCATGCTCCTCCTCCTATCTGTCGTGGCTATAGTTTGAGCGACGCCACCGGCATTTATGTTCAAAATAAAAAAGAGGACTCACGTCCTCTTTTCAAGTTCTCTTAAAGGGTTCTTTCGCCAGGATGCCAGTCAATCGGGCAGAGACCGCCGGTCTGCAGTGCCTGCAGAACCCGTAGGGTCTCGTCGACACTGCGCCCGACGTTGAGGTCGCTGACCACCTGATAACGCAGCACCCCTTCCGCGTCGATGATAAATAATCCACGCAGGGCAATACCTTGTTCTTCGATCAGAACCCCGTAATCGCGCGACACCTGTTTAGTGATATCAGAAGCCAGCGGATAATCAAGCCCCCCCAGACCACCATCGCCTTGGGCTGTTCGCACCCAGGCCCGGTGGCTGAAAACGCTGTCCACGCTGACCCCCAGAATTTCGGCGCCGGCCTTGCGAAAATCCTCCAGCCGGGAATTAAAGCCACGGATCTCTGTGGGACAAACAAACGTGAAATCCAGCGGATAGAAAAACAGAACCAGCCATTTCCCTTGATAATCAGCTAACTTAGTCACCTGATCTAATGTCTCCATGTTTTTCGTTGTCGGCATAGTAAAATCAGGGGCCTTTTGCCCAACCTTCGCCACCATATACCCATCCTCCTTGTTATTAATAATTATTATCTTTTTATAATCATTATTTTTTATAGTATAACATACCTTTCCAGCCATCGCAAAATTATTTTGCAGTTTTTTAAAAAAAATATACGCCGATCACAAAAGTGACCGGCGTCTTGTTGGCAAATAGTATAAACGGCTCATCCCGGGGAGCCCATTGGCCCCCGAAATTTTAAAGCAGCTTAGTCGATTTCAATGACTTTCAGGTCGCCAGCCTCAAAATAGTGGGGCTCCGCCTGTCCAGGCTCGAGGTATGAAAGTCTGCCGCCTTCATAGCGGCCAGGCCAGGCTGCAACAATCTGATATTTCCGGCTCAATTGCCGGAGCAGCGTCAAGGGCTCAAGATGAAGCAGGGGCGTAAATAGCAATTGGATGCCATCCAGTAAAATGACCTCCGCTTTCTCGCGGCCAAGCACGGCATCCAAGAGATGAGGCGCTTCCCGGGGGCGAACCTTGGGCACCAGCTCCAAAAGCTCGTCAGTAACCAATTTCTGGCTGTCGACATATTTCCAGCCGCGATTGCTGGCCAGTTCGCGCATAATCTTGCTCTTCCCGCTGCCTGGCCTGCCGACAATAAGCACCAGTTGCTCCTGGCCGGCTTGCAGTGACTGGATGTAATCCACCACCATCTGGATAGCTCCCAGCATAGCTGTCCCTCCTGCCCCTTCTTTCGGTACATATTTCGTCAGAATACTGCAGAATTCCTTCCCTTTTTCAACTCTCGCGGCAGGAAGAAATAAACAGCCGCGGATTGACCGGTCCGTCGGCCGGCCGCTGATCCAACTGTATTCTAAGACTATCAAGAATAAATTTAAAAATAAAATCATCACCGCGATAACAGAAAAATTCGTTGGGAATGATATAAATCATCAGATCAATGTCGTCGACCAGCGCCGCTCCGTCGGCAAATTCGATCGTCAGATCGTGCCGAGTGAATAAATCCAACCGGGAACCTACCCGCTGACCGGCAATCATCTCCGCGGTGATCGCGATTGGCTCGGCTGGGGCGCTCCCCCTGGTTTTCACAACAAAATCCACGGCAACCTCCTGTCGGGGACACGGGCAATAACCAAAACCGAACCCCCGGATAATATTATTCTATGAACGACTACCAAATCCCACCGCGCGGCAAAGACGCCATATGGTATAATCAGTTTGATTAGTTTTTATATTCAGAAAAACAGGGGGTAACGTTGTGCAAAAATTCAGTTGCAGCTGCGGTCGGAATGTCAGGGACGTATACTACAAAAACGGCAGTTATATGTGCGTTAAGTGCTTTTGGCTAGGAAGCGAGAGCCCTTATGATTATATCGTCACCATGTTGGCGAGCAAAGGGCTGGTCATCACCTTTCAAGACAAACCGGTACTTGTACTCAAACAGTTCAGCGCCGATTTCCTGGCTGACAAAGAAGCTGTTACCCGGCCGGATGAAAGCTGGGTTTGGGTCAGCGGCGACGACTTCTGGCAGAATTATAGCGGCCAAACAGACCAACTGCGCGATTATATCACAAACTATTCTGTTACCCGCGAGAGTGACTGTGTAGCAAAAGAAGACTAAGCTACATTTCGGTTTAAAAGAGAAAACGAAAACGACACCTTAAGGGTGTCGTTTTTTGTTTAGTCTTCAACAGCAACAATGACTTCGTCCACTTCGTCGTCGATCTCTTTGCCGAGACCGGCAAGTCCCTTGTAGACGCCACTAATATCGTTGTCGTCCGAACGGTTGTCCAGATATCTTTCCAGTTTACGCTTGACCCGCTGCAACGCATTATCGATGGACTTCACATGCCGGTCGAGTTCCACGGCAATTTCCTGATAGGATTTGCCGTCAAGATAGGACATGAGCACTTTCCATTCCAGGTCGCTGAGAATCTCACCCATCTTTTCTTCGATATCGACAAATTCTTCACGACTGATGACCAGTTCTTCCGGGTCGGAAATCTTAGAACCAGACAGAACATCCAGCAGTGTGCGGTCCGAGTCTTCATCATAAATCGGTTTATTCAACGAGACATATGAGTTCAGCGGAATATGCTTTTGCCTGGTAGCGGTTTTAATCGCTGTAATGATCTGACGGGTGACACAGAGTTCTGCAAACGCCCGAAAAGAAGAAAGTTTATCATTGCGAAAATCACGAATGGCTTTGTATAGACCGATCATGCCTTCCTGGATAATATCTTCTCGGTCCGCTCCGATCAAGAAGTACGATCGGGCTTTAGCGCGAACAAAATTGCGGTATTTGTTAATCAAATACTCCAGTGCGACTGTATTGTCGTTGTCTTTGGCATCTATCACAATTTCTTCATCGGTCATGTTCTCGAAACAACCGTACAGGTCGCGTTGGGTATTAGCCCGCATCACATCGCCCCCACTCTTCATCTTCCCCTACCGAAAAAGAAAAATGCACTAAACGCTTAGTGCGCTGTCGAATCGTACATGCCACTTTCATGTCAAATTATAACCCAGGCCTGCCACTAAGTCAAGCTATTCTTGGGGTTTGCGGCCTCGCCGCATGCCGTCCAGACGCTCGCTGACCTCACGTCCCAGGCGGTTTGCCAGCTCATGACGGCGGTGGTTGAGGATCGACCGGCAGTGGGTCTCACGAATCCGTTTGTCTGCCTCCAGTACGGCCTCGAGGAGCTCTCGCGACGAAATCCGCCATGCCCCCGCCCCCAGTATGGTTAGCTGTTCAGCCCAGTCCGAAGTCACCACATAAACTCCGTGCCCGGCCCGGACTTGCTGGTAAGCCGCTTTCTCGATATAACTGTCAGCCGTTTCCCCCTCCCGGGTAAAAACGACTTCGAGTCCTTCGGAAATGGTCTCTTGGCAGGTTTTCCCTTTTGCAACAGCATGGGCATCAAAGACGATGACAACCCTATAGTCTTTATATGCGCCATAACCTGAAAGAATGTCCACCAATTTGCGACGGGCATGTTCCAGGTCATCCTTAAGCGCCGAAAGATCCGGCCAGGCATTGATCACATTATACCCGTCCACAAGCAAAATGTCTGCCACACAAATACTCCCTCGCTCGGATTATTTTGGCTCTTTTCCACTCGCTGGCGGTTTATCATGGACAAATGGCGGTACTTTCGTGCCTACTTTTATAATGGTGTCTTCCGGCAGGTAGCGGTCTTTGGCCAGTACCTCGCGCTTGATTTCGCGCCCACCGGACCGGACAAGGCGGAGGGTAGTAATTTCATACCCCGGCTTGCCCTGTTTTTCCACCTTGGTTTCACCGAGATAGAGTTCAGCATCAGGCTTCTTGACAATGGCCGGCGCGATCACCTTTCGGTCGACAGCCACCACTTCGACCTTTTCCGGCAGCGGCTTCTGGCCGACCATCCCCACCGCCAGCTGATTGCCGTCGGTTTCGGCCAGAATCATCACCGGCTCGTCCGTATTATTGACAAAGCGAAAATCTAAAATATCATAGGCTACAGTGGCGTCGCGGCCCAGGCCGACATACCCCAGTGGCTTGGAATGATTTGTCCGCTCGACAACAGTCAGGTTTGATAACAGGACCGAGTTGTACAGAGTAGACGAAACCTGGCAAATACCGCCACCGATACCTGGAACATATTCGCCGTCAACAATTTCCAGCGCTTCTTTGAAGCCATGTTCCTTGTCCCGCGGCCCAACAACCGCATTGAAGGAGAAGGTTTTGCCAGGATAGACGATATAGCCGTTAATCTTGCGGGCCGCCAGCCGGATATTGGCCGAACGGTTGCCGTCAGAGGCATCAAAAAATGTTGTATAGTCAGCCAGTACTTCTTTTAGGCCTGTCTGTTCGATATCGGCGGTGGTAATATCCGGATAGAGAGGGGTGACCGGCAGGGCCAGCCTGGCAGCAGTAGGCTGTTCGAGGGCCTGGAGCACCAGTGGCTTCAGGCTTTCAACCTCCAGCCGCCTCCCCTGCTCCTGTGGTGTAATCCCGCCTCCCAGCAAACTAAGAGCTGCGTTGCGCGGCGGTCGGTCGATGGTCTCCCGCCAATGGTCGAACATGGCCAGCAGCTTGCCTTCATTGTAACGGACCCGCACCGGTACCCGATAACCGTCCCGCCTGGCGGCGTAAATATTTTGCAGTCGCTGCCACCATGGGCCCCGGCGGCCATAACTCCAAACTTCGTCGGCCGTCGCCTCCACATCCAGGTCATAGTCGACACCGGCGGCGTCGACATGAAACAGAGTATCGCCGTAGTAGGCCACCACCTGACGGCTGCGATATTCCGGCCGCCAGAGATTCAACAATTGTCTGACCTCTTCACGGCTTTTTCCGCCGACCGCAACGCCGTCGAGACTGACTCCGGCATAAATATTCGACCCGAACAGCGGCATCACGACAATGCCAAGTCCGAGCAATACAATCACGATTGCTATTCCTATTGACCGGTGTTTGCTGTTCAATGTGACGCCGACTCCCTTTGCCGCATAACTTCATATAACAAAAGCGAGCAGGCTACCGACGCGTTCAGAGAGGAAACCTGGCCCAGCATCGGTATCCGCACCAGAAAATCGCACCCTTCTTTTGTCAGCCGCCCCAGGCCTTGGCCTTCGCTGCCGATCACCAACAGCATTGGACCACGCAGATCTGCCTCGTAATATTTTTTGTCCCCCTCGGCGTCAGCCCCCACCACCCAAAGCCCCTGCTTTTTGAGCTGGGCGATGGTCTGGGCCACATTGCCCACCCGGGCCACTGGAACATATTCCACTGCGCCGGCTGAAGTTTTGGCCACAGTCACCGACAGGGGGCAACTGCGCCGTTTAGGTATGAGGACACCGTGGGCGCCGCTGGCGTCAGCCGTCCGAAGAATAGCGCCCAGGTTGTGGGGGTCCTCCAGCTCGTCCAACAAAATGATAAACGGCGGCTCGTTGCGACTATGGGCCTTGGCCAGGATGTCCTCGATCTCGGCGTAAGCCACTGGTGCCACGGTAGCCACTACCCCCTGGTGTTTGACCCCTTCCGTCATTGCGTCGAGCTTGGCCGCATCGACCTCCTGCACCACAAGCCCCAGCGCGCGCGCCTGGCCGATGATCTCTCTTAGCGACCCGTGATGCTCACCCTTGGTCACCAGTATTTTATTGATGGGTCGACCGCTTTTCAGCGCCTCGAGCACGCTGTTGCGCCCGGCGACGATTTCCTCATTCATCCCGTTCTAGCCTCCCTACGCCATGATGCTGGCGTTATCTATTTTACCGCAGTCTTTCCCCTGCTATGTAAATATCAGCATGTGCAAAAACCGGGGATAACCCCGGTTTATTTTTCGCGCGACAAAGCAGCCAGCCGGCCACAGGTCAAATCGCCTTCGCCGCAAAAGTTTTGGGTCACACAGGTGGGGCCGGCCTTGGCGAACAGCCGCGGCGCCACCAGCCGAACCTCGGCAAGCATTTTGTCTGCCAGACGGCGGATCTCCCACTGGGCCCGGCTGCAACAGCGAAGCTCAAAGAAATGGAGCAGGCTGCGGGCGTTCATGGTCACCACGATTTTGGTTTCGGTGGCGTTGGCAAGAACATAGCGCGCGTCCTCCTGGTGGACCCCAAGGGCGATCAATTCGCTGTAAACGGTGCGGACTGTTTCCATCAAAGCGTCAAACTTGCCTTGCGCCTCTGGGTTGGCGGCGACGCTGGGGGGAGTAATGTACTCGAAATCGTGTTCTTTGACATAGCGCTGGGACTGCTGGGAATAGGAGGCGATGCGGTGGCGGACCAGCTGATGGGTCAGCACCCGCGATACCCCTTCAACGGCGAATGTAAAGCTGACATGTTCAAAGGTCGATAGATGACCCATGTCAACGATCTTGTCCACCAGCTTGCCGATCTGATCGGCCGACAGCTTTTCGGCCAGCTGCTCGGCGCCGATCGGCGAATAGCACAGACGGGCCGACATGGCCACTGCGCGTTCAGGTTCCGGGGTATGACAAATTAATTTTACTTTCATCTTTTTTCACCGTCAACTTCACTAGGATTTGCTATTTCCCGGGAAATAATGACAAAAGCCTGCTCTGCCAAGGCGACAAGACGGGTCTCCTCTTTGCTGAGGTACAGATAGCCCAGCAGGGCTTCAAAACCGGTGCTGTAGCGATAATCGCCCACCGAGGCACTCTTGGGCACGCTAGACTTGGCATTGCGGCCGCGCCGAACGATGTCCAGTTCGGCTTCGCTCAGATCCTGTTCCATTTGCTTCAGGGCCAGCGCCTGCAGGGTTGCCGACACTATCCTGGCGCCATGGTTATGTAGCACCCGCACTTTGCCTTGCTCGTAATTGAGCAGTTTGGTGCGGACGAAAAGATTAAAATAGGCATCACCGATATAGGCAAGCACCAAGGGATGCAGGCGCTGAGCCGGAATTTCATCAAACCTGGGCAGCGGTACGCCTTCGGCATTGATTTCGCCGAAGGTCTGCTTTGCCAGCTGTTGAAACTGGTCAAATTTCACGTTTTTTCCACCTTGCCCCCTGCGGCGAATCTTCGATCACATACCCGAGGCCGTCCAGGCGATCCCGGATGGCGTCGGCGGCGGCCCAGTCCTTCTTCTTCCGGGCCTCCTGCCGCATGTCGATGATCATATCCAGCAGTTTGCCGACAAGTACCTGGTCAGCCTCGCCTTGGCCGCAGGCAGCGCCGGCACCTATTTTTTCATCGACCAGCAGGCCGAGGATGTCGGTCAGTTCGTAATAAATGGCTTGCACTGTTGCCACCACTTCGGGATCATGGGAATGTTTCCCTGCCATCACAGCGCTGTAATAGATGTTGATCTCTTTGGCCAGGGCAAACAGAGTGCTAATCGCCAGTGCGGTATTAAAGTCGTCGTCCATCGCTGCAATAAAATCCTGTTTTGTCTGATTGGCGGCCGCCAGCAGGGTCTGGGCTTGTTCGCTGGCCCCGGTGGCAACCGGCGCGCCGGCCAAATACTGGATATTGTCCACAGCTGTGCTCAGCCGCTCCAAGCTCCGGCCGGCTTCGGCCAGTTGCTCGTCGCTAAAGTTCAGCGGACTGCGATAATGGGTAGAGAGGATGAAAAAGCGGACCACTTCCGGCGGATAGTGTTCCAGTATATCTTTGACTAAAAAGAAGTTGCCCAGCGATTTACTCATCTTTTCTTCGTTCACGGTGATAAAGCCGTTGTGCAGCCAGTAGCGGACAAACGGCGCGCTGCCGCTGAAGGCTTCTGACTGGGCGATTTCGTTCTCGTGATGGGGAAAGATGAGGTCGCTGCCGCCGCCGTGAAAGTCGAAACCCTCGCCCAGATATTTTAGCGACATAGCCGAGCATTCGATATGCCAGCCAGGCCGCCCCGGGCCCCATGGACTGTCCCAGGAAGGTTCGCCGGGTTTGGCGCTCTTCCACAAAGCAAAATCCATGGGATGGGTTTTCCGCTCATCGATGTCCACCCGGGCGCCGGCTTTCATGTCATCCAGGCTCCGGCCACTTAGTTTGCCGTAATCATCGAACTTCTCGACAGCAAAATAGACGTCCCCGTCGACCGGGTAGGCAAACCCCTTGTCAATCAGACCGGTGACAAGGGCAATGATTTCCGGCATATGTTCTGACACCCGCGGATACAGGTGAGCCCTGCGGATGTTAAGTTTATCCATCACTGCAAAATAGGCGTCGATATAGCGGTTGGCAAACGTTGACCAGGCAACGCCCTCAGCGTTGGCGGCCTTGATAATTTTGTCGTCGACATCGGTGAAATTCTGGATATGGTACACCGAATACCCCTGCTGCTCCAGGTAACGCCGAATGACGTCCCAGGTGACAAAGGGGCGGGCGTTGCCGATATGAGGGTGATTGTAGGGGGTCACGCCACAGACGTACATTTTTACCTTGCCAGGCTCAACCGGCGTGAAGTTCTCCTTTTGTTTTGTCAGGCTGTTGAATACTCTTAGGGTCACGGGTTTTCAGCTCTCCTTCCAATTGGATCACACGCTGTTCCAGTCTATTGAGATGGCGCTGCATGCAAAACATCATTTCCCCTTCCGGGTCTGGCAGTGTCCCATGTTCCAGATCGATCCCCATTCCAGCCATCACTTTACAGCCATTCTGGACCACGACCTTGCCGGGGATACCGACAACCGTCGAGTTGGGCGGCACTTCGCTGAGCACCACCGAGCCGGCCCCGATTTTGGAGTTGGAGCCGACTTTGAATGAACCCAATACTTTGGCCCCAGTGGCGATAACTACATTGTCGCCGATGGTGGGGTGGCGCTTGCCTTTTTCTTTGCCGGTCCCGCCCAGGGTCACGCCTTGGTATAAGGTCACATTATTGCCTAGCTCGGCGGTCTCACCGATGACGACTCCCATGCCATGATCGATAAACAGCCCTTCGCCGATGGTCGCACCAGGATGAATCTCGATACCGGTCAACAGCCGGGCGAGGTTGGAGATCAGGCGGGGCAGGAGAATCCAGCCGCGTTTGTATAGACTGTGGGCGATACGGTGAAACCAGATGATATGCAGGCCGGGGTAGCAAAGTACCACTTCGAGCACGCTCTTCGCCGCCGGATCACGGTCGAAGATCACCTGAACATCTTTTTTTAAGCGATCAAACATATTGTTCCCCTCTCTTTGCCGTTCTTATTGGCCAAGGGATGCAAAAAACCACCGCCTCTCAGAGACGGTGGCCCGTGGTTCCACTCTGTTTAGGTGCCAAACACCTCACTCAGCAGGGCTGTCGCCCCATGCCGTTAACGGTGGCGCCGGGACGGCATACTCTCTTTCCTCCGTCCTGCTCCCGGGTGCATTTCGTCGCTCCTCGCCCGATGCCGCTCGCAGCCAATGGCGGCACCTCTCTGGAAGGGGGGTGGCGCTTACTTCTCCCGCTCTTCGCATTTCCCAGTATTATGATAGGTTTTATTACCATTGATGATTTACTCTCATTATACAAAGAGGCAAGCCTGAGTGTCAATCAGCTGGCAGCGATTCAAAGGTAGCTTTTAGGCGGGCGAGGGTCCGTTCCCGACCCAAAAGAACAATGAGCCGGGGCAGGTCGATCCCGTGGCTAGCGCCGGTCAGGGCGATGCGAATCGGCATATACACCTTGTTGCCACCAAGTTTAAGTTCTTTGGTAATACTCTTCAATACCCCTTTTACAGCCCCTTCGTCCATGCTCTCCAATGCGCCGAGTTTGCTGCAAAAAACGTCCATTACCTGGGGGAAATCGGGATCGCGCAGCACCTGGGCCGCTTCAGCATTCTCCAGAGTGACCGCATCGGCAAAAAAGACCCCGACATGCTCTACCACCTGGGCGGCAAAACTGACGTGTTCCTGAACGGCGGCTACCACCTGGGTCAGCCATTCCCGTCGCTCGGCGGACAAGGGCTGGCTGACATAACCAGCAGCCTCAAGGTGCGGCATGGCAAGTTCGGTCAGCGCCTCCGGGCTGATCTGGCGCATATAATGCCCGTTCAGCCAGTTGAGTTTGTCGATATCGAAGACTGCCGGGTTTTTGGCCACCCGGTCGAGGGAAAATTGTTCGATCAGTTGCTGACAGGAGAAGATTTCTTCTTCGCCAACCGGCGACCAGCCCAGGAGGGCCAGGAAGTTGACGATAGCCTCAGGCAGGTACCCCAAATTGCGGTACTGGTCCACCGAGGTGGCGCCGTGGCGTTTACTCATCTTGGTCCGGTCGGTGCCGAGAATGAGCGAAATATGGCCAAACTGGGGTACCGGAAGATCCAGCGCCTCAAAGAGCAGAATTTGCCGCGGCGTATTGGACAGATGCTCCTCGGCCCGGATGACATGGCTGATGCGCATTAGGGCGTCGTCCAGGACCACCCCATAGTTATACACCGGAATACCGTCCGACTTGACGATGACAAAATCGCCGATCCCGTTGGACTCAAAACTGACCGTGTCCCGGACAAGGTCTTTGAAAATAATCTGTTTGTTTTCCGGCACCCTAAAGCGCACCGTGCATTTACGGCCTTCAGCCGCCAGACGGGTTTTATCGGCCTCGGTCAGGTGACGGCAGCGACCAAGGTACCGCGGCGTGTCGCCCTTGGCTGTGAGCTGCTGCCGCTCGGCTTCGAGTTCCTCTTCGGTGCAATAGCAATGATAAGCCTGGCCGGAAGCCAGCAGTTTTTCCGTATATTCACGATAAATCGGCAGCCGTTCGGTCTGGCGATAGGGGCCATACGGGCCACCGACGTCGACGCCTTCATCCCAGTCCATCCCCAGCCAGCGCAGAGCCTCCATAATGTTTTGCTCCGACTCGCGGCTGGAGCGCTCTAAATCGGTGTCCTCGATCCTGAGGACAAATTTGCCGCCAAGCTTTCTGGCCAGCAGCCAGTTGAAGAGCGCCGAACGCGCTCCCCCGATATGAAACGGGCCGGTAGGACTTGGCGCGAACCGCACCCGCAAGGTTTGCTCAGTCATTGATTCATCCTCCAAACAATACAATTCACTCCGGTAGAGGCAACTAATTCCAACTGCTATTGTAAAGCATCTTACAATAATTCGCAACCATTGCCACAAACGGAAAAAGCACTTACCCGCGCCCGGCGCGTAAGTGCTACTGATTGTGCAGTTTCAACAGGAACAGGCCATTGACCATATCCGGCACTACCACCGTGGTATTCGCGCCATTTTTTCCGGCCACCGGTTCTGCTCCGTCGCTGCAGACTTTGAGGCGCCAGATCATCTGGTCATTGTACCACATCTCGCCAAATATGGTGCCATCTGCCTGCCGCACGATACTGACGCCAAATTTGGCATCTGCAGCCTGAACGGCTCCCGGCCATAGCAAACTCAAACCGACAAGGATGCTGCATAAATATTTCGCCATAAACATCCCCCGCATACTACAATCTGGCTCATCCATAGTATGCGATTCTGTTCGGCGTTTATGCACTTGTCAACCAGCGCGTTCGATAGACACCACCCCATAAGCGGCGATGCCCTCTTTCCTGCCGGTAAAGCCAAGCCCCTCTGTGGTGGTCGCCTTGACGTTTACCTGTTCGACGTTGATACCCAGAGCAGCGGCGATATTGACGTTCATCGCCGTAATATACGGCGCCAGTTTTGGTTTTTCCGCCACCACCACCACGTCGATATTATTCGCCCGCCAGCCCCGGCTGGCCAGCATTTCACCGACCTCGACAAGTAGTTTGAAACTGGAAGCGCCTTTATAGCGGTCGTCGCTGTCAGGGAAGTGCCGCCCGATATCCCCTAAGGCGGCGGCGCCCAGCAGAGCGTCTTTGACGGCATGGAGCAGAACATCGGCGTCCGAATGTCCCTCCAGACCGTATTCGTATGGTATTTCAACCCCGCCGAGAATCAATTTTCGGCCGGTAACCAGCCGGTGAACGTCATACCCCATCCCAAATCTGGTCATCCCGCCAGCCCCCTTTTTCGCTAATGCTTCGGCGACGATCAGATCCTCCGGAGTAGTGATCTTGAGATTGCGGTAACTACCCGGAACGATCTTGACCCTGACTCCCAACCGCTCCACCAGCGCCGCGTCGTCTGTTGCCAAAAAACCCTCCCTGTCCGCCAGCTCATAGGCCCGCCGGAGCAGGTCGGCTTCAAATACCTGAGGGGTCTGGATGGCCCATAGCGCGCTGCGGTCAGGGGTTGCACTGACAAAGCCGTCAGCATCGACCGCCTTGATGGTGTCTTTGACCGGAACGGCGACACCTGCGGCACCAAAGTCTCGGGCCGCGGCAATGGCTTCGCTGATGATCGCCGGGTCGACCAGCGGCCGCGCCCCGTCGTGAATCACAATAATTTGAGTGTCTTTCGCTATCGCCGCAAGTGCCTTGGCGATCGAATACTGCCGCTCGCTGCCGCCGGCGATCACCTGCCAGGGTTTGGCCAGACCCGCTCCGGCAAGCAGGTTCTCAGCCTGAAGCTCCTCTCCGGGAGCGACGACAACAATGAGACTTTCCACTTCCGGGCAAGCCGTCAGGGCCCGCACACTATGCAGCAGTACAGGACACGCCAATAGGGGAACAAATACCTTATTCATGCCTTTTTCCATGCGCCGTCCACTGCCAGCGGCGGCTATGATCGCCGTTACCATCTCGTTTGATCGCCTCTTCATCCAGTTTTCTTTTTTTACTCGCCAAACCAGCCGCCAGAGTTGACACCTGCCTGCATCGTCAGGTCAGTGCAAGGTAATCCAGAGGAATAACGCCGGATAAACCACCACAAGAAATACAGCAGTAGTCAAAACAAAAGCAGCGTTGGCGATGTTGATATTGAGGTTATAGATTTTGGCTGCCAGTACCGAGCTGATGGCAGTCGGCGTGCTGGACAGGATCAACAGGGTGTTCAACGCCGTCTTGTCGGTGATGACGACACTAGCCAGGGCATAGGCCACCACGGGAGTGACAATAAACTTGATGGGTATGAGGTCCAGAGCCCCTCTATAGTATTGCTTCATCGCGCTAAAATCAGTGGAAAATCCGATCGGAATGAGCGCCGTCCATGCCACCACATGCACCAGCGGATCAAATAACGCTCCCAAAAATGTCGGCCGGGGGATACCGGATAGATAAAGCATTGCTCCCACCAGCAGGCCGACCATTGGCAACTGGTTGAGATTGAGAAAAATGGCTTTCAGCGATGTGCGGCGTCTTGTGCCCCCGACGCTGCGCAGATAATAGTACTGGGCCAGCGGATAACAAAACATAAAAGTCACTACGCTTTGGAGAATGGTTACCAACTGGGTGTAGGCATAGCCGATTTCGCCATAGAGAATAAAGGCGCACAGACCACCCAGCGTCCCGATGTTGGAAAGCATCGCCGCGAGGATATAGCTGCCGCGGTCAAGATCGTCGCTATACTTGTCCCGTCCCCACAGATAGGCCGCCAGTCCGGAAATTGCGCACAGGATGAGCCCGAACAGCATCAGCCAAATCAGGCTGTAGTTCAGGTGCAACACCCAAAAACTTAGCAGCGAGAGAATGGGCACAGTAACCCACACATTGATATTGATCATCTTCTCGAAGAAGGTCTCGCCGCAATAGGTTTGATAACGGCACAAGTAGCCGACCACCAACGGCAAAATCAAATCAAATTCTATATATGCTATTTTTAGTGTAATATCCATGCCGCTCTCCCCGCCAGCGCCGTCTTTGCGCCTACATCGGCAGAGAAATGCCTCCCAAGCTAATAGTATCCGGCCCAGCCTTGCTGCATAGCTGATCTGACCATCCCGTGCTTCAAGTCGCAACTGCATTTAAGTTTATCACAGTTTGTTATTTTTGCACAAATAGCAAAAAGGTCTTGGCTTTCGCCAAGACCTGCGCAACTACGGGGATTTAGACCCTGAATTTGGCCACTGCGGCCTGCAGGTCGCCGGCCAGTTTGGCCAGACCCTGGCTGGATGAGGCAATCTCCTCCATCGATGCCGACTGCTCTTCGGTCGCTGCCGATACCATCTGCGCCTCGGCGGCGTTTTCCCTGCTCACCTTGTCGACGTCCTGGATGGAGCTGACCAGCGTCTGACTGGCAGATGCCATCTGTTCCATCGACTCGGAGATATCTTTGATCTGGGTCGACAGCTGAATAACCGACCCGGCAATCTTCCGGAAGGTTTCCCCGGCGGTGTTGACTACCGTCACCCCGGCCTTGACGCCTGACGTGCCTGCCTGGGT
>JARLHX010000025.1 GCA_031292035.1 Negativicutes bacterium | reverse complement strand
CTTTTGTAGGTAGTCGAATTAGCCGCTCAGGACACTAGGGGTCGAGCGTTCGAAGGTTGTTATAAAATGTCCATAAGTTGGAGTTTTATCAGGCGTATAGTGGCACTTCGCAATCATGTTTTCGGGTAAAAAAGTGTTATGGCAATACCGAGAGTGTGGCGCCGAAAGATAGAGGGTCGATAGGATAGCTGTGATGTCAGTGACTGCCTCGAGTGTCGAAATGCATAAAGTGTTGATATGAGATTGGGTGGTTCGGATCACTGTAATGATTTCCCGCAGTAAAGGAGTGTCACCATGGGAATCTTGGATGAGTTGATGCTCGGTTATGTGTTGAAAAAACTGACCGGTGTATTTGAAGACTTCGTCAGGGCCTCCCAACATGCTGCTCCGGGAAACCCGACAGGTACGCCGGCGCTGGGTTCCCAACAGCGCAAAACCACTGTGAAAGTGCCTGCCTGGCTGGGGCGTTTGAAGGCCAACAAACCTTATGACGTGAGTCGGGTATTGTTTGAGCAGATGCGGATGACAAAGCAGTTCGACCAGTATGTACGCTTCGAGGCGCAGATGGGTTTGCTGGAGGCGTTGGTGGAGGAGGGGTTGGCGATGGATGTCGCAAGTTATTCGGCTGCTTGCAGGCAGGCCCCAAGCTTCCAGTCGGCCGCCGTATCTGAGGATGATGCGACAAGCGGATTCTTTAAGCGCACACCATGAGATAAGCTGAGTGTCTTGCGGCTCTGCAAAGCCCTGCTCAACGTATTCAAGGTGGGAACGTGGACGCCAAGTTGCATATCGCGCAATACGCGGGCATCACCGTGATGCTCCCGGCGGCGCTAGTCGTTGCTGTCTGGCTGTGGTCTGCCGCTTCGAAAAAAATCGCTTTTTTATGGCTGGGCGTGCTGCTGTCGGCCTATTTCGTCGTGGGTCTGAGCAAAGTGCTGTTCAAAGGCTGGGGAGTTGGTCTTGAAAGCCTGGATATCGCTGTGATAAGCGGTCACGCGATGAACGCCTGTCTGGTCTTCAGCGTGATGCTGAGCCTGCTGTTCCGACAGTTCGATCAGCGCCTGCGCTGGCCCGCACTCGGCGCCGGGTTGCTGGCAACCT
>JARLHX010000250.1 GCA_031292035.1 Negativicutes bacterium | reverse complement strand
GAATCGTCTTCACCACCGAATCCGGTTCCCGGACCAGTGCCTTGAGCAACGCCGTTTTTGTCGACATTATCGATCCGGCGCTGCGGCGGACCCAGGCCATCATCTGGAACAAGCGGCGCTATCTTTCCAAAGCGGCCCTTATCTTCCGAAATTTCATTATTGATTTCCACAAGCAGTGAGAGGCGCTCAGCCATGGCGCTTAAAGCGAGCGCCCCTCTCCAGTCCGGGCGGGAAACGACAGCTGTTTAAATCATCTCCGCAAAACTTTGAATTTTGGTTCGCGCCTGTTCGTCGACCTGGACGCTTTGGTCAATATCGATGCATAAGGTGGGGATTTCGGCAGCTTCGGTTGTCTTGGCAATCATCGGATAGTCATATTCCTCGACATCGCAGAACTTCATCAGACAGACCATCACACCGTCCGCCTTGTTCTTTCTGGCCAGGTCAACAATCAGCTCGCCTCTTGTGCTGTTGACCTCGTGGACCACGGAACAGGCTTTTCTGTCGAACCATTGGTTAGCCAGTCTTTCCAGCGGCCCATCACCACTTGCGGGAATGTCAGTACGGCACTGCCGGGACTCCTGGGCCAGGTCGTCGCCGACCACTGCAATCTTGTTTTCGGAGAAAATCGCCAGCAGATCGCCAGGTTCGGCGGTAATCCCGGTCAGAATCACCTTTTTGCCCTTCCAGTGATGGACAGGCTGCTCCTTGAGTGCGGCGACCAGTTGTTTTACGATGGCAGTATGCTCGGCCTTCTCCATAAAATGGGCGCTCTTCATCACAACATGGCGGACATTCGCGGTGATCACATCCAGGTGTTCGTTCGCAACCCTGGTGAATTCCCGCATTGCTGCATGGTGGGCGTTATAAATCCCGATAGAGGTGTCGAGGGCCTTGTCAGTGATCTTGGTCCCGGCGATGGCCTCCAGCTTCTTTTTTACTTCCCCGTATTCGGCGGTCAGAAATTCCCGGCTGGCCTCGTCGGCTCTGTTCTGCGGATGAATAAAGGAAACAAGCGGAATGCTTTTCACGCCTGCCCGCCAGCCTGCGCTCATCCCGCGGAACGTGTCGCAGAGCATCGGCATCATCACAGCAGACAGCCCTTCGAATTTGCCGAGCATTCCAAGCTCAAGGCAGGAACGCATGATCGAGCAGGTGAAGGCCGGGGCGTACTGCGCGGCGACGGAAGGCGTAATCTGACCGCCCCATAAGCCCATAGGGATCATGCCGGCAGCGTGAACGAGTTCCGCCGGCGTGTAGATCGGGAAACAGCCGACGACTTTTTTCCCCTGACCAAGATATTTGGCCAGCATGACTTTAGGATCGGCAACAATGGTGTCAAGTTCGTTCAAAATCGAATGTAAATTAGCCATTTTTTGCCTCCTTATTGTGCTTCATAATCTCAACCAGCCCCTGCACCCTTGTCTCAAACTGCGCTTCGCTGTACACGCGGGAATCGGACTGATCTCCATCGAAGTTCGAACAGGGAACCCCGGTCTTCTCCTCGACAATGCTTCTTCCCACGAAGATATGGAATGTCATCAGCTTACAGCTTCTGTTTACATGGCAGAGCATGCCGTCGCAGTCGTACTTTTCGATCGTGTCTGCTCTCATGTTCATGATCGACGGGGTGGAAAGGCTGTTGGTAGAGGAAGTGGCGTAGGCATAGGCCATGGAATCCAGATTACCCGGTTCGTAGACCACGTTCCAGGCGGTGACATAGCCGTTGATCACGGCGTTGACACCGTAATTTTTTAGTGTTTTAAGGTTATGCCCCAGATTCGGCCAGCAGGCAATGCCTTCCCAATGAACCCGGTACTCTTCTGCCGCCGGGAAGGAAGAGGTCCCGGCGGCGATCCGCTCTTCTACTTCCAGCTTCAGTTGCTTGAAAATTTCGGTGGTGGATTCCTTGCCGCGGCACAGCACAAGACAGGACATGTAATTGAAGAAATCGAAACCGCTTAGCGGAGCCGGTGTGCGGGCATTGAGCTTGATGATGTCGTCAAAGAGCTTGCTGTTAATCTGAGAACGCTTCTGGACTTCCAGAAACTTATCCCAGTCGAATGTTTTGCCGCTGAATTTCTCCATGGCGGCGATATAACTTTCGATCTGCTTTCTGATGTATTTGACTTTATAATCTGCCGGTTTTTCCTCGTAATAGTTGAACAGGCAATCAACAAAAAAGATGGGGATATTCAGATTGCGGGAAAGATTCTCGTACCACTTCATCAGCTGCGTACAGCTGTTGTTGGCCAGAAGAACGAAATCCGGTGTAGGCATCAACGGGTCGGCTTTGTCATAAGCCGGGTCCTGAATCTTGTCCGCCAGGGCAAGGTTGAGCCTTGCATACGAGCAGATGTTCATGGGAAACCGCATCGGCCCTTCGGCGTGTTGGATCAGCTCGTCTCCCAGGTGCTTTGCTGAAATCGATGCCGCGTTGTTTTCGGGATATAAAACAGGGATATCCAGTGTTTCACAGATTTCCTGCGGAAAAATGGCAGTGGACCAACCGATGATATCGCCTCTTGCTTTTGCGTCCCAGGCGTCTTGGTACACCTTCGCGGTTTGCGCCGCCACCATCATCCTCGACTTCGGCAACTCGCGCTTTGGTTTCTGAGCGGTGTTTTCGGCCATATTCATAACCTCCTCTTCGAACTTGCTATGCTTTTTTACTTAAGTCCTCCCACGCAAGCAGCGCGGCACCAAGCGCCCCTGCAAGCTGGCAGTCCTCATGGACGAGAATCTCGGCTTTTAGTTCCTCTCCCAACGCGCGGACAACACCTTTGTTCAAGGCGACTCCGCCGCTCATGGCGACATCCTTCACCACGCCGTTGCGAAACGCGAGAGCCGCGACACGTTTTGAAACCGACCGGTGGATCCCGGCGACCAGATCCTCTATTTTGACATTGGAAGACAGTTTGGAAATCACCTCAGACTCGGCAAAGACCGTACAGGTATTGCTGATGCTGACTTCTCCGGTTGCTCCTTTGGCAATATCGCCCAGATCTGCCGTATTGACATTCAGGATTCCTGCCATCACATCAAGAAACTTCCCTGTTCCGGCAGCGCATTTGTCATTCATGACAAAATTTTCGAGCATCCCCTTGATGCTGACCCGCAGTACCTTGATATCCTGCCCGCCAATATCGATGATCGTCCTGACGGTCGGAAAAAGGAAATGAACCCCCTTGGCATGACAGCTAAGCTCACTCTTTTGATCATCCGCGTCATCAAAGGCGAACCGGCCGTATCCTGTTACCAGAATTCTGTCAATATCAGCTCTGGATACGTGATTCAGCGCCAGGGCGTCTTCGAAGACCTTGCGCGGTCCTTTCGTTCCGGTTCCCAGCGGTACAACCGCCTTGGCGACGATCTCCCGTCCGTCCCTCAATATGACGCATTTGCACGCAGTTGACCCGATGTCAATTCCCAACGTCAGCATAAAACTTATCTCCTATAAATAATCTTCGGTTTCGTAGGTCACGAGTGGGTTCAGCATATCAACCGGCCGCGGACCTCATCTTTCCAGGTCAGATCACGCCATCCGCCTGTAGCTGCTCGATTTCCTTGGCGGACAGCTTCAGTTTGCCGCCGTAGATTTCCTCGTTGGATTCGCCCAGGTCAGGACCTGCCCAGTTAACCTTGCCAGGTGTTCCGGACAGCTTGGGCACGATGCCTTGCATGCTGATTTCGCCGAATTTTTTGGTCGGAACCTTGATGATATTCTCCCTGAAGGCAAAATGAGGATCCTTCATGATGTCTGCTACGGTATAAACCTTACAGTTGGGGATATCGTCACCGAACGCGGCCAGGCACTCGTCGATGGTATGCTCTTTTACCCAATCCTCGCAGATCGTGTTAATCGCATCCCTGTTTCGCATGCGGCCTTTCGCGTTGTTGTACTCTTCGCTTTCCAGCATGTCCGCGCGGCCGATTGCCTGGGCAAACAGCGAAAACAGCTTGTCGCCGGTGACGGACAGAACAAGATATTGCTTGTCCTTGGTCAGGAAATGACCCGACGGAATGGTGACCATCACGCCATTACCCACTCTGTTTCTGATAAAGCCGTCATAGGAATATTCGGCGATGATGGACTCAAGTATCCGGATCGTCGTCTCGGTCAGGCAGCAGTCGATTCTCTGACCAAGCCCGGTACCGGTGACATCCCTGTCATAAATCGCAAACATTATGCCACTGACGCCGAACATCGCCGTCATAAAATCAGCCACCGACAATCCGGGTTTGATAGGCGGTCCATCCGGGAAACCGGTGACATGCAAAAAACCGCCCATAGCCAGACCGATTCGGTCAAAACCCGGCCGATGACTGTACGGGCCCGTCTGACCAAACCCCGACGCACTCATAAAAATCAGTCTTGGATTCATTTCATGAAGCTTCTCCCAGGTAAAGCCAAGCCTTTCGAAGGCACCAGGCCGAAAATTTTCGATTAACACATCGGCGTCTTTCAAAAGCTCAAAAAGCAGTTCTTTGCCTCTTGGCTTTTTGAGATCGAGGGTAACACTTTTTTTGTTCCGGCCCTCGACAGCGAACCACAAATCCTTGATTCTCCCCATATTCCGGCTGAGATCGCCGTCTTTGGGCGGTTCGACCTTGATCACCTCGGCCCCGAAATCCGCCAGCATCGTGCCGCAGAACGGACCTGCGAGAATATTGCCGACCTCAATGACTTTTAATCCTTCCAACGCTTGTCTCAAATCACGCACCTCCAATTTCGCTATTCGTCCCGCCACCAAATCGTGCCGGGAGACTACCGGCGCTTCTTAACCAACAACACGAATTCGCCGGTCTGGACAATTTCATTCCGCTGATTCAAGATCGTTCTGGTCATGACAATCTTGCCGCTGCTGCTCTCGGGTTTGGCATCGATTTTTTCGGTGATTTCAACCTCGACATGAATGGTGTCGCCGATCAACACAGGTTTCTTGAATTTCCACGACCGGATCTCGGTGAATGCGGTCAGCGTTCCTGTCATCGCCATACCGTAAGGGGTTCTGGTGTACAGGCCCGACGCCACCACCATGCTCAGGAAACCGTGGGCAAGCCGCTGTCCGGCGATGGAATTTTTTGCGTACTCGGCGTCAGTATGAAGAATATTGTAATCTCCGGAGATTCCTGCGAAATTAACAATGTCGGCTTCTGTAATCGTTCTTCCGACCGAGACGCACTTGTCACCCACCTCCATGTCATCAAAATACTTTTGCTCAAGCAAATCCATTTCACTTCACTCCCTTCTGATTGATTATCATTTTTTGGCAATTCCGCTGCGGATTTGCCAAAAAGCAATCCGGTATTGAGAGTTTTACAAATGCGAATATTGTGAATTAATTGAACAGAGGGAATATTCTTCCATGTAACTTAATAATATACAACATATCGTTTTAAAGTAAATTATTATTCCCGTTATCTATCGTTAATCTCAAGGCTAATAATTGCCAAAAGCTCGCCATAACGGCACAGAAAAAAGCGGTTTCCGTCAGAAACCGCTTGCAGCAGAACATAAAGTTGTTAAAACGCTCTTAAAACCCCGTTTACTCCCCAGAGGCATATTCTTCCAAAGTACGGCGCACCGATAAGCAACAGGACATGGTCCGACTTCCAATCAGGCGTCGTGAAACAGCTCATTTTCGTTCCCACAGCCGACCCGGCTTTTAGCAAACCTATACCTTAAAGTCAGACACCGCCGACTGAAGTTCAGCCGCAGTTTGCGCTAAAGACTGGCTCGAGGAGGCTATCTCCTGCATGGAAGCGGACTGCTCCTCGGTCGCTGCCGAAACATTCTGCGCTTCAGCGGCGTTTTCCCTGCTCGCCTTGTCCACGCTCTGCACTGCAGCAACGAGGGCCTGGCTGCCTGCCGCGATCTGGTCGATGGATACCGTGATATCCTGGATCTGGGACGACAAGCTTTCCACCGCGGCGGTAATTGCCCGGAAAGAATCTCCGGCCGATTCAACCACCTGAATTCCGGTCTCCACGCCTTTGTTACTATCCTGGGTAACAGCAATGGCCTGATTCATGTCGACCTCGTTTCGATGGATCAGTCCGGCAATCTTCTGAGCGGCCTTGTTGGACTCTTCCGCCAGTTTCCGCACCTCTTCGGCAACTACCGCGAAGCCCCGGCCGGCTTCCCCGGCCCGGGCGGCCTCAATAGCGGCGTTGAGGGCTAATAGATTGGTCTGTCCAGCTATCGCGGAAATCAAATCGACGATTTCACCAATCTCCCGCGAACCCTGGGCAAGGTTGCCGATGGTCTTCTGGACGGCTTCGGCTCCTTCGCCGATGTGCCGCATCTGTTCCATGGCATTGTCAATAGCTGTCCGCCCCTGTCCGGTGGACTGCAGCGTGCTCACAGCGATTTCGCCTATCTGCTTGCCGGTCGCGGCAATCTGCTCAATATTGGCCGACATTTGCGCTACGACAGCCGACATATTGCTCACTGCGGCTGCCTGCTCGTCCGATCCTTCAGTGATAGTGGATATGGAGCCAGCCACTTGGCTGGCGGCATCGGCGGACCGCTGAGCGCTCGCGGTAAGTTGCTCGCTGGATGCCGCGACCGTTTCGGCCTTGGCCTGAACCTTGGCCACAAGGTTGCGCAGATTGTCGGCCATCTGGCCGAAGGCCTCTGCCAGTTGCCCGATCTCGTCCCTGGCCTGGATGCCGATTTCCCGGCGCTTCAAATTACCCTCGGCCAGCATAAGCGCCTCATCACGGATTTTAACTATCGGCCGGGTAAACCTGGCGCTGATGAACAACACGAACAAGGCCCCCAGAACGATAAACGCGGCAGACACCGCAAGCATCAGTACGCTCAACGTTCCAACCTCGCGGACGGCTTCGGCTTCAGGGGCTGAGACCATCATCACCCAGCGCTGTCCGCCCGGCAGGTCAATCGGCGTAAATATTGCCAAATGCGGCACACCGTCCACATTGGTGTAGGTGCCCTTCACCTGTTTGCCGCCTTCACTGGCGGCTTTATAAAGCGACATGAGGCGATCATCAAGTTCGCTAACCCCCAGCTTGAGCTCAGGGTTGATTTTCTTTTCCGCCAGGTTCAATCTACCGACAAAGTCGGGATTCTTGCCATGAGCAATGGCCATGCCGGTCTTGTCAAATACGGCGCCATAGCCTGTCTCCTTGAATTTCAATCGATTCATAAGCTCACTCAGATTGTCCAGCGAAACCGTACCGTTGATCACGCCGATGACCGCACCGCTATAATCAAGGACCGGCGACACGACCTGGAAGGACAATTTCCCGATAGCCCGGGAAAGTACAGGGTCTGAAATCACCAGTTGCCTGGTAGTGACGGCTTTTTTGAAATACTCGCGGTCGCCGAGAAAAACCGTCGACAGATCATACCTGAACGAGTTGCCGTCTAAAGCGATGAAACCTATTGTCGCAAAGACTTTATCGCTTCTTTTCAGGGTATCGGCCATGGCTTCGGCCATCAATACCCTGTCGTTGCCGCTGCGCATCGACCGGGTATTGGCCAGGTCCTGCGAATAGATGATCATCTCGGCCACAGACGCCTTGACCCTTGCCGCATAGTCGACGCCTACCGCCATCGCCGCCTCATCGACGCTTCGTGAAAGTGCCTGCTTGGAAAAGTAATAGCTCAACCCCGCCAGACCGCTCAACGAAACCACCATAAGGGAAAGAATGATGATCAACAAGCGCACGCGGATACTTGCCGCCTTCAAACCAGCGCTTCTTTGCAAGGTTTCCACCTCATTTCAGCTTAATTGTTATAACAATCTCTGGAGAAAAAATCGGACAAGCATCTGCCAAAGACATGACTCTGCCTTTTTGATAAATCGTAAAAAAGCGACTCATTTATTGTTTCTTCCCTATAAATATGTAAATTCCTTCAAAAAAAACCATGTCTTAGGATAAATTGTCAGAAATATCCGCAACTTTCTTCCCTGCTATCACCATGAAGGATTATGGGCTCTCCTCATACTTATAGCAACAGAGCCGGGCAATAATCCCAGCTCCACTCTTTTCCCCTGTCTTATGAGAAAGTCTTTTCTCCGGCCGAAGCAGACCGACACCATCTCTCGCCGGCTTTTACGCCAACGTAAAAGCCGGCGAGTATTTTCAGCGGCCCTTATTTTTTGGGAACGAACTGGGTGCCTAAGAGCTCCTCAAAGATACAGATCATTGCCCCCTTGTCTTTGTGTCCCAGCCCTTTGAGCAGCGCCATCTGATAAGTCGTGGTTGCGGCGTGCATTACAGGCAGGGGAACGCAAAGCTGGGCGGAAAGCTCGGCGCCGCTGACCAGATCTTTATAGGCGTGCTCCAGCGGATATCCGTCGCCGAAGTTCCGGTTGAGGATTCTCGGGATAAAGAACTCCGATGCGTAGCTTCTGCCTGAACTGCTGTTGACGACCGAGCCGATCTGCTCGGGATCAAGACCGAGCTTTACCGCCATCGGCAGCATCTCAGCAAAGGCGGCGATATTAATATCAAACAGAATATTGTTGATTGCTTTACTCAACTGACCGCAGCCGTGAATGCCCATATGCTGAATGTTGCTCCCCATACACTTGAAGTAGGGCATCAGCATGTCGAAGATTTCCTTCTTACCGCCGCACATGATCGTCACGGTGCCGTCGATCGCCCGCGCTTCCATGCCGGATACCGGGGCGTCCATAAATTCGACGCCTTTTGCTTCCAGGGCTTTGGCGATTTCGACGCTGGCAGTGTAATGAATGGTACTCAGATCGGCAACGACTTGACCTTTTTTCAGACTGCCAAGCAGCCCATTTTCGCCCAGGAGAACCTGTTTGACGATTTTCGTGTCCGGGAGGCTGAGCAAGATGATGTCGCAGGCGGCGATGTCCTGCAAATCAGTCGTTGTCTTGACGCCCCTTTTTTGGAACTCAGGAAAAGCATCGGTTCTGATGTCATTGACAATAACCTGTTCTTTGCATTTAAGCAGATTGAGGGCCATATGTTTTCCCATCTGACCTAATCCCATAAACCCAATCTTCATGTTCTAAACACTCCTTTGTTACTTTTTAATGTTTTCATAGCCTATTTCATTGGCAAAAAGCAAAAAAGCCGTCCGAAAAACTCATATAGTCTCGACAGCAAACGCTTTTCGAGACAAAGTTTCAGACAGCTTTTTAAAATTGACCAGCTTTAACTTAAATTGATAATAGCAGATTCATTGGCAATTTACAAGATGCATAGCATCAGAAAAAGGAATAGGCAACTACACAAGCACCGCGTCATTTTATATCGAAAATACTCATTCTCGCATATAAAGTTGTCAGCGAAATACCGAGGTGATCAGCCGCTTTGCGTTTATCCTTGACGCTTCTGCCGAATGTGTTGAGGGCGGCGACAATAAGCTCTTTTTCTGTTGTTGCTTTTCCGTCCTTTAGCGAAATCAACTCATCGGCGTTACTTCTGGTTTGGCTTAGACGGTTTATTTTATTTTTTATTTTTTGATGGAAGAAAACCTGTGGCAGGTAGTCGGGAGTGATCCGCTGCTGATCGGTGATATTGGCTATAAACCGGATTGTATTTTCCAACTCACGGACATTGCCGGGCCAGGAATACTGTTCGAGGATAGCAATTGTCTGGGGATCCAGTTCCAATTGCCCCAGACTGGGATGGATGCAAAAGGACAGAAAGTACTGCGCCAAAGAGGCAATGTCTTCCACCCGCTCCCGCAGCGGCGGAATGTGCAGCTGGGAAACATTTAGCCGGTAGAATAAGTCCTCGCGGAATTTGCCGGTTTCGATCATTGCCTCCAAATCTTTGTTGGTGGCTGAAATGATCCGCACATCAACCTCACTCTTGGTGATGTTCCCCAAAGGCTGAACCTCTCCGGTTTGCAGCACGCGCAGTATTTTTGCCTGAAGCTCAACATCCATATCGCCTATCTCGTCCAAAAAAAGGGTTCCATTATGGGCAAGGGTGATAAGACCCGGCTTGCCAGACTGCTTGGCTCCCGAAAATGCCCCTTCGCTATAGCCAAAAAGCTCACTTTCCAAGAGCTGCCCCGGGATGGCGGCACAGTTTACTGTGACGAAAGGCTGATTTTTCCTGGGACTGGAAAGATGGATCGCATGGGCGAATAATTCTTTGCCTGTACCGCTGGCGCCCCGCAGCAGCACATGCAGATTGGAGGAGGCCAATTTTTCGGCAAGCTGCTTGACCCCCCGCAGGGCCGAACTGGTGCCGCATATGTTGGAAAAGGTATACCTGGCTGCATTCTCTTTATTGATTTGCCGCAACAAATCATTGTAGCGCAGCCGATATTTGCTCAGCTTGGTCTGCAAATGCTGTATTTCAGTGATATCTCTCGCAACGGTTATGCCCCCCATGCATACGCCGTCAATAATAAAAGGATGCATGTCGGTGATGTATTCTGTGTCGCCAAACTTCCGTCGAACCCCAAAAAGCGGCGTGCCGCTGCGAATAACGCCGCCAAGCCTCGCTCCGGGGCGGGCTTCGCTGAGAATCTTCCCCACAATCCCGGAAAATTTCGCCCCGCTTATGCGTTCAAAGGACTTATTGATATAACGGACAATCTCATTTTGATCGGCGATCAGGATTCCGTCGTGCAACGAGTCAAATACACTGATAAACCAGTGTTTCCCGATATCAAACATCTTGTGTCCGGGCATGCCGGTACCGGACATCAAGGGCGGGCTGACTTTCGTCAGGGCCTTTAAGGTGAGCTCGGCGGGAAAACCGCAGGCAAACAGGTCAATAAGATATTTGCCCTTTAGTCGATACTCACCCTGAAGTTCGTCATCGGTAATACAAATATCGGCATCAGCTGATTCCAGCGCCAAACGTACGATATCAATAAGCTTTTGATCTGCTGAAACTGAAAGCACGCCAAGCGCCTCCATTCCCATCAATCCAAGTTAAGTCATAAATGTAACAATTCAACAATTTGGGTCTTACTCCCTTCATTTATTTCCGAATTTTCGGAAACATTTAGATAATTTCTGAAATCCCGGAAAATATTTCAAGAAATAAACAAGCTGAATTGAAGAAAAAATGTCATTTCATAATCTGGCAAACAATAACTACGACGCGGTATTCGGCAATTATACCGAATATTTTCCAGCATTTGGCATGAATCTTGCGATATTAATCATAACAATTGCAAAATCTTGAGAAAGGAGGAATGATTTCACCAGAAAAACTTTTGTCTTACTGACTTTTTGTGGCAATTGCCAACAGACAGCAAATTCCGGCAACAGGCTGACCAGCTTTAACCGGATACGCCCCGCGAAAGATGATCAAATAAACGTATGAGGTGAAAACAAATGAGCGACAAAATTATTATAACGATTGCCCCAACCGGAAATGTCCCGACAAAGAAACTGACCCCCAATGTGCCGATAACCCCGCAGGAAATTGCGGCGCAGGTCTATGACTGCTGGAAAGAAGGAGCGGCTGTAGCGCATTTCCATACCAGGGATAAAGACGGCATCCCGACTTCTGATATAGAGGTTAACCGGGAGGTCTTCGCCGAGCTGGACAAGTATCCCGATTGCGATATCATCCGCCAGGTTTCAACCGGCGGCCGCGCCGGCAAGACCTACGTCGACCGCGGCCAAATGATCTGCCTTGCACCGGAAATGGCCAGCCTGGCAACCGGTTCTTCCAATTTCCCGACCAAAGGAAATTATAATGACCCGGATACGGTTAATTATCTGGCAGAAGAAATGAGTAAATATAACGTCAAACCGGAAATAGAAATATTCGACACCGCCATGATCTGGAACGCCATCAAGCTGGCAGAAAAGGGTCAAATCAAAACGCCGCTCCATTTCAACCTTGTTCTCGGCGTCGGCGGCTCGCAGCCGGCCACTGTGGAAGCATTGATGTACTGTTATCACCATTTGCCGAAAGATTGCACCTGGGGCGTTTCGGTGATTGGCAAAGACCATGTGAAGCTTTCCGTGATCGCCATGGCCCTTGGCGGAAACGTCCGGGTCGGTATCGAAGACAACTTCTATCACTCCAAAGGAGTCCTGGCCACAAACGTCGGCTTGCTGAAGCGGATGAAGGACATCGCGCTGGCGATGGGCAAAGAAATCGCCACCCCCGCGGAAGCCAGACAGATTTTAGGGCTTGCCCCGAAAAAATAGCCGCTTTGGCGACGGCGACGGCAAAAAGGCTATTGAATTAAGGAGGAACTCACGCCAATGATATTTTCCTTCGGGCATCTCGCCGGTATTGTAGCGGTGTTTATCCTGATTGCTGCGATAGGGATCTACGCAGGCAGTAAAGTAAAATCAACTTCCGATTTTTCAACAAGCGGCCGCAGAGCTGGGTGGTCCCTGGTCACAGGCACCCTTATCGGCACATTCGTGGGTGGGTCGTCCACCATCGGCACCGCGCAACTGGCCTTTCAATTCGGCTTCTCGGCCTGGTGGTACACCCTTGGCGGCGGCATTGGCTTTGCCCTTTTAGGGCTGGGGATGGTGAAAAAGTTTTACAGCAGCTCGGCCGAAACCATTCCGCAGTTTTTAGTCCAGACTTACGGCGCGAAAATCGGCCCAATCTCCAGTATCTTTACCTCTGTAGGTATTTTCTTCAGTATGGTGGCCCAGATCCTGTCCTTCGTGGCTTTGATGGGGGCGATGTTCCATATGAGCCCTCTCATGTCATCAGCTATTGGTCTGGCCTTCGCACTGGCTTACGTGATATTCGGCGGAATGTTGGGGACGGGTTTCGCCGGTGTCGCCAAGATGCTTTTGCTGTATTTCGCGATGTTGAGCTGCGGTATTGCCGCTTATTTTCTCATGGGCGGAATCAGCGGCTTTGCCGGAGCGTTTCCGGCGTTCCCCTGGTTTTCGATGGTCGGACGCGGTGTGGAAAAAGATATCTCTTCCGCTTTTTCGGTACTTGTCGGCATTCTTTCCACCCAGACCTATATGCAGGCTGTAGTGTCGGCGAAAAATTTGCATGAATCGCACAAAGGAGCCCTGGCGGCGGCGATCTTGACGCCACCAATCGGCATCGGCGGCATTCTGGTCGGACTGTATATGAAAGCCAACTTTCCTAATACGCCATCCGCCGAAGTTCTGCCGACCTTCATCATGCAATTTCTGCCGCCGGTTGTCGCCGGTATCGTTTTAGGCACTTTGCTGATCTCTGCGATCGGCAGCTGGGCCGGCTTAACTCTCGGTGTTTCAACCATGTTTACCAGAGACATTTATCAAAAACTTGTCCGGGTAAACGCCAGTGAAAAAGAAACGCTGCTGGTACAAAGAGTTCTTCTTATCGTCATCTGCGTTATTGCGACCATGATTGCCAACGGCAATGTGGGCTCGCTAATCCTGGGCTGGTCCTTCCTGTCCCAAGGCCTGCGGGGCTGTGTGGCCCTATTCCCGCTGCTCGGGGCCATGCTTTTGCCACGGTTTGTTACCCCGATTGCCGGTGTAACCGCCACAATCCTCGGGCCACTGGTCAATATCGGGTGGTTTATGCTGTATCCAAAAGGCATTGATCCGCTTCTTCCCGGCCTGTTCGTGAGTGCCGTCGCTCTTGTTGTAATCAGTATGATTACAAAGAAGAATACGCCGGCAGCTAAGCAGGAACAGCCAGTCGCTCGTTAGGCAGCATTACTAAAGCCCCATTCACCCGGCACAACGGTGAGTGGGGCTTTTTTTAGTCCAACAGCCGATCTGGCTTGCAGCTACCAGCGGTACCTTTACTTTTCAAATACAAATATTAACCAAGGACAGGGAACCGGGCATTAAGGAATAAGTTCTCCCACGCCACGTTGTTTAAGTTCCTCATAAAGCAACTCAACTCCCGGATGGCTGAGAACATAGTAATGATTCTCCGAAAACAAAATCATCACATATTGGGGATTATCGTAATAAAAGATAGTTGCCGTCTTTCCGTTTTGAAGTTTGTATGTCCCGATATCCACCGTGCTGTAATGGAGACCCACTTGGCCTGCCGGACGCCGCCAGGGACCGCCTGATTGAGTCGGGACGAGAGCAATTTGTGCGGTCGATATAGCAATGTCAGACTTCGCAAGTGCCTGAATATGGAGGGTCTCCCTGTCAAGAGTCCATCCAGTGGAACTGGCTGGAGAGAGCAAAGACATAAAAAGGACCAATGGTATTGGAATTATGACAGTTATTATCCGTATAGCTATCCTGTATGACCGGTCTGACTTGTCCCTGTCCTTATTTTTTCGCAACAGGACAATACTGATGATGATGGCATAAATAATTACAATCGGTAATATGAGGCCCTCTCAAAGGACCCCCCATAGGCCAATTTGATAAGCCATTTTTTTCCCTCCCGGTTTTTCCGCGGGTCATTCACTGGATAAACAGCAACTGTTATTTTTCTTAAAGCCAAAAGCGACTTAAATTAAAGTTACTCTTGCTTCAAATCAAAGCGGTAAATATTTTGCAAGAAAACAGTTACCAGTTTCGGGTCAAATTGAATCCCCCTGCCGTCATGAAGTACCTTGATAGCTTCCTCGGGAGTCATGGCTTTTCGATAAACCCGGTCTGCCGTTATTGCCTCATATACATCAACAATGGTTAATATTCGCGACATCAAAGGTATATCTTTGCCAGCTTTCCCTTTCGGATAACCTTGGCCGTTATATTGTTCATGATGATAAAGGACCGCTTCAGCGATATGATTCAATTGCGTAATTGATCTTAAAAAATTGAAACCGTTTTGAGAATGCTCTTTCATGATTTCAAATTCAGCTTCAGTTAGCCTGCCGGGTTTATGTAATACGTTTTTCGGAATGATCATTTTGCCAATATCATGAAGTAGCGCAGCGGTTGATAAATTTTGAATAAATTGCGAAGAACAATCAAGGTTTCTGGCAAATTGAACGGCTATCATTTTGACATTCAAAGAATGCTTGGCGGTGGCAAAATCCTGTTGCGCGATAAAACGCAGCAGATAATCCGCTATATCCGGCTGCGAAAATGTATGGGGCATTACTGATACCTCAATATTTTTATTGATATCCAGCTAACATTATTAAATAAAAAATCCACTTCATCTTCCCCCTCAATGCACTACAAAACAAAATATTATATATCCCCTGGGTTTATAAGTATAAGCTTCTCGATAATGATTTGGCTTGCATCAATCGTCTTTATGCATTGCAAGTATTTCACTGCAGGGCCGTTTTGACACAAAAAAATAATAGCACTCAGCCAACGATAAACCGGTGCTATCACGCTCCTATAACAAAGCAGCAACCTGGCAATCATAGGCTCCCACGCCCCTTAGACCCACGGCTTTGCGTCCTTACCTTTCGGATAAGTTTGCCAAATTTATATACAATTGTCTTTTTTTACATTTACTCACAATAATAGCCTATTATCTACATTATTGCAAGAAGTAAATTGTATATTTTTAGTTTATCATACAAAAATTAGGATATAATTAGAAATATTTACAGATATCTGTTTATTTTGCATTACGCTGTCGAATAATATTTTTACATTATGAATAAAAAATCATCCCGAAACCAATTCGGGATGATTTTTATTCGCGACTTCTTTTTAGTTTGGTTGGGATTTGTCCGACGTCGGCGCCGCAAATGACTGCGGTTTTCGGCGGATGATGACAAAGCCCTGCCGTATTTTACCGCACCTTGTTACTGCTTGCTGCGGAAACTGACGCCGAGGAGTTCTTCGAAAATACGGATCATCGCCCCTTTGTCCTGATCGCCGTAACCCTTGAGCATAGCTGTCTGATAGCTGGTGGTTGCCGCGTGCAGCACAGGTAAGGGAATGGTGAAGTCGGCTGAAATTTCGGCAGCACTCTTCAGATCCTTATAACCATTATCGAGCGAATAGGCCTCTGCGAAACTGCCTTTGAGGATCCGGGGAATAAAGAATTCTGAAGCATGGCTCTTTCCGGTACCGCTGTTGACCACCTGCCCGACCCGCTCCGGATCAAGACCCAGTTTCACCGCCATCGGGAGAATTTCCGCCAGTCCCGCCGCGTTGATTGCATACAACAGCTGATTGACAAGCTTCATCAGTTGGCCGCTGCCGCTGCCGCCCATATGGATAATATTGTTGCCGACACACTCCAGATAAGGCATCGCCTTGGCGAGAACGTCCTTCTCCCCGCCGCACATGATGGTCAGGGTCCCTGCAATGGCCCTGGCTTCCATTCCCGATATCGGGGCGTCGATAAGTCCAATGCCGCGCTGAGCCAGGCGCTTTGCCATATCGACGGCGACGGTGTAGGAGATCGTGCTGAAGTCGACCACCGTCTGGCCTGCCTTCAGGTGGCTGGCAAGGCCATCTTCTCCCATCAGATAGTTTTCGACCACTTTGCCATCAGGCAGACAGAGGAAGATGATCTCGCCCTGCGCTATTTCCGCCATGCTATTGGTAGTCTTAATCCCTTGCTCCGCAAATTCGGAATAAGCTTTGCCCTGGCGGGAACTAACGATCAGCTCCGCTCCGCTCTTTAGCATATTCATCGCCATAGGCTTGCCCATCTGACCCAATCCGACAAAACTGATTTTCATGGATACACTCTCCTAGTTTTGGATTTCAGCCGCCCTTTGTGTCCGGTTTATTGGCAAAAAGCGTCAGTCTGCGTGTTTCATGTTCGCGCCGGATGCTTCTGCTTTAGCGCTCCAGTCACACGACTTTTCGGACTGCTGAATAAGCTTAATTTATTTGCCGTCAGAAAGGTGGATTCCTCCTTTTGCCTGACGGAATACGCCGTACGGCTTGGGTCTTTTTGATTTCCCTATAGCTTGAACTTACTGACGACCCCGGTGAGTTCCTCAGCCATCCTGGCCAGCGCCTGGCTTGAGGCCGCGATTTCCTCCATGGTGGCCGACTGCTCCTCGGTAGCCGCAGATACTGTCTGGGCCTGACTTGCCGTGTCTTTACTGATAGAGTCGATATCCCGCACCGAAGCTACGATTTGCTGGCTGCCGCCCGCCATCTGCTGGAGAGCCGCCGAAATCTCCCTGATCTGGCCTGATACTTCATTGAACGAACCGGAAATTTCTTTGAAAGCCTCGCCGGCGTGATTTACGACTTCGGTGCCTACCTGTACTTCTTTGGTGCCTTCATTCATCGCCGTCACCGCGCTGACAGTATCTTGCTGGATTTCGCTGATCAAGCCGGCGATCTGCTTCGCCGCATGCTGGGATTGTTCGGCGAGCTTACGGACCTCCTCGGCCACCACGGCAAAGCCGCGGCCCTGTTCACCGGCCCGGGCGGCCTCAATGGCGGCGTTTAAGGCCAGAAGATTTGTCTGGCCGGCGATACCGGCTATGGTGTCGACGATCTGCCCGATTTCTTTGGACCGGTCACCCAGTTTTGCCACAACCTGAGCCGACCGGGTGACGGTCTCTTCAATATGACTCATTTGCGCAATCGCCTTTTCCACCGTTTTGCTGCCTTCCTGGGACGCGTCGGCTGATTTGGCCGAAGTACCGGCTACTGCATTGGCGGTGGCCGCGATTTGCTGCACCCCTGCAGACATCTGCTGCACGACAGCCGAAGTATCGTTGACCGCCTTCAGCTGTTTTTCGGCGCCTGTCGCCACCTCGGTGATGACGATGGCCACCTGGTTGGCTGCCTGTGCCGACTGTTCGGCGCTCGCCGTGAGTTCTTCCGACGACGCCGCCACCTGATCGCTGGCCTGGCTCACCTGCCTGATGAGTCCGCGCAGATTTCCCCTCATCTTGGCGACACCCTCAGCCAAATGGCCGATTTCATCCCGGGAATGGACGATATGGTCCCGCTCGCTCAGATCCCCTGCGGCGACAGCATCCACATCAGCCAGCATGACGCGGATGGGTTTTACCATGCTCCTGGCGGCAAAAAAGCCGATCAATATACCGAGGATCGCCCCGATGACGCTGGCCGTGACAGAGGCGGTCTGGGCCTGCTGTGCGGCTGCGCTTCCCGCATTCAGTGACTGCACGGCAAGTTTTTGGGAAAGAGCCAGATATTCCCGCGCTTTGGCAATGAGTCCCTGCTCTACCGGTATCAGTTCAGCGTTCAGTACCTGCATGGCCTCCTGGTCTTTCCCCGCCTGCTTCAGAGGCAAGATACGCTTTTCGAATACGTCGCTGAACTTATCATCAAGTTCCTTGATTGCGGCCAAAAGTTTGCGGCCCTCGTCCGTTCTGGCTTTTGCTATCAGCTCGGCTTCGAACTGGTCATTTTCTTTATTCTGCTTGTAGTACTCGTCGAGAAAGCTCTGGGAACCTGACAGCACATAGCCCCGGACACTGGCAGTCTGACCGATAACGTTGGCGGTCATCCCGGCAGCGCCAATGATCCGCGGCACTTCAGCCTGCTCGACAAATGTGATTTGCGCCACACTCTGATTGATCTTGTAGAAAGTAAAGGCTGAACCGACGGCGCAGACGAGAATCACCGCCAAGAAAAAGGCAATCATTTTGGCTTGTAATGATAGTTTCATGAAACAATCTCCCTTTCTCTTTAAATTTTTATATCAAACCCTCCGAAGAGAATCGATTGGTCCGAAATAAGACGTGGAAACAAAAAAACAGACCCTGTCAGGTCTCAACAATCCGGAGGAT
>JARLHX010000249.1 GCA_031292035.1 Negativicutes bacterium | reverse complement strand
TAGCGGTTGTATTACTCACTGTTGATGATGCTGGAGGTGGCCCTGCTTGAAATCCTATGGCTGTGTTGTTGCTTCCACTTGTGATATTCACTAAGGCATTGGTTCCACATGCTGTATTGTAACTTGAAGTTCCAGTGGATTGCTGGAGAGCATTAACCCCTATCGCTGTATTACTAGCTCCTGATATCATAGACGACAACGCAGAAGAACCGATGGCTGTATTTGCATTACCACTTGTCAAAGCTGATAGAGTAGATGAACCAACTGCGGTATTGGCTGTTCCGACAGAAGTTATGTTGGAAAGTGCCTGATAGCCAACACCAACGTTGTAAGTTGATGATGGCGCTCCAACTGAATTAGCGGATAAACCTAAAAATGTATTTTTATTGGTAGCATCTGCATATAACAACAATGCCGATGATGGATCAATTATTTTTGTAGCGGTGACAATTCCGAATGCGCAACCCGCTAAAGAATCTCGCTGTGCCACCGCGCTCGCGGTGGCGGTTGATACACCGGAAACAGCTGCTGGTGCTTGCCATACAGCGTTCGTTCCATTGTAAGTGAGAATGTTGCTCGTAGTTGGGGCAGCACCGGAGAATGGCACGGCCCAAGTTGAACCGTTCCTAATTGTATTCGCGTCGACATTGTTCGTCGTTCCCGTGATCGTTTTGTTCGTCAGAGTTTGAGCCGTTGTCAGCTTTGCAATAGCAGCGGATGCGGTCGTCGCGTTTCCCACGGATGTGATGTCGCCGGTGAGATTCGCATTCGTTGTAACCGTGCTTGCATTGCCGGCCAGACTACCCGTAAACGTTCCGGTGATCGTCTTGTTCGTCAGTGTCTGAATGTCGGTCAGCGTGACCGTCTGATTTGCCGCTTTGCCATTAATATTCGAAACCACGGTTGCGCCCTGTGTTCCTGTAATGTCGCCTAGGAGCGAGCCTGTGAATGACGCTGAGCTTCCTGAAACATTACCGACTAGATTTGCGGTGATCGTACCCGCGCTAAAATTTCCATTTTTTCTTTTCACGAGTGCATCTGCCGTATTCAGGTCGGTGGCAGCATTGGCCAGCAACTCAGCCTGATGAATATTTGCAGCGGTGGATCCGCCAACCTTTGTTACTACGTTGGTCTGAAATGGGCCGGTCACATCACCCAGCAGCGTTTTTACTAGCTCTTGCCAGGAGGCTGAGCCGATGTCATCCGATGTGAGCACCCAACCCTGATGCGCCCCCGTGGGGAATGTGAGCTTATCGGTAGTGAGGGTTCCGCTGATCGTGAGTTCGTCAGTCGTGATTTCGGACAAACCTGTGAGTGCTTGATAGTTGAAGGACATTTATTAAATGCTGGGATTATTTTCCTCCCTTTATTAATCTAGAGGCCTATTTCCATTCCCAAGAAAATGGGAATGGAAAAATGGCGGCTAGGAAATTTTCCAGCCGCTATTTAAAGTTTCTCAGAAATGACGGCTGGAAAATTTTTCTGCCGTAAGCCAATTTAAAGTTTCCGATGGCTACGGCTAGGAACTTTTTCTGCCGTTATTTAAAGTTTCTCAGAATGGCGGCTAGGAAATTTTTCTGCCGCTGCCAATTTAAAGTTCCGAAAAGTTACGGCTAGGAATCTTTTCTGCCGTA
>JARLHX010000248.1 GCA_031292035.1 Negativicutes bacterium | reverse complement strand
AGAATGGCGGAGTAATCCATCACAATCAGGCACAAAGGCAAAAGTATTGCTTTGAATCTTGTGCCAAAATATTTATTTTCGAATAAGTGCTCTTCAAAAGTGGCGACATAGGCTTTGTTGTTTAGCAAAAAGTTCACCCCCTAGCATTTAATGTAACATCCAATTGTGACACGCTGCGCGCATTAAATGACTGTATCAAAACCAAGTCTGCTATTGGGACCGTTCCTGTCGCTTAGGAAATGAAATTGTTTACAAGGTACTATTTTCACCCAATGAAGGCCCAACCCCAACAGGCGTTTATCTGAAGATAACCCTTGCCGCTGCGGGGAACTTGGGTTGTGAATGACAAATTGCAAATGAAACGGTGTACCAGTAGCCAGTCGTGCAGGAATAGTTAAGTAATATTCTTGGGGAGCTAGGTGTTCAATACTCAATGTACCTAAATAGTTTTCATTACCGAAGACATCGACTGTCAGCCGGCCACCCGGCGAGAAGCTGGTTGCTTTCATGACCAAATTCAAATCGGAATCAGGAACATCATTCAGTGTAAAATATAAATCTGCATTTTCCCCAAGCGTCCAAGCCCCCCATTCTTCTGCCACCGCCCATCCCAGTCCGCGGTTTTTTGCTCTCTTACCCTCGCTTTCCCTCGTTCCATACGACAAAACTTCCCCAAAACGATATTTTAAACCGCCATAGCCCGGCCAGTCGGTTAATTTCCTTTCCAGATAATATAATCGGTATTCGAGACAGACATTAGGGTTCATTACACCCCAAAGCACAATAATATACCAGGTATACAAACAAAGCGAAATCAAGGAATAGATCCTGATATTACGCAACATACTTCAACCCCTCACATGGTAATGTCATGGCGGGTAAACCACAAAAACAAGAGATGTATATTAGCCGCTCCCAAGACAATCACAATTAACCACTTTAGTTTCTCGTATTGGTTTACGAAATCGTTAAAAGCCAAGGGAAGTACCAGCGAGCCGACAATATACCTTGGCATCGCGAGAAGACTGGACATTGCGGGTAACATGACGCAAAAAAAACCGAATACACCTTCTGCATATCGTTTTTTTACAATCAGGAACGCAACGCCAGTAAATCCAACTATTTCCCATATAGCAAGATATATGGATTGTTCATTTCCAGTCAGTGCCCTATATAATAGTTTTATCGGATCACCGAATTCACGTCCCCATGCTACTTCTACATGCATGAATGCCAAGGGATCGCCGACATGAAAATACAAAAATGTCATATACACGAATAATCCGGCAGGAATTAATAACAGGGCTAACCTCTTTTTCTCGCTAAATGCAATTTCCTTTAAAGCGAAGGTAAGACTTTCTCCTCTTTTCAGGCTTAGTTCAATAAATCTGGTGAACAAAACAAGCTCAAAAACTATGCCGGTGGGTCGGGTTGCTGAGAGCAACGCCCCCATAATGCCACAGATTAGCCATTTTTCTTTTTCCATAAAATAAAAACCGAGGATCACCAGCAATATGAACAATGATTCCGTATAGAGAGAGGAAAAATAGAAGGAATATGGACCGAAGGCCATTAGAAAGATTGCCGAAGGAGCCACCGAATCTTTCCTTGTAAGCTTTATATACTTCAATATGAATAAAATTGCTATCGTGAAGAGTATTGTGGATAAAATAACCCCGGCGATATAAGTATTGAAACCGGTTAGCCAGGAAAATACTTTCACAAGGATTGGATAAAGCGGGAAAAACGCCCAATTGGCCGCGTCGCCTTTTAGATGAGCCATAGGTTCTGTCATATATCCATATTCGACTATGCCTCTATACCAACCGGCATCAAACCAGCATAACAATGCAAATACACTGTCGTTTCTTTTGTGCAGAAAATTCAAGGTTTCGGCGGCAATCAAGTATAGACACCTTGACAAAACAACTATTATGATTACATACAGGAGCTCTTGGGCCTGGTCTTTTAATCTAGCTATGTATTTGCCCATGATACCTCCTCATCTTTGAATTTGTTGAAGTCTACAGTTACTGACCGGTCTTCGATATGCGAGGAAGAAACCATATCCCTGTCGCTTGCTCAACAAGGGGATTCACCCCGCACTTCGCCCTGTATAATAATGGCCGCACAGCAAAAACCTCATAAGGAGAAAAGTCACCGGCAGAAGGACTAATGTACTTATCAAGGGTATCGCATAGGCATTTATAGCAAAGTATCGGATACAGATATATGGTACAGCATAGGCTGCCACCATCTGCGGAAAATATGCCAGTGGAAACCTGATAAACCTTTTTAGGCTCGGTCTGGTGCGGAAAGTCAGATAATTGTTCAGATAGTATGACCCAATCATAGCGGCAAAAAATGCAAATACATTAGCCATTTCGTACGATATCCACCAAGATAAGAATATATACCAAACATAGTGGTGCAACGTATTGGTGACGCCCACCGCGCAAAATCGGACAAATTCCCAGGTTATCAGCCGCCGCCTCCCCCGTTCGATCCATTCCATCAGCTTGTTCTGATATGCTGGTTCCGGGATTTAGCAGGTTTATGGATTCTCAGACTGCTCTCAGTATAATTTTTTATAAGGTAATGCGGCCGGGCTTTAAGTTCCTTAAACATCCGGCTGAGATATTCTCCGATAATACCCAAGAAAATCAGCTGTATCCCGGTTGAAAACAATATTATCGAAACAAGCGAGGGGTAGCCACTTACTGGATTACCATATAGAAGAGTATCTATAATTTTCACAAGCATAAAACCTAATGACAGAATGCCGATGACTATACCGAAATAAGTCGCAAGTCGCAATGGGGCCGTTGAAAATGAGACAATTCCTTCAATCGCGTAGTTGAACAGCTTCCAAAAGCTCCATGACGAATTCCCTGCCACCCGCGCAACGTTCTCGTATTCAATGCAATGTGAAGAGAAACCCACCCATGAAAATAATCCCTTGCAAAATCTTGCTCTCTCGCGCAAATTAAGAATACTGTCTACAACCCGTCTGCTCATAATCCGGTAATCGCGGGCACCATCAACTATTTTTACATCACTCAGTTTATTGATGATGTCGTAAAATCGTCGCGCAAACCAGCTGCGAACCGGCGGCTCTCCCTGTCTATTTACCCGTCTGGTGAAAACCACATCATAACCATCTTGCCAACCCTTAACAAGTTGAGGTAATAGCTCAGGCGGATCCTGCAAATCGACATCCATCACGACGACAGCGTCACCCAACGCATGCTCCAGTCCGGCAAGCAATGCCGCTTCCTTGCCAAAATTCCTGCTAAAGCTTATGAGCGACACTCTTGGATCAAGCTTCGCAATCTTGAGCACAGTCTCTTGCGTCAAATCACGACTACCATCGTCTACGAACAATATTTCGTATCCTATACCAAGTTCAGTCAGAATAGGGGTTACAGACTTATAGAATATCGGAACGGTTTGCTCCTCATTGAAGCATGGAACTATTATCGAAACATTTCCCATCAGGCACCTCCATTAGGCATTTAACAACCGGCTGACTTAAGTCCAGATCACAATCCTTTTCCTGCGTCTGTTGCCCAAATAGGGTGTTTCAAAGACAATCTGCCGACTGAAGCTGTCGTTCCAAATAAAATTTGATTTAGAATAGTAGATTTCTTGACCAAATAAATGATTGTAAAAGTTAGTGTCATTGTAGTTATGAATATGGATAGCGCTCTAATAAAACCAGAGCCTATTCCGACATTCAGAATAGTTGCATGAATTACATATATTTCAAGTGATACTGACCCCAACAAAATAAACATCTGATAAATATAGGTGTTGCGAAGCAGTTTAAGCAACCAAAAAGAACAAACGACACCTGACAAGGATGTAATAAACTGATATAGCTGAAAAAGAAGCATATCGTCTGGAAGCCCGAATGGCAACTTATTCTCCCAGTTCCAATACCAGCCCAAAACCGGAAATAGCACAACCGAGGCGATAGCCGCAGGAATTCTGAAGCAGGTTAATTTGTCTTTATGCCGATTAACAAGATAGCCGAGAGCAAAGAATAGGTATAATCCCTGAACAGCAGGCAAACCAAAGAAATCATAAGTGGGAATTGCGCTTAATAATAAAAATGCAATGATATAGATTGAATCGCCGATATATTGTTGCAAGGTTCTCAGCACTGCAAAAATACAGTACAAGGTGAAAAGCGCCCATAGGAACCACAACCCATGATATGGGTGAACAATGACTCTGACAAAATATTCGCTAAAACTTCCGGACAAGTCAAGCCAAGGGCTTAGGGCCGAGAACTCCCAAAAACCACAGATATAAGTTATCGGAATCCAACTAAGAAAAGGAATAATCAGTCTTCTGGCTTTATCAACAATCCATTGATAATTCCACTCACTCTTTCCGTAGCAAAGCACCCACCCGCTTAGAAAAGCAAATAGCGGCATCATGTATGCGTCAGCGTAACCCAACACAGGAATATTCTTAGTCCCATAGGTTATGAGTATCGAATGCGCTGAAACAACCGAGAATATCGTGAATCCCTTTAAAGCATCGATAAGATTATCCCGCATTTATGCTCCCCCTTTTTCGCAATTGACATTATGCGCTAAATTCCCACTAGTCGTAAAACGAGGTTCAGTTGCAATGCCCGCATGAATGACCGTATCAAATGACCGTTCTGTCATTCATGCCGCTTAGAAAATAAAGTGGTTATAAGATGCCGTTCATACCTAATAGATTATATTTTTTCAGTATCTTTATTGAGTCATCTATTTCAGGTCCGTCAGCTTGAAGTATATGATACCGAGATGAATCTTGAGTAGAAATGACTTGCCGCATATTTTCATAAGCTTCTTTGCGATACTGTGCCTTATGCAACTCATCCAAGTCCGTAATTGCGGATCCGAATATAATAATGGCCAAGGTACTCACTGCCATTACTTTATGTTTAATATTCGGTACAGAATAGGATAAGTCCAGCGCCCAGCACCAAACTATTCCCAGGAGGCCAAACATCATACTGAGGGAATACCGGGACTGCATTCCGTAGGTTTCGCCAAAAGAGAATCTCCCCAATAATATTAGCGCTATGTAGATAAGTGATCCTATCATCATAAAGCCCGGTAATATTGTATATGTATAGTACTTTTTTTTGAAATAGACATATAATGCGACAAGATAAATCACCAGAACAATAATGCCCAAAAATAAGATACCGTTATCAGGAAATATCTTGATTAGGGTTTCGCCCCCCACCACCGTGGCACCCAGTGCATAAAGCAAAAATTTAAAGGCAGAAAAGGCATTATTTACTATAGTTAAAAGCTCGTTCATCACTGAAAATGATGGCCCGAGCGTTCCCACATTAATGTTGTATGTATATATGGAATACTGAATCATTAAAATTGAAAACACTGCAAGAAAATTATTGCGTTTTTCAATATAATTAATTGTTTTAAAGTTATTCATATGATAAATACACAAGAAGGCCATTGATAAATAAAACGGAAGTAATGCCGACAAGGCCACCGCCAATGTAGTAAGCATTAATATAATAAATATGGTTTTAGAAAAATTTATCAGGTTACGAAGATAGAGGTCAACTATTGTCACTAGAATTGACATAACGGCAAGACCATAATATTCCGGCAGCCCAAGTCCATTTAGAGCAGTTTCCCACTTTATCAAACCAAAGCCAACCAGAACAAAGGGGAATTGCAGCAATATAAATTTTGAGGTCTGCTCCTTACCCAAAGTCCGATTCAAATTCCAGCTAAAAATCATAATAATTAAAAAAAGCAACATAGCTATTAAATTGACATCGATCATTGTATTTAAATTTAGAAATACGGCATTCAATACAAAATAAAATTGGTAGCCCAGATGCCGATGCTGCCCTAATTGACTATTCCACAAGTCTGGAAAGGCAAGTAATCCATTATGATATTTATCAATTAGCGGAACCATCCGTATTTGATCCATGTAGATAACATTTTGCGCGGTATAGTTGATATATGCGATATATAAGGCAAAAAAGATTACAGGCAGTACTGCCCATCTAAACCTTTTCATTGTAAAACCATTTACCTTTCCTACTAATTTAAGACTTATACTAAACAGAAATATCTTCAGTTATTACATTCCTGGCTTTGGTCACTGAAAAATGATCCTTGATGTAGCGTCGGCCCTTTGATACAGCATCCCTTAGTATCCCTTGATCTGTATAGGTACGAACCACTGCCTTGGCAAACTCGACCTTATCATCCGCAATAAACAAGACCGTGTCAGCGTCAGCCAGCCCTTCGGCCCCGATAGATGTCGTTACTACCGGAAGGCCGTAATGCAGAGCCTCCACTACTTTTCCTTTGACCCCGGCCCCATACCGCAGCGGTACAACAGCCACCCTGGACAGGCAGTAATATTCCTCCAGTTGCTGATCCGAAACAGCACCTGTCACAATGATTTGGTCTGATGTAAGTTCTTGAACGGACTTAGGCGGATTCGAACCGATAATAAAAAACCTGATATCCGGGACTGAGGATACAATAACGGGGAATACTTCCCTGGCAAACCATAAAACAGCGTCAATATTAGGTTTATGATTAAAGCCCCCTACAAAAAGAATGTCTCTTTTTTTATCAAAATCGATGAAAGCATTATCATCAGGTGTCTCATAAATGTATAACGGAATATTTCTGACACTCTTTCCAGGAAACTGTTCCTTTATCAACCTTTGCTCATAAGAACCTACGACGTGAATGATGTCAGCCTTGGCAAACAGATTATCCTCAATTATTTTCCATCGGTCTGCGGATTTTAGAAGCTCTGGTTTCTTTTCAATTTCGTACTGACGAAGCTCCCGCAAATAATGGAGGTCATGACCAAAATAGAGTATGGTCGCATTTGTTTGCTGTCTGACGCTTTCAAAATACTTGGTGGCTATATGGGGCCTGTTCAGATACACATAATCGAGATACCGGCCATTTGCCGCAAGCCATTGGTCAAAGCCATCGGCGTACCGGGCTCCATACAGTACTTCAATGCCAAGCTGCTGTAATTGAGACGTGTACGGTTCATGATTGAAAAAATTGTCACCCAAAAAAATTACGTGCAAGCCCAAAGATTTAAATAACTTAAGGTATTGATAAGTGCATCGTCCCCCGGCGTCCCGGTCATGATGGGGAACATAATGATCGATGACAAGAATCGTTTTTTTGTCCCGGCTTCTGTCGCGGGCCAGAAACACGTCATTACCGCTTCTAAAACTTTCATTTTTCAATGTCGAAGCCCATTTTTCCACAAACTTCCGCCGGTTTATCTCCTGGTAACTTTTCACACCACGAGAACTGTCTTGGCCGTGAGAAACGCCTTCAAAATGGACTACTACCGATTGGGGCTGATACACCACTTTATAGCCGCGTTTTCTCGCCTCTAAAGCAAGATCGGTATCTTCATAATAAGCCGGGGCATACCTGTCATCCAATCCGCCGATTGCCCGCCAGAGGCTTGTCCGGATCATAATGCTGGCCCCGGATATATAATCCACCTCTTTAACATAGTTGTATTCCGGTTGGTTCGGGTCATCCAGGCGGCCATAGTTCCATCCTGAACCGTCATTCCAAATAATACCGCCAGCTTCCTGTAAGCTGCCATTTGGGTAAACCAGTTTCGACCCAACGATACCAATATCGTCGTTGTGTTCTAAAACACTTGCGAGCGATGTTAGCCAGCCCGGTTGAACCCAAGTATCATTATTTAATAACTGTATATACTTGCCTTTAGCATAACGAGCGGCGTTGTTACAGTTTTTTAAAAAACCCTGATTGTGGTTGTTTCTTACTGTACGTACATTTTCAGCATATCTTTCGATAAACACCGTTTCATCTGTCGAGGAATCGTCGGCAACAATTATTTCATACGTGATATTGGCTGTGTGCTTATAGATGGAGTATAGACAACGGTGAGTAAAAGCCCATTGATTATGAACCGGAATTATGATCGAAACCAGAGGATTCTCCTGCCGGGTAAAACAAAGCTTGAAGTCCGGCGTGATTTCAGATAATAGCTGCGGCTGAAATAATTTTCTTGAGTCCAATTTCTTGATGTAGGCTATTACCCGTGTTAACACCGACATCAAATCTTCAGTTTTGATGTAATAAATTAATTTCTTGATATTATCTCTTCTGATCATTCGGTATAAGTGATAGTATTTATTATTTGTCGCAAGCTTGTACAGGGGTTGTGAAAAAAGTATATTACCATGACTTTTTTCCATTTTTTTATCCTGGGATGGCAATGATTTAGAAAAAGTCAATCCCGACACCTCCGCGTATAGCAAAGAATGTACGCATCTCTGTTATAATGTCATTCTTCTCCTCAATAGCAGCACCGAGATCGGTAATGATCTGCTTTTGTTTGTTGATCTCGTCGCACAATAGTGCTATGGTTGTTTTCTGTTTAGCAATCTCCTCTCCTAATTCTGTTAAGGCTATCGCCTGTCTTTTGGTTCCGGTTTCAAGTTCGGAAATCCGTTCAGGATGCAGGATGCCAAAAACATCGTGTGCGGCGGCCTTTAAAACTAAATCAGAACAGGAAAATCCGTATAGTTCTTTAATTAACGCGGCACTATCGTTATCTTTCATAAGATGGTAAAGCGTATGTAACGCAAAATATTTATAACTAGGACTTCCGACGTCATAGGCAATTCGAGCCAAAATATAGGAGATCGCTCTTGGATCATCGCTTTTTGCGCTAGCAATCAATGGATAATCTCCAAAAATTTTTTTAATATCTTCGACTTTCGCTAACTTAAGGTAATTGTTGAGAACTTGGATAATTTCCAGAGAGCATCTTATTCTTGTATCAGGCCGATATCCGCTCGCATTTTGCTCCCCGTCCCTGATCCGGAATTTGACCAGTTTCTCCGGCAAAATATGGATATCAGTTGTCATACACAGCCTGATCCAATAATCAAGGTCCGTTAACTGGGCAAGACGTTCATCGTAAAAACCGACCCTATCAAAGCATCCTCTTCGTATCATCATGCTAGGGTGGCACAGACAGTTTCCTTGAAAAAAGAAATGATTCAGCCACTGATGCCGGCCTCGGTTCCCCTGGTCAAAAACGCCGTGATAGAAATGCGTTTCATCAACAAAGTCGTCACCGGTCTCATTGATTAGCTGCGCGTAGCTGAAGACGGCGCCAACATTCGGATTATCGGCTAAAAAGCAGACCTGCCTGCTTAATTTTTGCGGCAAAAATACATCATCGGAACTAAGAACAGCGAGATAGCGGCCGGCGGCCTTCCTGATAGCATGATTTGCGGCAACACTGCCGCCTTGATTGACAGCAAACGTGGTCAGCTTTACCCGGGGATCTGTGAAAGCCTGTATCACAGCAACGCTGTTATCCTGAGAACCGTCATCCACCACAATAATCTCAAAATCCTGGAAATCCTGGTCTAGCACGCTTTGAATCGCTTCGGCAATATACTTGGCATGATTGTAGGATGGAATAATAACGCTTACCAGCGGCACCTGATTATTCACCTCTTGCACTCCTGACTGAAGTACAGTTCCTTATTGGCTTACGGTAAGCCGGAAAGAAACCGTCCTCACCATCTGGAAAACTGCCTGTGCGTCGTTCCCACTGTTTCACCAGCTTACTGTAGACCGTTTCATCTGTAATCAATCGCCAGGTGCACAACGGATGCCGCAGTCGCGAAAATTTCGCCTTGAAATCAAACAGGGAATCCCGTTTCCCGCCGACTCCGCTGCCCAGATGAAACAGGCGGTTTCCTCTTTGCCTGGCCCATTTTCCGATGAAATCATACAGAGCCACCGTTGGGTTATGACTAACACATTCGTTGGCAGTTGCCGACTGATGTCCCTGAACAATCCCGTGGATTTCCGAAACCACCGCTGCCGCGGCTACCCGGTCCCCAATTAAAAGCACGCACAACTGTACTCCGAAGCCGGCAATGTCTCGTAAGTGACTGAAATAATCCCTTGAGAAATAATAAAAAGGCTCTGCGTCGCAGCGACGCATGGTTTCAGCATAGATGCGCGTAAATTCGTCGAGATAACGCCATGTTTCGTCGACTACAAACAAGTAGCCCCGGTCCCTTGCCTTGTTTATTTCGCGGCGGTGACATCTGCTCATTTGGGAAAAGCCCTCGGCATCAGTCACACTCAGATCAAGGGACACTGTTTCTCCGTGCTGAACTACGGTCCCCGGCAGTTCGAAAGATTGACGCGGGACATCCAGGATTGGATGAAGCCGGCAGAACAATGAAATAATCTTATTATTCCGCAGGAAATCCTTCAACAAGGACCCCAGCGCTTTCAACCAAGCTTCGCCGCTGTCTGTCAATTTGACCAGTGGTCCGGGGTAGCCGAAAGGGGAAGTTGCATCGAACAGGGGCTGTCCGATTGCGCCGAAAGGTACCGGTCTGATGATGATCGGCAACAAAAATTTATTACCCGCGTCATCTGTGGCGTATACGGCTGCCGGGACACCGCCCTCATGCCCTGCACATAGACTGCAGTATTCAGGCAAATGGTAAACATCGTGTCTGAGGCCGGCGAGCATTTCGCGCCAGCGTTTGTCCTGCGTGCTCAGTAGTTCCATCTGCATCGGATGGCCTCCCAATATACTCCCAGATGTTGCGCCTCCCTTTTCCCCGGCCTTTTTCTTTACTGTACGTGTCTGGCCGGCGAAACAAGCCTTCAAGCATTGATAATAAGTTTTGCCCTGGACTGACTTCTGATAATATCACAGATTATCACGATATCTTCGCGCGCCAATTCACCGTGCAACGGCAGGGATAATACCTCGTCCGCCACCTGCCCTGCCACCGGCAGCCTGTCCGGAGAAGCCGAGGGCAGCGCGCTGTAACAGCTATAGTTGCTGCATAATGGATAAAAATATTTCCGGGCAAAAACGTTGTATTCTTTCAGTTGCTGATACACATGATCTCGCGAACAGCCAAACCGTTGTTCATTAATACGGATCACGAAATATTGGTGGTTGTATTCAACGTTTTCCGCCGGCTTGCAATAGGTGATGCCCTCCATGTCATTCAGGCATTCACGATATGCCTGAATAAGGCCGCTGCGCTTAGCCCAGGCCTCTGCCAGCAGCTCCAGAACCAGTAATCCGACAGCGGCCTGGATCTCATTCATCTTTCCGTTAATGCCAGGAAAAAGAACTTCATCTTCGCTTTGGATGCCAAAATTCTTCAACAGGTCCAGCTGAACTTTCAAGCTCTCCTTAGGGCAGGTCAACGCGCCTCCTTCGACGGTGTGAAACAGTTTTGTGGCATGAAAGCTGAACATGCTCGCATCCCCGAAATTCCCGATACCCACTCCGTCAATCCTGACCCCGAAAGCATGCGCCGCATCATAAATTACCTTCAGATTGTAATAATCCGCTATAGCCTGAATCGTTTTTACGTCACAGGGCATGCCAAAAACATGAACCGGCATGATTGCGCTTGTCTCCGGGGTTATCAGCGCTTCGATCATGGCGGGATTAATATTCAGTGTCTCGGAGTCGATATCGCAGAATACTGGCCTCAGCTTCTGCCATGACAAAACATGCGGCGTGGCGGCAAAAGTAAAGGGCGTTGTTATCACTTCTCCCGTCAGCCCCAAACCCTGACAAGCCGTCAAGAGCGCAGTCGTTCCATTATTGAACAGGGACAGAAACGGAACCTGGAGAAATTCCGTGAGTTTACCTTCCAGCTTGTTATGCTGCAGACCGTTATTGGTCAGCCATTTGGATCCCCATATCTCCTGGAGCTCCGCTTGGACTTTATCCAGACTGGGCAGCAAGGGCCTAGTTACATATACCGGACTCGGAAATCCCCGGAATCTTTTTGGCATATAACCACCCCTTTCGCTTTAAATTCCCTGTGACACACGGCTACAAAATATTCCCTGCTAACCTTGCCACTCCATTGAGTTGGAGTTCGGTGATTAAAATACTTGATAATTGACCTCTCCCGGAAGATACACAAAATCGAAAATTTGCGATGGTTTTCTTGTTCTCATCTCGAATATAAAAGCATTCTCTATCCAGTCGCAGAATATCACCTCTGCCAGACTTACAGGCTCGGGAAAACTCGAGATCAGAACACTGACACTGTATATGCCATGAATAATAGGGAGTCTGGCTTTAAAAGTTGCTATTAAGCATTCCCCTTTTTTCCAAGATCTAGCATGCAGGTTTGTTCCCGCGGTATGCGTATCGTTGCCCAACACTTCCTGTCCATGCTTATTGCGAATATGATAGTCAACTGATAAGTTCTTGCATTCCTGCATAATTTCGATAAAACATTTTATCGTTATTTCCTGGTTAAACTCGACAGAATGCTTCATAGGCTTCCCGATAGCATCCAATATTTCGACTTTCCTGAACCTAGCCGCGCCAGTCCCTGTTCGAAAATACTTGGGGTCATCGCCGAATTCGTCTTCCACAACCGTCCATGACTCCGACCGGTCACTGTTGGTGAACTGAGTTGGGCAATCGCATGAGGAATCAGCAATATGATAAGAATTGATATCTTCGACCAGAGCTTTCCCGTATTCAGCAGTCACCGTCGGCGCGTCACCAAAAAAATACACTCTTCCTTCTTTCAGCCATAATGCTGACTGACAGAGGCTCCTCACCGCATTCAGATCATGGCTCACGAAAAGCAAAGTCGTTCCGTTATCCACCATTTTCTTTATCTGGCGCATACTTTTAGCCTGGAAAAATATATCGCCCACCGATAAGGCCTCATCAACAATAAAAATGTCGGGATCGACGTTAGTATTGACCGCAAAGGCGAGTCTAGCGAACATGCCGCTGGAATAAGTCTTGACAGGCTGGCGGATGTACTCTCCAATGTCGGTGAAAGCGACGATTGTATCCAGCTTGGCATCCATCTGGTCTCTGTTGTAGCCCATAATCATGCCGCTGAGATAGATATTTTCAATTCCCGTCAATTCAGGATTGAAACCGGCTCCAAGTTCAAGCAGTGCCGCAATTTTACCTCGCACTTCGACCAATCCGACGGAGGGAGTCAATACCCCGGTAATGATCTTTAGCAGCGTTGACTTGCCGGATCCGTTCTTACCGACAATACTGACGGTTTCACCTTTGTTTACGATGAAACTGACGTCATCCAAGGCGTAAAAGTCCTGATGCCGCTTACCGGCAAACGGCATGATCGATTCTTTGAGCCGCTGCACGGGACTGTCGTACAGTTTATAGATCTTGGAGACGTTCTGGATTGTGATTACAGCCTGATTCATATTCACTCCTACAGCATATCGGCGAAATGCGGCCGCAGACGCCGGAATACCATTGCTCCTATGAAAAATATCGCCAGCGTTACCATCCAAAAGCTCAGCGCCGCTGTACCATCCTCCCAAAACCACCGATGCCAGATGAAAGTTGTCCGATATCCTTCCACCAGGTAACAGACAGGGTTTATCCTGATAATACCTTGATATCTTTCAGGGATCGCGCCGACAGACCAGAATATCGGCGTAAGCCAAAACCCGAATTGCAGCAACATTGCCACTGCCTGTCCAACGTCTTTCAGGAAAATCACCAGAGAAGAAGTAATCCAGGATATGCCTGTGACTAGAACCAGCATGGCGACAAGGTAGTATACTAGCTGCAGATAGAAGATATTGGGGGAGTAATGATATAAGTAAAACATCAGTAACGTGAACAGGACAAAAAAGAGGTGTATCGTTAATGATGCCAATATCTTGATAACTGGTAGAATGCTTACCCGAAATACCACCTTACTCACTAGATAGCTGCTTTCGATAATCGAACCTGTGGCTCCCGAGATGCTGTCTGAAATAAAGAACCAGGGCACCATGCCGGTAACCAGCCAGAGGATGAATGGAACATTATCAACAGCGGCTGCTTTGAATCCGACTTCAAATACAAACCAGAAAATTAGGATTGTTGCAGTCGGCTGGATGAACGCCCACAACGCTCCCAGGCAGGATCCAAGGTAGCGGGCCTTGATGTCTTGGTACGTCAGTTCCAATATAAGCCGTCGGCTTTGATAAATGTCCGCTATCCACCAGAACAACTGTCGGAAAGCTTTCTTCATAGCTCCACCGTTCGCGGCGGGGACGAACCGACTTCAGGGTGAACCTTCGATACACTCAAACGTCCCGCAGCATAAGCCAGGTAACGAAGCGTCATGTCCGCCAAGGCAATGGGAAGGTGTCGGTATTCTCCGCTGCCCAGCAGGTAGCCAAACAACTTCTTAACCGTGGCGATACCGTCTTTTTCGTGACTTGCTTCTGCGGTGAGAAACGGGTGCGCCTGATTAAACGCGCCGATCTGGAAGTAGCGTCTTATCTTTTCCCGGGTAGTAAAATGATGGGAATGTAACACCTGGGCCGAACTTTGATAGGCGATTGAATACCGGGCATTTATTAACCGGTAAGCCATCAGCATGTCTTCGCCGATTTCTGCCTTCTCAAACCCCTCTAGTTCTAGAAAGACATCCCTGCGAAATGCTGAACAGACATTGGAAAAGAAATATCGCCGGTACGTGGTCTGCAGGTTTTTTATCGCCGCCTCTTCAGGATAGTTGTGAAACCGCCAGAATCGCTCGATAGGATCTGATTCGTCACAGGGAATCTGCCTGGCGTACGCCGCCACCGCTTTACCTTCGACTATCGGTTCGATGAGATGGTAAAGCGTCTCGTCATCGGCAGGCAACGCATCCTGAGTCATAAAAACGATGATGTCGCCGGAAACCAGGGTCGCCCCGAGGTTTCGCGTCAGGCCATGGTTGAAATCCTTTCTGCCGATGCTTATGACCTTGGACCCAAAGGCTGAAGCAATATCCGCCGTCTTATCATCGGAAGTCGAGTCAATAATGATCGTCTCCCAAGGGGATAGCCATTGGCGTTGTAAAGCCTCCCAAAGAGGCCCGATGAGGGTTTGCGCGTTAAGTGTCGGAATAATAACCGAAACCTTTGGACTCTTTATCACACCGCTCCCCCCTCTTTTGTTTATGTTGTCCATTAAAGGATAATTTAACCACTACCTAGAAGGTTCCATAATCAAAAAACATCCTTAAAATAATTTCCAATAATTTACATTTAATCCATTGCCATTATAATCCTTTTTTACATTTTTTTCCATATCTTTTTTTAAAAAAATTCGCCTTTCAGCGCAGAACTTTTAAAAATAGGATACTGCAACGCGATAATCGGCGGAAAATAACCCGGGGACTTCAGACCATTTCCCGGGGCCAACCTGGAATCGCGGGAGGAGAAACGACAACAGGAAAAGGATCCGCATTTTTTTTGCGGATCCTTTTCCTGTCAGCTAAAATTATAATCGTTTTACCCGTTTTTGAGTTTGGTCAGCATGGGACCCATGATCTTCTTGTAAGCCTCCACGCCCGGCTGGTCGAAGGCGTCGACATCGGCCAGTTCTCCCTCGTAAGCCACCGACAGCGCCAGCATATAGAGCAGTTCGCCGAGATGATAGGCATCCAGCCGCGGCAGTATCAGGGCGGCGTTGAACCTGTTATCGCTGCTCAGGGCGGCGGCGTTGGCTTCCAGGGCGGTATCCAGCGCCTGGCTCATCCGCAGGGAAGCGAACTGCGCCAGCGGTTTGACTGCAGGAAAGGCGTCAGGAATAACCGGGTCGCTTTGCCACTGGGCGATTTTTACGAACTGGACGACCTTGTTCTTTTTTCCGTCCTGATGCTGCTGGGTCTGGGCGTGCATATCGGTGGTACCCACCGCGACAATCGGCGTGCGGCCGTAGAAAATTTCCCGCCCCTGCCGATCCCGCCGTTTTCCCAGCGACTCGGCCAACAGCTGGATGTACCATTCGGCAATGGATTTCAGATAATCGCCGTAAGGCATGAAGACCTCGATATCCCGGCCGTATTTCTCGGCGGCAAGATACTTGAGCACCGCGTTCAACAGCGCCGGATTGGCCCACATATCGCCTGTGCGGCAGGCCTCGTCCATCCCCCGCGCTCCCGCCAGAAAAGCGTCAATATCAAGTCCGATGCAGGCCGCGGTCACAAGGCCCACTTCCGAAAAAATACTGAATCTGCCGCCAACGCCGTCGGGAACGGCAAAGGTGGGCCACCCCTCGTCGCCGGCCAGTTTTTTCAGCAGCGTGGCTTGTTCGCCTTCCGCCGGATCGGTAACCGCGACCACCGAGACCGCGCCGTCCGGCAACCGGTCTTTCAGGGCACCATAAACCACCATGAAGGCTGACATCGTGTCAAGAGTCGAGCCGGACTTGGAGACCACCACCAGCATTACTTTATAGCAGGCCCCTTCTTTTCGTCCGGCCTCGGCCGCGATGTGGTCCACAAGGTCCACTGTCCGCGCCGGGTCAATGTTGTTGCCGCTAAAATACAGTTTGGGATAGCCGTTTCGGGCTGAAATATCCTTGCTGTTCCAGAACTCGCCGCAGTGAATGTCGAACAGCACCTTGTTGCCAAGGTACGACCCGCCGATGCCGAAATGAATCACCGCATCCACGTTATGCCGGACCGACTGTCCAAACTCCTTCAGCCGGGTGATCGATTGCGGCGAGTTAAGATTGCCTGCCGCGACATACGGCAGCTGGGAAAACAATACTTTTTCCGGGGTTCCGTCCTTGGACAGATGGCCCCGCACCTCGCCACCGGCCCGCATCCGCTCGATGGCCGCCTGCGCGGCCGCGATCCGCGGGGCCAGTTCTTCGCAGTCCGAGGTCGTCACTTTACCGGGTCCGTACAGGTTGGAATAATCGAAGGTAAATCCCGTGGCCAGCCTCAGCTCGTTCGCCGGCATAGCCTTCCCTCCTTCAAAAATAATTAGCGGGAAACAACAGTAAACCCTTTCTTGGCGGTTTTGGCAATCTCGCCCATCAGGTCTTGAAACACGGCGTCTTCAGCCATTTTGTCAGCCAGGTCCCGGCAGGTATTCTCATCCGACTGAACCGTCCAGCTGGCGACCCGGCTGCCGTACACCACCGCTTCACTGAGCGGTTTTTTGCGGATCAGGCCCATGACTGTGCCGGAAAAGAAAGCGTCCCCCGCGCCGGAAGTGTCGATCACCGTCACCGGGAAAATCGGCTGAAAGCCCTTCTCGCCGCTGCGGGCGTCATAGTAGACGCAGCCGGCCGAGCCGAGGGTGATGACCATCGAGGCCAGTCCGATTCCATCAACGAATTTTTTCAGTTCCTCCTGCAGCTTGCCGGGATCGGTGTCGCGCAGCTCCCTGCCCATGATCCGTCCGGCTTCGATATCGTTGCAGATAAAGCAATCCAGGCCGGCAAGCATGTCGATATCCTGCAGAATAACCCCTAGATTGCCCGGAATGCCGAAAACCGGCCTGCGGTGCTCCTGGGCCAGGCTCATTACCTTTTTCGTGATATATTCGCTGAGATCGAGTTCCAGAATTACGTGGCTGGACCGCCGGATAAACTCCGGGCCCCGTTCGGTAATGAAATTCTCCAGATCGACCAGATCAGGCATTTGCGAGACCGATCCCGCCAGTTCGCCGGTTTCGTCCATAATCGCCAGCCAGATCCCCATCCCCCGGGCTTCGCTCTCCAGCAGGAACTCGACATCGACCCCGGTCCTGGCGAGCCTGTGGACCACTTCCTTGCCAATCCCGGTCTTATCGACACTGGAAACAAAAACAGTACCAATCCTAAGGTTTGCCATATTTTCGGCAACATTCCGCCCTACTCCGCCATGGACAAATTTGACGCTGCCGAGATTTCGGCCGGCGGAGTTGTAGCGTTGTTTGGAAAATCCCTTGCAATCCATAAAAACAGTGCCAATGACGATAGCGGTAGGAAGCATGCTGACCCTCCATTATTGTACCCTGACAGGAATTTTGCTATCGGTTCTTTTCTATTTCTTGATTGACTGATCGCTTTGGTAACCGCCCGGATGATTCTTATGCCAGGCCCAGGCCGACCCGATGATGGTATCCAGGTCGCTGCTGGCGGGACTCCATCCCAGCTCTGCCCTGATTTTTGCCGAAGAAGCCACAAGGACTGCCGGGTCGCCGGCCCGCCGCTCTGACTCGTGCACCGGAAAATCAATCCCGGTGATCGCTTTGGCCCTGTCGATAATCTGCCTGACGCTGTGGCCGGCTTCGGAGCCCAGGTTATATGCCTTGGAGGCCCCGCCGTCCATCAGGTGGCGCAGTGCCCTGACATGGGCGTCAGCAAGGTCGCTGACATGAATGTAATCCCTGATACAGGTGCCGTCGGCGGTCGGGTAATCGGTTCCGAAAACTTTTATGCCGGCCCGCAGTCCGAGGGCCGCCTGCAATACCAAGGGAATCAGATGAGTTTCAGGGCTGTGGTCCTCGCCGATCCGGGCCCCGCCTAACGCCCCGGCGGCGTTGAAATAGCGCAGGGACACATAGGAAAGCTGGTAAGCCCGGCTGAAATCGGCCAGCATCTGCTCAATGGTCAGCTTGGTCCGGCCATAAACATTGGTGGGCACAGTCGGCATATCCTCGCTGATCGGCCACTCTTCCGGTTCACCGTATACTGCGGCGGTGGACGAAAAGACGATCTTGGCAACACCGCACTCCAGCATAGTATCAAGAAGGGACAGGGTACCTGCTACATTATTATTGTAGTAATCGCTCGGGCGCTGCATCGATTCCCCCACCAGGCTGCTGGCGGCAAAATGGATTACCGCGTCGATATGATAGTCGCCGAACGCCTGCCGCAAGACGCGGTTATCCCGAATGTCCCCCTCCACAAGAGGCACCTCGGCCGGAACAGCCGGGCGATGACCCTTGGACAGGTTATCATACACCACCACTCGGATCCCCGACCTAAGCAGCTGTGCCACAGTGTGAGAGCCGATATAGCCGGCCCCGCCGGTTACCAATACATTCATAGGATCCCTCATTCCTCGATGGCGGCCCCGCTGGTTAACGAAGCCGCTTCTTCCCCGGAGATCAGTGGCCCGACCGTTTTTACCAGATAGCGCAGAAACTGATCCCGCAGATCCGGCCGTTTCAGGGCAAATTCCACTGTCGCCTCAAGATAACCCTGTTTGTCGCCGACATCATAGCGGCGTCCTTCAAAATGATAGGCGTATACCGACCTTGTCGCCGCCAGAACGCGCAGGGCGTCAGTAAGCTGGATCTCGCCACCGCGCCCCGGCGGGGTATTTTCCAGAATGTCAAAAACCTGCGGTTCAATGATATACCGGCCCAGCACCGCCAGACGGGATGGAGCGTCAGCCTCGGCAGGCTTCTCCACAAGATCCACCGCCCGCCACAGGTTTTCCTTGACTGCTTCCGGTTTCACGATACCGTAGCTGCTCACTCTGTGCCTGGGAACCTCCTGAACCCCGAGGATGGTGCCGGGACAATCCTCATATACATCCATCAGCTGTTTCAGGCAAGGCACCGACGCATCGATGATGTCGTCCCCCAGCAGTACCGCAAACGGTTCCTGCCCCACGAAGTGCTTGGCGCACAAAACCGCGTGCCCCAGCCCTTTTGGTTCTTTTTGCCGGACATAGTGGATGGTCACATTGGAAAGCTCCTCCACCAATCCCAATAGGTCGTACTTGCCCTGAGCCTTGAGGGTCAGCTCCAGTTCCACCGCCCGGTCAAAATGATCCTCAATGGCGCGCTTGTTGCGCCCGGTAATAATCAGAATGTCTTCGATGCCCGACTGGATGGCCTCTTCGATAATGTACTGGATGGCCGGTTTGTCGACAATTGGCAGCATTTCCTTCGGCTGAGCCTTGGTCGCCGGCAAAAATCTCGTCCCGAGTCCCGCCGCCGGAATGACCGCTTTACGAATTTTAGGCTTGGTTGGCATAATTCACCGCCTTTTCCAATATTTCTGCCAGCAGCTTCTGGCTGCGGGCCTCAGCGTAGACCCGTGCAATCGGTTCGGTTCCCGAGGCCCGGAACATGACCCAGCCATCGTCCAGATTTAACTTGCACCCATCGGTGCATTTGGCTGACGATACCTTGAGCCCGGCAAGTTCCTTGGGTGGAGCGTCGGCCAGCTTGGCCATGAGACGGGCTTTGCGGGTCTCTTCAAGATGCAGGTCTTCCCGCCCATAGTAAAAGTGCCCCAGTTCATCCATCATCTCGTCCAGCAGCGCTCCCAGCGTTCTGCCGTAAGCGGCTGCCGTCTCGATCAGCAGAAAGCCCAGCATGATGCCGTCGCGTTCGGGGATGTAATTCTTGACCCCGATACCTCCCGCTTCTTCACCACCGATCAGGATGTCTTCCTCCAGCATCAGATTGGCTATGTATTTAAAGCCCACCGGCGTCTCATAAAGCCGCCGGCCATATTTGGCCGCCACCCGTTTGACCAGCTCCGAAGCTGTCAGTGTCTGGGCAACCCCGCCCGTCCAACCCCGCTTTTCCACCAGGTATTTGGTAAGCAAGGCTATGATCTGATGAGCGTTGATAAAGCGGCCGTCCGCGTCCATGGCCCCGATCCGGTCGCCGTCGCCGTCGGTTGCCAGGGCTATCACCGCCTTGTGCTCGCTTACCGCCTGCCGCAGAGCCGCCAGATTCTTCTCGATAGGCTCCGGGTTGACTCCGCCGAAAGATGGATTATAGTCGCTCCTGATTTCAATCAGGTCGAGGCCGTTAAGAGCCCCCAAGCTGGCAGCATAGCCGCTGGCTGAGCCATGCATCACATCAAAAACGATCTTTCCTTTAAAACGCTGCAGCATCTTGGGGTCAAGGATTTGCTGAACATGGCCGAGATAGACATCCTGCGGCGGAACCAGCTCCACCCTGTCGGTGAGAGGCACCTTGGCGAACTCTCCGCCGCCGGCCTCCAGCCGGCGCACGTATTTTTCGATGTCGGCGACGATTTCCGGCGACGCCGACCCGCCATAGGAAGCTTTGAACTTCAGTCCGTTATACTCGGGCGGATTGTGGCTGGCGGTGATCATAATCCCGCCGGCCGCCTGGCGGTCCTTCACCTGCCAGGTGAGGGCCGGCGTCGGCAACATTTTGTCTGTCAGCCATACCTTTACTCCCTTGTGGGCGATCACCGCCGCGCAGTCCTCGGCGTACTGACGGGATAAGAACCGGGCGTCGTATCCTATCACGATCCCTTTTTCCGCCTCCTGCCGCTCGGTTATATATTCGGCGATGGCCTGCGCTACCAGGCGCAGGTTATGGAAGGTGTAATCCTCGCTGATAATCCCCCGCCAACCGTCTGTGCCGAACGTAATGATAACAATTCCTCCTTCTAGCGCCGAAAAACGTCCGGTTCCACATTTAACCAAAACTTCGCTTTCCGGCGACATCTTTCCTGCCGCTCTTCATTCTTCCCCGAGCAAGCCGGAAATATTTCTCTTTGCCGGAGAGGCTGCGAAGTCGACCGCTGGCGGATAAAAGAGAAAAACCTGTTGCCATGAACGCCGGGAAGCATTAGACTAAAAAAGTAGCCAGAACATATCAGGAGGACTGTCATGCCAAACTTCCGGAAAATATTGCTGGGCTGTACCCTGGCCATCGGGGACGTAGTAATGGCTACAAGCGCGGCGGCCTTATTGAAAAAAATCTACCCTGAGGCCCGGATCTCCATCATCGTAAAAAAACTGGCTGAAGAAGTTGTCATCAACAATCCGGTAATTGATGAAGTGATTTCCGCCAACTACCAGCAGAAAAAAGCTTCCTTCGATTATATGCGAAACCTCGTAAAGCATTTGAAAAGCCAGCAATATGACCTATTTGTATCTCTGGACGGCAAATTCAGACCGGCGCTGCTGGCAACCCTCGCCGGCATACCAGTGCGGATCGGTCCCTCCAGTATGTTTGGCAGCGACACCAGACTGCCGCTGCTGTTTACAACCATTTATCCTGTGGGGGACTTCAAAACCACCCATTACACCGAAGTGCTGCAAAGTATGGTCCGCCGGCTCACCAACTCGCAGCTTGCCGCTCAGCCGGTGCTGCCCTGCATTTCACCTGACAACCACGCCAAAGCCGCCTCTCTTCTGGAAAGGCTGCCTGCCAGCCGGCATCTGATAGGCTTCTGCGCCAAGACCAACCCGCGAAAAACCTGGCCGGCCCAGCGCTTCGCCGACCTTATGACCATCCTGTCCGAAAAATATGACGCTGCCATCTATACCATCGGCGGTCCTTATGACCAGGAATATATCGACAATCTCATCAGTCTGACCACCGCCCCGGTGGCCAACTTTTGCGGACAGACCAGCCTGGTGGATCTCATGGCCCTGCTGACGAAGACCGACGTTTTCGTCAGTCTGGACACCGCGCCCATGCATATCGCCTCAGCCATGGATATCCCGCTTGTTGCCGTCTTCGGCAGCACCGCCCCGGCCAGTGTCGCGCCCCTCTCGGCCAAAGCCGCCATCCTCGCGCCCGAGTTACCCTGCATCCCCTGCATTCCCTTGCGGGTACAGGTCTTTCCCGGCATCTCACGTTGGACCGGCCCCAAAACCTGCCCGGAGCAACGCTGCATGAATCAGATCACCGTCGACCAGGTCCTGGCGGCAATAACCCACAAGTTAAGCAATTAGACACGCAGTCTAATTGCTTTTTTTCGTTCCCAGGGCCAGATCAGTCCTATGTAATCATCAGTCTTTCTCCATAAGCATCAGCAGTTCCCGGGTTTTCTCCTGCATCAGCTGTTGATCGCCTCTGGTCTCGACATTCAGGCGCAATAACGGTTCCGTATTGGACATTCTTACATTAAACCGCCACTCCCTAAACTCCATGCTGAGTCCGTCGGTCCTGTCGATCAGGGAAGCGCTGCCCCGGTAAAACTCCTCAATCATGCCGATTACTTTTCCGGCGTCTTTTACCCGCCGGTTGATCTCGCCGCTGACAGGATACCGCTCCATCCGTTCTTTCACAAGTATCGACAGGGGTTTCCCCTCTTTGCACATACTCTCCAAGACTAACAACCATGGAATCATGCCGCTGTCACAGTAGGCGAACTCCTTAAAATAGTGATGGGCAGACATTTCGCCGCCGTATACGGCGTCTTCCTGCCTCATTCTTTCTTTGATGAAAGCATGGCCGGTCTTGCTTTGAACCGGAATTCCCCCCCCTTGTTCGACAAGTTCGATGGTATTCCAGGTCAGCCGCGGATCATGGATGATCTTGGCGCCAGGGAACTTTTTCAAAAAAGCCTGGGCCAGAAAACCCACGATATAGTACCCTTCCATGAAGGACCCATGTTCGTCAAAGAGAAAACAGCGGTCAAAGTCGCCGTCCCAGGCAATACCCGCATCAGCCCGGCTTTTGAGCACCGCCTGCGCTGTGGCATCCCGCATCTCCGGCAGCAGCGGATTGGGAATACCATGAGGGAACGTGCCGTCCGGTTCGTGATGAATCTTGATAAATCGAAAGGGAAGATGCTTTTCCAGCGCGTCAATAATCGCGCCGGCACAGCCGTTGCCCGGATCGGTCACCACCGTGAGCGGCTTCAGGGACGATACGTCAATATAGCTCAACAAGTGCTGCACATAGGCATCAAGGATCGACACTGTCGTTTTTTTGCCCGGGACAGCGCCGTTTGTGAAACTGGCGGTCATGACCAAATCCTCCAGTTCCCGCAGACCACTGTCGCCGCTGACCGGCCTGGAATCTGTCCTGACCAGCTTCATACCGTTATAGTCCATCGGATTATGGCTGGCCGTCACCATAATGCCTCCGTCTGTTTTAAGATGGACGGTCGCAAAATAAATCTGTTCTGTTCCGCAAAGACCGATATCAACGACATCACAGCCTGCGTCCATGAGCCCCCGGGCAAGCGCGTCGGCGATACTTGCGCTTGTCAGTCTTACATCCCGGCCGACCGCAACCTTTTTCGCCTGAAATATCTCGACAAATCCGCGGCCTATCCGGTAGGCTATCTCTTCGTTCAGTTCCTCCGGCACCCGTCCGCGGATGTCGTAAGCCTTAAAAGCATTCCTGTTCAATCGGTTGCTCGCTGCTTCGATGGTAATACCTCCTCTTGAAACTGGGTTCTGTTCCACGCTGTAAAGGCTAAACCCGCCCGTAAATGTCTTCGAAGCGGACAATATCGTCCTCTTCCAGATATTTGCCGTTCTGCACCTCGATGATTTCCAGTGGCAGCAGTCCGGGATTCTCCAGCCGGTGTTTCGTGGACGGCGGGACGAACACGCTCTCGTTTTCGTGCACCATTTTTTCCGCCTCGCCGATAACCACCTTGGCAGTACCGCCGATGACGATCCAGTGTTCGCTGCGGTGGTAATGGAGCTGCAGACTCAGCCGCTGTCCGGGAGTCACGACTATCTTCTTCATTTTATAGCCGGGTCCTTCACCCAAAATGGTATAGCTGCCCCACGGGCGGTAGGTCGTGGTATGCTCGTGAGCCTCGCGGCGGTTTTGTTTTTTCAGTTCAGTTACTACGTCTTTGACCTTTTGCGACTCGCCTTTCTTCGCCACCAAGATCACGTCGTCGGTTTCCACCACCAGCAGGTCTTCCAGCCCGATGCCGGCGATCAGGCGGTCGCGTCCCAGCATCAGCGTTTTACTGCAATCAATGGTGATACAGTCGCCTTTAACCGCGTTTTCAGCGTCGTCCTTGGCTAGAACCTCATAAATCGCATCCCAGGAACCGATATCGTTCCAGTTAGCCGTCAGTGGGATAGTAACCACCCGCTGCGATTTTTCCGCCACCGCGTAGTCGATCGAAACCCCAGGCAGCTCGCCGAACCTTTCCAGCATTTCCGCCAGCGGTTTATCCATCATCGCCCGGATCTCGGGCTGATAAGCCGCGAACTCTTCCGCCAGATGGCCGATGGTGAAAGCGAACATGCCCGAATTCCAGTAATAGTTGCCGGCTGCCAGGTACCGCTCGGCGGTTTCCCGGTCCGGTTTTTCCCGGAAGGAATCGACGGCATAGCCGCCCCCTATCTTAGCCCCGGCTTGAATATATCCGTAGCCTGTCTCCGGCTTGTCGGGAGTAACGCCGAATGTAACGATATAGTTGCCTGAGGCCATTTCCACAGCCTGCTTCACTGCCTTGACAAATTTGTCCACAGGCTCAATGATATGGTCTGATGGCGTGACAAATAACACTTCGTCCTGGTCGGCCTGCAGTTCCTGAGTGCAAAAAACCCCGGCCAGGGCAATCGCCGGCGCAGTATTCCTGCCAACAGGCTCCAGGAGGATGTGGGCCGCCCCGGCCTTGCAGGACGCGAGATCGGCCTTCACATGATGAAAGTACTCCTTATTGGTGACAATCACGATGTCCTCAGGCCTCACCAGCGGCAGAAACCGTTTCACCGTCTGGGCCAGCAGTGACAGCTGCCCGTCGATCTTCAGAAACTGCTTGGGAAAGTTGGTCCGCGACAATGGAAACAGGCGGGTGCCTCCCCCGCCGGCCAAAATGATGACTTTCATTGTTCACGCCTCACAATCTGTAGTCAGATATTT
>JARLHX010000247.1 GCA_031292035.1 Negativicutes bacterium | reverse complement strand
CTATCCCTTTCACCCCGTTTATCCATGAAATCGTAAAGGTATTGTCGGGCTATCTGGAGGCGCGTGTCAGTATCAGCAAGGCCGGTGGCGGCGGTACCGGTGAATCTGCCTGGGAACGGGTGTTTATTGGTATCACCACGCCGGGTGGTTGCGAATGCATCGCCGCCGGTGTTTGCTCGATTTCTTGACGTCAGATAGCAGCGTGTAAAGGAAGGGGAGGCTTAGTGCTTCCTCTTTCGCGCATGTCGAGGACAATGCAGTAGGTGCACAATAGAATTTGACTACAGCGCAATAAGAAAATTCCTACAGATAATTAAAAGGTGTATCCGTATCCTGTTGTGAAAATTAATGGTGCATTTTTACGGTCGTTGAATAGAAAGCCGTGAGTCGCTTCTTTGTGCTCAGGCTTTTTAGTGGAAGGATTTCCAGTGGCTTGGAAGGTGCACTTCTTGATGATAAATTGACGCGGGAAAACACTGTGAAAAAATATTTTTTTAGACGGTTAAAACCTTTTCTGGGAGGGGTCATGGTTATTGCGATGGCGTCCCCAGCTATGGCTGTCGTGATGGACAATGAAACAAGGACTGTTACTTCCAGTGATGTCCCTGATTTTTATTCACTCGGTAACCAGTCGCATCTTATCGTACAGCCCGGTGCGAACCTGATCGGCGTTTCACTGTTGAATTCAACCTTGGACTTGAGCCAAGCCACCACTGGGGGCATTACGGCGCAGGGCTCTACCGTCGCGCTTGACGGTGCCCAGGTCGATGCCAACTCTCGCTCTAACCTGGCCCTGACGTTGACCGAAAGCACAGGGACGATCAGCAACTCCAAACTTGCTAACACCAATGGCGTCGGCATGCTGGTGACGCACTCCTTGACCGGCACCACCGGCTCGACGGCAACGGTGGGCAACAGCACGATCACCGGTACCACCAATGGGGTCGGCGTATTTGGTTACAGTACCTTGATCCTGGAGCGGAACTCGCAGGTGTACAGCACGGCGACGGGTAGTGCAGCGCTGATCGTACGGGCAGGCACGGCACAGCTGACGGACAGCCTGCTGCATGGCGCTCAAAATGGCGTTATCTTCTGTACGGACAGCGCTTTGACGGCCGGGCAGTTGAGCCTCGATGGCAGTGATGTCGTGGGGGTTACCGGGGCAGCCATCAGGGTTGAAGCTGGTACTTCTGCCACCATCGATATTACCAATAAGAGCACCTTGACCGGCGGCAACGGGAACATCCTGGAGGTGGATCAAGGCTCGACGGCTGCCGTCAGCACGCAGAATGTCGCACTTGAAGGTAATGTCCTGGTGACTGGGGGCAGCACGGCCGACCTTGCTCTG
>JARLHX010000246.1 GCA_031292035.1 Negativicutes bacterium | reverse complement strand
GGCAGTCTTCGCGCCCAGCTCGTGCTCCTTCAAAACCCCAATGATCTGCTCTTCCGTAAACCGCTTCCGCTTCATCGTCTGGTCCTTCCATAAAGGGCCAGACTCCAGTTCAACATGGATTAAACCGCGGGGGCAACGTCAGCCGTTCTGTTGTTCGGTCTGCCGCTTGCCCTCGCGGTTGCTATGTTGTCTTGGAATTTTGTCGAGAAGCCAACATTGAGGTTAAAGCGCAGGTTTAAACCGGACTATAGTATCGCTCCGACGCCTGCACCGCACACGACCGCCCTACAAAGTTAGACAAAAGCTCTGCCCCTACTGCCCCTCTGACAAACACCGGGCTATGCGTCGCGAGATGTCCTCGGCGTCGAGGTTCGCCGAGCTTTCGAGCGCGCGCGCCACACATGCGCTCGAATAATAGGGTGAGACGGCGCTGCCGTTCGTTGGATGGACGAAGGCGCGCCGTCATGCGAGCGAAGGAGAACCACCCGCGTGGGACGGTCGCGGAACTATTGCAGCGTTACCTGAGCCCACGGCGCTGCCGTTGAACCGAAGTTAGCCGCGGCAAGCTGAAGTCCATTCCCGCGTTTGCCTCGGCCTATTGGAAATACAGCGCGGCGCCGCGTCTGCGCCATTTTTATTGTCGCCCCTCACAGGGGCCGCTATTATCCTTAAGATCGCTTCGGGGGCCTAATGATGCTTCTGCACACCATAATTCATACGTTGTTTTCAAAATTAATATTGGTCAGTCTGATACTATTTGCGTTTAGGCTGGTTTTGGTGACGGCGCTGGAGAAACGCGACCCCGCTCGCTTTGTGGACTACAGAAACGTATTACCGAAAGACATGCTCGCGACATTGGCAATCGGCTTCGGTGTTTTTCCGATTTCAAACTTTCTGAATCATTGGATCATGTATGAGCCAGCGTTGCCGAACTCGGTGCTTGAGTGGCCACTAGCCATCCGTATCGTGCTATATCTTCTACTGGGAGATATAGGGGCTTACTGGGTACACAGGTTGCTGCACACGCGTCACTTGTGGCGGGCTCATAAATGGCATCACTCTCCAACTTATATGTATTGGTTGGCTGGCGTCCGGGCTTCGGTCGTGCAGCAGACATTGGTCAACCTGCCATATATCGCAGCCGGAGCGCTTCTCGAATTTTCTCCGCGGTGGGTTTTCTGGGCAATCATATTAAAAAACACTTTCACGAACGACTTCATGCATCTCAATATGCAGATAGGCAATCGATGGCTGGAGTGGATAATCGTGACGCCGCGATATCACCATGTTCATCACAGCGACAATCCGGAGCATTACAACAGCAATCTTGCTGTACTTTTTCCGATCTGGGACCGTCTGTTTGGTACCTACTGTGATCCTGAAACTGTCCCCAAAAATCTAGCTTTCGGCATCGGCGAGTCGGTATCGCCCGCTCGCCTCTTTATTGGCGTCTGATTTTCACCGTTCGAGTTCGGCGCGGATGAGGGAGTCTTTCAACTCGCGATTTTGAGTCCAACCTGCGTGTGCCGACGCATCCATTAAAAATGGTGCCGGGTGAAGAGACTTGAACTCCCCGCCCTTCGATATACGAGATCGACGCTCTAACGCTGAGCTAACCCGGCGACACGATGCAATACTAATTGCCTAACTGGCCGGCTTCAAGGCATTCTGGCCTTGGTTGTGCAAGCGGAGGCGGTCGTCTCGTTGCTCGGTTTGCTCATGCAGAAGCTTGACATAGGTTTCCGATTGCGACGTAATTCCCTGGGAAACTTGGAAAATTTTTTCAAGCACTACTATTTTTAGAATCGCAGCGTTGGCCCGCGCTAGTGCGCTCGGCGTGTGAGGCTGTGTCACTGGACATCAGGATCGAAAAGCATCGTCGAGCAAAGTATATTACCTAGCAGGGTTGGCTTCGATGATTGATCAGGCACAAAACCGTGAGAAGGTTTGGCCGCTGCTCGACCTGAGCAGGATCGCTGCTGCCCTTCTTGTTGTGATCGGCCATACTCGATATCGTTATTTTGGCACCCCGACGGCCATTGCTCACAGTGGCCTGGGGCGGCAGATTTTTTATTTTTTTACAGGCTTGTCCCGCGAAGCTGTCGTAGTGTTTTTCGTCATTAGCGGCTTCCTGGTTGGGGGCCAGATTATTGAACTAAGCAGCAATGGTATCTTTGATGTTTGGGCCTATTTGATCAATCGGTTTTCCCGCATTTACATAGTATTGATCCCCGCTCTTGTACTCGCATTCGTCTTTAGCTGGGTCGGTGCAAAGGCGTTTGCGGGGACGAGCTCCCATACCGACTTATTGGAGGGATGGTCCGATTTTAGCTTTCCGTGCTTCTTAGCCTGCCTTCAAGGAATCGAGTGTAAAGCGCATGCCAATCCACCTTTATGGTCGCTCGGTTATGAATGGTTGATTTAT
>JARLHX010000245.1 GCA_031292035.1 Negativicutes bacterium | reverse complement strand
GGCACGAAGAAGAGAAGCAAACAAGATGCTGTTAAGTGGAGTGCTGTAACTCCCACCCTTCGCAAAGAACGCGAAGGATGGGGCACCCAATATTTTGAGGTGATGAATGAGAAAACAAATGGAAAGGGTGGGCCACCCGCCAGACCGTAGAATTTCTGCCTATGTTCAGAATTATTTCGATGCCAATCAACCTGGTTGGAACGACCCTATTCAAGAAGATGCCGCGAGGCAATGTGCTCTCGGAAATCCAGCTGCATGCGACTAAGTCGGTTTTGGGGGGTAAGTCAGTGCGTAATAAGAAGATGCTTATAGCGATACTTATATCGATTGGCTTTCATATTATAGTGCCGCTATCAGAAACTATTGCAGAACAACACGGGAGAAATGTAAAAACCTTTGATTCAATTATATCTTGGCCAGCATGGTTTTGCAGCGTGGTTGTGCCACCAGGTCATGGTGTCCCACAGCTAGTGTTTCCATTTATTTTTTCTCTCGTATTTTATGCAGCCATATTTTGGCTCCTTATTATCCTCTATGAACGGCTAAGCGGAAGAGTTGTTCTTCACAAGAATTCCATCCGGGAGCAAAACGGGCCTGATGAATGGACTTAGATTCAGGTTTTACAGTTATTGTCGACTGGTGAAGCCTTGATCGGCTACGACTCGCTGAACCGGCTGACCTCGGCCACGGCTGCGCCCGCGGTCCAGGGCACTTCGTCGTTTGCGTGGACGTATGACAGCTTCGGCAACCGGCTGGGCCAGGGCGGCGATGGGGGAATGAACATCTGGACCCAGTCTGGCAATGACGCCAACGGGAACCCGCACAACCAGGTGACCGGCACCAACGCTCGCGGCGTCTCGTGGACGCCGGATTACGATGCGGCGGGCAACATGCTGGACGACGGGGCCAACCAGTATCTCTACGACGCGGACGGGCACGTCTGCGCGGTGCGGGACCTGACCTACGGCGGCATGACCGGCTACCTCTACAACGCGTCGGGCCAGCGCGTGGCCAAGGGGACGATCGCGAGTTGGAGTTGCGACACGACGGCCAACGGCTTTACACTGACGCGGCAGTACATTCTGGGGCCGAACGGCGAGCAGATGACGGAGATAGCCTACAGCTACGGCAGCGGGTGGAGCACTTCCACCTGGGTGCATACCAACGTCGTTGCCGGCGGCGTCATTGCCACATACCTGCCGGACGGCGCGAGCCCGCACTTCCGGCTCACCGACTGGCTGGGCACTACGCGCGTGCAGACCAACAACACCGGAGCAGCGGAGCTGACCTGCCAGAGCCTGCCCTTCGGCGATACGTCCGCGCAGTGCGCCCCCGCCACTGAGCAGTTCTTTACCGGCAAAGAACGCGATACCGAATCCGGTAACGACTACTTCGGAGCAAGACACTACAGCAGTAACATGGGCCGGTTCCTTAGCCCGGACCCATCGGGACTATCTTTAGCGGACATCACAAATCCGCAGAGCCTTAATCTCTATGCATATGTAATAAACAATCCGCTCATATCTGTTGACCAAACCGGACTCGATGGTTGTCAGGTTGACGGGGTTGATACCGATTGCAGCGCACTAAACTCCGGCGCAGCGACCGCATGCCCAGCGAACTTGTGCGGCGTGGTTTCCATCGGCCAGTATGGCGTGGGCAGCGGCATTCAACTCGCTCAGTTCTATGCAGGAGGAGGAGGCGCACAAGGGTTTGTGGCGTATAACCTTAACGATCCTAGCGGAACATACAACGAGTTGGGTGGAGAATTCGTCGATGATCAGGAGTGGGATCACGATGTGCTCCAGCCTTATATCGACGGGATGATAGGAACACTTGGTACGAAAATGGGTATAAATCTTTCTGCGGGTGCCTGTGAGGGTGGCCTAAGGGGCGGTAATTTGAACTGTACTATCAGCGCTTCGGTTCGGGACACTTACAGACTGAATCACGACTGCAAAGAGGGCGACCACGGTCAATACCGATGTTCGGGTTCCGGATATTCGCTGCACTTCCATGCTCCCAATAAGGAGACGCCTGATCAGTTGACGTTTCACATGGACAGCGCCGACCCTGGATTTTGGTCAGGACCCAAGTTCTCCGGTTTACTGGACCATCTTATTGTAGATGTGATCGGCGGACATACCATATTTGTTGACAGCGGGGTTCCACACTAATGCATCTGCCGATACAGGGTCGCATTGGACGTCTTGGTCAGTTGGTGTGCCTGCTTGCGGTATCATTTCATGGGGTTGCAGCCCAGAAGAATGTTCACAGCACGACGTTCGACTTGCGTTCAGAAGGCTACTTTGATCTGCCGGATGATTTCCAATACTTGCAGTTTAAACTAGTGAACGGCCAGGTCGCCTTTATCGATGCGGAACGAGTTGCCGTGTCTTTTATGATATCAAACAAGAATATCGGGTTGACGGATCGTAAACATCTTAGCGGAGGAAAATGGCTATTCCAGACCTTAGTCATCAACGCCAACTCCGGCCAATTGCAAGGGGAATGGATTTGGCGGACAGCTTCGCCAGACAGCAAATTTGTTTCCCTCCCAACCGGACAGTTCTTAGTCTCAAGCGATGAGCGAATCACGCTGCAGCAGGCAGATGGACAGACGCGATGGCAGCTTGATCTGCCGAAAACGGACCTCTTTCCAGCAAATCCCTATGGAACTGCCATAGAGTCCAATACAGGCAATACCCTCTTTGTGGTCTCGGACAAGGATAAGGAGACTCAGACTGTCGACGTCTATCGGACATCTGACTTAGGTGCTGAGAACACGTTTACAATTCCCTATCAAAGCTTAACCAACCGTATGGCCGCAACCGATAACGGGCTACTTTATATGGGGCTGGATCGTCCTTTCTCGCTATTTATTGACCACTTTGGCAGGTCTTCCGATAGGATATGGATCTGTAAGACGCCATGGCAGTGCGGGTTGTCTCCACAATTTATTGGAACAAACCGTCTTCTTCTCAATGACGGTCTCCATTCCCTTCTTCTCTTGGACAATCAAGGAACGCTACTACTGAGACATGAGCTTGGCAAAGAGGAGATCGGTCGTATTTCGGTCAGCTTTAATGGCGCAAGAGTTATGGTCATGTTGCTTAAAATGGGAGGCGGCTCAACATTTTTCGATGTTTTCCCGAAGGCAAAGGCCGCGAGGATAGCAATTCTTGATGCTGATACGCTTAGGGAGATCGCGAGTTTACCAGTTGATCCTAACCACACGGTGCGCGCGGGTATCAATCCCACAGGCGACCTGGTCGCATACATAGACAATGGAATGTTGAAATTCTGGAATGTCTCGGCATCGACGAAAGCAAAATAGTTGTTGTCCCTCGCCAAAATTCCATCCGGATATCCGTGTGGATGAAATTGAGTGTAGTCGATTTTGTAGCTGACAAAGCACCCAAAAGCCACAGAGATCAACAGGATTCTGGTCGTTCACCGCAAATAGCTCAATCAAAATAGCTTATATTCACTCGATTTCAACAAATTTCAATAACCGATATGATCTGCTTTGGGAGCAGGGGGTCGTCAGTTCGAATCTGACCGCCCCGACCAATGTTTTCAGTGCTTTGCTAATAAGTTGGATAGAGCATCTGCCTTTGGCACAGATGCGCTAGAGCTGGATGGCGCTCCAATATTGGCTTTTCGCCTTGCCTCGGATGCGAAACCCTATACAAACTCGGCGGGTGGCCCACCCTTTGAATCACCACCAAACTTCGGGTGCCCCATCCTTTCGCGCCTTTGCAAAAGGGTGGGAGTTCGGGTGCCCATTC
>JARLHX010000244.1 GCA_031292035.1 Negativicutes bacterium | reverse complement strand
GGTAACCGTATCGGCTGTCTATGCAGGCGACCTGAACGGCAATATTTTCAAGTTCAACATCTCTGACGCGAACCCGGCGAACTGGTCTGTTGCCCGCATTGCGGTATTGCAGGACGCCAGTGGCACAGCCCAACCGATTACTCAGAGTGTCGAGGTGGGGCAAGTGAACAGCCACACGGCGATCTTTGTTGGTACAGGCAGGTCGCTGGCCACTTCGGACTTCAGTTCCACTCAAATTCAAAGCGTTTATGCTTTTCTTGATGATGGGACGACGTACACGAACTCCAACTCTCCCCGTAACATACTGGTTCAGCAGAAGGTAACCGTAGGGTCGGGCGGGACCCGGACAATCACTCAAAACCAAGTCAACTACCAGACTCAAAAGAGTTGGTACTTCGATTTGCCTGCTGGGGAAGAGGTGACGACAGACATGCAGTTGGCGTTTGGCACGCTGGTGTTGAACTCCGATGCCCCCTCCACTACGGCCTGCAGCTCAAACAGTTATCAGTATCAAGTCAATGAAAACAATGGCGGACAGATGGATAGTTCGTATTTTTCCACGGTCACCACCCAGTGGGCGGGTCGGCTTTTAGGAAGCAACCTTTCATCTCGCCCAGTGGTCTCTGTTCTTCCCAACGGCACAGTGATTAGCTTTACCCACGGCTCTGATAACAGCGTGACCAGTCTCGCCTTGCTCGGTAAGGGTGCGACAACATTGCACAAAATTTATTGGCGGGAAGTTCGAGGTTAATGCGGGAGCGGCCAGCGGGGAGCCCCTAGGAAAACTTATAGGGACGCCTCCCGGAGCTCAATAGGTAGCCACTGAAAGGAATCGCTAGACGTGGCATAGGGGAAGGGGAATTTTGTTGGATCCCTACGGAGGGTCCCGGAACGAAAAAACCCGCCAAAAGGCGGGTTTTCTAGGGTTCCAGAGCATTCGATGGAATGCAATGGAGCCTGAGGTGGTGCCGGAGATAGGAATCGAACCTACGACCTTCGCGTTACGAGTGCGCTGCTCTACCGACTGAGCTACACCGGCGGTGATGGGGTGTACGCTAGCATTGGTCAAACAGTAGGGCAACAGGTTGTTTCGTAAAGTGTATTGACCACAGCCAAGCTGGTTGCGCTTACGCGCAACGCACCATACCTGGCGCACAACAAAAAGCCCCGATCAGTGATCGAGGCCTTGAATATTTCAAGTAAACACCACGGTAAACCTTATGGCATCGTTGCTAAAAACTATGTGCAGCTCTTCGGAACGTAGTCCGCAGTGATAGCTGCGTTGACTGTACAAGTCCAGCCACCCACAGCAGCGCGAGTCAGCGTAATGATACCACCCGCCACAACCGAAGGAGTGTTCTGCAAGGTGCAGGTCATGACGCCCGTTGTGGACACAGCGGTAAGAGCACAGTTGCTGGTAGTATCAGAACCCGCACCTATATCAGTGGCGGCTGCAACCGTAGCACCGGAGTTAATAGCATCTTCAAAGCCAACTTGTAGTGCCGATATCTCAGCCAAGCCAGCAGCTACCTTAGCCTTACCTTGATATTTGGTATATGCAGGAATAGCAATCGCCGCCAAAATACCAATGATCGCCACCACGATCATCAGCTCGATCAACGTAAAACCTTTCTGATTTTTCATATTTTCGTCTCCATGTGTGTAGGACGGCCTAATGACCTGTTCAAGCATGAGCAAGCAGCATGCCAGTCCCCCATTCACACCACTGCGCCCACCCGAACGGTACAATCAGCCCCGAAGCGCTGCCGCCCCAAGGGTTAAAGTGACATTTATTGTCACCTCTGCAACCCCGATTTGGCACGACCGCTCTACTACGCTATAAACCACCGATTAGTTGTGTCCGGTGCCCAAATGAACGATATCGCCCTCACCGGCCTGGCCAAGCATTTGGTCCAGGCTGAACTGCTCACTGAACAAAGCGCGCAACAGGCGTCTCTGCAGGCCCTCCGCAACAGGCTCCCGCTCGTCCATTTCCTGGTACAAAACAAACTGGTCAAAAGCCGTCAGATTGCCGAGGTCGCCTCCGAACAGTTTGGCGTAGCGTTCATGGATCTGGGCACCCTGGACAAGGAAAGCCAGCCCAAGGGCCTGGTCAGCGACCGGCTGATCCGCCAGCACCGTGTACTGCCCCTGTGGCGACGTGGCAATAAATTGTTCGTCGGCGTGTCAGACCCCACCAATCACCAAGCCATCAATGACATTCAATTCAGTACCGGCCTGACGACCGAAGCCATTCTTGTCGAAGACGACAAGTTGACGGACTCCATCGACAAGTTCCTGGACAACAGCAGCACCGGCCTTGAAGGCATGGCCGATGTGGATCTCGACGGCTTCGATGTTCAGATTGTCGATGATGGCAAGGATGAACCGGTCACTCAGGAGTCCGACGATGCGCCCGTGGTGCGCTTCGTCAACAAGATGCTGCTGGACGCCATTCGTGGCGGCTCCTCCGACCTGCACTTCGAACCCTATGAAAAGATCTACCGCGTACGGGTGCGCACTGATGGCATTCTGCGTGAAGTGGCCAGGCCGCCGATCAACCTCGCCAACCGAATCGCCGCGCGCCTGAAGGTTATGGCCAGCCTGGACATCTCCGAACGGCGCAAGCCCCAGG
>JARLHX010000243.1 GCA_031292035.1 Negativicutes bacterium | reverse complement strand
AAATTAGATAAAAACCGGGGTTAGCAAGTTGCTAACCCCGGTTTTTTGTTGTCTTTTTCGTTCAGTAACATTCGGAATCGGAAGGTGCCGATGAGGCCGGTGGTTTCGTAGTAACTCCGATACTCGGTGAAGGTCGCCAGCAGCAGCTTTTCTTCCCGCTTGAGCCGCAGCACCAGCAGGACGATGTGGGCGGTGGACACAAGAATCATCAGCCACGAGGGAAACATCATCATATTGGCGACGGCCCAGACGATATAGCACATATACAGAGGATGTCGCGAATAACGGTAGATGCCGCGGGCCACTACGGAATGGGCTTCAGGGATGACAGTCAGACAATCTTTCAGGCAGAGCAGGGCCCAGATGATGAACGGATAAGGCGACAGGGCGATATAGCCGCCGACTTCACGCAAGGCCGCCGCCTGGGGCAGGTCAAGGACCGGAAAGCCCACAGCCACTGCGCTGAACCCAAACCCTAAAGAGCTGCCGACGCTGATTAAAAAGGTCGTTAGACACGTATCGACATTTTTCGGTTGACGCAGCAAGCTTTTTGTCAGAAAATAGACATCAAGAAGGATAATCAAGAGAGCCGGTATTCCCCACAGCCAGTGATAGCCTGATGAAGAAGGCGCTGCCAGGCGGGCGACAATAAGAAATAAGGAAAAGACGGTGATGGTCCCATTGGCGATAAAGCGTACAGTTTTGGCTGACATGGCGAGCCTCCTTTCACTTTCTAACAGTACATATTCTCTTTACCGGTGGTGGTTCCTTGAGACTTTCGCTTTATCTTCCGGTTGAGACCGGTACTAAATTTCTGGGACCCATGTCCTAGTCCGGTTCCGCCGGGAGGTCACCGGCTGTCAGCGGATATCCGGGCTTGGACGGCTTGCCCGGTCTGCTGTCAGGCGGCTGGGTCGATAGTCCCACAAAAACGAGACCGGGGGATCAGTCAGTTTAAGGCGACAGTCGGATGGAGAAATAGAGCAGGGCAGGTTACAATGAAGTTAATTTGAAAATTTGCGACCTGCTTACGGGAGGGATTGAGCGTGGCAAAACTTTCGGGCCGAGGGCTGATGGTGATAGCTCTGATTTTGAGCTTGCTTACTGCCGGGCTTGTATACAGCTATCTTAAAGGCGTCGCCAACCAGGCGATCAAGCCCGGCAAGCCGGTGATTGTAGCCAAAGTCGATATCCCGCCCAAAACCGTGATTACGCCCGAAATGGTCCAGGAGAGTTCGGTGCCGGCCGAATATATCCAGCCGGGAGCCATTGTCACAATGGCCGAGGTTGTTGGCGTGACCAGCCGTGAGCAGATTGTCGCCGGCGAACAGATTACCCAGCGGCGGCTGGCGATTCCGGGCCAGTCAAGAGGTTTCGCCGGAATGATTCCCAACGACAAGCGGGCGATGACGCTGTCGGTGACGGATGTGACCGGCGTGGCCGGCTTCGTCAAAGCCGGCGATTATGTCGATGTTCTTGTTACCTTTGATACCAACACCGTGGGCGAGAATGTCAGCCAGATCATCCTGCAGAACATGCTGGTGCTGGCTGTTGACCGTGAAACCGACGCCGGACAGGCCGACGCCGCCAAGGACAAGAAAGAAGCTGCAAGCAAGACTGCGGTCACCCTGGCGGTGACCCCGGAGGAAGCCGCCAAATTGGCGGTGGCGGATGAAAAAGGCAAGATCCGCATGGCTCTGCGGCCCAGCATACCCGCCACAGGAACGGTGGCAGCCATCGGCGTGACCCCGAAGGAACTGGTGGGGTCGTACACGGTTCCGGAAAAGAGCGGCGGCGGGGGCAAACCAAGCGAACCGCCGGCCAAAACTCCTCCGGCTCCAACGATCCAGGTGATTCGCGGCACCAAACTTGACGCAAACTGACGCAAGCCGAAAGCAAGCGGCCAGGAAAGAAGGTTGGATCATGGCAAACAGACGGAAAATATGCCTATATATAATGATAGTATTTTGTCTGACTCTGCCGCTCACGGCGGCCGCAGCCGACAGGCTGACGGTGGCGGTCAATCAGTCCCAGATCCTGAACATCGGCGGGGTGGAGCGGGTGGCGGTGGCTAACCCGGACATCGCCGACATCATCGTGGTTTCCGGCTCGGAAATCCTGCTGGTAGGCAAAGCGCCCGGGACGACCACTCTCCACATCTGGGCGGCCGGAAGCCGGCTGAGCTATGAAGTCGAAGTCGGCACCAACGACACCCAGATCGCCAACGACATCAAGACCATCCTCGGTTATTCCGATATCCGGGTGAGCAAGGTCAACAAGAGCGTCATCCTGGAAGGCAAGGTCAACGATCAGTACCAGAAGATGCGGGCTGAGAAGGTGGCTTCGGCTTACGGCGAAAAGGTGATCAACCTGCTGGAGATCACCCGGCCGGTCCAGGTCAAGATTGAGGCCAAAATCATCGAAATCAACAGGCAGAAGACGGACAACCTGGGGATCAAATGGGGCAACGATCCGTCAACACCAGGTACTTTCCGTATGGGGCAGACGCCGATGTCGGATTGGAAGGTTACCTATCCTGCAACTGGTGCGTCCGGCAATGCTTATAATAATGCCCTTGTCGATTCAAAGCCGTACGGCAAAAGCTGGGGCGGCTATGGTGGATATTGGGACATCAACGCCCAACTGGACGCCCTGATCAAACAGGGTCTGGCCAAAATTCTCTCCCAGCCCAACGTAATCACCCTGAGCGGTGAAAAAGCCAATATCGTTGTCGGTGGCGAAATCCCCATTCCGGTAGCGATGGTAAACGGCATGGTGTCAGTGGAATGGAAGGAATTCGGCATCAAGCTGAACATCGAGCCTGAGGTTAATAACGAAGGGCTGATCAACAGCAAGATCAAGGCCGAGGTCAGCGACGTCGACTGGAGCAGCGACCACAAGATCGGTCTTAGCGCCAACTTCCAGATACCGCCGATCAACAAACGTTCGGCCGAGGCGGCGGTGGCCTTGTCCTCCGGGCAGACCATGGCCATCGGCGGCCTGATTTCCAGCACCACCACCCAAGCCATAACTAAGTTTCCGATACTGGCCGATCTGCCGGTGCTGGGCAAGCTGTTCACCAGCAAGGAGTTCAGCCGCGACGAAACCGAGCTGATCATCCTGATCACTCCGACCATTATCGATCCGAAAGAATACGTACCAGGCATGACCAATGAAATGAAGGACACGGTGAAAGAAAATCCCTGGGGAGGAAAAGAGCATGGCGACAAAAATTCGGGTACTGATCGCCGATGACGTTCAGGCCACACGGGAAAACATCCGCAAACTAATCGAGTTTCATCCCGGTATAACCGTGGTGGGCGAGGCGGCGGCGGCGGAGGCGGCCATCCAACAGGCCAAGGAAGTCCAGCCGGACATTATTCTGATGGATATCAACATGCCTGGCATGGATGGTATCACCGCCACCAGCCTGCTCAGCGCCGAGGTGCCGAAGGCCGGGATCATCATTATGAGCGTCCAGGCCGAGCGGGAATATTTGCGCAAAGCCATGGCCGCAGGCGCCAAGGACTATCTCACCAAGCCTTTTTCCGGCGACGAGCTGCTCCAGGCTGTGAAACAGGTCCACGCCACCCAGCAGCAGCGGCGCAAGGTCGTGGCTTTTGAACCCAAGCCACCGGAAGAAGGTAAGGTAATCACCGTCTTCAGCGCCAAAGGCGGCATCGGCAAGACGACCATCGCCACCAATCTGGCGGTGGCTCTGGCCGACAAGACCAGAGGCCGGGTCTGCATCATTGACGCCGACCTGCAGTTCGGCGACGTCAGCCTGTTTCTCAACATTCTGCCCCGGGCGACTATCGCCGATCTGGTTGCTGATATCGACAACCTTGACGATAAGGTTCTCACCGGCTATCTCACCAAACACAACCAGCAGGTGGACGTGCTGGCGGCGCCGCTGCGGCCGGAGCAGGCCGAGATGGTGACAGGGGCCCACCTGACCACGGTGCTGAAGACGCTGAGAACGATGTATCAATATATTATTATCGACACGGCGCCGGCTTTTAATGAGGCGATGCTGGCCGCGCTGGACGAGGCCGACCAGATCCTGGTAGTGGCATCGCTGGACCTGCCGACAATCAAAAATGTGAAATTGTGCCTGGAAATCATGGAATCACTGGCCTATGGTCCGGAAAAGATCAAACTGGTGCTGAACAGGACCAATTCAGAGGGCGGGATGGACATCCGGGAGGCGGAAGAAAGTCTGAAACGCAGCTTTACCGCCACTCTGCCCAGCGATGGCAAGACGGTGGTTGCCTCGGTCAACCGGGGAGTGCCCTTTGTGGCGTCCAATCCGGAGGCGGTCGTTTCCCAGAATATTTTCAAGCTTGCCAAGAATATCTCGGCAACCGAATGGCAGCCGGAGCAGAAGCCCGGTATGGTCTACCGTCTGAAAAAACTGCTGAGCTGACGCGAAAGGGGGATCAAACATGCCGGCAATGATAACGCTGATCGCTTTTTTGGCGGTTCTCATCGGTCTGATGGCGGTCTGGCACTACGTCATGCTGCCGCAGCGCGCCATGCGACAGCGTCTTGAACAGTATGTCGAGCTTTCCCCGGCCATAACGCAGTCGGCGGTTGCCCTCGTTTCCCAAAAAGAGTTGACCGGCTGGCGGGCCACTGTCCGCAACATGAGCCGTCATTTCGAATGGTCGGGCCAGTCACGGATGCTCAGAAATAAGCTGATCCAGGCCGGCCTGCCGCTGCGGGGTTCGGAATTCGCCGCCATCTGGGCAGGCTCGGTGACAGGCTGCGCGCTGCTGCTGTTTTTCATCAGCGGCGGCAAGCCTTTGATGACATCCATCGGTATCGCCGTTGGCTTCATTCTGCCGCTGGTGTTTTTGCGGCTCAAGGCAGCCAAGCGGGTCAGGCTGTTCAACGACCAGCTGGGCGACGCCCTGGTGCTTGTGGCCAACTCGCTGCGTACCGGCTACAGCTTTCTCCAGGCCATTGAAATGGTTGCCCGGGAGATGCCGTCGCCGATTGCCGCTGAGTTTGGCCGGGTGATGAAAGAACTGAACCTCGGCGTTACCACCGAAACCGCGCTGAATAACATGACCGAGCGGGTGGGCAGCGAAGACCTGGACCTGGTGGTGACCGCGGTGCTCATCCAGCGTCAGGTGGGCGGCAACCTTGCCGAGGTGCTGGACAACATTGCCGGCACCATTCGCGAGCGGATCAAACTGAAGGGCGAGATCCGGGCGTTGACAGCTCAGGGCCGGGTTTCGGGCTTAATTGTCGGGATGCTGCCTTTTTTCCTCGGACTGGTTATCTATCTGATAAACCCAGGCTATATGCGGATCCTGTTCGAACACCCGATGGGGAAATTATGTCTGGGAGTTGCTTTTGGCAGCCAGATTGTCGGTATGCTGATCGTCCGGAAAATCGTCGATATAAAGCTGTAGCGACACAAAAGACTTGGCGAAAGCCAAGTCTTCGGCTTGTTGAGAAAGGCAAGTCTTTTCTGTGTATGGCAGGGATAGCGGTCTGTCTGGCGAATTGCTTTTAGTATAATCCTTTTAAGGGTGGCGGGTATGCAGAAGATCGACGTCAAGGTCCTCGATAAAATCGTCAAACAAACCATCGCGGCCGTGGAGAAGGGCAAGTCCCAGATCTATGACATTTATGAAGCGGCTCGCAACGAAATGGATAATGTGGGAAAAGACCTTGAACGGGTCAAGCAGGAAACCGCCGACATCATTTTT
>JARLHX010000242.1 GCA_031292035.1 Negativicutes bacterium | reverse complement strand
CGTGATTAGGAGCAAGCCGTTGGGGATACCCGCCACGCAGAACCAGAACCACGGCCCGCTCGCCGGTGTGCCGGCCGGCCACAACAGCAGCGCCCCTGCTGACCCTATTCCGTTGCAAAGTACCCAACCGATCAGCCACGGCACGAGACGCGGTCGGTTCGTCGGGTAGGCACGCGGCGGACCCGCGGGAGACAGATCGACCGGCATCGTCAAGCGATATTCACGCTCTGCAGCGACGACAATCGCCGGCAGTTGCACGCGAAGCGATGATAGTGCATCGCGACCGGCTTGCCGCCCGTTCCGCGAAACGACGGGTTGCCTTCGGCGATCATCGTAGTGGCACGGGTTTAGATTCCGAGGCGCCGACGAATTCGACGCTGCGAAGGATGTCAAGAACGTACGGAAGCAGATCGCCCTTAGGATCGCTAAGGTACATAACTGGTTCACCGCCGCACACGTCCTTAGTTTTGTGAAAAATGCAGAATGACAGGTAGCGCTCGCGCTGTGCGGGATCGCCTTCCCGATCGTCCTGGATCAAATAGAATCCGCTCCCGTTGATCGCTTCTAGGTTCTGCACTTTGGTGAATGCGTCCAAAAGCATCGGATCTCTCTCGCCCTCGAAATAAGGGACCCACTTTTTTCTATCTCCGTCGTAGACTGCACCATGCTGGCGTGCGATCTCCTCTTTAGATTTGTCGATCAAACTGGCGCAAACAAAATTGACACCAAACTTTGACATCGAGGTTTTAACAGGCGGCTTGTCCGTCCAGTAAGACGCATTCAATGGCATTCCACTACTCAAATGACCTTTGAAATAGTCTTTGACGCTGACAACACATTGCTCCCCCATGTGGACTATGAGCCGCGGTGGCTCGGTAGCTGAAAAAGTGTTGCCCGTAGCGTATGAGATAGATGGGAGGATTATAAAAATGATCCAAAGCAGAATTACACGCAATTTGTCACGCATGCTCAATCCCTCCGTGGAGTGCGTCCCTCATGAAACCCTAGTCGACGGGCGGGTTCAGAGTGTATGGCGGCGCGGATCCGGCGGTCGATTTCGTTTTATCTTGGATAAATAATTCTGCAATCTACTGACCGGTTGAATAAGAAAGCGAAGTAACCTTTGAAGAAATCTTTTTCCCGTTTTTGAACCTGTCCACATAAGAATAGGTTTTCCCCATAGGATCGCAGTAAGTCCCCCTTCGTTCGATAAGTGAAAGCGCACCTCTTGCGCTGACGGTATAGCGCTCTTCCCAATTTTCACAGGAACTCTCGTGAAAACACGCTCCGATCACCTGCCTTCGTTTCGCGTCCGCCTGCAAACACGGGACGTCACTCAATTTCTTGTTGAAAACGTATTTTCCTTGTTTGGGCGAATATAAGTACACATCGTAGAACTCTTGGGCAGCCCCTCGGGTTTTCAGCACCTTTAAGTCCTCACGCCCGCTAAATGTCAAATCCTCAAGTTTCACGTCCACCAACTTAACCTCACGATCAACTGTTATTGTTTGCATCTGTCCAGACGGCAAACTAATATTTATTCTATTTTCATCAACGGAAACTTCAGGGGTTGACTGCAGCCTCTGAGACCACGAATCATTCGAAATAAGTGCAATTTTTAAAAATAACACCAATCCAACAATCGGCACGATCCTATTTAAATTTTTTACAAAGAAAAATTTAGCTGATCTTTTGAGCATACGCACTTTCAAAATCGATTAACACATCGGACAATTTTGCCATCGATGAGAGAAAAACATTGGTCCGAGGAACCAGACCGTACATCGCCCCCGTACTATTTGGCGATCCGGTGTTAACTGCTCTCGCGGCGCGCTCAAACTGCCGACAGACTCTAAAATTCATCGTCGACAAAACGGTACTACACGTCCGATTATGATAATCGTAATTCCCGCACACATTCGATATAGTAGTCGGCGATATTATTGGATATGCGTCAGCTTCAATGTTGATATTGTGGGTAGAATTGACCGGCTTCGCGCAGCTTACCCAATAAAACCCCGCCGAATCACTCGCGCGAGCGGGATCTGTTTCGAGGGAGTCCCTATAGCTTGACGCAGAACCGGACCAGCCTCTGTAATCGCCATATCGTTTGTAATTTTCCTCATGTGTCAGTTGAATGATTCCTCGACCATACCACGGGGCATAGCTAAGATGAGGCCCATCTCCTTCTGCTGTCTGCAATAGATATGTAGTCTCCTGTATGGCATTTCCAAGAAAATAAGAAAGCCGAATGCCGTTATTCGATAGTCCGTATTTTCGAAAAGCTCGATTAAGGTGAGGTAGAAATCGTTGTACCCTCGCTAAGGCTGAACTCCAACCGATGCTTCCTCGGGGATACACTGTTTGGCCCACTTGATTTCTGGCCTGGTCAACAATTTTGCGAGGAATGCATTGAGCCAACTCCTGTGCGCTCAACCACCCGCATTTCCTGAAATGCCGGATAAACGCGAGCGGATGGAAGAACCAGAACTTCTGGCCATTCAGCGGCGTCTGGTCCAGAAACTGGAATTTCTTCAGAAAGGCGATGAATTTGTTGTATCCGTCCGGGTCACTATCCTTGCGCCTCCCAAAGAACCCGTCTGGCTCTTTCAGCCCCCCATAGCGGTCATCGTTATTGCCGGAATCCCATTCGCTGCGCGCGTGGAAAATAAAACCCTTTAGGCTGTTCAGTACCTCTTCCTTTCCCCGTACGTAGGCAGCCAGCTGGTCATCCTTGCTGTACTCGGAAGGCATCGTTGCACCGGGCGATTCCGGTGTTTCAGCAACGCCGGTGATCTTGCATAGTTCGTCGTAACCACACAGGCCATCCGGACCAAACGGCGTATTGCCATCGTCGATTTTTTTCCAGCCAGTGAAGAACGGGAAATCTGCATCCGATAACTTTTTGACGGCGTCCTGGCTGATGTCGATGTAGCCCTGTGTGCCATTCTCATCGAAGGGTACCGCCACCCACGTGGCCAGTGCCGACGCAGGTAGCGTCTGCTGGTCCGTTCCAAGGATGCGGCCGAAGCGCAGCATGTCGTAGCCGTCGCTCGGGCAGTGCGGATAGAGGTCCGTTGCACGCTGGTACAGGTTGTATTCGTATTCCTTGTATCGATCCTTCACCGGCTCCGCTGTCAGCAGCTTGACGCCGTCACCTATGCCGATCCACGATCGCGTGTAGCGTTCACCCTTGTGGAAATATGCCTCGACATACAGCTTGCTGTCCGGGCCAAGTGTCCCGGACGTCAGCGCCGGGAAGTATGCGGAGCCATTCTGCCCCGGCGGCACGCTAACGAATGTCTGTCCACCTGGAATCACGAAGTAGCTATGTCCCCAGTAGTCCTTCGATGTGGGTGTGACCGGGTTTTTCTCGCCGAGCTGAACCTTGTGCCCGTCCTGAGCGAACCATGCCGTGAAATCCGTTTCGGTCAGGAAGATTTCAAAGTGCAGATGCCGAATGCCGTGACAGCTCCCCCAGTATCCCAGCATGTCCTTGCGATAGACCTTTCTGCCGTTGCCGGACCGGGCTACACCGTCCGTGCCCCCAGCCGTGTCGAGCAGCCAGGCGGGCAACCCGTCGGGCGAACTGTTTTGAGCTGGATTGGTGGGCTGGGGTGCGATGTTTTGCTGTGCAGTCATGTCCAGCAGATGCATGTACAGCGAATAGAACGTAATAGTGCGCCCGTCGCCGGTGTCGGTCACATGCTTGAGCAATACAAAGCCGGTATTCGAGTTCCGTATGGGGTTACCGGTTTGCGGGTCGATCT
>JARLHX010000241.1 GCA_031292035.1 Negativicutes bacterium | reverse complement strand
TCCCTTGAAAATCCCCATCCTGGGCCAGCGAGGTCAAAAGGCCCTGTACCACCGTTTCATTCCCAGGCAGTATGGGCATCACCGCCACCCCGTTAACCATGCGATAACCAGCGCCATCAGCGGCAAGAGCCTCTGGGGCTGCGCACCTGCCCTCGCCATCACTAAAGAAAACCAGGGCAATCGCGCAAGCGATAACATACAGTCGTATCCTCTGTTTTTCAAACAGCAACTTCATAAAATCACCTAATCCCAGCATACTGTTGCTCCCTTTTATAACCCGTTCCTGCCAGAGATCAAATATATGAGCCGGCTTTGCTTCCCTCTCCCAGATCAGCTACCTTTTTGTCGGCCACCACTAGCAAAAGCAACCAATACTCAGGGAACAAAAAAGGCCTGCGTCAGTTCGGCACTGCGCCAGCAGGCAAGTCGTGGCTTTTTACAAAAAAAGTCGCAACCTGGCAATCATAGGCATCAGCCCTTAGACCCATAGTTTTGCGCCCTTATCTTTCAATAAGTTTGCCAAATATATAGCAATTTTCATATTTCGACAAATAAATCTATCATCCTTTATAAGTCAACCACATATGAAAACATTTTGGAGAACCGACCTAAAAGTTCCAATACACCAGCGCTTCAGCCTGACATTTCTTCTGATTGCCAAAATCCCGGGAGTGTTGAATAGTAACATATCTACAGAACTAAACCAGGATGGGTGGATACCCTTCCCGGTTTTTTCGGTCGTGACGGAAATGCCCATAAACCCATGCCACCTGATCTCATCAGCCTTTTCTTTCCACCCTTACTATACACTCGATGTGCATCGAGGGGTCATTAAAGGTGCGGAAAGAAAACGTCCGGCTACACCCCATATATGGGCTATAGCCGTTTTTATGAAATCTACTGTTTAAACTTACGGTATCTATTTAAATTGACTGCAATAATATCTGCAAATCAAGCCTTGTTTTTATAACTTCTCTTACATAGCAGTTGGACAGGGGTTCGACGCGCGGATCAGCAAGTCGCTTCATTTGTCTCTGATACAGTTTATGTTTTATGCCATTATTTTCGCGAAATTTGCTAATCTTGGTAATAAAAGAGGTAATATAGAACATTCTCAAGAAAATTATACTATTAAACAGTATGGAGATAGGATCGATAACTTATTGAACATGAATTTCGGAGGGGGCTATTGAATGAAAAGTACCAAATTCTCACGGCGCAAATTCTTGAAGAAGAGCGGACTCGCGCTGGCGGCGCTCAGCGTCCTGCCGGCCACATCGTCCTTGGCTGCGCAGGCGGCTGAGTCTCAGTCAAACAGTCAATTAGCCGGGACGAGCTATTCAATCGATGCCAAGGTTGTCACCACCCTTGAGCATACGGTTATTCCTGTGGCGGTGCCGGCCGCTTCGCCCAAGCTCCTTCCGAATGCGGTTGGCCAATATTCGCAGTATGGTTATGGCGTTTGGCAAGCTGGAGCCGGACTTGGGTTCCAAAAGCGGCTGGATCTTATGCCGGCTGCCTATGATGGCGCATCAGTCCAAAATTCGGCAAGGCTGCTGCGTTTTTTTACGATGAGCGATATACATCTTACCGATATACAGTCGCCAGCGCAAACCATCTATTTTGGTCTTAACGGCCAGCCCGGCATGTCGTCGGCGTATTCGCCGGTCATTCTTTATACCACCCATGTTTTGGATGCCGCCGTCCAAACGGTAAACGCGCTGAATAAGAAATCGGCCATTGATTTCGGCCTTTTTCTGGGTGATGCCATTAATAATTCTCAGTTCAATGAACTGCGCTGGTACATTGATATTTTAGACGGCCAAACCATCAACCCCAATTCGGACCCTGCATCTGTTGCCTCAACTGATTATTTACGCCCATACAAAGCAGCTGGCCTCAATAAGGCCATTCCCTGGTATCAGGTTCGCGGCAATCACGATCATTTCTGGTCCGGGGTTTTCGCCCCCAATGATTATCTTAAACAAACTTTAGTTGGCGAAACCATTCTTAATATTGATGAACAAATAACCTCGGATAAGATTCTCGATACCCGCGGTTACTATATGGGTGTTGTTGACGGTTCGACCCCCTATGGGGAGGTCATCAAAGCGGGACCGCAAGCCAATTTTTCCACTCCCCCCAAAGTAAACGCCAACCCTGATCGTCGCCACATCGCCAAGAAGGACTGGATAGCCGAGTTTTTCAACACTACTTCCCATCCTGTGGGACATGGGTTTTCGCGGGAAAGCGCCGTAACAGGCTTGGCCAACTATACTTTCGAGCCGAAAGTCAATCTTCCCATTAGGGTAATTGTTCTTGACGACACTGAAAACGACGATACCGCCTTCGGGACTCGCGCCAACGGTGCCAGCGGCGCACTTGACGAGGCACGTTTTGCCTGGCTGGTAAAAGAACTCGATAAAGGGCAGGCCGAAGGAAAGCTGATGATCGTTGCCGCCCATGTACCCATCGGAGTCGGTCCGATGTGGGACTCCGTCTCCTCGCCCACAGAGACGGCCTTGATTGCCAAGCTTCACACCTATCCCAATCTCATTTTGTGGGTAGCAGGACATCGCCACTATAATACGGTGACAGCCCTGCCTTCGCCAGATGCCAATCATCCCGAACTCGGCTTCTGGGAAGTGGAAACAGCCTCTCTGCGCGATTTCCCCCAGCAGTTCCGGCTCTTTGATATTGTGCGCAACAGCGACAACACCCTTTCGGTTTTTGCAACCAATGTTGATCCGGCTGTGGCGCCGGGCTCCCCGGCCGCAATATCACGCACATACGCTGTCGCGACTGCTGAAATATTCAATGGCATGCCGCCTTATACCCCTAGCGGGGCATACAATGCCGAGCTTGTTATCCAATTAAGCCCCGAAATGCAGGACATGATAAAGAATTATGGAACACTCATACACGGATAATTGATACTCATCGCAATGCCTGACCGGCTTAACCAATGTAGACAGGCGCTGAAGGCACATAAAAACTTCCGGGGGGTCTAGTCCCCCCCGGAAGTTTTTATGTGCCTTCAGGCCGATTTCGGTTGAATAGCCCACCCTATCCTCTGTAGCATGATGCGGTATGGCAGGGTGTATTGACCTACTGCGCGGCCAGGAATCTCCCAGTCCTGTTCGCGGCATTTTCCCTGAGGTTGTAGTAATAAAACGGATAGTCCAAAGAATGATAAACGCCCTTGGGGAATATTTCATTCCCCGGCGAAAATTTTTCGACGTCAGCGGTACTGCAGATTACCACCCCTCTGGCTTTGTCAACACGGGCATCGGCATAACTTTTTACAGATACCCATTTTCCTTCCTTGTCTAAAAGCCTTGCCCCCAAGCTTTCCTCCGCTGTTGCCACGGTCTCTTCTCTGGTCCAAGTGATTGGGTTTATCGAAATACCACCAGGCAATGTTACAGGATTCTTACCTTTAATCTCAGGTGCCTCCGTATTGTAGGAGATGATAACTCCTGTGTCGTCAGGGCCTTCAGCGAACTTTAAGTGTGGATTGTTGGCCAGGTAGTCCCCTGTCACCGAATAGCCGATCACATATGCCGCGATCATTCTTTTATACACTTCGGGATGTTCCTTCATATATTCCGATAAGATATA
>JARLHX010000240.1 GCA_031292035.1 Negativicutes bacterium | reverse complement strand
GCCTTCCGCCGCGTCGTCATCCCCCAAATCGCCCCCGGCATCGCCGCCGGCGCGCTCTTCGCCTTCGCCATCAGCTTCGACGAACTGATCGTCGCCCTCTTCATCGCCGGCCCCGACCAGTTCACCCTCCCGCGCCAGATGCTCGCGGGCCTCCGCGAACTCCTCAGCCCCGCAATCTGCGCGGCGGCGGTGGTCCTGAGCCTGGTCTCGATGGTGCTCCTGGGCGTGCAACAGGTCCTGGGGCGGGGCAGGGACTGACGTACCGCCTGCGGCGGTGCGAGGCGCTGCCTCGCGCTCTGGTCGGGCACTGCCCGGCACCCGCAAGGGGCAAAGCCCCTTGACCCGATTCTTTGGGGCAACTCCCTTGCTGGGGAGGTATCATCTTGATTGAATAAATTCGTTCCGTTACGTTGCGTCATCTGGTTGATGGCGGGGAAGATCGATGATCTTCCTGCCGAAGCCGAAAGGCAGGAAGGTATTGGTCCCCATGACCGTAGCAAATCCCGCGGACATGACTGCACAAATGGCGACGCAACGCCGAACCGTCGATTTCGACACGTTTGACATCCAGGTGCAGCAGTTCTTGCTGAACTTGGAAAAGGGCCAGATTCATGTCGCTCCGGCCTATCAGCGGCAATTTCGGTGGGATGAGGTCCGGTGTTCGCAACTCATTGAATCGTTGGTGTTGGGAATTCCGATACCTAATCTCTTTATGGCCACCAACGATGACAATAGCTGGGACGTGGTAGATGGACTGCAGCGCTTAAGTGCCATCGTAAAATTCGCCGGTGGAGATGAGTTGCGTAAAAAATTGAGCTTAGGAAATCCATTGGTCCTTCAGGGGCTTAAGAAATTAGATACATTTAACGGGAGCACGTTTTTATCTCTATCGCCGCATATTCAACGGCATATAGAAACACGCCCGCTAAAAGTTGTTACTCTCAGCGATAAAAGTGATGAGATTGTGCGCTTTGATTTGTTTGAGCGCCTCAATACTGGGGGGATTAACCTTACTCCTCAAGAAATTCGCTCCTGTGTTTTCCTGGGAAAATTTTCTGAGAAATTGGATGATCTTAGAAATACGGCGGATTTTCAGACCGTCGTTAGGCTAACAGATAAACAAAAGGCAGACGGGACAGCAGAGGAGTGCATCCTAAGATTTTTTGCATTTCTTGACAGGTATCTTTCTTTTGATCATAGTGTTATAGATTTTCTTAATGATTACATGAAATTTGCATCAGATTCTGAAAATAATTTTGATTTAGTCGGGCACGAAAGAGAGTTCAAGGCCACATTTCATGCTCTGGCTGACGCCTTTCCGGCTGGAATTATGCGTCCGCACAGAAAAGGCAATACTCCCTTGAACTTATACGAAGGGATAGTAGTAGGAGCGGCGCTCGCAATCAGACAAAAAGGGGGCCTAGAAACCACTGACATGAATAAGTGGCTCGATTCTGATCCGTTGCGACACTACACCCAAGGCGCAACCAATAATCGTGCTAGCGTCACAGGTCGCATTGAGTTTTGTCGGGATCGGTTTTTGGGTATTCGCTATGTTCCTCTCCCTTAGGAGCGAAGTTGATGCCAGATTTCAAGAGGTAAGGTCGTTTTTCAAGGCTACCCGAAACTTTCATGGTGACCTGGGTTCGGCAGCCAAAGGTTTGGCGTTTGTTCACATATATTCTGTCTACGAATATACTGTTCGGACCCTCATAGAAGCTGTCATCGACTCAATTAATGCGTGCAACCATGATATGGTGGATCTAACGCCGTCTTTGTTGGCGTTTTATCTTGATCCAGAGATAACATCTTTAAAAGATTCTAGTCAGGCGAAAAAATGGACTGCAAGAGAAAAGATTTTTGAGCGCGTTTTTTTCAGCAAGGCCAAACTCTCCACGAGTACGCGACCTCCCAGTGATGGCACGCATTATCGGCACACCCAATTAATTACTATATTAAACGTGTTCGGGATCTCGCGTCCACCAGTTCGCAGAAAAAGACATCTCTATCGGATAGATGAAGTTGTAGATAATAGAAATAAAATCGCCCATGGACAAGAGTCCGCGTCAGAAATCGGGAGAAGATATAGTCGTGATGACATTATTCATATAATTACACAAATAAAAAGTGTATGTAATACGCTAATTTATTTATTAGAGACATTTTGTTCTGATCCAAAAATGGCAAAAAGAAAATAATATGGTATCAATATTCCTCTCCGTAGTCTCTTTCGGGTGGGGGGGGCTGCGGCGCGGGCAGAGATGTGATACTAAATTCTTCTAATCTTGCCGTTATATACCAGTGCGCATGGCGGAGGAGTGAGGCGTCATCCGCCACCACAACAACCCGGCCTGGGTTCCAGCTTGCGCGCCGAAGTTCCCCCTCCGCCTTCACCAAGTCGGCAACGATGGACAGAGGCCCGGGATAGCCGCCGACCCGCCCCCCCCCAACCCTCATCCACCCCTTGCACCACCCCCCACCGTCGTGCTAGGAATATATTCATGAGCGTCGCGCCCCTCCCGGCCCCGATCTCCGCCTTCGCCCCGGACTTCTCCCGGCGCCTCGCTCATATCCT
>JARLHX010000239.1 GCA_031292035.1 Negativicutes bacterium | reverse complement strand
GCCGCTCAACCGGGCTCATTCTCGCCCCAGGCCCACGCGAAGCTCTTAACTAACGAGACAGGGCCTCAGAGCGGCAAGCTCCCGAGCCCACGAACGTCCGAAAAATTACGCCTTGCCGGTCTGAGGCCCTGCCTCGTTAGTTTCAATCGAAACCAATCCATCGAACCCTACGTTGGACACGCTTCTTCGCATCGGTGATGCGCTTGAGATTGACGTTGGAGACCTAATATCAAAAGCGCGGAAATCCGTCCTGAATCAAAAATAACAGCAAATCATTTTTCACCACGTGCGGGAAAAATCAACGTTCGCTTTCCACTCTGGAAAGCCGGGCCAACTTCCACTAACCGAACTTGCCGGGGAAATAAATCACGCAGATCAAGCCGCAGCACCCTTGCCAAGAAAAACAATTCACAATCAGAAACACGGCGCAGCCCCAATTCCAGTTTCGCCAGAGAATGCCGACTGATGGACCAACCAAGCAATTGCAGCTTGCTCGCCATTGTCTCCTGCGACCAACCCCAGTTGTCGCGCCACTTGCGCACCTGCGGGCCGACCAAATTCAGTCCGATTCTTTTCTTCATCCAAAGATGAAGCGTAGAGGCTTTTGAGGGCTGGTACTGTTTCCCACGTGAGCACAATTATGAAAATACTTGCATAATTTCTCCCATCAGCTAAACCACGCGGGAAGCAACGGCCAGAAGCTGTCTTGCTTTAAACCTAAAATATTATGAATTTGGCTAAAGGAGAATGTAATTTTTCAGAAGCATTCAGACGCGTCGTGGTTTGCCCGCTCATCGTCGCGGGTTTTTTCCTTATCGCGGGCAGCGGGCGAGCACAGTTGCTGCCGCCGGACGGGGGAGGCTGGGGGACAAAATATGTTCCACTCAATTCGTGGTCGTTCACAGATACGAATGGCTGGACGAGTGACAGCGGCACCGCTTCGGTGTCGTTTACAAACGTTGCAGGATTATCTTTCGGCGACGGCAATTCACTCGTCGTGAACAGCACCAATCCCGCATGGGTGCAATATAACGTCATTGAAACAAATTCAGCCACAAACCTCACGCTTGACGCAGGCTCCATCTATTTTTGGTTTGCTCCCGGTTGGACCAGCGCCGATCAGGGCGGAACCGGGCCGGGCGTTTGGGGTTGCTTGATCGAAGTGGGCGGCTACACCAGCGATGGCCGCGGCGGTTGGTGGAGCCTGCTGACTGATAGTGGCGGCACAAATTTATACTTCATGGTACAACCGGGTGATGGTTCTACCACCACCTATTTACAGGCTCCGATTAGCTGGAGCAGTAATTACTGGCATTGCATCACCTTAACCTACGGCGCGACGAATACGCTGTATTTGGACGGCGCACTTGTCACAAATGGGCCGGGGATCACCGCCTGGCCGGGCACCAATGCGACGGCGGGAGGATTTTTTATCGGCAGCGACGGCGGCGGCACCGGATTGTTACAAGCCCAAGGGGCATTTGACGACCTTTACACCTACAATGTTCCGTTGGACAGCAGCACGGTTTATCGGCTGTATGAAGATTTTTACCCTGAATACTATCTCACCCCCGGAAATTGGTCTTTTGTGGCGAACATCGTTTCAGCGCCATCCAATCCCTCGACTTCTCCCACGCCGGACGTGATTACGGGCCAAGGCAATTTGCTCGCGGTTGGTTCGGCACCCAGCATCACCAGTTCCAACTTCTGGCTTGCCAACGTCTCTGCTTTCAGCACGAACGGAGCAATGGCGTTGACGTTCACCATTGAGGGCGGTTACGACAATGTTCCATACGACGTGTTTGCCAATTCGATTCTCGATTTTTCGTCCGACACGAATAAAGCCTGGGCATGGATGGGGCAAGGATTTCATGGCATTAGCTACGTCCTTACCGGCCTGCCGACCAACGCCTGTTTCTTAATACTGGGCGGAACGAACGACGCTGACGGCGATGGCCTCACGGACGCCTACGAGCGATTGGTTTCCAAGACCGATCCGAACAAGGCCAATTCCAATCTCGACGGAATATCGGACGGCTGGGAAATTCTGCTGGGGCTCAATCCGACGATCAGCAATTTCACGTCACCCAGTCAGCGTTTAAATTATGGATATACGTCCGCGGACTGGTTGAATACGGTAGCTGGAATCAAGTCCGGCGGGGTCACCAGTGACAACGAAGGCAACGTTCAATCCGTTTCAGAATAATCAGAGCAGAATACACCATGAAGACCATTAAATTTCTAGTTGCGATTTTTCTGACAGCAATGGCAACTTGCCGTGCACAAGACGAAATCATCAGCACAAACGGGGTCTGGTTAAATATAGATGCGGCACCCAGTTTGGGGCTTACCAATAGTGTGGCTGATGACGGAAGCCAAACTGAACAAGTGATGGCCAATATCCAGCCGCAAACACCTCCAACCCCGCCTGCGTATGCCGAGGCGACGAATTCGGAAATCCAAGCATTGGCCGATGGCCTTCAAGACGACCCGCTAAAGCTCTGCAACTACGTTCACGATCATATTCGCCACAGCCTTTACTTTGGATCACGGAAGGGGGCCGAGCTGACATTGTTGGAAAGAAGCGGCAACGATTTTGACCAATGTGCCCTCCTCGTCGCCTTGTTACGGGCGGCCGGTTATGGCGATGCTGGCTATCAATTTGGGTGGATGTTATTGCCATACGACAGCACGGACGGCAGCGACCGCGACATCCACCATTGGCTAAAGCTGGATTTGACAAATTCTCCTTCAACATGGTCAACCACGACCAGCTTTTTGGATTCGCTTTTCAAGACGCGTGATTACCCAACCACTGCCCATCAATGGGGAAATAACGTTTATGCCATCCAGCGCGTTTGGGTCACTGTAACAGTGGACGGAACCAGTTACAGCCTTGACCCATCTTTCAAAGTGACGGAACGCATTTCCGGTGTTGATTTGCCATCTGCGATGGGATTCAGCGTTAGCGGGCTGTCCAATGCCGTCGGCGGTCTTTCGGTTGGAAACCCGTCCACTGTCTTCTATGCAACTAATCTGAATGAATCTGGATTGCGGGGTAAATTGGCAGATTATACAAAAAACCTGTTGAACTGCATCCAAAGCAATTATCCAAACGCGAGCGTCGAGCAAATTCTGAGCGGTGAATATGTAGTGCCCTCAACCAACACATCATTGGCAAACAACCTTTTGTTTTCACCAACCAATCTGAATGGGACGATGCCGCCAATTAGCTGGATCAACGAACCGACCAATATGATGTCGACGCTTTCGATAACGTTCTGTGGCAAAAAGTATCAATGGTTTGGCCCGCAATTACAAGGGCAGCGCTTGTCGCTGACGGCCAGCGGAAGCGGCCTGATGCAGCTTTGGCTGGACGACGTGCCGGTGGCTTCGGGAAACACGGGCGGGGGCACCGGCACCACCAATGTCACCATCACAACTTATTATCCGGGCTTCAGCAGCAGTTGGAATGCTTCCCAGAACACTTTTGCTCCCGGCGCACCGGGACAGTATTGGGAGACCACGTCGAAAGGTTATCTAAAGGCGAATGCAACTTACGCCATTTCCTATGCTTATGAACCGGATTGGGCGTGGTTGCAGCAACGTCAAAAGAAACTGGACGCTTACCGGCAACAATACCCGGACACCTCGCGCCAAGTGGTGAGCGAGACGCTAAACATCATGGCACTCAACTGGCAACTGCAAGTTGAAGCGGTTGAACAGGCTTTGGCGAGACAAATTGGAGTCTCGCCGGCCTTTTACCACCGGATAGGGCGAATGAGCCAGGAAACTGGTTACGGTTATTATGTGGACGTTTACATGGCCTGGGCGCAGTCGACATCCACTTCCTATCAATACGACGATCATGTTGGCCGCTGGATTGACCTGATCGGGTATTTTGGCAGCGCCATGGAGCATGGCCTAATTGAACAGTTACAGAATGCCAACCTGAAGGGCGCTTCGACCGTGAAGATTCTGGAACTTGCCAACACCAATCATCAGGCGATTTATTTTGCCGACGGCACAAACTGGACGACAGTTTCCGGCAAATTGGTCAATTACAGCGCGAGCAGCTTGAGTACCATTGCTTGGTATATTGGCCAGGGTTACAACGCCCTTTTGCCACAAAACGGCAAAACCCAAATCGCCGGGACAGGCAGTTGGACGGGCTATGGGTTGCTTGTGCGCTATCCTTTGGGCGGCATCGGCATGTTGATCGGAGACAACAACGGCATTCACAGCGGAGGTTATGTTTCGGATCTGAGCGCAACCGTCAGCCCATCATGGATTAACTACTCCGCATATTCGCAGCCGTTATATTTTAGTTCATCGCCTGTGTCCGTTCCGACCCTGACCGGTGCCGACCCGGTGAATATGGCGGACGGCACGTTTCAGGTGCAAGCCACAGATTTGTCTTTGGGGCAGACCGAGCCGCGCGGCTTGAGTTTTTCCCGCTATTACAACAGCAACCGCCGCAACAGCAACCTTGCGGGCATCGCCCCGGGCTGGCTGCATAATTACTACCTGAATGCCGCAAACATCAGTTCTCCACAGGCGGGATTGGGGGGGACTACGCCCGCGCAAATGGCCTCGATGATGGTTGCAGTCACGGCAGCGACGGCATTCTACCAAGGCTCCCCATCCGACCCAAAAAACTGGATGACCACGGATTTGATTGCCAAATGGGGAATTGACCAGCTAACAGCAAAAGCCGTGTCGATCAGCCTTGGCAAGGACACGGTTCAATTCATCAAACAACCGGACGGAAGCTTTACACCACCGGCCAATTGCACCATGTCATTGAGCCAAACCAACGCTGCTTATTGGTTGCAGGAACGCCATGGCCGGGCCTATCAATTCAACGGCGGCGGCTGGTGCACCAACATCGTGGATCAATACAACCAAGCATTGAGTCTGACTTATGGCACCAGCAATTTGGTGTCCACGGTCACGGATTGGAAGCGGCGAACGCTGGCGTTTGTATATAGCAGTTCGGCCCCGGTTCAACTGCAAACGGTGACGGACAGCGCCGGGCGGAAAGTGTCGTTAGGTTACAGCAGCCGCAACGATCTGAATTCAGTCGTTGACCCCGAAGGCAGCACCAGTACGTTTGGCTATGACACCAACCATCAAATCACAGCCACTTTTAATGCCTTGAGCCAGATGGTGGCCAGCAACATCTATAACAGCTTTGGCCGGGTGACCACGCAATATACCGGCGGCAACACGAACCGCGCATGGCGTATCTTCTGGTCGGGATGGCAAACCATTTCACAGGACCCGGCCGGGGCGAGTGAAACCTATTTTTACGATGACAAGACCCGGACCATCGGCCAGTCCGATGCGCTGGGCAATCTCACGCAAAAGTTCTATGACGGGCAGGACCACGTGGTGATGGCCGTCACACCGCTGGGGGAAACCAACCAGTTCATTTTTGACGGCAACCACAACCTGCTCGCCACGGTTGACCCGCTGGGCTACTCGAACCAGTTTTTCTATGACGGGCAAAACAACCTGACGCAGGCGTTGGATGCCAATCAACACCCGACCACCTACGGTTACAACGCGCAGTTTTCCATGACCGGCCAGACCAACGCCATGGGCGATTGGGTGAGCTTGGTTTACAACACGGCCGACGGCACTTTGCATTCCCGCTCGGACAGCGCGGGCACCACCTTTTTTGGCTACGATGCTTACGGGCAGGTGAATAGCGTGACTTATCCCGGCAGCCTGGGTGGCGAAAGCATGGTGAATAACGCCTATGGCGACGCGACCAATCATGTGGACGCCCGCGGCTTTGCCACGGCGTTTCAATTCAACAACCGCCGCCAGTTGACCAATACCATTGCCCCCACCAACATCATGGTGAAAATCAAGCTTGATGCCGTTGGAAACGTGGCCGCCACCACGGATCCGCGCGGCAATGTGACCAGCAACCTGTGGAGCGTGACACAACACTTGCTGAAAACCACGCTGCCCGCTCTGCCGCAGGGGACGCCGTCCATCACCAATATCTATGACAACCGCGACTTGCTGGTGCAGACATTTGATGCGCTGGCAAATTCAATGGTTTGCACAAATGACCTGGCTGGGCGGACGGTTTCCGTGACCGATTCGCTGAAACGCACGACGCGCTTCGCGTTTGACGCCGATGGGCGCGCTCTCGCCACCGCCAATGCCGCCAATGAAACGAACCGCCAGACCTGGGATGCGCGCGGCCGGAAGGCGCAAACCATCGATGGCGCGGGACACAGTTCCCAGCGCGTCTATGATGGCGTGGGCAACGTGGTCACGCTAACGAATCGCAACAACAATCCATGGCAATTCCATTATGACGCCGCCAACCGGTTGACCACGACAACTTCGCCGTTGGGCAAGAGCAGTTCCGCCACCTACAATCATCAAGGATTGCCCAATTCCGTCACGGACCCGATGCAGCAGCCCACCTCGCTGTATTACGATGCCCTGGGGCGCTTGACCAACCGCACGGATAATGTGGGAACCGCTCTATATTCCTTGGACGCCAACGGTAATTTGACCACTGTTATCGAGAACAACCAGACGAATTCATGGACTTATGATGCCTACAATCGGGTGTCCAGTTATGCCGACGTGTACGGCAACCTGATCCAATACCGATTTGACCCTAATGGGAACCTCACAAACTTGATCTATCCCGGCAACCGCACGGTGACGTACGCTTTCGACAGCCAGAACCATTTGACCAATGTAACCGACTGGTCCGGGCGTAAAACCAGCATCGGCTATAATCTTGCCGGACATGTCACCAGCATCATACACCCAAACGGAAGTTTCCGAACGATGGGATACGATTCCGCCGGGCAGATGACAAACATCATGGAGCAGATGAGCAACAGTCTGCCGATTGCCATCTTCCGTTTTGGTTGGACGAACACCGGCAACCTGGCCTGGGAATTTGCCGCGCCCGAGCCGCATTCCGCCACCGTGCCCACGCGAACCATGACCTATGACACCGACAACCGGCTCAAAACCGTGGACGGCAACAACGTCGTGATGGATGACGACGGCAACCTGACGAGCGGACCGCTGACGAATGATACAGCCGCAACTTATGTCTATGACGCGCGAAACCGCCTGACGAGCGTGGGCGGTGTGACGAACATCTACGATTCATCCGGGAACCGGATTGGATTGAATTACGGCACCAACCGCACGGTGTTTGTGGTGAATCCAAACGCGGCCTTGCCGGAAGTTTTGATGCGAATCAAGAATGGCGCAACGAATTACTATGTCTATGGGCCGGGCTTGCTCTACCAAGTCACGGAGACAGCGACCAGAACGAACACGCTGACGTACCACTACGATTATCGCGGATCAACCGTGGCGCTCTCGGCTGATAGCGGACTGGTGACGGATCGGATTGAGTACGCGGCGTACGGATTGACGACGTATCGTGCCGGCACGAATGACACGCCCTTTCTGTTCAACGGGCGGTATGGCGTGATGTCGGACCCGAACGGTCTGCTGGCGATGAATGCCCGATATTACAATCCGTTTTTATGCCGGTTCATCAGCAGCGACCCGAGCGGATTTAGTGGCGGGTTGAACTGGTATGCGTTTGCCAATGGGAATCCCATTGGTTTCATTGACCCGTTTGGGTTGGGGGCGGTGAGCGAAAGCACGGTGGACCTGTCCTGGTTCAACGCGCCAACACCGGCCGAGCAGGAAACGCAAAATGCGCTGGCATCGTTTGTCAACTTTGCCACGATGGGGGTGGCGGACTTGGCGGCCAAGACGTTCCAAGGCACGGATATTTACGGTAATCAAGTGTCGCCGGAGGCCCAGAATGAGGCGGCGATCAATCTGGGAGCAATGGTGGCTGGCTTGGCCTTGGGTGCCGCCGCCGATGGCCTTGCGGTCGAGGCTGCGGAAAGTGCGAGTGCAAGCATTGCAAGGACAGCTGAGGGAGGAGCGGCAAATTCAACACTATGGGTTGTGCGTGAAGGCACTCCGGACTCCGTGATTAATGCCGCTTCGGAAAAAGCTATGGCAACACTTGATAGGTATGGCGTGACTCCTAGGTTTAGTTCTACGTCATCCGACTTTGCTCGAGCCGCTTATACCCGTTTCGACCAGGCGAAGTCCATGACACTATTCCCTGAAGCGGATGAACTTACTCTTATTGAAGAGGCACATCACGTCGAAACTGCGGTCAACAAGGGTTGGTGGGGTGAACAAATTGAGTCTCTCGCACAAAAGAGAACGCGAGAAGCTTATCTGGAATCTGAATGGGAGAAATACGCTGAGTCTATTGGTTTAATGAAAAAATAAATGTTATTCATAACACATACTGAGGTGCCTCCAAATAATCTGCGTGTTTTGTCAGGCATCCTGCTTGACCAGATTGGTGAGGCCGAACTGACTGAGGATGTTTTTCAAGCATTCGTTGTCTCAACTGGAAGAGTTTTTACGATTAGCTGCGAGCGTCCAAAGTACCACGGGGTGCTTGGCACGGCTGGCGACGGGCGTTTCATGACCGAGTTCTATACTCACTTTCGCGGCGTAACTGTGTTCTCTGAAGAGCGACAGGAGAATAATCTCATTTGCGTAGCGGAAAATCGCGTTCTAATTGTCACAGACAACGATCTGGCTAACGGAGATTATCCAGCTTTCTTAAGCACTGAACGTATATCAGCGCCGGTCCGGGCAAACTTGCTGGTTCGACTTGAAATTTGCACATTTTCAGAAGTGCCGGATGTGAAAGCCTTAGCGCTTAGCGAGCCGTACGTTCTTGACGACAAATATGCTCGGTCTTCCGTAACTGAAGGGCTGGTTTTGCCAGTAAGCTACTCGTTCTCAGGGCAACGTGTTTTGGCAGCGTTGGCATTAGGTAAAATGGTCAGTCCATCCATTTTTGAAGCGGCTGTTTACCACGAAGCGGATAAACACCCCCCGTCCGTGGGAGACGCTCTTGTCCGGGTCGTTAGCAGAATAAACCCAAAGAACAGGGGAGAGAGGATACAATTTAGTGCTGTGATTGGCACTGTAATAAGACAGCTTTGAATTGATTTCGCACGCCAACGATAGCACCAGCAATGCCAGAGTTTTTCAGACGCCGGGCTGGCTTCTCGGCTGTTGAACCAACTGAAAGGACAACTATAATCAAACTAAATTGCCAAACAGCTTGCCCACCTCGGACTGCTGTCCCGGTCAACCAAAACAGAAAACGGGTCGGTTCCTAGTAATGTAGTATTTGCGCGGAAAACAAAAACGGGTAAAAGGCCGACGACCATGGTTGACGGTCTGGGGGCGTCGGCGTACGCTTATGACGCTGCGGGCCAGTTGCTGTCCGAGGACGGCCCGTGGGAGAATGACACCGTGGCTTATACCTACCAGAACCGGT
>JARLHX010000238.1 GCA_031292035.1 Negativicutes bacterium | reverse complement strand
CCGGCCATTCGCTCCGCGATTGAAAACGACTTCAAACTCTTCCGGTCCCTGACGCTGCCCGGCCGGGTTACGGGTCACATTACCGCCGCTTTGCTGGCCGAGTTCGAGCGCGGCGTTCTTGAAGAAACCGATTACCGGCATGAAGCGCAAAACCTCGAATTCTTCCGCCGGGAATTAAAGGGGCTCTCCTATCTTTCCGTCCCCCGGGTGTACCACGAATTGAGCGGCGACCGCGTCCTGACCATGTCGTTCACTGAAGGCGCGCCATTGCGCGATTTCCTGATGGAGAGACCTTCCGCGGCGATCCGCAACTTGGTCGGGGAGCGGTTGGTCGAGATGTATCATACCCAATTGCATTGGTTGAAGGCCCTCCATGCGGATCCGCAACCGGGTAATTACCTCTTCCAACCCGACGGGCGTATCGGGCTGGTCGATTTCGGCTGCGTGAAACGGCTCCGCCTCGAGATGACGGAAATCATTAATTCCATGGTCAGCCGTTCCTGGCGTCAGAGCGACGCCGCAGCCCGCCGGTTCCTGGGACTGGTCGAGGGGGTGAAAGTCCCCTATCGCCGTGCGCAAAAACTCCTGCCCGTGGCGGAGGCAAGTGCTGACTTTTTATTTCCCCAAGGTCCCTCGGCAAATCCGGTGGTCAATTTTTGCGATCCGAAGTTGCTCGAACTTGCCGCCAGCAACAGCCGGCAGGTGCTGCGCAACCGGTTGTTCAATCCGGAATTTGCCTTTGTTTCGCGGACAGAACTGGGGTTGGTTCATCTGCTGCACGAACTCGGCGCCCGGGTGAATTATGGTGCGGTCTGGCGCCGCGTGTCCACTGCGCCCGCATTCGGCCACGACCACGCCTGATCATTCAGCCCTTTGAAACGGCCCGATCAATGCTCGGCGCTCCAAACCGGGGGAAAGCGAAAGGCAGGAGAGTACCCCCGCAACTTCGACGGGCCGGTTCAACAACGGATTGATTTGCCGTTCTGCGCGCCGGTCAATTCCATCCTTCGGGGTTGGCCTGCATCATCTATCGGCGCCTTTTTTCTGAACCAACCCATGTATATCACCAGGTCGGTTTGTTGGAGAAAGCAAAAACGCAAGGTTTGTGAATACTATCGGCGGACGCAAAATGTATTTTGGATCTTCGACCCTCATTTCAAGAAGAGTTTTGGTCGGTAAAAACAAGCGGACAGACGCCACCGCTGTCCATTTAGGCTTTGTATTCGATACGATTCCAGGGATATCCACCCATTCCTTGCACCAGGCAACGTAATACACAGGAACAAAACTGCCCTGCGGAACCGCGGCAGCTTCATTGTCTGGCTTCACAACCAGATGTAAATCATGATCCAACGCAGCAACGTCCATCTGAGCGGCGCGGAGCCATGTCCCTGCGAGCAAGACCGCGGCGTTAGTATCAAGCATGTCAGTTGGCCAGATATATTTCGTTTGATATTCCTTGCAATCAGCCCTCCACCCATTCCGACTTAGATAGCTAAATCTATTACCCACTGAAACGAAGTAGCAATAATTTGATGTTGTTATATTGCCAATTTTTTGGTGGGTATAGGCAAACCCAAATGGATGAATAAAACCGCCTATCAAGTTGGTTGCAACAATTGGTCGAAGTTCTTGCAATTCGAGTTGATTGGCAACAAGGTTTGCTTCAGCGACGACTTTGCTTAGCGCATCCAGTTGATACGCTTCAGTTGTGAATGAGATGTTAGTCGAGTAGTGGCCGTCCGCAGTAATCGGATCAGGCACACCATCTGGAAGCACCCAAAGCGGATGCGTGTCTGCAATTAAACTATGGCAAACAAGAGTGAGCAAAAGTGCAAAGACAAATCTCATAACACATTAATTTCTAATAAGAGATTTGATCATTAATTAGTTCCCCAACGCGACGCATCCATATAGATAGTTTTGACTTGGTAGTTGGTATGAATGGTGGCGACACCGGGAAACAAAGTGGCCAGATTCGTGAATTTAATGGGCCCGCGTAAAATGTATT
>JARLHX010000237.1 GCA_031292035.1 Negativicutes bacterium | reverse complement strand
TATTCACTGAAGGAGGTGCAGGTACTAGCGGAACGTTGGCGGGTCTATTACAACACCGTGAGGCCACACTCTTCGCTGGGCTACAGACCACCGGCACCGGTAGTCCGGCAGATAGAAGCAAACACGGGGCATGCAAAAGTGGAAAGCAAAGAACGCTTCCCACTTTCCCACACCCCCGACTGCGGCGGGATAATGACTAAGCCCGCTGCGCTACACTAACTCTTCCACTGGTACAAGATATCGGGCAGGCCAGCGGTACTCTCGGCAGCCTCACTTCGATTCAGCGGTTGTTGAACGGCAGCAACATCACAACCGACAGGATGACCTATACGTCCAATGGCATGCTGCTCACCAAGGCAGACGCCCTCAATAATACAACCACCTATGCTTACGACGCGAAAGGGCTCTTTCCGGTCACGATCACGAATGCGCTGACTCAAATCACCACCTATAACTATGACGATAATACGGGGGTGCTAAACCACGAGGTGGATCCCAACGGCAAGACAACCAGCTATCAATATGACGAGATGAATAACGTCACCTCTATCAGCTATCCGGACGGAGGTTCTGTCGGGTACAGCTACAATTATCCCCCACCCACTAGCGTTACAGTCACTGAGGCGATAACGGCGACTCAACAAGAGAGTGAGACGGCAATCATAGACGGGTTGGGACGCTTGATTCACACGCAGCTGACCTCTGATCCTGAGGGCACCGACTACGTGGATACCACTTACGACGCCTTGGGGCGTAAAGCGTCCGTAAGTAATCCGTATCGGACGGGCGATCCTACATCAGGCGTAACACAGTATGCCTACGACGCCCTCAACCGACTCATAACACAAACTGAAGCGGACGGCAGCGGCAGCGTAATAAGCTATAGCTACACAGGTAATACCACGACGGTCACGGATGAAGCGGGCAAAGTCAAGCAGACGCAGGCCGATGGCCTGGGACGACTCGTCACCGTTTGTGAGAATCAGGACTGCGTCAATTACCAGACCACCTATACGTATGACTGCCTAGGTAACCTCCTGACCGTCTCCCAGCAAGGTACTAACCGCACATTCACATATGACAGCCTTTCCCGGCTAAAAACGGCCGACAATCCAGAACTAGATACACCAGTAAACAACTATAACGGCAAGGTCACTTACACTTACGATAACGACGGTAGCCTGATCAGCAAGACCGATGGACGGGGCACGATCACCTATAATCCCGATCCATTACACCGCATTACCAGCAAGTCTTACTCCGACAGTGAGCTGACCATCTATTACTGTTATGACAATCAACAGTCGGCGTGTGGTGGCAGCCCCGTCAATAATGGCATTGGCCGCCGAACCGGAATGTCGGACGCCTCCGGCACCACGGCCTGGTCATATGACGTGATGGGTCGACCCACGGCGATCAGCAAGAAGGTTGGTACCGTGGCGACATACACGGATTACACCTACGACCTGGATGGCAGCATCGCCACGATGTTCTATCCTGACATGGACATCATTACATATCAGTACAGCAATGCTGGACGGCCGGTCACTGCCAATTATGATGACCTCGGATACTCCTTCAACTATGTTAAGGATGCAACGTACACTGCCTCAGGGGCGTTGACGAGCTACCAGAACGATTCCGGTGCGACGGTGACCAACTCGTACAACAAGCGTCTCCAGCCAGCGACGATCTCCGTTGTCACCTCCCAGGGAACGATCCTCAACTTGGCCTACAATTACAACATTGGGAGTGGCGACAACGGCGATGTGATTAGCGTGACCAACCAGAATGACGGAACCCGATCGCAGGCTTACACTTACGACCCGCTGAACCGTCTGGCGACATACGCCAGCTCTGGCCAGTGGGGCAACAGCTATACCTACGACAGCAAGGGTAATCTGAAGCAGAAAGGGGCTGTGGCGGGCCACAGCATGGGAGAGAGCTGGTTAAATGCCAGCGATGCCAACAACCATATGGTCGGCTACGGTTACGATGGCGCCGGCAATATGAACAGCATCAACGGTTATGTTTACAACATCTTCAACGCCGAAAATCAGTGGGTGAAGCAAACCAACCCCTATAATATTACTTACACCTACGATGGCGACGGCGATAAGGTCAAGGACTCGGGAGGAGCGTCCGGCACCCGGATCTATGCTTATGACGCGGCGGGGGAGGTGGTCGAAGAGACCGACCAGAACGGCGGCGTCCTGAACGAGTACCTTTACTTCGG
>JARLHX010000024.1 GCA_031292035.1 Negativicutes bacterium | reverse complement strand
GTTCAGGTTAGTCAGTTCAAAGGTACAGGTGGGCAGATTACCAATGTTTTCACAGCCGTCCAATTCGATGCGCACGTTATCCAGCACCTCCATGCGTTTGCCTAGCAGGTTGCGGCCTTCGTTTTCGACGATCTTGGATTGCAACTTGGCAAACTCGAAAGAGGGCTTGGCGTATTCGGTGCCCAAGATGAAGAAGCCGAATGACAGGCCGGCGACCATGCAAAACTGTACAGCGCCTCTGAGAATCGGCGTGAGGTTACGGATCTGCCAACCGATGGAAATGGCCCCCAGGAACAGGAATGTACTGACCAGCAACACCACATTTTTCCAACTGATGAAGCTGAAGCCGAGCACACTGTGGTCCGGTACGAAATAGGTGATCAACGCCCACATCACTCCCAGTACAACACTGAGACCTGCCATGCCACGGGTAATCAACGAAGCGGCTTTCTGAACTGGGGTAAACGGTGCTAGTGAATCGTGCTGAGGCATCAACGGTGCCAACTCCTTGTTCCGTAGCCGGATCATTCGTCCTTGAAGGCGTCTGCCGGGCTGTTGCAATAAAAAACCTTGGGAAGCCAAGGTAAGGCGGCCGATTATGGCGCATTGCCATTATCCAGCAATGGCTCCGCAGGTAAAGCCGTGTTCGCGTTTGGAATGCTCCGGCGCAGGTACGGCGATAGCTGGCGACCGGGAGCCGCGAGCCCGGTTCGGCCATTGCCGCCATAGAAAGGATGGACATGCCGAAAGCTCATATCAGAAGAAAAATGTCTGAAGAAACACTCGGATCTCCGGCGTGCTGATGCTTTATAAATTCCGGATCCGATTCAACTTAATTCCATAACTATCTGATTTATTTATAGTTGCTCGTTGGTGTACGCAAAATCTTCTACCCACTTCCAGACCCACAGAAAACTTAGCCAAAATGATACATAGTAATTTGTCAAAACTTGATATTGAAATGACTGAAGCGCGCCATTCATTGGGTTATTTTCACACTTAGAAAACCACCAAGTACGGTATATAATTCGGTACCCACCTCCAAGTAACGAACCTGATACAAGCTTTACAAAACATTTACTTGAATGCGTCGCGAATCCCCCCAAAAAAACTGTCTGAAAAGTATCCCTAGAGATATTCTTAAACCAGCAGGCCCGGTGTAACAAAGGAGGACTTATCATGATCAGTCGACTCTCAAAAATGAAAGTAGCAGTCTTGCTCATTGGCGCGCTCGCCGTTGTAGGGCAGGCTGAGGCCCGTGGTGGTGGGTACTACGGTGGCGGTTGGGGCTGGGGTGCTCCGGCAGCCCTGTTTGGTGCTGTTGTCGGTGCTGCTGTTGTGGGCTCGGTCGTCGCCAACTCCCAGCCGGTCTACGTTCAACAGCCGGTGTACGTTCAGCCGCCTGTTTACGTTCAACCGCAGCCGGTGTACATCCAGCAACCTCCGCCGGTCTACTACCAGCCACAACCGGCTCCGACGCATTAAGCACTTGTTGGTAATCGCTACGTTTCAACGAAACAGGTCCCACCTCAAAGCGGGACCTGTTTCGTTTCAGCGGCTGATTTGAGACTGTTGACGCTGAGTGATGACCGCACCGTGTCACCTCCAACCAGTCAACTTTCATCTGAAACCCACCGCCAATATTCACTAAAACTCTGAGCAACCCCACTACCAGCAACTATCGTCTTCAAACGCAGAGCTGCCGGAAATACCCAACATGTCGTAGGCCCGCTCGACCAAGCCAAGGCAGCACTCATGCTTACTCAATGCCTACTCCCCCGCCCCACCCGTGCCGCCATCAAATTCAGAGGTCGGCTGCAATGAACGATCTACCCACTCCGCCAGCCACCGTGATTACAACAAACATCACGCTCCGCGAAGGCATGGAGGCCTCATTTGCAGCTTGGCAATCGACGTTCACAAGAGCTGCCTCCCAAGCCCTGGGCTTTTTGTATCTCGATATCGCCCCCGCCTTTTCGGGTTCGTCCGACTGGCAGATCATCCAGCGGTTTCGCTCGCCCGACGCGCTTGATCTCTGGCAGACCTCATCGGTACGCCGGCAGATGTTCGCCGAGCTGGCCCCCATGCGGCATCCCAACGAAGCAACGTCCGACAACGAGACCACGCACTCCCTCGATCCGCTGTCCTGCGTCACGGAAGTGATCACGACCGTCGTGGAGCCGGGAAAGGAGTCGATTTTTCAAGCGTGGGCGGAACGCATTCAGGCGAGCCAGGCGCAGTTTCCCGGTT
>JARLHX010000236.1 GCA_031292035.1 Negativicutes bacterium | reverse complement strand
CACAGTACACACACATACATCCACATCCACAGCACAGATACGCACTAACACACACACACACACACACACACACACACTGGGAGGCCGTAGGCGGACCTTGCTGCAGCAGTGTGCCCGGGATGTAGAAATTGTTCTGGGGTCCCTTGGGGTTCCAGTACCTGCCGATGTTGAAGCCGTTGACCCACATGATGCCCTTGGTCCAGCCCGGCAGCCGGATGTATGTGTCGGGGACAGGGGAGGCCTGGGGCACGGTAAGGCTTCCCGAGAAGAACACTGGGGTGCCGGTGGGTGCCTGGCCGCTGCTCCAGGACAGCGTGCTCACTTGCTCGAACTGCATCCAAGGGGAGGGCGGGGGGGGGGGCACGACTTGAGTACATCCAACGCACGCGCACACACACACACACACACACACACACACACACACACACACACACACACCCAAAAAAAACAGCAACACACCTCCAAGGGCACGGTGCGGGCGGTGAACGCGAGGGCGGTGGTGTTGCCCGACAGCGTGACGTCACCAGGCAGCAGGCCCTTGGGGTCCGTCATGCCATGCCCATAGTTAATGCGTCCCATGTTCTCAACCAGCAGCCACACACTGTCCCCCGCCGCCAGGCCGCTCTGGGTGTACACCGCATCCCCACGGTTGATCGTCTTTGTCAGCACGCCGTTCACAAACACTTTGACGCGATCGCGAGCAAAGTTGACAGAGAGGGACACGCCCGTGTTGGGCACAGTGGTGTTGTACAGCACAAACCCGTAGTTCTGTCCCAGGGACTCCATGCTGGCGGTGGTGTCGCCAGTGTTCACGGATGACGTCACCAGTTTGGGAAGCTGTGGGGAGAGCATACTCGCGTACCCCGTCAGGTTCAACATGCCATAGTCAGCCACAGGGGGCGCGGGAGCCTCCGTGGGGCAGGGGGAGGGCAGGCCAGCAGCGTCACGCCATGCCGTGTACACCTGCCGCACTGCAGTGTACTTGTTGCCGTCAGGGCCATAACCATCACCGCCCCCCTCACTAATCGGCCCATCATAATCATAGGATGTGATGTGGGGCTGAAAGGAGGCGCCCCCACCGTTGGCACCTGACCAAAACCCAAAGTTGGTGCCGCCTGGCAAAGAGAGAGGAGTGGGGGGGGGGGGGGGGGGGGCCAAAATAACCCAAAAATTAAAAAAAAAAAAAAAAAAAAAAAAAAAAAAAAAAAAAAAAATTTTTTTTTTGTATTTTTTTAAAAAAATTTAATTTTTTTTTTTTAAAATTAAATTTTTTTATAAAAATTTAATATTAATAAATTTATGTTAATTTTT
>JARLHX010000235.1 GCA_031292035.1 Negativicutes bacterium | reverse complement strand
CGTAACGCAGCCGGCGCACCAGTTTCTTGTCATGACGATAGGTGGCCTCGCGATCGAGCAGCAGGCCGAGCCATTCCGGGAAGGACAGGGTTGCGGCTTGATCGGAGGCGGCGATTTCGTCGAAGGCGTTGGCCATGCCGAACAGGCCAAGCTGATGAAGCTGATCAAGGGTCGGATGGGTGAGCATGCTTTTCCTCAATGGTAATAACGCGCGCCGCGGATGTTGGGGTGACGGATCGCCTGGCCTTCGACATCGACATGATAATCGAGGCCGACACGCCGGATGCGCCATTCCGCCAGGACATAGGGTTCGGCGGGCAGCGGCTTCAGGGCCGGGCGGTCGATCTCCTCGAACAACTGCCGCCTTGTGACGCCGAGGCGCCGCAGCGGCCGATGATCGTTCAACTGGGTCAGCATCTCGCCGATGGCGGCGTTCAACTCGGCTAGGCCATGGAACTGCCGATGGCGAAGCCGCCCCAACAGCCAGCGTTCGACGATCAACACGCAGGCTTCGACCTTGGCCTTGTCACGCGGTTTGTGCGGACGCGCCGGGAGGATGGCGGTGTCGTAATGGGCCGCCATCTCGGCGTAGGTCCGGTTGACCTGCGGGTCGTAAAAACAGGCCCGGATGACCGCCGCCTTGGTGTTGTCCGGTACCAGCAAATGCGGAACGCCGCCGATCGCCGCAAAGGCCCGGCAATGGGCATCAAGCCAATCGGGCACCGTCTGCGTCCAGGTTGCCTGGGCATAGGTGAAGCTCGACGCGCCCAGCACCGCCACGAAGATCTGCGCGTCGCGGACTTCACCGGTCAGCCGGTCGATGATCACCGGCACCGTGTCACCGACGTAATCGACGAACAGCTTCTCCCCGGCGACGTAAGACTGCCGCATCGTCACCGGCAGCTTGCCTTCCCAGGACCGGTAAAGCTCGCAGAACCGGGAATATCGATATCCGCCGGGGTGCTGAGCGGCGTATTCCTCCCAGAGGATCGACAGGGTGACGTGCTTGCTGCGCTTCATCTCCTGATGGATCGTCGCCCAGTCCGGCTCGATGTGGCTCCGATGTCCCTGCTTGCTGCCGGATCCCTTGAACAGCAGCGCTTCCAGCCGAACATCGGTGACGTCATCGGACAACGGCCAATCCAGACCGCTTCCCGCAAACCTCTCCAGGGTCAGCCGTACCGTCGAGGGGGAGATCCCGATCCGTCGGGCAATCTCCCGCCTCGGCAAATCGGCCGCAAAATTCAACCGTAAAATCTCGCGCACCTGGCGCATCGTCGTCCTCTCCGCTGGCATCGGACCCTTCCTCGACAAAGCAAAAGGAAGGACCGTAATCATGGCCAGCAGAGGCGTCCCCACCTGGGCGACATCATTTCGGAATCGGTGGGCGAGATCATCCCGGAATCCCGGGCGACATCATTTCGGAATCGGTGGGCGAGATCATCCCGGAATAGGTGGGCGACTTCCTCCGGAATCAGCAGCGTTACCACCGGGGCCTATCCGAATCGCGCGCCATGGCTCTCGGCGCCTGCTCACCTGACGCATATCGAGAACGGCGGCACCACACGGTACCGCCGTTCAGTAAGATTAGGGTTCGGCGAAATGGTGGTATAATAGCGCCCACCTGAAAAGCAGCCGATGATGTGTTGAATGGTTACTGGTTAGCACCCGCCTGCACCAGTAAGGCTCTGACCTTGGCGTCATCCGCCAACATTAGCGAAGTATAGCCGTCGTTCGCCTTGATATTGACGTCAGCCCCCTTGGCGATTAGCTCTTTGACCACATTGATGCGACCGTTCAGGGAGGCCGTCATCAGTGCGGTCATGCCGTCGTCCGTCTTGGCATTGACGTTAGCCCCATTGGCAAGCAGCGTCTGCACCACTTCGTTGTGGCCTTTCTCGGAGGCACCCATCAGCGCGGTAAAGCCGTTTTTCGTCTTGGCATTGACGTCGGCCCCCTTGTCGAGCAGCGCCTGCACCAACTCATGGTAGCCTTTCACGGACGCTATTGTCAGCGCAGTTTCGCCGTCGTTCGCTTTGACTTTGACGTCGGCCCCCTTGTCGAGCAGCGCCTGCACCACCTCGCTGTGGCCTTCTAAGCAGCCCCACATCAGCGTGGTTATGCCTTCGTTCGTCTTCGCATGGACGTCGGCCCTTTTGTCGAGCAGCGCCTGCACCACCTCATGGTAACCTTTCACGGAGGCAATCATCAGTGCGGTCATGCCGTCGTTTGTCTTGGTATTGACGTTAGCCCCATTGGCAAGCAGCGTCTGCAAAACATCGCTGTGGCCTTCTTCGGTGGCTCCTATCAGCGCGGTCTTGCCGTTGTTCATTTTGGCATTGACGTCGGCCCCCTTGGCGAGCAGCGTCTGCGCCACTTCGCGGTGGCCTTTCGCGGAGGCCATCATCAACGCGGTCATGCCGTCGCTCGTCATGGCATTGACGTCGCATCCCCTAGCGAGCAGCGTCTGGATCGCTTCGAGGCGGCCTTTCACGGAGGCCCACATCAGCGCGTTCATCCCGCAACTCAGTTTGGCATTAACGTCGGCCCATTTGGCGATCAGGTTCCACCTTGGGCCGACGGCCCAAAGCAGCACCTTAAAAGCAGGCGTGCACCCACACTTCGCTGCAGCAATCAAGATGATAATGGCACAAGGAATTGCAATGGAAAACCATCCAAAAAAATGCCATATAACAAATGGTATTGATATTAATATAATTAATGCAAAAATTACTGAAAATAAAAAATGCTTTATTATCTCATTTATATATTCCTCTATACTGTACATTATTCATATACTCCATGATATTTACCGTTAGTATTTGTTTAGTGGTAATAATTTGCAGTCAGTACGATATATATATTATAAACTGATAAAAAAGAAGAAACCGTAATAAGGACAAAAGCCCAGGTGGTCGCCAGGCTATAAGCTCTGTTGTCCACTCAATCGTCATCACTATGATAGCGGGTAATTCCGCATAGACTGCACCAGAGTAATGTTTAAGCAACGTAATATGAATATCATGAACGGTAGACAAGGGGCATTTAGTAAATATAAAACATCACATCAACGAGAGAGATAAGCGACGAAAGGGGATATAATTCAATTCCATCCGTTAAATTTTTTGATCGTATCCCAAGATGTATTTATAAGTTGCGATACCCGTGTTGATCCGCCAAGATCAGGGTGATTTCTCTTGATATGTTCTTTCCATGCGCGCTCTGCTTTTTCTTTTGATATTCCATGTTTAATTCCTAATACCTCTAATGCAGTTTCATAACTAGATGTATTTATGTCGTTAATATTTTGTGTTTTATCGTTTCTTGCTTTTAATTTTTCGTCATGTTTTTCTTTGTAATCATGGCTCTGCTCTATATTATTGAACAATTTCCCTTTATTTTGCAGAGTCTTTGCTTCTTTATAAGTACGAAGTCTGACTTGCAGATCTGTTTCTTGAACTTTATTACCGATATTCGGAAATATTTTTCCCATTATGAATATCCCTGTCTTGTTATAACGGCTTACGTTCTCGCACTCTTCATTACCAGTACGCGATTACAATTAATCCAAAGAAAAGTAATAAAATAGTTGATATTAGCGTCAAAAAACAATAAAGTATTCCGTCAACAAAACCTTTTTTCTTAAAATTATATACTATTAGTGCTGTTGTTAGTGGGAATGCCTTAGCAATACTAAGAATAAACATTTTAAACTCCATGTTGTTTCTTCAATGTAGATCTCCTCCGTTTGTTGGAAATCAATATATATTGGGTGCATGACAGATTTGGTCACATCAAAGAGAGCGTTTTTTTTGGTCATGAAGTCAATCAACGGCCCCAATGTCAGCAGCGCCGGGGAGCGTGTGGTCTTCCTGTGATTTCGGGAGTGCCGCAAGTGCCGGAGCACGAAAATAGGGGCGGCGACAAGCCATCGGACGATCCCGAGGCGGGCTGATGACAAAAATCCAAGCTGTCAGCAAATCCGAGTTAACTCCGGATCACTCACCCGCCATCTTTCTGGATTCATGAAATGATCCACCGCGTCTAAGGGAGACAAACAGTCTCAATAAATCCGGTGGTAACAAAGACAATCAGCGCAGTGGGGGCACCGGTGGCGGCCAAATAATCCCTGACCTGGTTCCGGTAGAGTTCAATCGTCGCCGCTGTTGGAACGACATCGCTCTTCCAGTCTATGACCGCGACCACTTTTCCATCCGCGCCGATCGCGACAGCGTCGGCGATCCCCGACGTGAGCGTCAGGTCATTACCGTCGACGACCGAAGCATAAACGGAGACTTCGGGATGAAGGATCGGCCGCAGTGCCGCCACCTCGGGCAACATCAATCCCGCGAGGGCCGTGGATGCCAATTCCTTGCCGCAGGGGCCAACACCAGGGTCCGAGGCGTCATCCAGTCCCAGTTGCCCGATCAATTCGGCCGCACGGACCCGCAGTGCGTCTTCGGTCTCCGCCGTTTCTCCGGTCAAGACCTCCTCAAGGAGCTTGTGAAGGATCAGCCCTCGTTCCCGGCCGCCCTGGACCTCCGGCCACTCCGGATTGGGTTGCCACGCCTCGATCTCTTCCGGGCTGGTGAAGACCGGAAAGTCGCTCTCAACCTCGACCTTTGGGGCCTCGTGACGGCTCGGTTGGAGCCAGACGATTTTTCGTCCGCCTTCATCGATCGCCGCGGCCTCCCGCTTCCACGTGACAAGATCCTGGCCATTGGCCGATGCCCGTGCCGGCGATGGGGCAATTCCCGCGTAGGCGGATTGGTCGAATGCCGGCAATGGCTCGAGATTTAGGGTGAGCAGGCTGAACCAGTCGTCATTCGAGCGTTCGCTCTGATCGGGCAACAGCAACAAATCTCGAGCCCGGGT
>JARLHX010000234.1 GCA_031292035.1 Negativicutes bacterium | reverse complement strand
GCGCAAGAGCCCCTTCCATGATGCCAGTGATGCTGCCGGTGCTTTTCAGACTGCTTCTGGGCTGCGGACTGCGAATATCCGAGGCCCTTGGGCTTAGACTCGGTGACACTGATCTTGACAATGGCATCCTCGTTATCCGGATGGCAAAGTTCAACAAAGACAGGCTCATCCCACTCTCGGATTCCTTGTTGGCTGTACTTCGCGAATACAGTGCCACTTACCACAAGATATCGAAAGACGACAAAGGCCCCTTTTTTGCTCACAGGGACGGCCGCGTAGTCAGTCAGGACAATATCTACACATGGTTCAGGAAAGTGGTCTGGGCGGCGGGGATCTCACACGGCGGGCGCGGCAAGGGTCCCAGAGTGCATGATTTTCGCCACACATTTTCGGTTTATTCGTTGAAGGCCATGACGGACAAAGGGATGGACATATACTGTGCCCTGCCGCTCCTGTCAACCTATCTTGGCCATGCGTCGGTATCAGCCACAGGGCAGTATGTCAGGCTAACGCAGGACAGGTTCCCTGAAATTATTGAGAAAACAAACGCTATTGCCGCCTTTGTAATTCCAGGGGGCGATCGGTAATGAAAAAAGCAGCGGATTTCCCTTATTACGTGAGCAAGTTCCTTGCCCAATATCTTCCCGGCGAGGCAGGTGCCAGTCCAAATACAATCCTGTCATACAGGGACACTTTTTTGCTGTTCATAAGATACTGCAAGTCGCAAGAAAATACGCTTCCGGAGAAGATGACGCTCGAACTGCTGACAAGGGAACTGGTATGCGCGTTCCTCTCCTGGCTCGAAAGTGAACGTCATTGCAGCGTCTCAACAAGGAACCAGCGTCTTGCGGCGCTTCACTCCTTTTGTCGCTTCATGCAGACGGAAGACGTGATGCGCCTCAACCAGTACCAGTTGGTGATTTCGATTCCCAAGAAAAGGGGGAAATCGGGAGCCGTCAATTACATGTCAACAGAAGGCGTGAAGCTCATACTGGAACAACCCGACGCAAGAAAGATGTCTGGCCGCAGGGACATGGTTTTGCTGAGTCTGATGTACGACTCTGGCGCTCGTGTTCAGGAGATGGCTGACATTTCCGTTGGGGATTTCAGAGCAGAGCCGCCGGCAACTATCAAGATTACGGGCAAGGGCGGCAAAACGCGCATAGTCCCGCTCATGGAGCCGACAGCTACCATCGTGCGCCAATACATTTCTGACGCCGGCTTGACTGGCAGCAGCAAGCACTCGTATCCGCTGTTCCCGAATCGGCATGGGGAAAGGCTCACGCGGGCAGGGATAAAATACATCCTTGATAAATGCGTTGAGTCTGCCCGCAATAAAAATCCCGGTGTCCTGCCAGAGG
>JARLHX010000233.1 GCA_031292035.1 Negativicutes bacterium | reverse complement strand
GCGCCTGATGGCCCGCTACGGTGCGGAAACCGGCCAAAAGCTTTTTAATGCCCTGGCCTGGGGAAAACATCCAGCTTAGTGAACGATCATAAGCAAAGGTAATCGATTAATGGCAGAATTCAAAGAGGATAAGGTTGTTTTAATTACCGGGGCGTCGAGCGGGATCGGGCGGGCCACGGCGCTGCGCCTGGCTGCCGAAGGGATGCGCGTGGCGCTGGCTGCCCGGCGGGTTGAACTGCTGCAACAGACGGTTGATGAAATCCTGGCAGGCGGCGGGCAAGCCATATTGGCGCCGACCGATGTGTGCAAATGCGAAGCAATCCAGTGCATGGTTAAAACGACGCTGGAACGGTGGGGTAAGATCGACGTTTTGATCAATAACGCCGGCGTTATCTACGACCGCCCGGTGGTTGCATTAAAACCGGAGCAGCTGCGCGAAGAGGTGGCGGTTAATCTGACGGCAGTGATCGAATGCAGCCAGGCAGTTTTGCCGGCCATGGTGCGGCACGGTTCCGGTCACATCATCAACGTTTCATCGATCGCCGGGCTGATCGGTTTACCCGGCACCAGCCTGTACAGCGCCACAAAGTTTGGCGTGATCGGCTTTAGCGAGGCGCTGATGCGGGAAGTCCGCCGCTACCACATTCACGTAACCGCTTTTTGCCCCGGTTACGTCACGACCAATTTCAGCCCCTTTCTTGAGAAGGTGAGCGCGGGCGAAAAAGGCGTACGCAAACCGATCGGACTGATGAGCCCGGAGTACATCGCCAAACGCATTGCGCGTGTCATCCACCACCCGCGCCGGCAGGTGATCCTGCCCTATATCTGGAGTTTGCTGGCAGCCGGAGCCCGCATGTCGCCGGATATCGCCAGCCACATCGTGCCCTGGTTTATTCCATAACCTCATTAGCCACAAATGAGGGTAGAATATAGAGGATTGGATGTCCGGATTACCTTTCAGAGGAGGGGAAAATGATCTCGCTGCTGGATGACAGCCTGGAAGTCAGCATTTATTTCGACCGGAATGACAGCAGGTTTCAGGATAATATCGGCGTCTCGATCCTGGAAAACTGCCCACAATGTGAAAAATTATTTAAAGCGGATGAGATCAATTGTTTTATTACGCCCGACCAGGCCCGCCAACTGATCGAAGCCCTGAGCACGGCCCTGGAGATGCGGCGCGCATTTTTTGAAAAACGCCGGTTGGGTACAAATTGTTAAATGAACAAGATAAGACAAGAAGCAAAATGAAACAGGGATAAAGGGGATGGAGGGGATAAAGGGAAAAAGGGGATAAAAAGGAAGAAATAAAAAAGAGAAATATACCTATGCTTTTAATCCCCTCTGATAATTCAGTCAATTTGAATTCAATAAAAATTGAGACATTACATAGAGTGGTATGAAAATTATCAATAAGCTTAATGGAACGGTGGTGAAGGTGCTGTTAGGGCTGGAGGCCAGCTCATTGGTGACCACCGCTCAAGCGCAAGTAAAGGTCACTTTTGCCGGTCTGGAAGGCGACCGTCATGCCGGGCTGACACATAAATCAGACAGCCGCACACCCAATTACCGGCGCGGCACAGAAATCCGCAACGCCCGGCAAGTATCGCTGATCTCGGTCGAAGAACTGCAAGAAATCGCCCGGCGGATGGACCTGTCGGCGCTCGAACCCGAATGGCTGGGGGCGAACTTGCTGATCGAGGGCATCCCAGATCTGACGATGATCCCGCCATCCAGCCGGTTGTACTTTCCGGATGATACGGTGCTGGTGATTGACAGCGAAAATGACCCCTGCATCCACCCCGGCAAGGTGATCCAGAGCCATTTTCCCGAACGCTCCAGCCTGGTCGAATTATTCGTCGAATCCGCCAAACACCTGCGCGGCCTGGTGGCCTGGGTGGAAAGACCTGGAACGATCAACCAGGCGGATCAGCTTCGATTTGAAATCCCGCAAATCTCCGGCCGGTTTATGGAAGAGCTGCCGAATTCTCCCATCAGTTGAAAAGCCCGCTCCTGTCTTAACCGAATACTTAACCCTGACCCCTTGTTATTAGACCCGCTCAAGTGCTAAACTATGTGATATCTATCACCTATCCATACGGGTGGGTCTGAATTATAGTGATAGATATCCGTACAGCTCCTTTACTTTAACAACTCGCACGTTTGCAGCCTTCAAATTTACAGCCTGTCAGATCAGCCTGCCCGCACAAATCTGAAATTCATTCCGTCCGGATCAAATTCTGCCTGGAATACCTTATCATTCTAGCAAGAATACCAAGGAGGAAAAGATGTTTAGCAACAAAGCCGCCAAGCTCATTTTGTTTGCATTGATCGTCCTGCCCGTTCTTTTCACGTCCGCCTGCGCTTCCAGCAGCACGCCAACTGCCGCTCCTGCAGCGGCGACAAGCGTACCACCTGCGGCGACCAGCATCGCACCTGCGGCGACAAGCATCGCACCTGCGGCACTGCCAACAGCCGCGCCGACCAGCTTACCGCCCAGCCCAACAGTGGCCCCTACCATTCCGCCCGCTACGCCCACTACCCCACCGCCCACGGCTACTTCCGTGCCACTGGCTGACCAATTGACCGTCTGGTGCATGCCGGTTGGATACACGCCGGTCTCGGCTACAACCGACCCCACCAGCATGCCAAAGAACGGTGTAACCGGCAGCATGGTCAACGGAACGCTTTCCTTTCAAGTGCCGTTCTCATCCTGCACGTTTGTGTACACTTTCGGCCAACCAAAACCGGCCGGCACAACCTTACAGGTCTTTGACCTGAATACAGCACCCTGGTTGAAGGCCACTTTGACGGCTGCCGCCAGCAATCCAAACGTGATGTATGGGGTGCTGACCCATACCTACATTACCGACCCGCCCGTATGGTCGACGACTTACCGCTTTG
>JARLHX010000232.1 GCA_031292035.1 Negativicutes bacterium | reverse complement strand
GCCTGCCACTCGACTGCCGCCGGCGGCAAAGTGTCGCGCATCGTCGCCTCGCTGACCGGGCCGGTCACCACGCTGCGCAACGAAACGCATTTGGTCGTCACCGAATTTGGCCGCGCCGATCTCAAAGGCAAGACTCTCGCCCAGCGCGCCGAAGCCCTGATCGCCATAGCCCACCCCGATTTCCGCGAGGATCTGGCCCGCGAGGCCCACGCCCTGCGTCTGCTGCGTCGCTGACCGGGCGTAAACCACAGCAGAAACCATTGAGGCCCGCGCGACTGTCTGCGAAAACCCTCTTGGCGCGCCCGGTGTACATGTATCGGGCGCGCGTCTCTCAGAACCTGATCGCATAGGATTGACTAACCGAAGCCCTGCGAAATCGCACTGATTGTCGGGTTGTCGGCGACCGCCCTGCATTCATGTCGCTCGACCACTGCCGCGATGATCATATCCCTTGCACTGGGGGGCGTCATTGCACCGATCCCTGCCCTATTTAAGAACTATGAGTGATCCAGCAAAATCGGGGAGTGCCACTACCGGCGCAGATACCTTGGTCAAAAAATCATCTACCGCGTGACGCACGCCCATATAGCGGAGATTGTTGTAATCATGGATAAAGATGTAGCCTCCGGGGTTAAGACGCTTGTAAAACCATTCAAGACCGGCAAGCGTTGGCGCATAAAGGTCGACGTCCAAGCTGACGAGCGCAAATGTCGCCTCGACACCTTCCGTGGTTGCGGGGAAAAATCCCTGATGAAGCGTCACCTGGTCCGGGTGAGGCAAGCGCGCCAAGACGCGCGCGACGTCGGTGTCCTTGAAATCCCCGGCGTGGGCTTCAGAATAGCCTTGCGCAACCTCGGCCGAAACATCGGCTTCGACAAAGCCTTCAAATGTATCGAATAGGTGCAATATACGATCAGGAAACAAGCTATTAAGGAAAGCTGCGGTTTCACCCTGATAAACGCCCAACTCGGCAATGGCGCCGGGTACATTACGGATGCCGATCATTTCGGCAGCCAGTTTCAGCGCCTGAGAGCCCGATCCGAAAGTTGTTGAGCAATACCAGCCTTTTATGATTCACGCCTCTTTGCAAAGAGATGGAGTGGATCATGGCATGGACTGGTATTGCCCGTCAGGAGCATAGCCGCAAAGGGCTGCGGTATCCAAGCGACATGACTGACCGGGAGTGGCTGCTGACGGCGCCGTTCATTCCGCCTGCCAAGTCGGGTGGTCGCCGGCGGACCAGCAACATGCGCGAGGTTTTGAACGCGGTGCTTTACGTTGCCTCGAGCGGTTGCGCGTGGCGGATGCTGCCCAAATGCTTTCCGCCGGTATCGACGGTGCGCCGCTATTTTTATACCTGGCGCGACACCGGACTGTTCGAGAGCATCAACACCGTGCTGGTCATGAACCTGCGCGAGATCGAGGGACGTGAAGCGTCGCCAAGCGCTGGCGTGATCGACAGCCAGAGCGTCAAAACCACCGAAAGTGGCGGAATTTGTGGCTTTGATGCCGGCAAGAAGGTCAATGGACGCAAGCGCCACATCCTCACCGACACCTGCGGCTTTCTGATCTTCATTCTGGTCCATGCCGCCGATATCCAGGACCGCGACGGGGCTGCCGATGTGCTGAAAGCGGTGCGTTTCCGTTTTCCCTGGCTCCGACACGTTTTCGCCGACGGCGGCTATGCTGGCGACAAGCTCAGGCAGGCCATCAAGGGCCATGGCGATTGGACCATCGAGATCATCAAGCGATCCGACGCCGCCAAGGGCTTCGTCCTCCTACCGCGCCGATGGGTGGTCGAACGCACCTTTGCATGGCTCGGGCGGTGCAGGCGACTGGCCAAGGACTGGGAAACCTCAATCGCTTCCTCAACCACTTGGGCCCACATAGCCTCCATTCGGATGATCACGCGCCGAACCGCAAGGTACTGCTACGCATGACAAACTTTCGAATCGGGCTCTCAACGGGCTTGTTTGCCAGATCGTCGCGCAAATCCTTCTGTGCAGCCCAGTCAGCTTCATACTGCGCATAGCCATCCGCACCCAACCAAGTTTGCATGTCGCGGTTTTGCACGTTTTTACCCTGCCTAAGACGCCCAAGCAATCCACACAGCTTCGCGAAGCGCTTTTCGTGCATATATATCGCTGATATATCGATCTACAATGTAATCTATCAAAATTTTGGGGTCAAATTCTCCATAGATCAACTGGCTCTCTTTCTATAAGCTGCTCAACAAACAATTTTTCGTCCGGCGTAATACCAATATCTTGTAGCGCTCGTCTATATAGGCATCCTGTACGCATCAGAATTAATTTTGAAGTGTTATAATCTGACTGGCCCATATTGCTCTTGAAAATTTCTATACGTTCCACGCACTCACTAATAGTTAATCTATTCATTGGTAATTCCCCGATCAATTGAAAATTGAGACAGCATCAAGTTCCATTTTTCTGAAAAATCATTCCATATTTCCCAAGCCAATTTTTCATTTCCACTAATTGTCGCCTCTTTCATCCTAAAAAAACAGTTATATTTCATATTTTTGTCAAAGTTTTTTATTGTATTTCTGCAAGTATCTCTCTCTTTTTCATTATCAATGATATCTCTTAGCCCAATTCTGAATTCATGTGATTTTCCGTAATGATACTCGACGATTTTCGACATTGGTCGTACTTCATCCAGCCCAACATTAAAATATAACTGCGCAGTAGCTGATAGTACAGACATAACGCATGCGGTGGTCTGAAACTTTTTGTAATCGATCTGATGCCAAATTCCATCATAAATCGCAGTATTAGACGTATCTTTTAGCGTAACGTAGTAATAATAATAGAAATTAAAGTTATATTGGCATGAAAGACGTCCAAGGGCCATATCTATCATTAGATCAATAAGTTTTCCAAAAATATAAATTTTTTGTTTTTTGTATGAACCTAAGATAAATGAATTTTCTACGATTGAATTATGATTATATATTACAAAATTCAAGTTATCGGCTATGCTAAGAAATTCTACAATTTCGCTATTGTTTTTATCTATACCCTTGTAAATAATTGGCAGCGCCAAAGAATTAATCTTTTCAGCACTTACTGGAACGTTAATTATTGCGAGGGGGTGGTTTAGGTTAAGTTTCATATTTATACACCAACTCTAATACGTGCGCTTGGCGAGCATCGTTGTAAGTCCGATTTTGACTGACGATAACAGCAAAGAAGCGCGCAAGCCACAGCCAAGCAAGCATTCGCCCGAATGTTAGCCCGTTTTATTCACCAGGGGTCACCTGGATTGGTTGGCGGGAGTGGCATAAAGCACTGACTTGTTGTAGGAAATTGGGTGTCTAAACCAACCTGCAACGAGGCATAAAATGCCACAGGCCACACCCGCCAAGATCGATGATAGCGCCACCCCGATTTCGTTTCCAGCGGTCGGACGCAAGAAAGTCACAGCTGCGTTTGACGGCGGTCGGCTGACTTCGGATGGCGGCGTGCTGCTGCTGGCGCAGGCTGAGCGCGCCATGGGGATCTGCGCGCGACTGGCCGCCTGCATTGCCGACCGGCGCGATCCCGCCCGGATAACCCACAAGCTGGACGACATCCTGCGGGCACGTATTCTGGCGATCTGCTGTGGCTATGAAGACGCGGACGACCTCGACACGTTGCGTGATGATCCAGGCTTTCGTTTGGGGTTACGGTGACACTTTACTAAATCCCCAATCCAGACTATCCGAAAGGCATGGCACGCTTACCCCGAGTCGTCCTTCCCGGCATCCCGCACCACATTACCCAGCGGGGCAATGGGCGGCAGCCGACGTTCTTCGAGGAT
>JARLHX010000231.1 GCA_031292035.1 Negativicutes bacterium | reverse complement strand
GAACTGCGGGCATACACCGAGGGCATGAGGGTGCTGGGTTACTGGACGGCGCACTTGCTCGATGCAGCCAGCCAAGCCACTGGTGACGAGCGTCGGTTGGTGGAACAACGCCTGGGGTTGCTGACACCGATCATCAAGGCGTTTTTCAGCGATCAGGGGTTTCGCCTGAGCAGCAAGGCTTTGCAGGTATTCGGCGGTTATGGCTATACCGCCGACTATGCCATCGAGCAAACCCTGCGCGACAGCCGCATCGCCATGATCTACGAAGGCAGCAACGAAATTCAGGCCAATGATCTGCTGCTGCGTAAAGTGCTGGCTGATCGTGGGGAGGGACTGGAAATTCTGTTGGCCCCTATTCGTGAGGAGGCGCGGCAGGTACAGGATCAGGACGGTGAGCGCCTGCTCATGCTCTGCGAACGAGTGGGAGAGCAGGTTCGCGGTTTGATGGACAGTCAGGATGCCGAACGCCCATACCGGGTGGCTGGGGATTTTCTGGCGCTAATGGGTGTGTTGCTGATGGGGCATGTCTGGTTGCGATCCTGGCGGTTAGCGTTGGGCCGCACTGATGATGAATTCCACGTTCGCAAATGTCAGACGGCGCGTTTTTTCTTTGATTATTTGCTTCCGGAGGCAGACTATCGATTGACGTTGATGGGGAAGGGCGATGCGGTGTTGCCCTTTCTTTAATTCCCATCGTTGAGCCGGTCCATCACCCGTCCGCTCGCCCTAACAGGCTGTTGAAAAAGGCCGACCCCGCATTTGGTTCTGGCAAACTCCCCGTCATGTTCTTCAATGTCAGCGAAAGACCTCACTGATGCGTGGACCCGATCTCAAGCAAAACGACCTGTTCAGTTACACGACGCTGGAGCAACGCATTCCCAAGGATCACCCGCTTGGCCCACTGCGTGAGCTGGTTGATACGATCCTGGTATAGATGGAATCTGATTTCGAGGTTTTGTATTCCTCGCTGGTTCGTCGGCCTGTCGATGGACGAACGGGTGTGGGATCACTCGCCCTTCAGTCAGAACCGAGACCGTCTGTTCAACCAGGATATTGGGCGTCTGTTCTTCCAGCGCATCAAGTCGCTGGCGCAGTGGTCGCAGTACGCCAGTGACGAGCACTTCAGCGTGGGTGGCACGTTGATCGATGCCTGGGCACTTGATTGGACGGGTATCTGAACTTCTATTCCTCGCCAACCGGCTTGCTATAAACCTTCTGTAGCAACCTCAGGAGCTGTTCCCGCTCCTCGGCATTTAAGTTGGCCGAGGCGTCAATATCACTTTGCGCCGCCACCTGTTTGAGTCGCTTGAGCAGCGCTTCTCCGGCCTTGCTCAAGAACAATCCGTATGAGCGTTTGTCTGGCTTGCAGCGTACACGCAATGCCAGGCCGCGTTCTTCGAGTTTGTTCACAATTGGCAAGACTTGTGGCGGCTCGATGGCGAGAATGCGGGCAAGCTCGGTCTGGGTCGGGCCGGGGTTCTGATCGATGATTGCCAGTGCCGAGAACTGAGCCGGGCGCAGGTCGAATTCATTAAGCTGTTCGACCAAGTGCTGGAATACCTGGATCTGGGCTCTACGCAGGGCATAGCCGATCAGATCATCGAGGACGATATCAGCATTGGCGTAGGCTTCCAAAGCGGGGGATTCGAGTGTGGCGGGGTTTCGTTTTGCCATGGCGCCAAGACAACCTGAGGGAAAGTGATTAGACATTATAATTACTTTGGTGATCGTTGGGTCAGACATGCAACTGGGAACCGATAGGGACTGTGATGTTGAATCCGGATCGAGAGGAACCGCTTGAGAAACAAGCGGCTTAGTTAGACGTTGACGCGACAACCACTCGATTGGCTCAGTGGGACGCTTTCAATCAGCACGAGAGAATACATACAGCCGTCTTCGAGCTGCATGGGCCAGTGCATTGGCAATTCCTATCGATGATACCGACGGGTGCCAAATCGCTAATGGTGATGGTCTCCGAAATAAAAATACCTTGCAAAAAGCTATCGAGTCGACAGGTTCAACGTTTTTTCTTTGTGGCAGAAGCCATACCCGCTCAGTTGTTGGAACAAGAATGATCCGAGCTTCGTGGGAGGCTGGCGTTAATCCGGGGCTCGGTGACAGACGTGGATAGAGGCCACAGGTTTTTGGATCCATTGATCGGGGGATTAATACTCTTTTATAGCGCCTGTGAGCACAGGCTGACCGATAATCGAACAGTAATTTCAGGTCGATGTTAAATGTCTAATTACTTGATAAATAACAAAAAAACAAAATATTCAGGCTGACTTTAAAGACTTTTGGCTGACTTCGATTATCTATTTTGCTGTCAGCTCTCTTGTCTGTGGATCCATTTCAGGTTTTATTAGCACCCCGGCGATGGCAGGAGCCCTCCTGACCGTCCGCAATAAAAACTACAAAAAGGGTTCAGTCATGAATGGCTTATCAAGGGCGCGGAACTGCCTGTGTTCCGTCCGTCTCCTGTCTCTGTGCAAGCGTGTGCCTTTCTTCTTGCCTCGGCTCGTTACCGGCCGGGAGGTCCGCTCATGAGCGTCGATCTGAAACACCGCGTCGACATCGGGCCGATGAGCCGTTTTCAGTGCCTGGCCATTGGTATCTGTATTGTGCTGAACATGATCGACGGCTTCGACGTGCTGGTGATGGCTTTTACCGCCGCCTCGGTGTCGGCGCAGTGGAGTTTGAGCGGGGCGCAGATCGGCTTTTTGCTCAGCGCCGGCCTGTTCGGCATGGCGGCCGGCTCGCTGTTTATCGCG
>JARLHX010000230.1 GCA_031292035.1 Negativicutes bacterium | reverse complement strand
TGGCTCAAAGCCAAACGTAACGCCGACCGCCAGTCCGCCTAAATCTCTCTTTCGTCAGCTTCCGTGCCACTCCACCATGGCATTTCGCCGGACGCTTACGATTGGCGCGCAAAAGTTCCAAATTGTTTCCCGCGTGACCGGGTTGACAATCCGTTTAAAACGTGGCTTAATGTGCCCCCCTCGCATCGGTTGGTAGGTTACCCAAGTGGCCAACGGGGGCAGACTGTAAATCTGGCTGAATGTTAGGGACTTACGTGTAAGCAGATGTTCTCGAATGGACTCCATTGGACAACAGTTTTGTCCAAAACGGCCCTGATGGCCTCTTTTGGCCCCCTTTTTGAACGCGCGGGATACAAAACGGGATACAACGAACCCAACCGCCAAAATTTTCACCTAAGCCCCCCGTGCTTACTGAAAACTCCAATTTTGGGGATCAGGCTCCGGCCTGCCCTTCATGCTCTCTTCCAGCCTAAATCGTTCATAGTGACATCGCCCTGGTCGTGCTCGATCAATCTGCTGATAGCACCACGAAATCCGATTGGAGAAATCCCCGTTTGAGTTGCACTTCCGCAGGAATCTGGCGGTGGTCATAAAAATTATCGAACGATTATTTTTCACTCCAAAATATCCAAATCGCCCCTGTAAAAGCAATCCCATACAAAGATCCGCAATAAGACCCATCGCCAAAGTTACGGCTGCACGTTCCCCCCTCCAAGTAAATTTTAATGGGTTTATCTGGAAACTCCTTCCTATTCGATCTGAGAAAAACATCCGCCCCATACCGAGAATCATAATGCATCCGTAAATACTTTTAATCTGTTGTTCCCAAAACGGCGCCTTCGTCTTTAATACATTAGCAGCATTCTCAATGCATTGACGTCGCAAATGATAAATCTTCCTTGCTTTCAATAAAATAAACTGGGATGCCCCCAAAAATCTCTCTCTTGGAACAAAACTCCTTCCTCAAAACCTTATCTACGAGTGCACCGAAACCAAAAAGATGACCCTTGCAATTCAGATTCGCATAATATAGCCCAATTTTCGAAGCCATGTCATTTCTCGGCACCCGCATATTTCAAAATGTACGTTATAGGGCATCGATACGTCAAGTACTCTTGCGTTACTGTTTGATTGTTATTGTATCATAAGATTCCGACGAAACGTCTGCATAGGGATTTTGAGAGGCAGAGCCGGGTGACGAATATACCTCCTCAGCCTCAAAGTTTACCGCGACGGCAATCAGGGCGCCCTCATCAGTCGAACCGGTTGACTCTGCCGCAGATATAATGGCGTCAAGATCGGCATAAGCGTCGTCGCCGTTATCGAGGTCTCTATACATTTGACTCGTGGCAGACCTATCATCTCCCGCTAGATGGTCAACCGCACCTGCCTCGGCCTCTTGGTACGCTGCACCAACCATCATTCCGACGGCCAGAGGCACGAATATAGACCTACCCAGCCTCCCTCCATTGCGGGCGAGGTTTTTTCCTTTCCCGGCCCATCTATTTGGGAAATTAGCAATCTTAATGCCTTTAACCCTCTCAATGGCAATGCGCTCTATAGCCTCCGCGTCTTTCGCATTTTTCTCACCAGTTTCCGCCATCCCGTGCAAAGCCTCGTTCCCTCTCTCAACCCAAACCGCTCGTTGCTCAGGATCGGGAGTAAGAATTGCTTGTTGGTAGTATTTTACGGCAGTTATTATACTAAGAAAGGCGAGGCGCCCAAATTGGGAAATAGCACCATTTCCGTCTGGGTCAATTGTGCCATTAGGGGAGTTTAAAGCAAAACAGTATAGGTTGATGGAATTGGGGTCATTGCCCTGGTCGCGTGAAAGCCATCTGCCCGATTCTGGATTATAGAACCGATTGGGATAATAAAATAAACCGGTCTCTTGATCTCTATATTTTGTTGAGAACGTCAACGGATTTTGCATCGCCAAAGGGCCTGTTGCGCGGATGAGTTGTCCGAAGGGACTATATTCGTATCGCGCGACCGTTGAATTCCCCACAGCATTAATTAGGGCTGTAATATTCCCGTTACCATCATAAGTAGCAAAACAGTTCGTACCTGAGATTTCGGCCATTAACAATCCACCAACTCCCCCGGCTTCATTCATCGTTCCGCTCAAGTCGTTACCCCACATAAAAGACTGAGCGATGGCTGATTGAGAATTTAAGACTGCAATTGTATTCCAACCATCATATATAAAATGATTTGTAGATTGCGCGATAAAACTTGAGCCTATCCATACAGAGACAATCTTTTGTACTCGCCGTCCCATTCCATCATATGCAAAATCTAATCTTAAGCAATTTGAACTGGCAAGATTCGCAATACCATTATTCGTCGTCCACATGGAGATGAGCCGGTTCTCTCCATCCCACTGATATACCCAGATACCGTCACTCAATAGATTCCCATCCGCGTCATATACTAGCGTTTGGTTGTTCGCCGGGAAAAGGAGGCCACCATGATTCGCGAATATTCCTGAAATATTCGTGACGTTCTGCCAGACCGGTTGGTTCGTGTTTGCGATACTGATCTGGCGGTGAAAATATTCGCCATGTCGATCGCCCACACCGCCGTTGACCGTGACGCAGTTCGTCGCCAGAGCCGCACCAATGATGTCCTGCAGGCCCGGCGTCACGATACTCGTGTATTGGTTTAGGCTGTTGGCGGCGTAGCTGATGGTCTGCAAATTGTTGCCATTAGTGTCCCCACCAAACTGAGCCCAAGTGCGGTTGCCGATGTTGTCATAGTTGTAGCCGAACTGCTGGCCGCTCACCGGCCGCGAATCATACCAGTAACGATTGGCCCCGGTCAGTTCGTTGCGGTCGTTGTAGTTGTAATTCCACGCCGAGCCATCCTCCAATTTCGCTTCCGTCCGCCGGTTGACGTTGTCGTAGGTGTAGGCGTGCGACGTGACGGGCTTGCCGTCCACGGCATTGGCAATGCTGGCGAGTTGAAAGCCATAATTCCAACTGCGCGTTGTGGTGAGAACAGTTGTGGATCCGTTCTTGAAGGTAGTGCTTTGCAAGAGGTCGGAATTGGGTACATAACTGTAGTTCGCCGAACAGCCGCCACTGGAAACTGTGGCCAAGCGGCCAGAATTCGGATCGTATCCGTAGTCATCCTCCAAGGTTGTAGTTCCTTCTGAACCCAACCCCAAGACCTTGACGGAGTCGCGTCCATAACGCCAGTCAAAGTGATTGGCAATGGTAACACCTGCCAACGGTCCGGCACCATAGGTTGAGGAAAGTAGCCGGCTCGCGCCATCGTACGTCAACTCGCACGTACCAGCGCCGTCCACGATCTCCCGAGGCTGGCCAGCCCGGTTGTAGTTGTCTAACTGCACCGTCGGAGTGCCATCGTTATAATCCTGTTTGGTCAACTCGCCGAACCCGTTGTAACAATTGGTCACGGTGACGGGCACGCCAGCCACCGTCCGACCCCAACTACGCGTCAACAATCGGCCTGTAGTGATGTCATAAGTATAGTTTACTGACCGCCCTTGGGCGTCCATTTTTGAAAGCAGTGCGCCACTGGCGGGATCATAAACCCAATATGTATTATCACCCGTATTATAATCTGGATTCGGCCACGAAGAACCTGTCCACCCGCTACCGCCTCGAAACGTGATGAGATTTGTCAAATCACCAAATTCATTGTAACGATACTCGGCCGGGTAAGGCACGTCACCCCAGGTCTGGTATAACTGGCCCTGAGGAGTATACGAAAAATACGTCTTTCTAAGGTTAGCGTCCGTCCGGCACTTAAGTTTACCTGCATTTGCCTCTGTCACACCATAGTAATCATAGGTTGTAGTGTGACCCGCCGGATCTATCACGCCTGTCATCCAACCCGTATTTGAATCGTAGGTCATGCGGGTGTCGTTCTCTTGCGGGTCCTCGATGAGGTTGGTGCGTCCCAAGCTGTCGTATGAATAGAGGGTCGGTTTTGCCACCGATAATGTACTAGCAGAGATGACGCGCCCATTCTGATACACGGCTGTCGCCGTTTGCGCGGACGTGTTCGTTTGGCAAGTACTAACGGTGACTCTATTTTGATCGCGTTCCACGGTGGTCGTCGTGATCGTTTCGTTGCCATCGGCGTCAAAATCGAATGTTCGCGCAGTTTCCCCCGCCGCGAAGCCGTTCAACTGCTCCAGATGTATGCTTTGTACAGTCCGATCAGCAGCGTTGTCTTTCAGGCAAATGTCGTTTGTTGTGGCCCGAAATGCGCGACCGCCTATTTGAACTATAAACGTATCCGACGTCGATACCCTAAATTGGCTCGGGTCAATTACCGCCCCTCCTGGGTCACTCGTGGTGAGCCAAGCCGTTGCGCAGAATGTTTCTTCGTTATAAATCCCACTGTAATATGGCTGTTCCTGCTGCATTGATACATTGCCTGACGCCAAATCATACTTGTAAGAAGAAATAGGATTGCCATCTGAACTACTTATAAATGAAAGCCATCCGTTCCGATAACTTATTTTATGCTGCCAGATCGTGTTTGCCGTCCCGGAAGCCGCCGGCCTTTCATTCCAAGCATCCAAACCGTAACAGTCTTTCGCCTGGTTTTCCCATCTGGGCGAATTATCACGCCCAAAAAACGTCCGTTGATTTGCCATGGGAAGCCCTATTTCATCGTTGAAACAGTTATAACTGTAGTATTGATTGACCACTCCCGAACCGCTCAGTGACTGGGGACGGCGGTCGGGAAACAGGGTCTGTATTGAAGTAATATCGCCAGGGTGGATGGTGGTAATTACCCGACTGTTGGCACTGTATGATGTCTGAATGGCTATCCCACTCTCATCCACCTGGTTTGTTATGCGGCCACTCATATCATAAGCCCACGACCTTGTTTGCGTCAGGTCGCTGGACGTCGTGGTTTGGAATAATGTCATTCCATCGGCATTGTATGCATATTGCACAACCTGGTCGGGCTGGCTTCCGTGACCGGCCAGTGTCATTTGAGAAACACGCTTCAGCGCATCATATCCGTAAATATGCTTCACTCCAGTATCGTCCGTCTCTGACAATAACAGTTCGCCATCAATGTTTCCGGCACCGCGATAGTCTGCTGAATACACGGTCCTGGCCTGACCCGTAATTACATCAACATAATCAATATTGGTGGCACGCCCGAGGCTGTCATTGTAGTAACGGTATCGGTTTAGCGTTTTCCAATTCGGATTATCATCAATAATATAGCCGGATTGTCCTCCCAACGCACCGGCATATACAAATTGCTCTGTGGCGGCTAAATCGCCACCTCGATAGATCTTGCTTTGTTTCACACTTTGGTTCGGAAATAGCTCAATTCCCATTTCTGGTCCGATTCTTGAACCGAGGGGTGATTCATCCCAAGATGTTCCTTCATCCCCATTAACGTGTCCGTCCAGACTTTCATAATAATCCCCGGCCGGCAAAATCCGTTCGCCGTTCATGTTGTACATTGTTTCGCAAAAATCCGGAAACTGATTGACCGTTGAGGCATCAAATAGATGGTTTGTTGGTGCCACGGTAAAGCTTCCAGTTGATGCTTGGAACGTTCCATGGTCGTAATAGTGAATAGTCGAAGGATGGCCAACACCAAGATGATTGTTCACGGCACATGGGTGCCCGCTGAGGCCCAAGGGCGCGGTTGATGCATGATCGGTCGTAACCGAACCATAACCGACCCATGTGTCAACACTATCGATTAAACTCACGTTCGCGGACGTTGTGGTATCGTCGGCGAAGTCAGGTTTGGCGTCCCAAATCTCGGTTGTTTGGTTATTTACCATTGCTTGCCCAACCCCGTCCCACGTGGTCGCCAGGCGCGCGCCGGTGTCCAGCATGCCATTTTCTTCCCCGTAGCCGATGATTATAAAGGAGGTATTAAACGGCGAAGCTTGATCCGGTGAGGCCGCGCCACCATCGCGACCGTCCAGATACGGATGGAACATATAGTGCAGCAGCCCTGGATAGTAACTGGTCCACATTGCTTCGCCCGCATAATATCGTTGCTCTCCCTCGGCAAAGCAATCGATTGAATTATAAACGCGCTTTTCCCAATAGCCATCAGGATATTTAATGGACTTTAACTGCCCGTATCCCCACGCGCCGTATAAGCCGGTGTCGCTGTCTTGGACTTGTTCGTTGGGATCATCATAATAATCGTAAGTCGTAACTAGGTCCGCCGTATTTCCCGGAACTTTTGTTTCCTTCAACTCCCACCCCCAAGGATAATAATGATATGTTTCCTGACATTGAAAGGCGGGCAAATCAGGATTGCTGGCATACGCAATGGAGTTTGACTCAATTCGGTCGGTTGGCGTTGGCGAGCCTACAAAAGATACTTTTCGCGTTTCCAGCCGCTGCTCGGCGCCAGCGCCCAATGTTAGGGTCCACGTCACGCCGGTCGGACTGCTTGCCTTCACCAGTGACTGGGTTGAAGAATTGCCATCGCGGGTCTCAATGATGTTAAGCTTGCTCGCCGTAGCCGGTTCTGGGTTTTGAATGGTATAAGTCACAAACGGGCCGTGAGCAAAATGGGTGTAAAGCCCGGTGTAATCCCGTTGCTGGCCCACGTCCGAGGCATGGTAAAACCGCAAAATGGTTTGATTCGTATCCGGCGCAACGACGTCCACAAATGTCTGATACGCCTTTAACTGTCGTATAGGCATGTCGTAATTCGTGTAAAGCTGGCCAGCGGAGTTTGTGACCGCGTACGGCACCAGGCTTTGCACCAGCACTACGGGCACCAGACAATTGGTATAAAGCGCGATGCTGGGATAGAGCCGGGCCGAGGTATCGGTTGGTGCCAGGTTGATGATTTGTGTCCAGACTGGTTCAGAGGCAACGGTGACAAATTGATTTGTGGTTATGGTGTCGTCCGCGTTGGTGACATAGGTGGCGCAAAATTCCACATCAGCATCCGGGATCGTTGCCGGGTTGGTGCTGATGGTGACCTGCGCCCAAAGGTTTTGCGATTGAACTGGGATAAATAGATTCGTTGTAATGGTATCATCGCTGTTTGTAACATATGTGGGCGCGTTGGTCGCAAGCAGCGTTTCGGTGGCATAAAGGTTGGTCATGAAGCCATTATAATAAATGGCTGACGGCGTATAAGCCCCCCGGGACAGACCCGCCTCGGCAAACGCCAACTGGCCGGCCGCCAATCCGTCAAACGAACGGCCCAGGCTGACATTCCACCTGAGGGAAATCCGGTTGGTGTCCCCATTGCAGCCCGGCCCCAAGGCCACCCAGCTTCCCTGGCCCGGCGCTTTGGTGGCGTCATCACAGCCGTCGCCAAGGCCAAAATGACCGAACTTATCCTTCCAGATTTCGAGCACGGCATTGCTGCTCGAGTAATAATCCGTCCCAAAGTTTGCGAGATTCAGCACGCCGGCGCCGCTGACGCTGGTGTCGCCATGCAGCAATACCGTGTAATTTGGTGCCGGCTGGTATCTCTTGATCCGTAGTTCCGGCGGCAGCTTTACCGCAAAAGTGATTTGCGCCGTGCCCGAATTGTGTGGCGCGCCTAAATCTGCCGTGAGGGAACTGGCTGTTTAATTCGTGGTAACGGGTGGTTTAACTGCGGGTTAATCCGTGGGTGACGGCGATTTGGTTCCTTGTCCGGTCAGGCCCGGAGGCCTGACCGGACTACAGAATGGCCGATGGACTAGAAGGGCAGTTGTTGTTCGCGATAGTCTGGGCGCCGGGGAGCGTGTAATTTTGGGGAACGCCGGGCTCGTTTCATCGCCAAAACCAAGACCAATAATGCCTGATCCAGATGGAGGTCGTGAAGCTGCGGCGCCTGGCCCAAGACGTCAGCCACCAGGTCATAGGCGGTTTGAAGTTTCTCCAAGACGGAGATGTCGGGTTTCATGAGTCAGAGGATTAGGGGTTGATTTTATCGCGTGCGGAGGGAACCAAATTCAGAGCGGTTTGCACTTGTTCGGGACCGATGGTATTGACGCCGGCCTGAGCGGCGGCGATCCAGGCGGCGCGGGCCAGAAGATTGAGCAGCCGTGGATTGCCATTGCTGGCGCCGGCCAGCAAGTCCAAGGCGGCCGGGCTCAGGCAAGGACGTTCCAAACCGACCTGGCGCCAGCCGTGGGTCAGATAAGGTTCGATTTGGGCGCGCTCCAAAAGCGGCAACTGACAGTGGGCGCTGATGCGGGAGTAAAGGGCCTTGTGTTGTTGCAAGCGCAAAGTGTCCTGCAGGTAGAGGTCTCCCACCAGCACCAGCGCGAAGGTGGGCTGACTGGCCAGATTGAGGCCCAGGAGCAAACGCATTTCGTCCAACGCGCCCGGCGGATAAAGTTGAGCCTCGTCGAGGACCAGGGTGGGAGTCAGCCGGCCCAGTTCCTTGAGCGCGTCTTCCAAGCGAGCTAGATTGCGGCTGCGAATCAGGCTGGCGGGCTGGCCCAGTTTGCGCAGCAGCACGGCCAGCAGCCCGCTGGCGCTCAAGGTGGCGTGAGTGATGACCAAAGGCAAATAAGCTTTGGGTTCGAGCCGTTCGAGCCAATAGGCCACCAGCGCA
>JARLHX010000229.1 GCA_031292035.1 Negativicutes bacterium | reverse complement strand
CTGGAAGGCCGACTCCGACCTCAATCGCCTCAACGCCGCCCCCGAACAGGAATGGGTGCCGGTACCCAGGGAGATGATCAGGGTGTTGTCCGCGGCGCTGCGTATCAACCAGCAATCCAACGGTGCCTTTGACATCGCTGTTGGTGATCTGGTGCATGCCTGGGGATTCGGCCCCGGCGAACAGACGGTCACGCAACCGCCGTCCGCGACGAGCCCACCACCAGTTCGCCTGTCGGCCAGCGCGGGCCTGGTGGTCGATACACGACACAATCAGGTGCGCAAGCGCGCCGCGCTCAACCTTGATTTGAACGGTATCGCCAAGGGTTTCGGCGTGGATGAACTGGCCCGTAGCCTGGAAGGCTTCGGCATCACACGGTACCTGGTGGGTATCGACGGCGAGATGCGTGCCCGTGGCGTCAAACCCGACGGCAGGGCCTGGGCCGTGGCCCTGGAAAAACCCAACCGAGGCGTACGTGAAGTGATGGGGGTGATGGAGCTCAGCGACGCCGCCATTGCAACCTCCGGCGACTACCGACAGTGGGTCGATGTGGCCGGTCGATCCTATGCCCATACCATGGACCCGGCGACCGGCGCACCGCTGAGAAACAACCTCGCGGCCGTCACCGTAGTGGCGCCAACCGGCCTGCTCGCCGACGCCTGGGCCACGGCACTGATGGTGCTGGGCGAAAACGAAGGTCCACGCCTGGCTCAGGAGCGCGGCATGGACGCCTTGTTTGTGTTACACGACGGGCAAGACTTCAAGGAAATATACGTTTCTGATGGAAAGTTACAGCTTGCCGCGGAGGGAGAAAAACAGCGGTGATCTGCTCGCCCCGGAAACACGATTTTATAAAAACCACGCGCCCTACGACGAAAGTATAATGGACTGATATAAGACAATGAACCCAGGTTAAATATCTTGATAAAAATCAGCGACTGATTGAGTCACGAGACTGAATATTGGAACCGTGAAGAGCAAGAGCGTCGGCCCCATTTCCCGCTCCAACTTTATCGGTAGATAAAGCTGAAGGCATGGGTATCAGGGCCGACGTCAATGACAGGTTAAGCTTTGGTGTTGATGATCGTACCGACGGAGCCTGAAGTCGCCTTTTTTTCGACCTCACCTGGCTTGCTGCCGTCGTGATCGCCGTCGCTGTCAATCTGGGCAGCGGGCGCCTGCTGGTGCTTGATTGGGGCGTTAACAGGCATGGTTACATGCATTGAACTACCAATGGCTGATGTCATTTCGAATACCTCGAAGAAGCAGTGATTTGAATTAATATTATCGGCCGCCCGTTGGAAAGTTTAGAGAAAACGAAGAAAATCCGGATTCAAAAACCAAAGAAGGGAGTCATTATCATTCACCGCCTTACTTTCATCCATACCGGCTTCAGCCCCAACTAACCCAGTAATCAAATCGTTATATTTTTGTGAAAAAGTAGTGAAGCAGACAGCCCTTCCGCCTTTTCGCCCCCTCTGAAATCCATTTAAAAATCCCACCCCGGCAGCGTTAATACATTAAAACGCAGCACCTGCATGGAATGCGCATGACAGGCGTTCCAATTAGTATTCATGCGTGCGTTGCCGGGCCTGCGTAGTCAAATGTTCGTCGCCTGGAGCGGGCACCAAAAGTGGATATGCGCCGGACGCTGACCGGGGCGACCCAATTGGTTGAGGCATTCCTGGGGCCGGCCCGGTCGAGCGCAGTCAGAGCAAACAGCTGGCTGCTTGTCCGAGTTGATGGTCGTGCGTTCCAGAGATGAGGTGCGGTGGAATGCACTCTTGAGCCTCACTGGCTGGGATTTCGAAACTACAGGCTATCTGGAGGCGTAGCTCACTCAGTCCGGTCGACTCTTCTTCTTTTGCCTTGGCCATTCTCGCGTGGTTCGCTGCGATTTCATTGAGAGTTGACACGGTACATCTCCCGGTGACTGACCAAGCGTATCGCTGGAGTCCTGAAGCGTTGATTGGATGGCTGCCGCGTCAGAATTATGTCGTTCTACGGCTG
>JARLHX010000228.1 GCA_031292035.1 Negativicutes bacterium | reverse complement strand
GCTCGGTACGCGATTGAAAATCGATCGGCGGCTGGCTGGAGTCGATTACCTTATGATAATGTACTTTATCCATTACCCCGATAGCCGAAAGGATCGCGGCGTTTCGCATCCCGACTTCTTTGCATTTTTCCCTTATGCTCTCTAGCAGAAGCTCCCCCGGCTCGAGTCGCATGATCAACGTTCTTCCCAAACCTTGCCCCATAATTGACAGCATTATTTACACCTCTCTCTGTTATAACGGCTTTTTGCCTCAAGGTTACCCTTTTGCCTGGCTGCCGCTGCCAGCTGTTTGCGGCGCATTCGCACCGATGTCCAGCGTTTTCAGCTCCGGTATGACGAATAGGATGAAGCTCGAAGCCACGAGGGTTGAACAACCGCCTAAGGTCAGTGCCAGTTGGAAAATTCCGGTAACTTTGGCGACCACCCCTGCCAGAATAGGCGTTGGATTCGGCGGAAATCGCCACCACCAGGGGAAAAAGGGCCCTGGTTAGAAGCGATTGTGCACCACAAGTTCATAACCGGCTTTGAGCAGATTTCTGGCCATGGGCTTTCCCATGACTCCCAGTCCGATAAACCCGAGTTTCGCCACTCGCCATGGAGGGAATAGAATCATTGATGGAGTCGTTGATACGCGGATAGTCAAGTCTGATCTTGATGTTCCCCTCCGTTTTCAGGTGGGGTCATCGCCGCCGAATCTCACTCGCCTGTATCGTACCCCGTCAGTTAGCTAATATGCAAATACCATGCCACCATGCCGGCCGGCCCGAACATAACCTTCTGTTTCCCTGGCTGCAGACCGGCAAATCGCGTCTTTGCCGCACTGGCTTCCCCTCGCCTATCTGGGAAAAACTGCCCGAAGAGAAAACGTCACGCTGCATTATGCAACACAGTGTTTGCATTATTATTTTATTTTGCACTATTCCAAGACTGGATCGGTATTTCTCATGCGGATGGCCACCGACGCATAGAGACTGTTGAGATCGACATGCAGAATCGTCCGGTTCATAGCACCACCCCAGGTCTCCCACAGGCCGGCGTTACAACAAATACGGGTCGTAAAAACATGAAGGCGTCGTGGCGCTCCACCTACGTCCTAGCGATCATTCACGGCTACCTAGAATCAAAGAAATAACCGGTTTCAACCCTAGCAGACAGAGCGAATTTTACAGGTGGGAACTAAAATAAAAAGCGGCTTCGCAGAAAACCTGCAAAGCCGCTTCTTTCTGTGGTGGAGATAAGCGGGATCGAACCGCTGACCTCTTGAATGCCATTCAAGCGCTCTCCCAGCTGAGCTATACCCCCATAAGTACGGCGGTTGTCCACCGACATAGGTTATTATATAATATCCGGCTGTTAGATGTCAACTGCTTGACACCTCTTTTCTGCTGTCAGATTCTGACTTGCCCTAAATCTTTTGGCATCCCTTATTTCCCGCAGAGCAACCTGACTAGGAATCGCGGTGATCGACAAAAAAGCGGCCCTTCTACTCGGTCCGCTCATCCTGTCCCGGTTTGAGATAAGTCCAACCTTCCCGCTGCTCGATCAGACCTTCTCTAAGCAGTCGGCCCATGGCCCGTTTAAAGGCAGCCTTACTGATATTGAATTTTTGTTTGATCACCTCAGGCGCCGTGTCATCGCCATAAGGCATCCGGCCGTCGCGTGATTTCAATAGCGCCAAAATGTTCTCGGCGTCGATCCCCATGGCCTCTTCTTTGAGCGGCCTCATCGACACATTAAGTTTACCGTCCTCCCGGATAAAGGTGACCCGGGCCTGGACTTCCTCGCCCACTTTAAGGCGCACTGGCATCTCATCCTGATGCATAAAGGCAATATAGCGTTCGGTCGTAAAGAGAAACGCCCCGTTATCTGTATAGTTATAAACCGAACCGGAAACCATGTCGCCAACCTTTACAGTTTGCGCCGGAACAGCCGCCTTTTGCAGTTCCTCTTCCACTTCCATCGTGACTGCCGGGCGACCGGATTTATCCCGGTACAGCTTCACCCATACCTTTTCGCCCCGCCGTACCGTCCCCCGCATCCCGGCAAACGGCATAAACACGCCGCGTTCGGCACCGATGTCGACAAAGGCCCCGTCTTTGGTAGTATTGACTACCAACGCCCGGGCCACTTGTCCTTCTCGCATCTGCGGCAGCTTCATACTGGCCGTCAAGCGACCTTTGGGATCCTGATAAAGGTAGACATCCATTTCGTCGCCTACCGCCACCGGGTGGGTCTGCTGAACCTTGTGCAACAAAATGTCATCTGTTGTATTACCGGTACCTGCGTCCAAAAACGCCCCCAGCTCGCTTGTCCTTACCACCTTGAGACGAACGACATTGCCTGGCTGTAATCGATTCGCTATCGTCATGTTTTACTTCCTACGCTCCGTATTTGGTTAATTTCGCGTCGCCCCACAACCGTTCCAGATTGTAAAACTGCCGGTCTTCCTCCACGAAAATATGGGCTACACAAGAGCCGTAGTCAAGAAGCACCCAATGGGATTCGCGAAAACCTTCTTTCCGCAATACCTTGACGCCGTGTTTTGCCAATTTTTCTTCGATTCCATCTGCGATCGCCTGAACCTGGGTCGTTGAATTAGCGCTGCAAATAACAAAATAATCCGCCACCAGCGTGATCCCATTCATATCGAGAATTACGATATCCCGGGCTTTTTTGTCGTCAGCTGCCTCTGCTACCAGTTCGGGCAGTTGTGATTCGATCATGCTTTCCCTCCTGCTGAAATCAATACCTATGTTAATTATCTCATTCTTATTATATTCTATTCTTGCAAACTTTTCCGTTTCCTGCACCAAAAATACTTCGCCTGATTCATGGCAGTCCCCAAAACTGTAAAAAGGGCCTGCTGAATTTCAGCAGGCCCAAGTGTTCTTACTAGTTTGTCCGGGGTTTTCCTGAGACAACCCCCGCTGCTTTGGCCTCAGGAGAAAGAGAAAATACAGTTTCGATCACTTTTTTATCCTGATCTTTATCAGGCAGCCAATAGCTCTGGCCGTTAATAGTGGCAAAATTTCCTGGCAGCATCTCGGTATGAATGCCGTCATCGCTAAACCCCTTGACCGTGTTGGCAAATTTCAGCAGCGTCATGGTCTGCATATCGGTGGAAACGTGTTGTCTGAGAGTCGATGTCAAAGCCGGTAATTTAAAAATCGTTCCCAGTTGAAACATCTCGGAACCGAACGCCCGCAAAAATCGCTGTTGGCGCTGTACCCTGCCGATATCACCCAGTTCATCATGACGAAACCGCACAAATTGACCGGCTTTATCGCCATCTAGATGCTGGAATCCTTTACTCAAATGAATGCTCAACTCGGCGTACGGATCGTCATAATTCATGTCGCGTTCCACATAAAGATCCACCCCGCCGAGAATATCTACTGCCGTCATAAATCCTTGCCAGTCAGCAGACACATAATAATCGATCGGGATACCTAAAAACTCCTCCACCGTCCGCTTGGTAAGCTCCGGCCCGCCATAAGCGTAAGCATGGGCCAGCTTGTCATAGCCCTTGTACCCAGGAATCAAGACCCGGGTATCCCGGGGAATCGATAATAAATTGATGGTTCGGGCCTGAGGATTGATACTGGCCACGATCACCGTGTCCGAACGCCGGGGCGCTCCCGGGTGCTCTACATCACCATCATCTAGCCCGAGAAGAAGAACATTTATTTTCTTCTCCAGCCGCTCAGCCGTCTGCTGGGCCGCCGGAGCATTACTGGCAACCGCTCTATCCTGCATATTGAAATAGATATAAGCACCGGCCCCCGCGATCGCCGAAACCATCAGGAGAAAAACAGTTAAAACCAAAAACAAGCGCGGCCAGCGAATTTTTCGCCGTGCGCGTTTCTCTACCCGCCTACGCATCGCCACACTCCTCTCCCCGAGGCTGTCCCCTATTGGTCCGGATGAAACATCAACGCGTTGCGTCCTGCTACAGTGGCGAAATGGATTGGCCTCTGTTTGATGATCAAATAGTTCAACGTCTGATCATAGGCTGCCAACAGCGCATCCCGCAAATTCTTCTTCGCCAGCTTCCGCAGCTTGTCCACTCCGGCAAACGACCGTCCCGGTTCAATAAAATCGGCTAAAAAAAGAATATTGTCTAATAAAGACATCTCCGGCCCACCGGTAGTATGCCAGAGTATGGCGTGCAGCACCTCAGGATCATCGACACCATACTCCCGCTGCGCAATAACAGCACCAACCGACGCATGCAGCAATACCGGCTGCCATTTATCGACATCAGTCACCACTATACCAAAGGCCTCCGCGGTTTGCAACAGGGTATTGTTGGACATCTCGCGGGCACAGTCGTGTATCAACCCTGCCAAACGCGCTTTCCCCCGGTCTGCACCGTAAATTTCGGCAAGTTCTGCCGCCGTTGCAGCAACCCCCAAAGAATGTTCCCAGCGCTTCGACGACAACGTTGCGGTTAATTTGTCGAGAGATTTTTCTGTCATTTTTTTCACCCAAAAACAAAATTCGCTAAAACAGCGCGGATTTCCTGCGTAATAGAAAAGACTTGGCTTTACCAAGTCCTTAAAAACGGCGATATAACTGCAGACCCCTGTCCAAAACCCATGACGAGGCCCACCTGATTGGATTTTTCTCACATTGCCTTGCTTCTCATTACAGTAGTAAATGCCTCCTGACACAGGAGGCATTTATGACTAACCTTGTCGCGGCTTAGCTTCGTTGACAACTACCTGGCGTCCGCCAAATTCCGCACCATTCATCGCCGTAACCATTTTATCGGCATCGTCGTCTTCCACCTCAACAAAACCAAAACCTCTTGATCTGCCTGTTTCTTTATCGGTAATGATTCTGCTAGACACTACCGAACCGTACTGGCGAAAAGCCTCCGCAAGATCAGCTTCAGTTGTCCCCCAGGGCAAGTTACCGACATAGAGAGTTTTAGGCATTATGGAATCACCTCTCTTTCCCGTGAACTCAAGCGACTTTACACCTTCATTATTTGCAAATCCACGGTACTTATGCCTACCTTTATTTGGCACGCAGGGTTCTTTAACCAACTATAGGTTACACTGTTACTAGTTTTGGCACTACCTGTTGCTTTCAATAATTCCAGTTCCTTTAACCAAAATACCATTCGATTTTTATTGTAGCTCATTCTACACATATTCATCTGAAAACAACTGAAATCGTCCCGACAACGAAAAGTCATCTCCCGCACATCGGGGCTTTATTAGTCTATGCGTCGAATCAGCACCAGAGTTATCAGCAGCGCACCCAGGGTTAAAAGACCAAAAATCAGTAACATAGCCATCACCATGCCTATTCCCTCCAATCTAAAACCACAATAGCATAATTTCCATTTTTTTAGCAAATAAGCTTAACCAACAAAAAAACAACCAGCTATCTTCCGGTTGTCTTAATCAGTATGGTATTTTCAGCTAGCAAATACTTCCTTCCTAAGCGGGATAAATAGGGAAAAAAGTGCTTTCCTGTTTTTTATAGGTGGTGTATTTATCATAAATGATCCGAAGGGCGGCGATAATTGCACGACAATGAAGATCTTGAAAGACATAGACAAGTTCGTCGATAATCCTGGCCGGACCTAGCTTAATCGACTGGCCCTGAATCAGGCTGGCGACAAATTGTCGCGAGACTTCCGGCACCAAAGTACAGTCTGCTTCGACAATAACATCAGTAAGGGTGTCTATCAGAACAATAACGCCGACCGGCTTGTTGGAAACACAAGTATCAACCGGCGGTTTTGCATAACCTGAAAACATCACATATCGGTTTTCCGTCACTAGCCCCATCACCCCTATATACCCCGTCATAAGCAGAAGCGCCACCGGTTACAATCTGAAAGTAATCTGAAATATCTATTAACAGCCTATTAGAGATTTCCACTTTATTTATCCAAATCCTGCTTGCATTATAAATATTCCCAGCTGTCCCTCTGTCTAGCCGGAAAACAATCCTGCAGGCAATAAAAAAACAGGCAAGGAATAACCTTGCCTGCGATGCATGACGATGGTCGAAAGTCAGATGGCTTGTTCCAATCCCTTCATACGCCGCTCCACCTGTTTTCGGAAAATATATTTTATGATTCCATCTCTGGATCGTTCATCAATCGCGACAAATTTAACGCCTATCCCGTATTTCCCGTTTTCGCCTGGTTGCGCTGTGACACGGACCACTTCTCCTTTTGCTTCGACCATCATTTTGTCGTTAAGCGGCAAAACGATCTTTGTTTTCGCACCTAAAGACAAAGGGGTGGCCAGGACGAATTGGATACCGCCGCCGCTAATATCTCTGGTCAGGGTATTAATAAGGATGCGCTCACCAAACTCGACCTTGACGCCAAGATTAATATTCAGGCGCACATAAGAACGCATCTGCGTTTTCTTGACATCCTCAGGCCAGGCAACCCGCCAAAGCGGAATAGGATCTCGCTCCACAGCGATCAGGCCTGACTCAAAGTAGAACGCCGCTTCTCCGGTAGTGACCCGAGCGTCAAAGCGTTCGCCGGGATAAAGATACATAAACTCCCCGCCGACATACGGAATGGCAATGGATAACGCCGCCTTGTCCATATCCTCGACCCGACTGTAAAAAAATCGGTCTTCTTTGCTCTTGGGCCGCCGGTCGATAACCTCAATTTTTTGGGCCAGATGGAAGATATTCGTATTCATTTTACCCTCCGTATCTTTTGGGACACGCTGTGGCTGCCGCAAAAATTTTACTTACCTATATATCGGGAAAAACTTGAATATCCATAAGTACTATTATAAATACAAAAACAACCGCCTACAGGCGGTTGTTTTTGTATCCCATCAGCCCGATCAGGGCCGATAAAGAGCCTCTTTCAAAATATAACTTTCTACGCTTTCCGGTACGATATACTTGATTGATCTGCCCCTTTTGACCCGCTCTCTGATATCGGTCGACGAAATTTCCAGTTCAGGCGTTGCCAGACGGTGAATCCGCTCCCGTCCTTTGTCGCCAAAAAAATCAATAACATCATCCAAGGTAACGACACACCCAGGGCGAGTGGCTGCGACAAAATGGCACAAGTCAAACACTTGATCGACATTGTTCCAGGTTGGCAGTTCGCCGATGGCATCAGCACCGGTGATAAAATAAAATTCGGTGCTTTTATCGTACTGCTCGGCTAACGCCCGGAGGGTGTCAATGGTGAAAGACGGCCCCGGCCGTTCCATCTCAATGGCAGAAACAAAAAAACACGGATTAGAATAAGTAGCCATGACAGTCATAATATAGCGGTGAATGGCCGGCGTCACCGGTGAATCCAGTTTATGCGGCGGAGTGCCGGCAGGAATAAAAAGTACCTTGTCCAGGCAATATTCAATCCGTACCGCCTCGGCAGTGACCAAGTGACCGATGTGAATCGGATCAAAGGTACCGCCCATGATGCCGATTTTAAGTTTGTTCCCCATTCCGGCCTCTCCCTTGTGTTTAAGTCTTTGTCCCTATTATAGCAGACAGGCAGCAAAGAAGAAAGCCGCTTCCACCAGCCGAGTCAGCTGTGGCCCAAATGCATTATCAGCGCTGCAGCATGTCGAAGAAAATCCGGACCATCGCCATCATCGCGGCGATGATCACGGCAGCCCGGACATAATCAATCAAGTCCCATCTGGCCTTATCGGTTTGCAAATAGTCTACCAAGGCCCGGAAATAGCCCACTAGACCTCCTCCTTCGCACCAATCCTACCATTCTAATACTTCCCGCAAACGCTCCTATTCATACCTCAGGGCGTCGATAGGATCAAGCAGGGCCGCTTTGCGGGCAGGATACAAGCCGAAGAAGAGTCCTGTCAGCACTGATACGGCAAAAGAAGCAATAATCGATGCCCAGGAAATCACGGTGGCCCATCCGGTCACACTGGAAATGATTTGGGCTCCGGCAACCCCCATAAAAATACCGATCAGACCGCCGGTGACACCAATAACAATGGCTTCAATCAAAAACTGGAGTAAAATATTGTTGAAGGTGGCCCCAAGAGCCTTACGAATGCCGATCTCCCGAGTCCGCTCTGTCACCGATACCAGCATGATGTTCATGATCCCGATGCCGCCCACCACCAGTGAGATCGCCCCGACAACGCCAAGAAAGAGGGTCATCGTATTGGTGGTCTCCTGGGCAGTCGCCATGATCGCCGCCAGATTACGCACCGTGAAATCGTCAGGAACGCTGGGCTGCAGACGATGCCTCACGCGGAGCAGGGCGGTAATATCATCCTGCACCTTGTTCAGGACGTCGGCGTTCTCTGCCTGGACAGAAATGCTGTTGACATAGGTTATGCCCAGCAACCGGTCCTGCGCTGTCGTCAGCGGAATCACCGCGACATCGTCCTGATCTTGCCCCATGCCTGACTGACCCTTGACCTCCAGAACACCGATCACGCGAAACGGAGCCTTATTAATCCGGACCGTCTGCCCAACAGGGCTGACATCACCAAATAAATTTGTCGCCACCGTTTGACCGAGAACAACCACCCGGGCCCGTGAATCCAAATCACGGGAACTGAAAAAGGCTCCGGAAGCTACATTCCAATTGCGGACATCTAAAAATTCGGGTGTAGATCCCTGAACACTGGTCATCCAGTTCTGGTTGCCGAAGACCAATTGGAACTGCCGCTGTACACTGGGCGCTACCGCCGCGACACCGTCAATCTCCTTAGAAATCGCCTGGGCATCTTGACTGGTCAGGGTAATATTCGATCCGGCTGCCAGACGGACACCGCCTGACGGAGAATTAGAGCCAGGCACGACAATCAGCAAATTGCTTCCCAGGCTGGCGATAGAGCTTTCTACCCTCTGCTGCACGCCCTTGCCGACAGACAGCATGGCGATAACCGCCCCCACCCCGATGATAATGCCCAGCATGGTGAGAATGGAGCGGAGCTTATTGGCTTTTAAGCCATCAAGCGCAATTAAGACACTTTCCCAGAACATGCTCCCGCCTCCCCCGTGCGATTCTCGTCACGCACAATTTTACCATCGCGGACATGGATGATCCGGCGGGTAAATTCCGCGATGTCGGGTTCATGGGTAACCAGGATGATCGTCCGGCCTTGTTGGTTGAGCTTACAGAATATCTCCATGATTTCATTTCCTGATTTTGAGTCGAGGTTCCCAGTAGGCTCGTCAGCCATGATAATGGCCGGATCGTTGACCAGCGCCCGGGCGATGGCCACCCGCTGCCGCTGGCCGCCGGACAGTTCATTGGAACGGTGGTCCTTGCGGTCTGCCAGTCCTACCATCGTCAGTGCCCGCAGCGCATTCTCCATCCGCGTTTTTTTATCTACTCCGGCATAGACCATCGGCAAAGCTACATTCTGTAGTGCTGACATCCTGGCCAACAGATTGAAATTCTGGAACACAAAACCGATCTTTTTATTGCGGGTCAGCGCCAATTCGTCATCACCCAGTCTCGCCACTTCCTGTCCATCCAGGAGATACGACCCGGTACTCGGCCTGTCGAGGCAGCCAAGGATATTCATCAAAGTCGATTTACCTGATCCCGACGGCCCCATAATCGCGGTCAGCTCTCCGGCGGCGATCTCAAGATCGACTCCCGCCAGCGCATGAACGGTATTATCACCCATAATATAGGTTTTCGTTACATCCTTCAGCGTGATTGTCATGTCGCCACTTCCTCTACTAGCGCAGTCCGCGCATCGGATTACCGCCGGCCGCCGGTTGCTGACCAGCAGCACCGGACGGCTTGGCCGCAGGCAGCACAATCTGGTCGCCGTCCTTCAGTCCGCTAATGACTTCCACTTTTTCATCATCAGACAGACCAAGCTGGACCGGCACACTTTGCGTTTTACCGCCAACCATCACCTGCACCATCTTTTGGCCTTTGGTCTCTTTGACAGCCGACAGCGGCACAACCAGCGTATTTTTGCTTTCGCCGACTTTGATTGTGACCCTGGCGGTCATGGTCGGGAAAAGCATTCCTTGCGGTGAATCAACATCCACATAAACGGTATAATAGACCACATTGGACTGAATAACAGCCTTTTGCGATATCAACGAAATGGTACCGGAAAAGGTCTTTCCCGGGTAGGCGTCCACCGTAAAGTCAACCTTCTGACCCAATTTGACTCTGCCGACATCTGTTTCATCCACCTGAACCTGGATCTGCATTTTTGATAGGTCGGCCACCGTCAGCAGCACCATCGGATTGGATATACCCGGTGCCACCGTTTGACCGGCCGGAATGGGTTTGCCGATGACCTGGCCATCGACAGGGGCCGTGATCACCGTGTATCCCAGCTGAGACGCCGCGTTGTCATATGTAGCCTTCGCTACGTCATATGTCGTGCGGTCGGCGTCCAGTTGCTGAACCGATACGCCGCCGATAGACGCCAGCTGTCTGCTGCGCTGATAGTTGGCAGCCGCGTTAGAGAGCTGAGCCTGGGCCTGGGCGACCTGACTCCGAAGGGCGGTGTCATCTAGCACAATCAAAACCTGTCCGGCTTTAACCATATCATTTTCGTTGACTTTGACATCAGTAATCAGACCGGTGATCCGCGCACTGACGTCGACCGAATTCACCGCCGAAATGGTGCCGGTGGCTGAGACTGACGCCAGAATGTCTCCCCGTTCCACCGTCATCGTCGTGCCGGTAAACACAGGTTTGTTGCTCTTGTTGTAATAAACCGCGCCGCCCCATCCTGCCGCCACCACAATCAGTAGCAAGACAAGCCATTTTTTATGCTGTAATATCATTTGCCACATTGCCGCCATCACTGCACCTCCGTGTAGTATTGATTTTAGTGTACTACTAACTGACTAGTCAGTCAACAACTTGAAACGTGATCTTTTGCTTTAACAGGCAGTAAATCCATATACTATAAGCATAGTTGCCAATTGTGACAATTATGTGAAAAAAAAAGCCCTGGCAAATAAAATCTGCCAGAGCCTTGATTTAGCGGATTTGCCCGTCACCGCTCACGATATATTTGCTGCTGGTCAATTCAGCCAAGCCCATCGGCCCGCGGGCGTGCAATTTTTGGGTACTGATGCCGATTTCCGCTCCAAAACCGAACTCAAAGCCATCGGTAAAGCGGGTTGAAGCGTTGACATACACCGCGGCAGCATCCACTTCCTGCTGGAAGCGGCGGGAGTTGCCGTAGTCGCTGGTCACGATAGCCTCGGAGTGCCGGGTACTATATGTAGCGATATGCTCCAGCGCAGCGTCGATATCGTCTACCACTCTCACCGCCAAAATCAGGTCGTGATACTCGGTAGCCCAGTCTTCTTCGCTCGCCGGCTTTACCGCCTCATGGTAGCGGCGGGTTTCACCGCAGCCGCGGATTTCCACTCCGGCTTGGTGATACCGGGTGAGCATCGCCGGCAAAAACTCTGCGGCCACCGTCCGGTGCACCAACAGGGTTTCCATCGAATTACAAACACCTGGACGGGAGACCTTGGCGTTGAAGGCGATCGCCTGAGCCATGGCCAAATCGGCCGAAGCATCGATAAAGGTATGACAGACCCCGATCCCGGTCTCGATAACCGGCACCGTGCTGTTTTCAACTACCGTTTTAATCAGCCCGGCGCCACCGCGGGGAATAATGACATCAAGATATTGGTTGAGTTTGAGCAAGGCGTTGACCGCTTCCCGGTCAGTGGTCTCGATCAACTGGATGGCACCTAGAGGAACGCCGGCAGCGACGGCAGCGGCAGCGAGAAGTTCGGCCACGGCGACATTCGAGTGGATGGCTTCTGACCCGCCACGCAAAATGACGGCATTGCCGGCTTTCAGGCAAAGTCCAGCGGCGTCGGCGGTGACATTCGGCCGGGCTTCATAAATAATGCCGATCACACCTAGCGGAACGCGAATCTTGGTAATCTCCAAGCCATTGGGACGGCGGCCGCCGGTGAGCACCTCGCCGATGGGGTCAGGCAGAGCCGCGATTTCCCTCAGCCCGTCAGCCATTGCCCCGATTCTGGCCTCATTCAGCATCAGCCGGTCCAAGAGGGCCTTGGACATCCCTTTTTCCCGCCCGCTTGCCATATCCCTTTCGTTGGCCGCTAAAATGACCCTGCAGTTTTCTTCCAGCGCCGCTGCCATTTTAACCAGCGCCGCATTTTTTGTCGTGGTGGACAGGGTGGCAAGTTTTCTGGCCGCTTCTTTGGCCCTGGCCCCCTTGCCCGTAAGTTCAGCTGTAAAATCCATCTAAACCCCTCCCTACACCAATAACACCAGATTGTCCCGGTGAATTACTTCATCATAAGGCTTGCTGCCCAAGATAGCGGCAATCTCATTGGTATGGGCACCGGTAATCCGGCGCGCTTCTTCCGCATTATAATTGGCGATTCCCCTGGCGATCTCGCGTCCCTCTGTAGTAAGAATACGGATGGTGTTGCCGTGGACAAAATCGCCGTCCACCGCCTTGATACCAGCCGCCAGTAAACTTGAGCCACCTTTAAGAAGGGCTCGTTCACAACCCTTATCCACCGTTACCGAACCACGGACCCGGGCCCCGAAGGCCAGCCAGCGTTTGCGGATCTGCAGACGGTTTTCCCGGGGCAAGAAAATTGTCCCAACCTCGGCGCCGCTGACAATCTCCCGAATCACACCGCTATGGCTGCCAGAGGCGATGGTCATGACTACACCCGAATTGACGGCGATTTTGGCGGCCTGGATCTTGGTGTACATTCCACCTGTTCCGCGAACCGAGCCTGGACCTCCGGCCAACGCCTCGATCTCTGGTGTAATATCGGTGATTTCAGTAATCAACCGGGCTGTGGGGTTGGTTTGAGGATTGTCGGTATAAAGACCGTCGACGTCAGATAGGATAATCAACAGATCGGCGTCAACAATACTGGCGACCATTGCCGACAAGGTATCGTTATCCCCGATCTTCAGCTCATCCACCGCGACGACATCATTTTCATTGATAACCGGAATAACCCCCATGCCCAGCAGGGTGGTCAGGGTATTGCGGGAGTTGGTGTACCTTTTGCGATTGACCGAGTCCTCCCTGGTCAAGAGCACCTGAGCGACGATCTGACCATATTCACCAAACAGTTTTTCGTAAGTATGCATCAAGATGCCCTGGCCGACAGCGGCGGCAGCTTGTTTTTCCGGGATGGTCTTGGGCTTTTCCTTGAGCCCCAGCCGGTCCATCCCTGCCCCCACCGCCCCGGAAGAAACGAGAATAATTTCTTTACCCTGATTGACCAAATCGGATAATTCCCGTACCAATTTTTCGATCTGCTGTAGATTGAGTTTACCGGTTCCATAGGTCAGCGTACTAGTGCCAACCTTGACAACGATCCGCTTGGCTTCAGCCAGATTGCTTCTGCTCAGCATGACTCTCTCCCCCATCAATCCGGCAACTATTACTCCGGCAACTCAATTTTCGGCTTTTCCGGATGTCGCCGATAAAGCACACCATTCCGGCCGATTACTTGCACCAGCTCCGCCCCGGTCGCCTGGGCCAGGAGCGCTATCGCCTCGCGGGGTTCCTGAGGGCTGTTTTTCAGCACCCTCACCTTGACCAGTTCCCGGGCGGCGATAACACCTTCAGTCGCTGAAATCACAGTCGGCACCACACCGGCCTTGCCGATTTGACTCACTGGCTCAAGGACACTTCCCAAAGCCTTTAAATATCGTTTTTGTTTACTTGTCAACATAGTGTAAATCAGGGTTTTACCCCTGCCTCCTAGTCCTTAAACTCAAATTCCATACCGCGAATGCGGACGGTGTCGCCTTCTTTGATGCCCCGTTCCCTCAGAGCGATGTCAATCCCAATCTTCCGCCAGATCATCTGAAAGCGGTAAAGGGCTTCATCGTTGTCAAAATTGGTCATGGCCACCAGCTTGTCGATCCCTTTACCTTGAACGGTAAAGGAGCCGTCCTCGTCCCGTCCGATAGTATAATCCTCTTCCGGCTTGGCTTCAAAGACCACTGTATCCAGTGTCTCGACCGGTTCTTCCTTGTATTCGGCCAACAGGCGGGCGGCCTGTTCCATCAGCTGCGGCAATCCCTCGCCGGTAGCGGCTGAAATGGGAAAGACCTCGCGGCCTTCTTTAGCCAAATACTCTGCCACCATCGGATAGTTCTCCTGTGCCTGGGGTAAATCCATTTTATTGCAGGCCACAAGCTGCGGCCTGGACGCCAGCCGCTCATTATACAGCTTGAGCTCGGCGTTAATTTTATGATAGTCTTCGATCGGGTCCCGCCCATCCATCCCAGACACATCCAGCACATGAATGATGATTCTGGTCCGCTCGATATGGCGGAGAAAATCGTGGCCCAGTCCCTTGCCCTGATGAGCCCCTTCAATCAGGCCGGGAATGTCGGCCATCACAAAGCTTTGGCCTTCCCGCAGGCTGATCACACCCAGCACCGGCGTAAGGGTGGTAAAATGATAGGCGGCAACCTCTGGTTTGGCAGCCGAAACGGTGGCGAGAATACTCGATTTGCCGACACTGGGATACCCCACGAGGCCGACATCAGCCAGCACCTTCAATTCCAGGAGCACCGAACGCTCTGCGCCTGGTTCTCCCTGCTCGGCGAAGGTTGGCGCCCTGTGAACAGAGGATGCAAAACGGGCGTTACCCCGCCCGCCACGACCACCTCTGGCCACTATCAATTCTTGTCCCGGGGCGGTCAGATCGCCCAACACTTGGCCGGTGGCCTCGTCTTTGACCAGCGTACCCGCCGGAACCTTAATATAAAGATGTTCGCCCTGATGGCCGTGCATATCCTTGGTCTGGCCGCTATCCCCGGATGGCGCTTTGAACTTGCGCTTAAAGCGAAAGTCAATCAACGTATTGATATTGGGGTCCACAACCAAAATAACATCCCCACCACGGCCGCCGTCGCCACCACTTGGCCCGCCGCGTGGCACGAACTTTTCCCGGCGGAAGCTGGACATGCCGTGACCACCGTCACCAGCCTTCAGCTGAATTTTTGCCCTGTCGATAAACATTGTCGATCTCCTTCGATTCCAAAACCATAATTGGCTGTATTATATGTAATAATATGCCACAAATGCGAATATTATAATCCCCCGCCGCGCCGGCCGGCCTGTTGTTCGCGGTACTGCCTGAGCGGTCCGGCGACCAGGTCGGGGTTTTTGGCCAGGTCTTCGATATACTTCAGGGCTTTTTCTACCCGCCCCATTTGTAAAAGCGCGTGAATCACCTGCATATGGTTGATAAAATCGTGACGCTGGTCACGGAGCAGCGTCTCCATTAGGTCGACAGGTTCCTTACGCATAGCGTTTCCTCCCTATCTGGGCAATAGGTATGATTTCGTGCCAGTCTGGCAAAATTCCTGTTCTTGCAGCAAAAATAATGCCTGCGGCATTTGCCGCAGGCATTCAGCTTACTACATCACAGCTTCTTCCACCGGATACACACTGATTTGGCGGTTTTCGCGGCCTTTGCGCTCGAACGCGACCCGGCCGGTCACCTTGGCAAACAGGGTATCGTCGCTCCCGATCCCGACATTCATGCCAGGATGGAAGTGGGTGCCGCGCTGGCGTACCAGGATGCTGCCGGCAGACACAACCTGACCGTCGTGGCGTTTGACGCCAAGTCGCTGGGCGGCGCTGTCACGGCCGTTACGCGAGCTGCCTACACCCTTTTTATGGGCAAACAATTGTAAATTAAATTGAAACATTCCACTCACCTCCTGTGTTCAGCAATACGAACACTCTTCGGACTCATTTTTGCAATTTCCTGTAACCCCAGGAACATTGTCTCCAGAACCGCTTCGGTCAAGGCGTCAGGCGGCTTTATCAGCTCCAAAACCAATTTCCCCTCGGCGATATCCAAAGTAAATTCGCGTTGCAGCTGCCGCTCAAGCCCGAGCACCGCAGTCTGGGTCAAAGCCGCGACCCCGGCGCAGACGATATCCTTGCCGTGGGGGGCGGTATTAGCATGCCCGCTAACCGCATAGCCGGTCATTTCCCCGGCCGCATTGCGAGAAACTTGTATTTTGATCACTATGCTTCAATCTTTTCAATAACAACTTTCGTAAACGGCTGCCGATGCCCCTGGCGCTTGCGGTAATTGGATTTGGCTTTGTATTTGAAAACCAAAATCTTTTTCCCTTTGCCCTGGGCCATCACTTTGCCGGTCACTTTGGCGCCGGTTATTACCGGTTTGCCGATAGTGACGTCGCCGTCTTTGACAACAGTCAGCACCCGGTCAAACTGCACTGCTTCGCCTTCCTCAACGTCCAGCTTTTCCACAAAAACCACGTCGCCTTCGCTCACGCGGTATTGCTTGCCGCCAGTTTCAATAATTGCATACATTGTATTACACCTCCCTACATTCATCGTACTCGCCGGACACGGTACTTTCGGCTGCCAGCAACCCTATATCTGCAGGCTTTCCGGCAGATGTCGGGTGTTCGGACAACCGCAAGGTTTGAAACCTTCTCCGAGCGGTTCGGGACAACAAATAGGCTACTCACCTACAGCTTAGAATTTTATCATATCGCCTGTTTTTTGTCAACGCATGGCCTGTTAAGGCCATCACTCCCAAGGTTATTCCTTGCCTCGTAAAATGGAATAGGCCTCGCCGTGCATGGTGGGAAGACCCTCCACCACCAGTTGTCGCGACAATTCCTTTGCCAGGCGTTCCAGTTCGCCCTGGCGCCTGAGCTCTTCGGCCACCCGCGGATGGACCTGGATCACCAGTCTGCCGCCGGCCGGCTGAGACTTGGAGAGTTTGCGCAGTTCCCGCCGCACAGCGATGGCCACCGTTTCCGGCGAACGTACCAGTCCCCGTCCATCGCAGCAGGGGCATTTGCCATAGAGGACAGATTCCAGGTCCTGCCGGACCTTTTTGCGGGTCATTTCCACCAGACCCAGTCGAGTGATCCCCAGAACGGTGGTCTTTGTGCGGTCCTTTTTGAATTCCTCTGTCAGGGTCGCCAGCACAGCCTGCTGGTGTTCCTCTTTATCCATGTCGATAAAATCAATAATGATAATGCCGCCAATATCTCGCAGCCGGAGCTGACGGGCTACTTCCGCCGCAGCCTCAAGATTGGTCTGAAAAACGGTGTCTCCCAAGGCGGTACGTCCGACAAATCGTCCGGTATTCACGTCTATGACTGTCAAGGCTTCGGTGCGGTCGATCACCACATGGCCGCCGCATTTCAGGAATACCTGGCGTTCCTGAAGTTTTTCCAGTTCGTCATCAATCCCATAGCAGGTAAAGAGATCGTCCGGGTTGTCGTGCAGTTCCAGCCGCGCCGCCAAATCCGGTGAAATGAACTGCAGGAGGTCGCGCACCCGATTATAGGCTTCCCGATTGTCCACAACGAACTTCTCCACATCGACGCTCAGATAATCCCGGACCAGGCGGATCACCAGATCGACATCCCGGTAAAGCAGCAGCGGCGCGTTGACTCGTTTGGCCCTGGCCTCCAGACCATTCCACAGGTTGACCAGGTAAACAATATCCTTGCGTAGTTCTTCCTCGCTTTTGCCGTCGGCAATGGTGCGAATAATGATGCCCATGCCCTTAGGCCGGACCCGGTCGGCCACTTCCCGGAGGCGCACCCGTTCGCTCTCAGCCTCGATACGCCGCGACACACCGCTGAATTCCACGGTCGGCATCAAGACGACATACCGGCCTGGCAGAGCCAGATGGGTTGTCAGCCGCGGTCCCTTGGTACCAATGGCATCCTTGACAACCTGGACGGCGATTTCCCGGCCAACGGTAAAGCCTGCGCCCCCGGCGGTCCGATTTTCGTCCGTGAGATCGCCGGTATAGAGAAAACCATTCTTCTCCCTGCCGATATCAACAAAAGCCGCCTGCATTCCTGGCAGCACATTTTGAATTTTCCCCATATAAATATTGCCGACAATGTGGCCGCTGTCAGCCCGTTCCACCATGACCTCAGCCAACTTCCCGTCTTCCAGGAGGGCCATCCGGGTCTCTTCCGGCATTATATTCACCAGGATTGTCTTGGCCATAGTCTCACCTTCCTTAACCGACGCCAATATCCAGGGGCGAGCGACGATGGACGCCGTCGCTGACATAAAGGCCGGTACGATTAATCAGCGCAGCCGACTGATTGACAGCCAACCCAAACTGATCAGCCAGCACCGTCAGGACAGCACTGGGTTTGACACTACCCCCAGGGGTGATCCTAATGGTCATATCGAGAGCAATTCCCTCCGGAACAACGGTTGTCACCACATCGCCAACCATATATTCTTTCACATCGATTTGCCGTCGTCCTTTGGGACTTTCTTTCACAAACAGCACTTCCAGCGCCTCGTTGAAGCGCCTGACGCACTCTTCCACAGCAGCGGTCGTCAATTCCTCCGGCAAGGGCAGAGTCACGCGATAACTGGTCAGGTTGACCACTGCCATCAACGCCGCCTGCCCTGCCGCAATCTCGCGAACAGCTTTTAGTTCAATTCCAGCAGGCAAATGACCGGCCAGAGCCGCACTAAAATCGGCCACAGCCATATCGTCCTTCAGCTCCACATCCAGGTATTCGGTGTCACTGGTCACCCCCAGTGACAGAGCCGAGCCAAAAGCGATTTTCATGTGCGGATTGAACCCTTCCGAATAGGCCACAGGCAGCTTGGCCCGCCGGAGCGCCCGTTCCATGGTGCGGGAATAATCGAGGTGGGATATATAACGGACGGTCTCGCCCTTGGTAATTTCCAGCCGCAGCTTGCTCATATCCTCTCCCTCCAGTCAACCACTTCAACACCCAGTCCCTGGCAAACCCCACAAGCGCTGCACTCCTCGCGTCGGCAGTCGGCAGTGGCGGCCCCGGAAAGGGCCTGCGCATATTCGCGCTGCAAAAAGACCTTGTCCACACCGGAGCTGAGATGTTCCCAGGGCAATTTCTCTGTCAGCTGGCGTTCCCTGAGGGCGTAGAATGCAGGATCAATTCCCGTCTGCTGAAAGGCATCGAGCCATACTTGATTTTTAAAATGCTCGGACCAGCCGTCAAATCTGGCCCCCTGCCGCCAGGCAGCAGTCAGCACCGCGCTCAACCGCCTGTCGCCCCGGGAAAATACCCCTTCGAGAAAGCTGATCCGCGAATCATGCCAGCTGAACGAGATGCTGCGATCCTTCAGCAAGGAGCGCAGAAGCTGCTGTTTACGCTCAATTTCGCTGCCCGGAATCTGGCCAAACCATTGAAAAGGGGTATGTGGTTTGGGGACAAACGAAGAAACGCTGACCGTAACCTTGGCGCCGCGACGGCCCTTGATCTGCCGATACCACTCCAGCACCTTGTAGGCCAGATCGGCGATCCCCTCCACATCCTCGTCAGTTTCGGTGGGCAGGCCGATCATAAAGTACAGCTTCACCGTGGACCAACCGGCCCGAAAGGCTGCGCTGACCGCATCTTCCAGATCCTTCTCCGTGACCCCTTTGTTGATCACGTCCCGCAGTCGCTGGGTACCGGCCTCCGGGGCGAAGGTCAGCCCGCTTTTGCGGACCTTCTGCACTTCCTGGGCCAACTGAATGGAAAAACTGTCGATCCTGAGCGACGGCAGAGATACGCTGACCCCCTGCTCCTTAAACCGGTCTGTCATTTGCCGGACAATATCGCTTAAACAAGAATAATCAGCCGAGCTAAGCGACGTCAGTGATATTTCGCTATAGCCGGTATTATCGACAAGTTCCTGGGCAAGCCGCACCAGTGTTTCCGGGCGCCGTTCCCGCACCGGACGATACAGGACTCCGGCCTGGCAGAACCGGCAGCCCCGGGTGCAGCCGCGAAAGAGTTCCAGCATGATCCGGTCATGGATAATGTCAAGATAGGGAACCACCGGATTGGTAGGATATTCAGCCTTGTCGAGATCACGGACAATCCGTTTGACAACCACCGGCTTGGCAGCCGCGTGAGTGGGCGTTATCCCGGCCAGCGTCCCATCGTCATGATAGGTCACATCATAAAAGGCGGGTACATAAACCCCTTCAATCGCCGCAAGCCGTCCAAGCACACCGACCTTCCCGCCGGGTTTGCCGGCCCGTTTCCAGTCGGCAACGGCGGCGGCGACATCATCCACCGCCTCTTCCGCTTCTCCCAGCACAAAAAAGTCGATAAAATCGGCCAATGGCTCGGCGTTAAACGCTCCCGGTCCGCCGGCAATAATCAGGGGATGGCTCTCGTCCCGCTCACAGGCCAAAAGCGGGATACCGGCAAGGTCCAGCATATTGAGAATGTTGCTGTAACTCATTTCATACTGCAGGGTAAAGCCGACAACGTCGAACTCCGCCACCGGACGAAAGCTTTCCAGCGTCACCAGCGGGATGCCCTTTTCGCGCATCTCCGCCTCCATGTCCACCCAAGGGGCGTACACCCGCTCGGCTGCCGTGTCCTGACGCTGGTTGAGGATATGATAAAGGATTTTCAGACCGAGATGGGACATACCCACCTCATACACATCGGGAAAAGCCAGCGCAAACGTGACGTCAAGGCCGGCATGGTCTTTCTTGATACTGTTCCACTCGCTGCCGGTGTAGCGGGCGGGTTTAAGCACCCTGCTCAACACGGCGGGATCGGGTTTATTCATACTAACCTCCGCGACAATTCATCAATCTCTGTCGTATATTATTCCCCATACTATACACTGATTTTCTATCTTTCCAATAGTGGTAGAAAAGACTTGGCTTCCGCCAAGTCCCTGGACGCATCAGCAGTCATCCTTAATTTCACCGTGCATTGAGGCACGTTTCTTTGTTGTTCTCTGTCAGGGAGAAAATTCCTGCCACACCCTACAAAAAATCGCCAATTTCGGCATAAAGGCCTCGCTGCGGCAGAGCTTCCCAGACCTCAGTCTCAGTCAGTGTTCCCTGTAGGTGAAATTGTTGATCGACCACCATCACGATATGATATTGTTCCGGCCCGAGAAAACGCAGAACTTCGCGAGCGGTGACGCTGCTCAGAGCGGTAAAATGAACAGTTGGTAAAACACCGCGCGCCGTAAGCTCCGCCTTTTTATGAGCTAAGAGCCGTAACGGCCTAAAACCAGCTACCGCCCGCTCCGTCCTGGCGGCGGCAAACAAAAATACTGCGGCAAGCAGGAAGGTCAGATTCAGCGTACCGCTCAACCAGAACTCAAGCCCCGACACCAGCACCAAACCCAGACTGATTCCCTTTCCCGTTAAAACCACCACCTTGGTAGCGGTAGCGAAATCCACGCGGGTGGTCAAAATGGCCCGCAGTATCCGGCCGCCGTCCAGCGGCAGTCCTGGCAGCAAATTAAACCCTGCCAACATCAGATTGGCTTTAAAATAAAAATCCAGTGCCAGACTCCATTCCGGCACCTGCGTCATGACAAAATAACTGACAGCCGCCATAACCAAACTGGCCAAAGGGCCGGCGGCTGCCATCATCATTTCGCTGGCGGTTCCTGCATCCTCTACCCGGTCGATCCGGGCGACACCGCCAAAAGGCAGGAGTTCGATCTCCCTCACCCGGTAGCCCAGCAGCACCGCAGCGGCAACATGAGCCAGCTCGTGCCACAGCACCGCGGCGAACACCCCCAATACTTTGACCAACATTCCCATTAGGGCAAAAATGGCGACAAGGCCGATAAACCAATTATTAAGAATCAGTTGGACGCCAGCCACTCTACCGGCCCGCAATCCCGTCACTTCCCTTCTTTGCTAGACGCGTCGCCGCGAATCCGGGTCAGGGGATCAATCGCTTTGCCCTTTTCCCTAACTTCAAAATAAAGGAGGGGCGAGGCGGTAGATGCCGCTTTACCCACCCTGGCGACGATCTGCCCCTGACTCACCATTTCCTCCGGAGCCACCAGCACTTCCCCCAAATACCCATAAACACTGTCAATTTCCGAGCTATGCTCGATAATCAAGGTCCTGCCATACTGCGCGCTATCAGTTACCGCCCTGACCTTGCCTGCCGCCGCGGCGCGCACCGGCAACCCGGTTGAGGCCTCGATGCCAATGCCCTCGCTCATCTTCTCCTGCTTCGTAACCGGATCGGTGCGCCAGCCGTAGGGAGTGACCACCCTGCCGCTGACCGGCTTGGTCATATACTGCAGTGGGTCAGCCGGCTTGGTCACCGTGCTTTGGACCCGTTTCCATACTGACATATCCACATTTTTCGGAAGGGCATTGGCCAGTTTATCGGCAAGATAAGCAAAATCGGTTTCGGTGGTCAACACATACTGAACCCCTGCCGTGATGCTTCGCCCCACCATTGTGTCAGATTCATGAGCCCCGAATACCAGCGCAAATAATACCACCGCCACCGCCAGCCGCTTGAGCCAGCCATATCTTGTTTGTTTTTCCCGGTGTTGCCAGGGATCTCTGGCATCCCACCGGGGGTTCTTCCAGGGTTCATTCCAGTTTCTGGCCATACTCCCGCCCCCCGTATTCCCAGGACATCACTTCTACTGCAATATATATGACACCGGGGGATAAATGATAACAAAGAAAGTGCACAAGCTCCCGCTTGTGCACTTTTGGCAAACCAGTATTTTCTCTTTAGAGAATATGCTTGTAACTCTCCATGTTAAAAGCGGTAAAACGTTACCTAATAAATGTCTTTCTCAAAGGGTCTTCCAAAAACCCAGTTTGCAATCGCAGAAATTGTAGCTACCTCTTTGGTTAAATAGCCGTGAGGTGAATAGGGTCCACATGCTTCCTTCCCTGTCGCGAAAGAGCCTCCATGCACACTAATAAGAGGATAGCCATAAGACCTTGCTGCCGCTGTAGCGCCCCCATAAGGTGCCGCAGAACAACCGTCGTCAGTATTATGAACCAGAAGAACAGGTATCGTAAGGCCCTTAGGAAAAAAGTTCTCGGCGTTAAATACCGTAGAGGTCGAAATGACTCCTTTTACCTTGCTCTGGATCTTTTCGGCAACATAAGCCGAAGAAATTGTCCCCATACTTGTGCCGACAAGGTAAACCGGCAGTCCCGGAAATCTTTGGTTCATCTCGTCAATTACAGCGGAGATATCTGCCGCATGTTCTTTGCTAGTACGGAACGAAATCCCTATACCATCTTTCGAATCTGACGGACAATCCACAACAGCGGTTGCTATCGAGTTTTTAACGAAGTGTCGACGCGCTCTCACAAGAAAATTTCCATTGGTAACAGGCTGATCTGGCTTAATACCGACATATCCGAGAGACCCCGCAAATAGAATGGCGATTGCTTTTGGTGGTGCTTCACTGTCGCTAGTGACTACGAAAGGCTGGATAACCCCCGGGCGAGTGGGCAAAAAAACGGCCTCTTCTTTTATTTCGGCGTGAGCAGTCGAGATAGCGAAAAAGCTCAGCACCAATAAGCAAAAAATATGTCTTACCGAAGTTTTCCCTAGTGACATTCAGACCCCACCTTATTAAAATTATACCTTTATTATAGAATACGCCTAAAGTATGAAAATTACATGAAAGTTATGCACCAACTATTGGAATATTTCGGTGCATAAAGTCCAAAAAATATAACGCCAAAAAAGTCAACAACATAGACTTTTGTGGCGTTTATACCAATATTATATCAAAACAATATTTTTTGTCGTCGCATATAGATATTAAGCAAAATGCCGATACTGACCATATTGGTGGTCAGTGAACTGACACCATAACTCATGAGCGGCAAAGGAATCCCGGTGACCGGCATAATCCCAGCGGTCATACCGACATTAACAAGCACATGGAAGGTGAGCATTGAGGTAATGCCGGTGGCCAGGAGCATGCCGAAATTGTCGCGGGCCGCCCCGGCAATTTTAACACCACGGTACAATAACAGAAAATACAGTGTCAAAATAAACACCGCTCCGACAAAGCCCAATTCCTCGCCGATTACCGCGAAAATAAAGTCGGTGTGATTCTCCGGCAGAAAGTTCAGCTGACTCTGGGTGCCGCCGAACAGCCCCTTGCCGAAAAGCATCCCTGAGCCGATGGCAATCTTGGATTGAATGATATGATACCCTGACCCTAATGGATCGACGTTGGGATCTAAGAATACGGTCAGGCGCTTCTTTTGATAGTCCTTGAGAAAATGCCATAACAACGGCGCTACTGCAATGCCGGCGGCGACAATTGTCGCCAGATGCTTCATACTGACCCCGGCGATAAACATCATACCAAATAAAATGGCTAAGAAAACCAGCGAGGTACCAAGGTCAGGCTGCTTCAACACCAGAAGAAAAGGCACCCCAACAAAAAGGAAGACAGGAATAATATCCTTAAAGGTATTGAGCTGTCCCGCCCTTTTGTCCAGCAAATGGGCCAAGGCGATGATCATGATCAGCTTGGAAAACTCGGACGGCTGAAGGTTAATCGGACCGATCTGAATCCAGCGCTGCGCCCCCAGCGCCGACTGGCCTATAAACATGACCGCCAGCAGCATGACAAGATTGATGCCATAGAGGATATTGGCATATTTACTCAATGATTTATAGTCGAAATGCAACATGAAAAATATGAAAATAATATTAACTACCGCAAACAGTCCTTGGCGCTGAACATACCAGTAGCGATCATCACCAGGGGTGTTGATATGCGTGGCACTACCGATAATCACCAGACTGATCAAAATCAAAAGCCCAGCCAGGGCGATGACGGTAAAATCCAGATTTTTTAACAACCGCCGGTTCAACATGCTTCCTCTTACCTTCCATTAAGCTCGTCCTGTTTTATTATAATCTCATTTGCTTCTTCCGTCCAGTTTGCCCAATTAGCAAATAAGTCCATCACCTGTCAGCGTTCGCTGACCTGAAGCCTGATCGACGTCTAAACCCGGAATAGGATGAGGGCTGTTCCGCAGAACAGCCCTTTGCTTCACTCGGTAGGTATGACACTGCGTTTCATCCGGTTGACAGGGATATTGGCAATCAGCGCCACCGACGAAGGGGTGCTGGTAAGATTGACTTCCATCTCTTTTTCATTTATATCCATATAATTAGAAATCACCTTGATCATGTCACCCTTAAGAATCTCCATGAATTGGGGTGAAACGTTAACCCGGTCATGCACCAGCACTAGGCGCAAACGCTCCTTGGCGATCTCTTTTGAACCCTGGTTTTCTTTGCTGAACAGCTTCTGAATCAGGTCAAACATCATCATCCCTCCTTAAAACCTAAAAATCTTTTTAGTTTGCCCACAAAACCAGTATCGACTTCAAGGCTCATCAGCGGCACATTCTCGCCCACCAGGCGCCTGACCACATTCTTATATGCCGTGCTCGCTTTTGACGCCGGATTGACGATGGCCGGCTCGCCGCGGTTTGTGGAAATAATGATATATTCATCTTCAGGAATAATGCCGAGCAGGTCCACTGCCAGAATCTCAATAATATCGTCAATATCCATCATATCGCCCCGTTTCACCATTCCGGGACGGATACGGTTGACGATCAGCTTGGGATTGTGCTTGCCCTCGGCTTCCAGGAGGCCGATAATCCGGTCAGCATCCCTTACGGCCGAAACCTCGGGGGTGGTTACAATAATCGCCCGGTCGGCCCCGGCGATGGCGTTCCTGAATCCTTGTTCGATGCCGGCAGGGCAGTCGATAATGACGAAATCGAAATCCTGGGCCAAATCATGGCACAATTGCTTCATCTGCTCGGGGTTGACGGCATTCTTGTCCCTCGTCTGGGCCGCAGGCAAAAGATATAAAGTCTCATAACGCTTATCGCGGATCAATGCCTGCTTTAAGCGACAGTTTCCTTCCGTCACGTCAACAAGGTCGTAAACAATCCGATTCTCCAGCCCCATCACCACATCAAGGTTCCTGAGCCCGATATCGGCATCCACCAGGACGACTTTTTTACCCAACAGTGCAAAGCCGGTCCCCAGATTCGCGGTGGTCGTCGTCTTGCCTACGCCGCCTTTACCGGATGTCACAACAATTACTTCACCCATTCGCTCGCATCCCTCCTATCGATTGGCTGGCTCGATGATAACCATTCCCTCTTTTATACGCGCGACTTCCATACAGGTTGGCTCGCCCAGATCATCAGGCGCCCGGGCAATTACGCCGCCAATACGCAGCTGGGTTGCCACAAGCTTAGTTGCCGTAATGGTCGCGTCTAGGTTGCCGGCAGCCCCGGCATGAGCCACTCCCCGGCAGGAACCGAGGATGATGATATCTTCACCGGCAATAATCTGCGCGCCGGCATTGACATCACCGACCACCACCACCGAGCCGTCATAAACTACCTTTTGTCCGCTGCGCAGCGTCCTGTTAAGCACTAGCGCCCTTGTTTCATAGCGATCGCGCTCGACAACAGGTATTTCATCCTTTACCGGTTGACCCGGCGAAGCCGTACTCTGGCAGGACAAGCCATGCTCGGTCAACACGCCGGTAATCTGGTCGCGTTGTTCGGCCGAGAGGGTCGCCGGCAGTTTGATTGTCGTACCCTGACAGAAAAACTCCGCCGCCGTGACAAGTTTGGCCTTAAGTTTTTCCATGATAATGGAAAAATCGGCGGTTTCATTCAGAATCAGTTGAATTTCGCCTCTGACTCCTTTGAAAACGATGTCTTCACGCATGTCCCTTCACCGTCATCTATACATAATATATTACAACTTCCATTAATTTCGCGCTGGCCAGCCAGATTCCTGCCATCTACTCACCAGTACAGCCAATAATTGTGGCACACGCTGGTTTGAACGCGTTCACTCCAGCCGAGTCAAATTTGCAAAATCCGCCGATGGCGATATTTCAACCGGATATTGCGATCAAAAAATTGGTCCCGGGAACCGACCTGCATCAATTCTTCATAAACTGTTGCCGGTACGTCGAAGAACTGGTAGCGGTCACCGGCAGACAACTCCACCTCCAGCAGTTTCCTGCCAGCATCGTATTGGACAGAACGCAGACTCGTGGCTTTAACATGCACCCCGCTCATCTTATCGCCGCCCTTTCACTGCTGGCAAACAGCAGCGCTTTTTTCAGATTTTCTCTTTATTCCGCGTTTTTCCTGCCAATAACTGCCACAGCTGAAAAATGTCGCATATTTACCGCTCACTGGACCGTTTGCCGCGTTGTGCCCAATGGCGGCGGCATGGTAAAATATTGATACGATTACAAAACCGGGGGCGATATTATGTCGGTAGAAGTGAAGCGTTCCGCATGTCCCTATGATTGTCCCGACACCTGCGGCCTATTGGTCACGGTGGAAAATGGCGTTGCCGTAAAGGTGGCGGGCGACCCGGCGCATCTGTTCACCCGCGGCAGCTTATGCACAAAAATGGCTCACTACGAACGAACGGTGCACTCACCCCAGCGTCTGACCCGGCCGCTCATCCGCAATGGTCCAAAAGGAAGCGGCGCTTTCCGCCCGGCAACGTGGGATGAAGCCATTGACCATATCACCGGCAAATGGCGCGATTTGACCGCAACCTATGGCGCCGAAGCCATTCTGCCCTTCTCTTATGCCGGAACGATGGGGGTCGTGCAGCGCAACGCCGGCCACGCCTTCTTCCACCGTATGGGAGCCTCCCGCCTCATCCGGACCATCTGCTCGTCAGCCAAAGAATACGGCTGGAAGACCGTCATGGGCAATACCCAGTCCCTTCACCCCGATGAAGTCAAGCAAAGCGATCTGGTCATTCTCTGGGGCATCAATGCCGTGGCAACCAACATCCACTTCCTGCACGGGGTCCGCGAGGCGAAAAAACGCGGCGCCACCGTCTGGTTGATTGATACTTATGAAACCCCTACCGCCCAAGTAGCGGACAAAGTGTTCCTTACCCGCCCGGGCAGTGACGGTGCCCTGGCCCTGGGAATAATGCACGTATTGGCAAGAGACGGCCTGATCGACCAGGCTTTTCTCGCCGCCAGTGTTCAGGGCTTTGCTGAACTGAAAGCCGATATCCTCCCCGACTACTCCCCGGAAGTTGTCAGCCGCATCACCGGCCTGCCGGCAGAAACCATCACCGCCATGGCCCACGCCTATGGGGCTGCCAAGGCCCCCTTCATCCGCCTCGGCAGCGGCCTGTCCCGCTATGGCAACGGCGCCATGGCGGTGCGCACCATTGCCTGCCTGCCGGCACTGGTGGGTGCCTGGACAAAACCGGGCGGTGGCCTGCTGGCCAATATCGCCACAGGCTCCTGCCTGGATAGCGCGCAGGTGACAAGAGAAGATCTCCTGGCCACACCTACCCGCCAGATTAATATTAACCAGCTGGGCGACGCGCTGACCCAGCCTCTGGACCCGCCGATCAAGAGCCTCTATGTCTACCACTGCAACCCGGCAGCCGTTGTGCCTGACCAAAATAAAGTCCTCGCCGGGCTTAGCCGCGAAGACCTGTTCACTGTCGTCCATGAGCGCTTCATGACCGATACCGCCTGCTACGCCGACGTGATCCTGCCAGCCACCACATCGCTGGAACACAGCGATATCTTCCGCGCCTACGGACACTATGGTGTCCAGCGGGTCTTTCCGGTCATTCCCCCGGTCGGAGAAGCCAAAGCCAACTGGGAGGTTTTTTGTCTTTTGGCCCAGGCAATGGGCTTTGACGAGCCGGTCTTCCGAAAAAACAGCGAAGACATGGTAGAAGGACTGCTGGCCGCCCCGTCTGACTGGCTTGCCCAAACCAACCTAGATCAATTCAAAGCCGGTCAGCCGGTCGAATTGCCTCTGCCTGCAGGCTATCAGACCAAATTTAAAACTCCCTCAGGCAAGATTGAAATCTACAATCCGGCCGAAAATCCGCCCCTTCCCTGCTATTTTGAACCCCACGGCGACGACGCCCCCTTCTGGCTGGTGTCTTCCCCGTACCTATCGCTCCTGAACTCATCTTTTAACGAACGGGATGACCTACTGGACAACCAGACCATGGCTCTGCAGATGAATCCTGGCGACGCCGCTGCCAAAGGTCTGACCGACGGTGCGCGGGTGGTGGCCTTCAACAGCCGGGGTGAAGTCACCTATGTCCTCCAGGTCACTCCCAAGGCTCCTGCCGGGGTTGTGGTCGCCGAAGGAGTATGGTGGCTGAAAAGGGCTCCCGGCAGCCGTACCGTCAATGCCCTCACCTCACAGCGCCTTACCGACAAAGCCGAAGGCAGCACCTTCTACGATACCAAGGTTGATGTCCGGGCCGAGTAACCGGAGCTATACGCCAACCCCAGGCAAGATTCAGGAGGGAATACCGTGAACCGATTTTTTCAGCAAATCCTCATAGGCCTGATCTTATTCCTCTTCCCTGTCCTCCTGCCCGGAACTGTCACGGCAGAGGAAACCTGGCTGGCAACCGAGCAAGGCTATAAAGTGTGGAACCCGGTCCCCCGGGACCGAGACTCGGTTACCTGGTCAGGCGGCGTCGACGCGGAGGGTTATGCCACCGGAAAAGGCGTTCTAAAGTGGTTTGATGCCGGCACCCTCTACCAGACCGGTGAAGTAACGCTGGCCAAGGGCAAAGCATCCGGTTTAGGATCTGAAAGCTACCTGGATACCGGCAACCGCTTCGAAGGCAACTTTGTCGACGGTCTGCGCAGTGGTAAAGGGGTCTATATCTACAAAAACGGCGACCGTTATGACGGGGACTGGGTCGATGACAAGCGGACCGGCAAGGGTATTTTCACCTGGAATGACGGGGATCGTTACGAAGGCGATTTTGTCGATGGAAAACGGACCGGCAAAGGCATTTATACCTGGCCCAGCGGCAATCGTTATCAAGGCGATTTGATCGATGGCCGCCAATCCGGAAAGGGCTCTTTCACTTGGGCCAACGGTAATCGTTACGAAGGCGACTTCGTCGATGGCCAAAGGACCGGCCGGGGACTATTTATCTGGCCTAACGGTGACCGCTATGAGGGTGATTTCATTGAAGGCCGGCGAACCGGAAAAGGGGCCATCACCTGGGCCAGTGGCAGTCACTATGAAGGCGATTTTGTTGATGGCATCCGCACCGGCAAAGGGGTTTATACCTGGCCTAACGGCAATCGCTACGAAGGGGACTTCGCTGCTGATCGCATGAATGGCAAAGGGGTTTATACCTGGTTCAACGGCGATCGGTACGAGGGCGACTGGACCGATGATACACAAAACGGAAAAGGCATTTACACCTGGGCCAACGGCGATCGCTACGAAGGCGACTATAAGAGCGACGCAATGAACGGCAAAGGGGTTTATACCTTCAAAAACGGCGACCGCTACGAAGGCGAATTTGTCAACAACCGCTTCCACGGATCAGGCACCCTCTACTATATCAATGGAACCATCCAAAAAGGCCAATGGGAAAACGATCAGTTTATCGGATGAAGATAAGCAAGACCCTATAGCAACAAAAAAACAGCCACCAAGTGGCTGTTTTTCTTATTATTGCAGAAACAAAAGCAAAAGTCGACGACTAAAGAGCTGTTTTGGGTCGGTTAATCTTCGCATTTTCGGCGGGCGGCTGGTTGACATTGAATGCCGCCTCCAAAATTTTCCGGGCAATTGGCGCCGCTGAGTCAGAGCCAAACCCGCCTTGTTCGACAATCACAGCCACCACTACCCGAGGATCTTCGAAGGGAGCGTAGGCCACAAACAAGCCGTGATCGTCACCGTGAGAGTTTTCCGCCGTACCTGTCTTGCCGGCAATCGAGATGGGAAAGCCGTCAAAAATATAGGCTGCCGTTCCCCCAGGCAAAGCCACTTCATGCAGGGCCTCGCGTATCAAGGTAAGGGTACGGTCCGAGATTTTGATATTGCCCACTTCCTCCGGCCCGAAGGTACTAACCGCCGCTCCACTGGATGAGATGACTTTACTCACCAAATAGGGCCGGTAGCGATGGCCGCCGTTGGCTACTTCCCCCATAACCATCGCCATCTGAAGCGGCGTTACCAATTGAAATCCCTGACCGATAGCGGCGTCAAAGGTCTCTGACAAGTACCAGTCCTCGCCATACACCTTTTCCTTATAGCGCCGATTGGCCACCAGACCATCCGATTCTCCCGGCAGATTGATGCCGGTAAAATCGCCCAGCCCGAACATTCGGGCGTACTTTTCCAAGTTATCGATCCCCAGGCGGTTGCCCATCTCATAAAAATAAACATTATCCGATTTGGACAGAGCCTCCTTGAAGCTGATCCAGCCCAAGGCCTCGTTCATAGCATTGCCTTTGGGAATAAGCCAGTGCTTGCCGGTATCGAGTATCTTTTCCTCGGGCGTAACTTTTCCTAGTTCCAGCGCTGCGGTACCGGTAACAATCTTAAAGGTCGATCCGGGGGGATATTCCCCAGAAATGGCCTTATTATCCATCGGATGGTAGGGGTTGTCATTAAGAATTTTCCAATCTTTGGACGAAATCCCGCCGGCAAAAAAATTGGGGTTAAAAGCCGGTCGACTGACCATTGCCAGAATTTCGCCTGTTTTCGGGTTCATCACCACAGCGGCCGCCGCTTTCGCGTTGACATTCCCCAGCTTGGTCTGAATATACTTCAGTTGCTCATCAATCGCCGTCTCGGTCGCTTTTTGGATTCGTTGATCGATGGTCAGCACCAAACTGTTGCCTGGTACCGGCTCTCTTTTCCCCAGCACCTGCACCGGCCTGCCGTTGACATCCACCTCGACCTGGCCACCGCCGTCAGTACCCCGGATATCTTTGTCATATACCTGTTCCAACCCGAATTTACCGACAATATCCCCGGTATGGTAACCCTCTGCCTTCCGCTTTTCCAGCTCGGTATCGTTGATCTCGCTGACATAGCCGAAAACATGGGCCCCCAACTCACCATTTATGTAGTTGCGAATGGGCTGTATTTCGATGACGACGCCAGGTAACTCGCTGCGGCGTTCCTCGATTTTCGTCACGATATCCGGACCGATATCGGTTTTGACCCGAATAGGCTCGAACGATCCATCCTGCTGACTGACCTTAGCCTTGATGTCGGCGGGATTGACACCCACTATTCCCGCCAATTTATTGATAACCTCATCTGGAACCGGGCCCGAAATGGGTACCAAGGTAACAGTAAAGCCCGGCCGATTGGAAACAAGCGCCACCCCGTTCCGGTCATAGAACGAACCACGGGGGGCCATAATCGGAATCAGTTTAATGCGGTTGCCATCGGCTAGACGCCCGTAGTATTTACCCTGTACTACCTGCAAATAGCCCATCCGGCTAACAAGGGCAATAAATACAAAGACGACGATGAGACCCAGTATATCTAGCCGGTGGCCCAGGCGTTTGGCCAGCACGACAACAACCTCCTTTCACTGCTTTATTAGCTGCTTTGGTCAATAATCCAATGTCTGGCGATCCAGGAAACCAAATAATGAACCGGAATCGCCATAATGGCGTTATAAATCACGAGATATAGAATATTCACCAAGGCCGCCGACAAGTCCGGGTTGTAGCCAAGAACGATCAGCGTAAGGATCATCACGAAATTATTAAAGACCGTGGCCAACGTCACCGCCAGCACCGGCAGCAGTATATTCTCTTTAAACACCTTGCGTTCCATGGCTCCGGCAAGATACCCTGTCACTATTTTCGCCAGAACATTCAGGCCGAAAATATTACCAGAGGCCAAATCCTGCAGCAACCCGCTGAAAAAACCCAGTCCGACTCCTTGCTCTTTTCCGAGCAATAACGCCGAAGAGACCACAACCAGGAGAAGCAGATCAGGGCGAATGCCGTTGATGGCTATCAGCGGCAGCAGGGTGGCCTGAATAATCAGAAACAAGACCGCTAGCAAGCCCCAGATCAGCGGCCTCATTGCGTGACTCCCATCGGGGCTGACTGCTGACCGGCTGGCGGCAGGGCTGTCGGAAGAACAGGCATCGGCTCACGCGAACGCACGATGACAAATACCTCTTCCAATCGGTCAAAATCCACCGCCGGTTTTAAAACAGCATATTTCAAAAGGCCGCCTTCTTCATTCACCACGTCAACCACCTCGCCAACCGACAATCCCTTGGGATAAATCCCGCCGAAACCCGAGGTGATCACTTTATCGCCTTTGATAATATCAGCGTCTCGCGCTAGATTGACCATCCGGGGCGACAGAGGCTTGGTCCCGTTTCCTTCCACAATAGCCGCTACACGCGACTCAGGCCGCTGCACTATGGCACCGACCGCACTCCGGGGATCTAAAACCAGCTGAATCTTGGCTGTGTTACTATAAGCCTGAACGACGTTACCCACCAACCCCTGAGGGGTGATAACCGGCATGTCTTTGGTAATCCCCTGGGCAGTCCCGCGATTGATGACGATAATACTCGTCCAGGTACCCGGGTCGCGCGCCACCACGGCGGCGGTAACAAAATCAAACTGCGGCACCGTTTTTTTGTAATCAAGCATGGTCCGCAACCTGGCGTTCTCAGCCAATAACTCAGTTGTCTCAGTATAGTTTTGACGGAACTGCTCATTTTCTGCCCGCAGGGCCTGGTTATCGCGATAAACATTGACTATTTGGCCGGTAGACGTACCAGCCTGCCGGACGACATAGCCGACTTGAGCGGCGACGTATTCCACAGGAGCCAAGATTACGGTGACAATCTGCTCGCTGAAATCAAAACGATATTTTCCGCGCGCCGCCGAAGTAGCCAGCAAAAAGACGGTTAGTACAGCCACCGCAAGGATGACCGCCTTTTTGTAAAAGAATCGCACTATTTCGGCTCCTCTCCGTACGAATTCAAGTGCTGTAAAAGATCAGCTCACAGTAGCGTCAGCTGACTTTCAAACACTTTTCTAGCCAAGCTTTCTCGGTGACAACAGCACCCTTTTGAGAAGATCAATACTGTCGAGCGCCCTGCCGGTGCCAATGGCAACACAAATCAGCGGATCTTCGGCAATATGCATCGGCATGCCGGTTTCTTTGTTTAAGAGGGTATCCAGCCCGCGCAGCAGCGAACCGCCACCGGTCATGACAATACCGCGGTCCATGATATCAGATGCCAGTTCAGGCGGCGTCTTCTCCAGCGTAACCTTCACCGCCTCCAGAATGCCATACACCGGTTCACTGAGGGCGCGCTGAACTTCGTGAGCGCGGATGGTCAACGTCTTGGGCAGACCCGTAACTAAATCCCGTCCGCGGATATCCATCGAATGATCAGTCGCCGGAGGAATCGCCGAACCGATGGTAATCTTCACTTCTTCCGCGGTCCGTTCGCCGATCATCAGATTATAGGTTCGCTTGATATACTGGACGATGGCCTCATCCATTTCATCGCCGCCAATGCGGATGGAGCGGCTGGTTACAATGCCGCCGAGGGAAATAACCGCCACCTCGGTGGTGCCGCCGCCGATGTCCACCACCATATTGCCGGTCGGCTCGTGCACCGGCAAACCGGCACCAATAGCCGCCGCCATCGGTTCTTCAATGAGATAGGCTTCCCTGGCCCCAGCCTGGATGGTAGCGTCAATAACTGCGCGTTTTTCCACCTCAGTTACCCCGGAAGGCACACCGACAATCACCCGCGGCCGGATGAAAGACTGGGATGAAATGGCTTTGCGGATAAAATATTTCAGCATGGCTTGGGTCACGTCAAAATCGGCGATAACTCCGTCCTTCAGCGGCCTGATAGCCACAATATTCCCCGGAGTCCGCCCGATCATCATCTTGGCCTCTTCTCCTACCGCCAAGACTTCGCCGGTATCGCGCTGGATAGCCACAACCGATGGTTCGTTCAGGACAATGCCCTTACCTTTCACATGGACTAAGGTATTGGCTGTCCCGAGGTCTATCCCCATGTCGCGCGACAATGATCCAAAAATATTCATAAAAACCCATGACCCCTTTCGTCATCTATAAAAACCGACTATTATAGTATTCCCTTTTCTTTGAGGCTTACATACTTGCCATCACCGATAATTACGTGATCAACCACGGAAATGTCAAGCAGGCGGCCGGCTTCAGCTATTTTTGCAGTTAAGGCTATGTCATCTTGACTGGGGGAAGGATCGCCGCTGGGATGGTTATGCACCAGAATAACCGCTGCTGCATTATGAGTAATGGCTTCCCGAAAGAGTTCCCGCGGATGAACAATGGAAGCATTCAGCGTCCCTACCGAAATGGTTGGTGAAGCTAAGACATGATTCTTGGTAGAAAGTAACATCACGATAAATTTTTCCTTGGTCTCATACCGTAGCCGCGGCATCATCAGCTCGGCTGCGTCCTGTGGTGATCGAATCACCACTCGTTCGGCTCCGGCCATCAGACTCAGCCGTTTGCCAAGTTCCACCGCCGCGGCAATCGCCACAGCTTTGGCCGAACCAATCCCCTTGATTTTGCTGATTTCCTGGGGTGAAATGCCGCCTAGCCCCGCCAGACCGCCGTGTTTGACAAGCAGCCGCTCGGCCAGGCGCAAAGCAGAATCACTTTGGCTCCCGGTTCTGAGCAAAATAGCGATCAACTCGGCGTTCCCCAGTACCGCCGGCCCATTGGCCAACAGCTTTTCCCGGGGCCTTTCATCTGCCGGTAGCTCCTTGATCATCAGCGGCTTGTCAGCCACATCGGCTTTCACAACAAACTCACTCCCAGCTCCCGACGCAACAGCTTGTCCAGCGTCACCAGCGGTAGACCGACGACATTGGCATAGCAGCCGTCAATCCCTTCGACCAAAAGGGCGCCAACTCCCTGGATAGCATAAGCACCGGCTTTATCCATCGGTTCGCCGCTGGCCAGATAGCGCTCGATTTCCGGTGATGATAGCTCCCGGAAATTCACCACAGTCGAGCAGCAATCTTTCCATAGCCTATGGCCAGATACCACCGCGAGCCCGGTGATCACCTGATGTGATCTTCCTGCCAACATGCTCAGCATCCGGCGGGCGTCAGCCGTATCCGCCGGTTTGCCGTAAACCTGTCCATCCATGACAACAATTGTATCGGCACCGATAACGATGTCATCAGTTGCCACGGTTTTCGCCACATCCTGGGCCTTGGCTGCCGCATGGGAGATGGCCAGCTCGGCCGGCGGCAAGGCCAGGCTATTATCCTCAATGATTTCACTGGTCTTCACAGTAAACTTGCAGCCGATTTGCTGCAAGAGCTCCTGTCGCCGCGGCGACGCCGAAGCCAAAATAATCGCCATGACAGCCTCCTCGCCTGATGCCGGGCATCCTACAGTCGCCGAAACAACAACACTGCCACAATGACGCCAGCGATACTGATAATGCTGGGGTGAAGGGCAAAGCCGATCACCAATTTTATTACATATAGATTGATGACTACCGGTGGTACGTCAAAAATAGGATAGGTTTTCACCAGGTAAGGGGCCATGCCGCCCAGCGACGAGCTGCTGACAACCTCACCGAGTATACCGCCCAGGATCGCGCCGGTAATCATAAACAGCGCCAACATTCCAAAACCTCTTGTACTCCCGCCTCTCAACAGTATAACCTCCCAGCAATGAATAAAACCTTAGCTGTTATCATTTCTACAGCAAACAAAATAACTCCTTGCATCGGGCCAGGATTTATTACCGAAACTTTTCCTTTTTCCTTAGTCCCGGAATTTTGGCCAAGAAGAAAACCACGGTTAAACCAGTACCCACGCCAGTCGGAAGAGCAAACAGCAAGAGATAGGGAAAATACCAGAAAAGACTGGGGCTGGCTACCAGTAAGGCAGCGACACTGATCTGAGCCAGGTTGTGGAGCACTGCGCCAATCACGCTGATCCCTACCAGGGAAAAGCGCGGCTGCCAATGATAATAGGCGTAGGCCATCGCCAGAGCGCTGACCACTGCGCCGCTCATGCTCATCGCAAACGCCGGACCGAGAAATGCGCCTCCCAGCAATGTGCCCAGCAGTACCCTGAGAATGGCGACACAAAGAGCGTCCCGCCAACCAAACATACTGATGGTGAGCAAAGAAATTATATTCGCTAGCCCCAGCTTCACCCCCGGAATCGGAAGCGGCAACGGCAGCCATCCCTCCACCGCGTGGAGAACTCCAGCGATGGCTACCAGGAGTCCGAGCATCACAACCCGTCTTGTATTCATCTTGGCCCTCTTCATTTGGTAATATCGTCAATATCCGGCAGACCAGAAGACACCACTTTGACAACAACCCGATAAGGCAGGCAAACCACCTGCTGCGGAGCAATGCTGATCCAGCCGGTGCGCACGCAAATCTGGTCAGGGCAGTCGGCCTCGGCAACCCGGATACGACCGTTTTCCGCCACAATCAAGTTAAAATGCTCCTCGCCGCCAAGCCTCACTTCCTCGTGATAACCGGGGCGCAGCTTAATGGCCTGAATGAGTTTGCCCTCTTTATACACCTGGGCTTCCTGATCACCGGCGCCGGACAGGACAGCAAGGTTCAGCCCAATGCCTAAAACCGCCGCTACAATCAACAACCCGATCAACAGTTTGTCCGCCCGCGTTAACAGCATATCCCGTCACCTTGCTTTTGAAGTCCTCTTCTATTTTATCGGAAATGGCAAAAGTATGCAAATTTCGAGTTGTAGGCAACAATTTGGCAAGCCCACTGCCGCAACAGCCATAAAAAAAGAAGAGGGGATATTCCCCTCCTCTTTTATCGACATATTTTAGCCAGCCGCTACTGTTGGTTTCACGCAAGACGGGCAAGCCGCCTCGACGCTGGCCTGATCCTCGGTTCCAGGCACAATTCCCATCACCGCCGGACGAATGGCCTTGGTGGGGCACTTAGCCAGGCACTTGGCATCTGAGCATTGCTCGACACACACCTTAGAATCGACCACCGCCAGGTTATTCTCCATCTTGATGGCACCATAGGGGCACTCGCGCATACACAGCGTACAGGCGATACAGGCGGCTGTACAAGCTTTACGGGCTACCGGTCCCTTGTCTTTGGAATTACAGTTTACCCGCACATGGGCGTCCAGCGGCATCATGCCGATGACTTTTTTCGGACATACCGTCTCACACTTGCCGCAGCCGGTACATTTGTCAGGGTCGATGACCGGCAGTCCCGCCGGACTCATTGTCATGGCGTCGAACGGACAGTTCTTCACACAAGTCCCCAGCCCCAGGCAGCCGAATTTACAAACCTTCGGCCCACCAAACAGCAGATTGGCGGCAACACAGTCTTCCACACCCACATAATCATGGCTTTTTACTGCCTTGCCTTCAGCCCCGGCGCATTTGACCTGGGCGATGCGCGGCTCGACTGCCGCCGCCGCCTTGCCGGTCAACTCAGCCACAGCCTTGGCGATAGGCTCTTTGCCAGGGATACATAGGTTAGGCGGCACGTTGGGATCCAGCACCACTGCCTCGGCATATGCCATACAGCCGGCGTAGCCGCACGCTCCGCACTGCCCCTTGGGCAGCACGTCTTCGACAATATGAATCAATGGATTGACCTCGATGGCAAACTTTTTATTGGCGAAGGCAAGAATTAAGCCAAACACCAAGCCAAGGCCAGCGAGAACAAGCAGAATCAAAACTGATGTGCCCATTGTTCTTACCTCCTTATAACGGAATCATACCGGAAAACCCGAAGAACGAAAGAGCCAGCATCCCAGCCAGGATAAAAGCGATGCCCAGTCCTTCCAGTGATTTCGGTACATCCGCGTATTGCAATTTCTCCCGCAAACTGGCCATCAGTATGATAGCCAGGGCAAATCCGGCCCCGGAACCGATGGCGTGGACAACGCTCTTCATAAAAGTGAAGTTAGACTCAGCATTGAGGAGCGGCACACCAAGAACGATACAGTTGGTGGCGATCAGCACCAGGTAAATCCCCCACATATTGTAGAGGGCCGGCGCGTGTTTTTTGATGATCATCTCCAGAAGCTGTACAAAGCTGGCAATCAGTACTACAAATACCACCGTCGTTAAGAAGGTGAGGTGGTACGGGTGCAGGATATAGTTATAGACAACCCAAGCCAGAATGGAACTGAGGGTCATGACCGAAGTAACGGCCATCCCCATGCCGACCGAAGCATTCAGGTTCTTGGAAACGCCAAAGAAGATACACAGACCCAAGAACCGGGTCAGTACGAAGTTATTGACGATGACCGCACCCATAAACAGGGTAAAATATTCAGCCATTATGCTTCACCCCCTTGCGCTACGACGCCTTTGGCTTTCGCCGCGGCTGCCTTGAGCTTGTGCTGACCAATCAGGTTGAAGCCGGCGATCATCAGGCCGATGAGAATAAATCCGCCTGGCGGCAAGATGGCGATCAGCATCGGGTTATAGGCGTCTCCCAGAATCTGCACTCCCATAATGCTGCCGTTGCCGATCAGTTCACGGATGACACCGATCAGGACCATGGCTCCGGCAAATCCGCCACCCATGCCCAGACCGTCGAAGAAGGATGGCACAATGGTATTCTTAGCGGCAAAAACCTCTGCCCGGGCCAAAATAATGGCAAAAACCACGATCAGAGCAAGATAAATGCTAAGTGCCTTGAACAGTTCGGGGAAATAAGCCTCCAGAACCAGCTGCACAACCGTAACAATGGTGGCGATGGAGGTAATATACACCGGAACTCGAACCTTGGGATTGACCCACTTACGAAATAGCGACACTACCACGTTGTTGGCAGTGATGACAAAGAGCACCGACAGGCCCATAGCCAAAGCGTTGATCACCGTCGAGGTGACCGCGAGGGCCGGGCAAAGGCTCAAAGCCAAGACGAATATGGGGTTTTGTTCCATTAAACCTTTAGAAAAGATTTTCCATAAACTCTGATTTTCGTTCACTTTGCTCACCTCACTTCTGGCTTTTTGCGTATGCGGCGACTTCCTCAACAGCTTCCTTGATGCCTTTGGTAACGGCACGGGAAGTGATGGTAGCCCCGGTCAGCGCCTGAATATTTTTGTCGGTAGGAACCTTTACGACCTCCAGGTCATCGGCCGCTTTGCCGGCGAACTGCTTGCTGAACTTCGGCTGGCTTGCTTTGTCGCCGAGTCCGGGAGTTTCGTTGTGTTCCAATATTTTGTAATCAATGACCTTGCCGTCAGGCGAAACCGCAGCAACCATTTTAATGCTACCGCCATATCCCTTGGTTTCCGCCGGAACGACATAAGCTATGGTCTGGCCGTCCTTGACTGCGGTATACCAATCGGTCTTGCCCTGAATGGGCCGAAACTCCTGGGCGCTGGAAACCAATTCTTTCATCGCCTTATTCTTAAGGTTGACCCTTTCCTGGGCGGCGACCGGCGCCGTGATGGCGTAAGTGCCGGCGATAATTGCCCCGGACAGCAGGCAGGCGATGGTCAGGTTCATGGCGATTTTAACAATACCGCCGCCATCGTCGTGTCCGTGTGTCTCGTGTGCCATATCTATTACCTCCCCGCCCCGAATTTTTCCGGTTTAACCATCCGGTCAATCAACGGCGTAACACAGTTCATCAGCAAAATACCGTAACATACTCCCTCAGGATACCCGCCGAGCAGGCGGATAAGGACGGTCAGCATCCCGGCACCCACGGCAAAAATGATCTGGCCCTTGATAGTGATGGGGATGGTGACCATGTCGGTGGCCATGAAAAACGCACCGAGGATCAGGCCGCCACTCATCATATTCAGGATCGGGTCGCCGCTAAACAAGCCGGCATGGCCACCGAAGGCCCAGGTAAGAGCGCCCACGGTGCCGATCATAAAGACAGGTACCTGCCAGTTGATGTAACCGCGATAAATAAGGAACGCTCCGCCAAGCAAGAGCAAGAAGGCTGAAGTCTCGCCCATGCTGCCGCTGCGGACGCCGAAAAACAGCGCCTTATACATGTCCATCTTGTCGCCGAATACGGCCACAAGCTTCTCATAACCCTGCAGTTTCAATATCCCCAGCGGCGTCGCCGAGGTCATACCGTCCACCTTGCTGGCCATTGACGGCCAAGAAGTCATAGCGATCGGCCAGGAGGCCAGCAAAAAGGCCCGCCCTACCAGCGCCGGGTTGAAAATATTGTAGCCCAGGCCGCCCATGGTGTGCTTGGCGATGGCGATGGCCGCCACCGAACCGATCAGCGGCATATACCAGGGTACCGTAGCTGGAATGTTCATGGCTAGCAGCAATCCGGTGAGAAAGGCGCTGCCGTCGTTTACCACCATCGGTTTTTCCTGCCACTTCAGGATCAAATATTCGGTCAGCATGGCGGCGGCGATACAGATAACCATAGTCGACAAGGCCGGCAGACCGAACTGGTAGATGGAAAACAGCGCGGCAGGTGCCAGCGTCGCGTTGACCGTCCACATGATTTTGGCAATCGACTCATCACACCGGATGTGCGGCGATGCCGAAACAGAGAGTTTGTTCACTTCAATCTTCGCTTCTGCGCTCATCCCGCACCTCCTATTTCTTGGCGGCCATTGCCGCGTTTTGTGCCTTGGACAATTTCACATAATGCACGATATTGCGTTTTGCCGGACAGGTGTACACACACGAACCGCATTCCACGCAATCGAGCAGATTGTATTCTTCTTTGGCTACCTGGTGCAGATTGCGCTGCCCCAGAATGCTCAGCATGCTGGGCACCAAGCCCATCGGACAGGCGTCCACACACCGGCCACAGCGGATGCAGGGCTGCTCGGCACCGGCATTCACATCGGCGGCACTCAGCGCCAATATGCCTGAGGTTCCTTTGATGATCGGCACATCCAGCTTACACTGGGCCATTCCCATCATTGGTCCGCCCATGATCACTTTCACTGGTTCTTCTTTAAAGCCGCCGCACAACTCGATCGCCTGAGCGAAAGTCATACCGATGCGCAACAGCAGATTTTTCGGTTCGGTGATGGCGCCACCAGTTACAGTGGTCACCCGCTCGATGAGCGGCAATCCCTTTTCGACCGCGTCAGCAACCGCCACTACGGTGCCCACATTCTGCACCACTACGCCGACGTCCATCGGCAATCCGCCGGAGGGAACCTCTCTGTCGACAACCACCTTGATCAGGGTCTTCTCCGCCCCTTGCGGATATTTGGTCTTGAGGGGCACAACCTGGATGCCGCTGCCAGCCGTGGCCTTCTGCATCACCGCGATGGCGTCCGGCTTGTTCTCTTCGATACCGATATAGCCATTCTTGACTCCCAGTACCTTCATCGTGATCTGCACTCCGCTTACCACCCGGTCTGCCATTTCCAGCATCACCCGGTGATCGGCGGTCAGATAGGGCTCACACTCGGCACCGTTCAGGATAAAGGCATCAATCGTCTTTTCCGGCGGAGGGGCCATCTTCACATGGGTGGGGAAGGTCGCACCGCCCATGCCGACAATACCTGACTGACGGATAATGTCCTTTAGAGCGCCAATCTCCAGCGACTGCCAGTCACGACTGAGGGGCAGTCCCTCAGCCCATTCGTCCAACCCGTCGCTTTCAATCACGATCGCCGGACATGTGCCAAATACTGGATGGGGATACTCGGCGATTTCCGCCACTTTGCCGGAAACCGAAGCATGGATCGGACTGGAAACGAAAGCCTGGGCCTCTGCGATTACCTGTCCCTTTTTCACCAGGTCGCCCACCGCAACAGTAGGTGAACACGGCGCCCCGATGTGCTGCCTCGTGGGAATCACGACTTTTTGTGGTACAGGCGCTACTTCGATTGGCTTCGCTGCCGTATACCCCTTGCGGTCATTAGGATGCACGCCGCCCCGAAAACTTTTTGCCATATTTTCACTCCCTTGCCTCGCCAGTTACTCCGTTACAATCCGGGTAATCACTGGCTGCATTTTAATGTCTGTTCTGGCACTGCGGTCAAAATACTTTATATAAAAGACCGAACCGGCAAAAGCTAATCCGCCGCCTCCGACTTGAAGCCATAAAACATCCAATGCCAGATGTTCGGCCAAATAGCTCCCCAGCACCGCCCCAATAAAAATGGCGATCAGCGGTAACAGGTAAACAATGAATGCCGACTTGAGCATATTGATCTCCTGCACCTCGATCATCACCCGCTGACCAGGTCGGGCCCCCAGAGGATTGCGGGCCTCAAGCACCAGTGCCGAATTCCCTGGGCAACTGCCGCAGTTTTCGCAATCGGAATGTCGGCTGGTCTTAACTTGGGCCAGACCGCCGTCGAGAACACCGATCACAATACCTTCTTGTTGGCCCTGCATACTCTCACCTCACTCCAATGCCAAAGCTGCACCTTTGACAAATCTTATGAATCAACTCACTACATCCCTACTATAATAGCAAATTTTCATTTTTTATGCCATGGTTTACTTCATAAAAAAAGCCCAAACCGGAACAAAAGTCCTTTCACAGAATATTCGCTCCGCGTTGGCTTTCCAGGCCTTCGCGCTGATCTCCCCCCGGCAATGCTTTACGCAGCAGCAAGGTGACTCCGCCAATCACCGCGACAACCAACAATAATAGCGGCGGAGCGAACCCCAGCAGAGTCAGCGCTTTATCCCAGGCAACACTATTTTCCACAGTGATCCCTCCTATTTCATCAGAGCGGGAACCAGCGTGAGCACCAATCCGCCAGCCAGCACCGCAGTGAGGCGCCCGGCGACATTGACCCCCAGGGCCTGCTGAAGAATCGAATGGCCCGGATCTTCTTTCAGGGCCATTACGGCGATCGTCCGGCCGGCTAAAGGAAAGGCGGCGACTCCACAAGCCCCGATCATCGGATTGACCCTCGTCTTGCTGAGCCGGTTATAGAGTTTGGCGAACATCACCCCCAGGGCCGTGTCCAACATGACGGCAACTACACCGAAAATAACAATCGCTGCCACCTCAATCGTCAGGACCTTGTCCGCTGCCAGCGTGCCACCGACAGTGATCCCCAGCAGCATGGTAACCACATCTGCCGACCGGGTCTCCCCCGCGCCAGTCAGCTTTTTCAAGCAGCCGGCCTCCTTGAGAATATTGCCGAACATCAGGCTGCCGACCAATGCCACCGCAGCTGGAATCATCAAGCCAGTCAACAAAACCACCAGCAGCGGAAAGACCATTCTGGCGGTTTGCAACACAGGCTGCTGTTCTTCATCGCTCATTCTGATCTGGCGTTCCCTTTCACTGGTCAACGCCTTGACAATCGGCGGCTGGATAACCGGAACCAGCGCCGAATAAATATAAGCCGCCACCGCCAGCGGGCCGAGTAAATCCCGGGCATAGCGGGAGGCCACAAAAACAGTCGTCGGACCGTCGGCCGATCCCATCATTCCAATCGCCGCGGCATGCTCAAACGAGAAACCCACAAGGGTGGCAGCAGCGGCAAGGACAAAAATCCCAAGCTGGCTGGCTGCGGCGAGCAGTATGATCCCCGGCCGGCGAATCAGGGGGACAAAATCGCACATTGTCCCAATCAGCATAAGGATAAGTACCGGAAACAGTCCGCTCGTAACGCCAAGTTGATATAAGCTCCACAAAAAACCTTCCTCGCCAGGGATCTGAGAAATGGCGGAGGAAAAGGGAATATTGGCGAGAATAGCCCCAAAGCCAGCCGGAAGTAACAGCGCCGGCTCATAATCATGTTTTATCGCCAGCCAGATAAGCGCCAAACCAATGGCCCACATGGCAACATGACTCCAAGTCAACCCGAGAAACCCCACGAATAGCTCGTTCAGCCATGGATATTGTTGAAGAATAGCCTCCACGATAGTGTTTACCCTCCCAGAGTCGTTGTGACCCACAGCAGCGACACATTGTTCTCCCCATGCGCCACCGTTGTCTTAGCCAATGACCGCGATGATCTCACCTAGTTTGACGCTCTGTCCGGAAAGAACATGGATGGCCTTGACCGTTCCAGCGACCGGAGCGTTTATCTCGTTTTGCATCTTCATCGCCTCCAGCAGCATGATAAGCTCGCCTTTTTTCACCGCAGCCCCGGCCTGCACTACGATTTTTGTCACCTTTCCAGGCAATGGTGCTTTTACTGGTGTTTCACCGGCGGCCACCTTCACCGGAGCAGGGGCCGCGATGACAGGGGTCGGGGGAACGGCGGCAGAAGCCGGTGCAGGCGTCCCGGCAGGAGCGACATCCACGACCAGCCCTTCCTCCTGTACTTCGACACTATAGGCTACACCATTGACATTAACCTTAAATTTTCTCACTTTGACCATCCTCCGTATTGCAAGTTAGCTGTTATTACAGGCGGTTATCCATCAGTCTTTGCCGCCCCATCAGCGTCCAGGCGCTACTGGTCCGTTTGATGCGTACCGCCGGAAAACTGCTGTGGGCGTGGACAATCGCCGCCACCACCGCCGCCATCATTTCTGCTTCCGTTTCTTCCAGCACCATAGCCACGCTGACGCCGATCGCCGCCAGAATCTCCGGTTTAATACCAGCCGATCCCTTCACCATCATTGCCATTTTCCCTCCTCTTGGCTGCGCCTGGGTCTGTCGACCAGGCTTTTTTTCCCAGGCTACCCACTATATCCTATTGTACACCAACATGCTAAACCGCTCAACAACTGAAAACCGAGCAATACCGACGGCAGTCTGCCTTGTCCCCCCCAGGATGATTGACTCCTTTTGACCCGAATGCTATGATTATAGGTGTTTCCATTTCAACCGAGTCTCGGGGTGATAAACGATGAATATGAACTGGGATATGGATGCCGTTTTGTGGCCGACCATCTATCTATTGTTAGCCTTAGCGGCCCTGTTGGGCCTGTGGGCCCTCAATGTACGCAAAAAAAGTCCGAAAAAATCCGGCTGGAAAGAAATTATGGCGATCGCCGTATTTTGCCTGGTTGGCGCGCTCCTCATGATGTTCGTCAACAGCGTCGGGTTCCAGCTGGACTTTACAACCAGGCTGGGGGTAGTTTCCCTAATCCTTTGCATCTACGCCTATTATACCTACCGGCGCAACAAAAAATAGCAAATAAAAAAGCCACGGATTATCGTGGCTTTTTTATTTGCTATTTTGCACTTCTGTCAATAGTTTGCTCAATTCGTCATCAATAAGCTGACAATCCTGCGCAGGCAATCCCAGCAGCACAGTATATTCGCTGCCATCCTGGAGAAGAAACCGGAAAAGATGCCCCTGCCCTGACGGTGCAAAAGAATGCTCTGTCAGCTCTTGTAGCGAAAACTCCTGCTGCTTGTTTAATCCGCTGAATCCATCCACATGAATAATCACCCTTTTATCAGTCACCACAAATCCCGGATTGGGAATACTATAAAAAAACCTGAGCCAACGTCCCAAAGGAACGATTTTGAAAGTCTCATTTCCAGCCAACACGCCGCTCTTAAGAAACTCGATAAAAATGTTTTCCGGTATATCTGCCATCTTTAAAAGAACAGCCATTTCATCACCTCTACGCCATCTGTGGTGGCAACTTTCGCCTGCAATAACCTACACTTTTTCGCCTGAGTCTATGAGCAGGAGGGCTTACCCTAACGCTGTCGCGGCTGAGCTGTTTTGCGGTGAATCATTTTTACCGCAAACAGGCACTATAAGCAAAGCACGTTCTGTGCGAAATAAGCGAATTGGAAGTGGCAAGCATGCTTGAAGCTATTTCTGCCCTCAGTCAGGTCATCCTATTCAGTCTCATCTACCTGACCGCCCTGGCGGCCATCGCCAGCCGCTGTCACCATCCATCAACCGTCCCCTCCTGGAGCGCCGTCATGAATGATTACCCTGAGGCGGCGAATATAGACTACCAAGCCGCCACAGAGGCCATTCGCATCGATTCCCCTGCTGCAGCCTTCCGCCATGTCGCTCCCCGCATCGCCGGCAGTCCTGTCGAACACCTCATCCTACTGCTCCTGAACCGGGAGAATTACCTGGTCGGTGAGATCATGTGCACTGACGCCGCGGACGGCTATGTGCGCCTGCCACAGGTCGAACGGATCGTTACCCATTGCCAGGAAAATAGTATTGACCGGGTAATAGTCACCCATAATCATCCTCGGGGCACCACCTACCCCTCTCTGGAAGATGTGCACTATACTCACGGTCTGACTGCCAGACTCGAGCTCCGGGGCGTCAGCCTCACCGACCATTTGATCATCACCGCGGCCGGTTATCATTCGATCGTCCGCCCCCGCCAAAACTCAGCCTATATTCCCAATTAGCACGTTTTGTTAAAAAAAGGTTGGGCTGCCGATTTTCATCAGCAGCCCTTTTTTGTTCCGTTGATTAGAGCAAGGCCATCCAATGCCAGTATGTGTAGGTGAACAGCACCAGCAGCAGTATGGAGGCAATGGTCGTCGGAATGCCGATTTTGACCATGTCTTTGACTTCAAAGGTATTGGTGGCATAAGCGATCATCGCCTGCGGCGAGTTGACCGGCAGCATAAAGGCAATATAAACGCACAGGGTCGAGATGAATGTCATGCCCCACATCGGCAGGCTGGGGTTGTTCAAACTCATCAGGAATCCGATAACCGTGGGCACCAGAGCTGCCGTCGCCGATGTAATGCTGGCGAAGGCAAAGCGGATGATGACCAGGGCGATGGAGATAACCATCATCATAAGCGCGGCAGGCATGGCGCCCAGACCCAGTCCGCCCAGGGCGGCTTTGGCCAGCCATAGGGCCGCACCGGTTTTCAGCAGGATTTCGCCCAGCGAAATTCCGGCGCCAAACAGCAGGATGGTACCCCAGTCGACTCGACCGGCCAGTGTCTTCCAGTCGCCGATGCCAAGCCCGGGCCACAGCATCATCAGTACTGACAGGATGGCTGTCGTATTAGCGTCGATTTTATGGAAACTTTCCGTCATCCACAGCAAAATGGTGATGGCGAAAATAATCGAGATCCGCTTTTCTCTCTCGCTCATCGGCCCGAGGTCGGCCAGGGATTTACTGATAATTTCCCGACCGCCGGGAACTTCGGTAAACTCGAACTTGTTCATCCTGGTGATGATGAAGTAGAAAATTACCGCCAGGATCAGCGAGTATGGAGCGCCGTACAGAAACCAGTCGCCCCAGGAAATGGTGTGCTTGAAGGATTTCTCAATAAAAGCCACTGCCACCGGGTTAGGTGCACCGGAAGTCAGCAGGAGAATGCCGGAGATCGAGGACGAAATGGCCACACAAACCAACATCATCCGGCCAAATACACTTTTCAATTCAACCCCGAAAGCGGCGATCAGACCCATCGCGATCGGCGTCATAGTGGCCGACCGGGCGGTAATCGACGGAATCAGGAACCCTAAGAGCAACATGACGATGATCATCCCGGCAAAAATTGCATTAACCTTAGTGCCGACGATCTTCAAAATGTTGAGAGCGATCCGCTTTTCCAAACCGGTGGACAAGATACCGGCAGCCATAAAGAGGCCTGCCGCAACCAGCACCCAGCCGGAGTTGGTGAAACCGCTCAGCGCCAAGGGAATGGCTCTACCGGTTCCCAGCATCGGTCCGCTAACTCCCTCTGCCGGAGCAAAGCCTAAGAATACACACAAGAAAGCAATGATTGCAACTGCACTTACCGGATAGGATACGGCCTCGGTAACCCACATGATAACCGCGAAAACCAAAACACCGAGAGTGACCTTACCGGCGGCTGTAAGACCGGCGAGTTGCGGCATGAAAATAATGCCCAGCATCGCGACGATTCCGAGAACAATCCACATCAGTTTTTTTCCGCTCACTGTAAAACCTCCTTATGTATTATCGCCACAGTAATAATTACATATTTCAGGGTAAATTTCCTGCGCCAGCGACAAGTTATTTCAATATTTTAACAACGCGCAGCAGTTTACCCACAACAAAAAGAAAAAACTCACCAAAAAAACCGTCCACTAAAATCGAGTCCTGTCACTGTGGATAATTCCTGGTCAGCATACATTAGCATATAACTTGCGGCGAATATTGGAGGTATAAGAGTACAGTACAGGTGACATTGCCTGAAACCGATAAATCACATACAGTAATATCTACGCAGGATTGCCGCCATTCGGCAATCCTGCGTAGGTCGAGTAAATTAGACTAACCCGAGCCAATGCCAGTAAGTGAAGTTGAACAGCACCAGAAGGGCAAGGGCGATAATGGTCATCGGAATGCCCACCTTCGCCATGTCCTTCACCTCAAACGTGTTCGTTGCGTAAGAAATCATGGCCTGCGGCGAGTTGACCGGCAGGATAAAGGCAAAGTACACGCAATAGGTGGCAATCAACGTCATGCCAAACATCGGCAAATTCGCGTCATTCAAACTGATCAAGAATCCCATCACCGTCGGCACAAGAGCTGCAGTCGCCGAAGTGATGCTGGCGAACGCAAATCGGATGACAATCAAGGCAACTGCAATAACAGTCATCATAAGCGGCGGAGTCATCGAACCAAGACCTAAACCGCCCAAGGCAGCTTTGGCCAGCCAGATGGCCGCGCCGGAACTTAGCAGCGACTCGCCGAGCGAGATGCCTGCGCCAAACAGGAGAATGGTTCCCCAGTCAACCCGATTGGACATCTCTTTCCAGTTAGCCACCCCGATGATTGGCGACAACATCAGCATAACCGACAAAATAGCCACAGAGTTGGGATCAATCTTGTGGAAAGACTCGGTCGCCCAGAGCAAAATTGTCACTGCAAAAATGCAGGAAATACGCTTTTCTTTGTCTGTCATCGGGCCGATATCGGACAAGGCTTTACCGATCGCTGCCTTGCCTCCGGGAATTTCCTTGAATTCAAACTTGTTCATGCGGGTGATAACAAAATAGAATATCACCGACAGAATCAGGCAATACGGCATCCCATAGATAATCCATTCACCCCAAGTAATACTCTTGTGGAGAGTATTCGCAGCAAATCCCAGGAAGACGGCGTTAGGGGCGCCGGCAGTTAGCACGCCGATACCGGATATCGACGAAGAAATAGCTACGCAAACCAGTAACGACCGGGCAAAAACGCTCTTCGGATCAACACCGAAGGCGGCGATCAGGCCCATCGCGATCGGCGTCATTGTCGCTGATCTGGCCGTAATGGACGGAATCAGAAAGTCCAGTACCAGCATGACGATAATCATCCCGGCAAAAATTGCGTTGGTCTTGGTGCCAACAATCCTCAGAATATTGAGGGCAATTCTCTTTTCTAAACCCGTACTCAAGATACCTGCGGCCATAAATAACCCGGCGGCAACAAGCACCCAACCGGCATTGATAAACCCTGCAAGAGCTACAGGAATAGCCTTACCTGTTCCCAGCAGAGGGCCGGTCACCCCCTTGACGGGAGCGAAGCCTAAGAAAATGATCAAAAACAGGATAATCGCAACAGCGCTCAATGGATAGGAAACGGCTTCTGTCACCCACATAATCACCGCGAAGGCGAGGACAGCCAAAACCCGCTGTCCGGCAACTGAGAGACCGTCCGGCGTGGGCATTAAAGCGATCCCTAGCATTACAGCCAATCCCAAGAAAACCAAAAACAACTTTTTCGCAGAAAACTCGTTTTTTGCCATGTCAATTGCCTCCAAATTGTTGCACTGGCGCAACATTTTGAGTTGATCAAACATACGTCAAAAGTAATTGCTCACTTTTGACGTATGTTATCAGCTACTTATTCTATACTTATTCTGTTTTACCCGATCAGAATCAGGGGGGTACCGGTTTGGATGGGGTCGCCGGGCTTGACATAAATCTCTTTGACTACGCCGTCGCCAGCAGCCAATACCGGGTTGTGCATCTTCATCGCCTCGACAACGATGACTTCCTGGCCTTTTTTCACGCTGTCGCCGACAGCGACTTTAACAGCGATGATTTTGCCAGGCATCGGTGCGCTGATGGTGCCAGCGCCGCCGGCGGCAGGAGCGGCTTTCGGAGCAGGTGCGGGAGCTGCAGCTTTCGGAGCCGGTGCAGCAGGAGCTGCGGCCGGAGCGGGAGCAGCGACAGGAGCCGCGGCAGCGGCCGGTGCGGCAGCGCCGCTTTTTTTCTCTACGATAACATCATAGGATTTGCCATTTACAGTAATGGTATAACTTGCCATAGTACATCCTCCTCGTCGTTTCTATTGTTTTTACAGTCGGCCGTGCATCAGTTCCTGACGGCCGGTAAACGCCCAGCTGCGACCACTCGGTCGGATGCTTACCACTTGGAATGAACCGCTGCCTTCGTATTCGGCAATCGCCGCAGCAATCAGCGCCATGAGCTCGTCGTCTCCTGTTGCCACTGCCTGATCCGGCGCTCCGCTTACCTCAAGCTGGGGAGCTGGATGCGCGGTTTCCTCTACCGACTTTTTCCGCATGAAGAGGAATAATACAATGGCTGCCAATATCAGAAGTACTAGCCATGTCATAGGTTGTCTCCCCCTTTCGGATGGTTTGGGGTCGTATCTTGCTCTGTATTGCTCTGGTTTCTGGCGGCAGCCCGTTGCTTGCGCACGGTGTAGAGGTAGTAGCCGATAGCCACAACCGTTCCCATAACAAATGCCGTTTCGTTCATTCTATGCGCCTCGCTTGCCGCTCTTTTTCTGCTGCTCGTTATAGCCTTCGGCTAATTCTGAGTTGACTTCCACCACTTCCGGGTTGAAGCGGATAATATGGTTCCCTTTGTCCGACACATTCGGCAGATCTTCCACCGCTTGCGGGGTATGGATTAGCGCGCCGTGAGGAACATATTTGCCATCCGGAATGTCGACCTGGATCAGCTTAGCGCCATGCCCGATATAGCAGTTCTTGCCTACCTTGACCGAATGCAGTACTGAGCCGAACCCGATGAAGGTATTCTTCCCAATAAAGGCCGGACCGTGAATTATGCAGGCATGAGCGCAAGAGACTTCCTCTGCGATATAGATCGAATACTTTTCGTCATTTACAATGACACTTTGTTCCTTCAGGCCATGCATGACGACATTGTCCTGGACATTGGTTTTCTTGCCGATGTAGATCCTGCCGCCTTCGTCACCGCGGATGCTTGCTCCCGGGCTGACCATAACGTGTTCGTCGATTGTCACCGGGCCGATCACGCTGGCGCTCTCAGACACATAAGCTGTACTCGCCACTTCCGGGCTGTGTTCTTGCCCTATCCAGGGCGTTTTTGGCGATTTGGTCAACATATTTCGTCGCCCCCTCGTCTTTTACTTGACGCCGAGGAGTGCCAGCATGATACCGCCGGAGATAGCGGTGCCAAATACCCCGGCCAGGTTGGGTCCCATGGCGTGCATGATCAGGAAGTTATAAGGGTTTTCCTTGAGAGCCACAACATGGGCTACGCGGGCAGCGATCGGCACCGAAGCGATACCGGCTGATCCGAGTAGTGGGTTGATTTTTTCTTTGAGGAACAGGTTCATGATTTTAGCAGTGATAACGCCCGAGGCAGTACCGCCAAGGAAGGCGATGAGGCCAAGACCAACGATAACAAGAGTAGTGAAAGTGAGGAAACGATCAGCTGCCATCGTTGAGCCGACAGCAACGGTAAGGGTGATGGTGATGATGTTCATGATTTCGTTGGCCGCAGTGTTGGCCAAACGTTCAACCATGAGAACTTCGCGCAGCATGTTGCCCAGCATGAGCATGGTGATCAGCGGAGCTACCGGCGGCAGCAGGAGGTTAACGATAATCGCAATAACAAAGGGGAAAACGATTCTTTCCAGGCGGGTTACCGGACGAACCTGAGTCATCATGATCGACCGTTCGGCCTTGGAAGTGAGTAGTCTCATGACAGGCGGCTGAATTAGCGGCATCAGCGCCATGTAGGAGTAAGCGGCAACCGCGATCTGCGGCAGAAGATGCGGGGCGAGTTTCATGGTGACGAAGATGGCCATCGGGCCGTCAGCGCCGCCGATGATGCCGATCGCGCCAGCTTCGGCGATGGTAAACATGCCAGTCATTTTAGCCAATACGATGGCGATGAAGATACCGGCATGAGCGCCAGCACCCAGAACCATCAGGCTAGGCCGCGAAATCATCGGTCCGAAGTCGGTCATTGCACCGACGCCCAAGAAGATCAGTGGCGGGATGATAACAAGTTCAACGCCACGGAATGCATAGTAGAAGAGTCCGCCCGGCGCGGTGAGGTCAGAACCCGGGACGTTGGAGACGATACAGGCAAAGCCGATGCCAAGAAGCAAGAATGGCTCGTATTTCTTGGTAAGTGCCAGCCAAATCAGTACGGCGCCAACAGCCATCATAAGGATGTTGCCAGCGGTGATAGACATTAAGCCTGTCTGATCCAAAAGTGATACCAGGAGGCCTAAAAATTGCTCAATCATTGCATGCCTTCCTTCCATTGTTGTAATTGATTATGCGTAGTGTTAGCTTAGTGCCCGCCCTTAAGGCTTTCGTCAGAGATGGAGCCCAATTTGTTAAGGTACGGGAAAAGCATTAATATAAAGCTAATGCCGTAAATAAGCACGATACTGAGAAAGAAGTCGACGATGCTGAGAATGACGGCGCCTTCTAGGGTATCCGGAACTGTCATTGGTACGATATTCATTTTCACTTTCTCCTTTCGTTCTACTTCGTCTTACAGCGGGATGTTGCCGTGTTTTTTGGTCGGCCGTGTCTCGCGTTTGGTGGCCAGCATGGAAAGGGCGGTGATGATTCTCGGCCGGGTTTCGGACGGTTCGATGACCTGATCGACAAAGCCCCGCTCAGCCGCTTTGTACGGTGTGGCGAAGTCTTCGATGTATTTTGCGGTCTTTTCTTTCACTTCCGGGTCGCCACGGAAGATGATGTTGGCCGCGCCGGCCGGTCCCATAACCGCGATTTCAGCACTCGGCCAGGCCAGTACTTGGTCGG
>JARLHX010000227.1 GCA_031292035.1 Negativicutes bacterium | reverse complement strand
GGGCACACAAGCGGCCCCCCTGGGGAAAAAAAATTGTGGGGGGCCAACAGGGGGGGGGTCCCCAGCGAGGGGCGTGGGGGGGGGGAAACCCCGGCCATCGAGTTGCGGGGCCAACGCAAATCCGAGGCTGTGCTGGCAGACAAGGGCTACGACTCGGACGCCATCGTAGTGCACGTTGAAACCATGGGAGCCAAGGCCGGATTAGGCACGCAGGAGATTTGATATCAGCGTGTTCGAAGTAGCGAAGTTGACGTTGGAAGTGATTGGCCGATTCGTTGAGACCAGTGAGGAAATATGGTTTGCTAGCCAAAAAACCGCGAACAGGTCTATAGCTTGGAGGAGAGAGTTCTGGTTCCGCAAATACCCACATACACAAATAATGATCGTCCGAAAAGCCGATTGGCGCTGCCTTTGTCTCAATGAAGTAGATTTTATGAAGATTTCACGACGTAATTCCACATAAACTTCTTCGGGAAAGGCTGTTCAGGGAGTTCCCTAAAGCATTGACTTACCGGGTATATTCCATCGGGCCTTCCAAGGAACGAACCATTCACCTGAACCCAATGGGCTGTGTGTGGTGAAATCCCAAACCGCCGGCGTTCTGCTTCTATCAATACCTAGTGAGTCCTCCTGAAGCCACGTCAGGTCATGCTGAATACGTTCCCCTATTTCTTCTTCAGACCACCCGCATACGATACAGTTTGCTTCAGTTTGCCATTTTGTTTTCACTGTGCCCCTCCTCCCTTCTTTGGTGCTTGTGCGCTTTCTAGATTGGAGTTGAACAAATCCCATGGTTTATCTATTCAATGATAACCCCGTTGTCCGACATCCAGATCGATCCCAAGATGAATCACGGTCTGGTCTTCGATTTGGCGCTGTGGGCTGGGTGGGCAAAAGCGAGTACTCATTGCTTCGAGAGCCATTCGGCTCTTGCGGTACGAGCAACATCGTACAAGTCCATCAGACACGCGGTCATCCTGCAAGGTTTCCGGGTGCTGTATCGCGCGGCGCATCCTCTATCGGAAGAACTGGCCGATGCCACGCTGGACACCAAACGTAAGCAATCGATGGAAGCGCACACCACAGTACCGTCGCTAATCATCGACGACCTCGGTTGGCGCCTACCGCCACTGAGGACTCCAGGACTCTACATCCGCAGCTACCAAAGCGCCAGCACGCTTCATGTGTCGAATTGGCCAATTGAAGACGGAGACAGGTTCTTTGGGCGATAGCACCACCGTTTTCAATTGGCGGCCCCTCCGCTGCATTACGGACAAGCTCTGAGGCGCGATCGCTCGTACTGTTCGTAAACCAAAATCAACAGTACACGAAACCACCAACGATAAAAACTATGGCAAAAAAGACAACGTTCCGGGGGAAGTGCGCCCTGCGTCGTTGCGACTCGTGATCCAGGGCCCTTCCCAACGGAATCTCACGAGGAATTATCGTAGAAACACCCCCCTTACCGGTCAGCCAATCAGGTACACCGCAGAGAGTCTCGATTACCAATTTCTCCGGATACAGTCCCGCGCCATCGGCCTTGGATCACTTCGCCCCGCAAGACGCGACTCCGGAAGAGCGGCTATAATTATAGCACGCATTCGAAAGCCTTGAATGTCATGCAAATTTCCAGTGACTCGAATCACGCCTTGCAACCGCACGGTGCGGCAAGGTGAGACGATCACATCTCAAGCCAATCCCGGTGGTCGTTTTTTCAGGTGAGCACAGAGGATTGCATCAGGGAGTCAGTATCTTGAAAAACTGTGGACAGTTGGTCTCTTCAAAAAGAAGAGAGTTGGGTCAGCCGACGCACTATGAGCTGTTCTGCCCAACATGTCACCTCAGGATGGCGGATGACGGCTACATCTTGAGCTGCAGGGAACAGCATTCACCAACGCTTCTGAGAACGCAATATAACGCACAAGATCTGCGAATCTCGGCCGGGGAAAGCGGTATCTATCGTTATTGGGATTGGCTACCAATAAGACATAAACTGCACGGGTGTGGACGAACAATAACATACCGTAGTAGCGGATTGTCCAAGCTCACGGGGATTCGTGAACTCTGGGTTGCATTTAATGGCTATTGGCCGGAGAAGAATGCGAATCTGACCACGGGGACTTTTAAGGAATTGGAAGCATACTGCGTGCTCAGCAGGATCCCAACAGGGCGAGGCAAGATTCTCGTTATACCATCAGCTGGAAATACGGCAGCCGCATTCGCACGTGCATGTTCCGAAAATAACATTTCGTCCCTGATTTTGGTCCCAGAATCAGCCCTTGAACACATGACTTTTGATGTCCCAATATCACAATGTGTGACCCTGGTAGCCCTATCTGGCGAGAGTGACTATTCGGATACTATTCGGGTCGCCGAAGAACTTCAGTACTTGGATGGATTTGTCCTCGAGGGCGGTGCAAAGAATGTTGGACGCCGTGATGGTCTCGGGACCGTTATGCTGAGCGCAATCGAGTCTATCGGCACTATTCCCGACTTTTACTTCCAAGCGATCGGCAGCGGGACTGGAGCCATCGCGGTATACGAAGCAGCACAACGATTCTCAACTGAGCGTTCAAATCTCCCTCAGCTTATTCTGAGCCAGAATCTTCCCTTTGTACCAATTGTTAATGCGTGGAACTCTAGTTTGGCAGTTTGGAATGCGCTTCCTGTTGACCAAGCGAAAGCGCAAATATCTCAGATTCAAGCGAAAGTCTTAGCTAATCGATTTCCGCCATATGCGGTTCGTGGAGGGCTGTATGATGTGCTAAAGGCAAGCCGAGGCTTTGTGTTAGCGGTCTCGAACGGGGAGGCAAATGTCGCTGCAAAACTCTTTGAAGATTGTGAAGGCATTGACATCGGTCCTGCATCAGCTGTGGCGTTTGCAAGCCTCCTAGCAGCTAAGTCTAGCGGGCTTATTCCAGTTGGTAAGACAGTTTTACTTAACATTACCGACGGTGGTAAACGAAGACGCGCTACCGAGCTCACTTTGGTCCGCCGCATACCTGACATCGTCATAAATGCCGAGTTACAAATGCCCCAATTATGCGCTAAAACGGCTGCTAGAGCCGTTTTAGCCAAAGCGGCAGCCGAATGATGCCGTGAGCGCTGCGTAAACCCCATCTTTGCTATTTGGTGTGGGCGGGGTAGTGTCAACTTTCTTTCGCACTTTTGATCTTCCTTGGAACTTAGGAAGGTTGTTGGTTGAGGTTGTTTTGCCCTTGGCCCCCCAGGGGGCCAACCGCAAGGCAGCTCATCCGGTGGCCCCAACTTCGGGCATCCCAAT
>JARLHX010000226.1 GCA_031292035.1 Negativicutes bacterium | reverse complement strand
TGGTAACCAAAGATAATATTGATTCGCAGGATGCAAAGAACGTGCTCTACTGAGTTTTCAAGTTCTAAATGGCAAAGTTGTAAAAGTGGACGGCCCGTACGTGAAGGCGCGGGCCGCCCCGCTTTATACCGGACAAAGGTATCTGTATATTGAGGCGGTGCTGGCGCAGACAGATAAATGGCTATAACGCCATTCAGGAGCTTGTTGATATCGCTCCAGAAAGGTCAATTATCTGTAGGAATAATTTAAGACATTTCGCTTCTTGACTTTCATTATTGAGTATATTAATATGCTACCATTACCATACAATAGCCATGGCACAATTGTGCTGCTTTAACGACCTTTATTGGTTTTTACCAAAGTCGTTCTACGAACCCTATACTACCCTCCGTTGTGTATCTGGCTCGTCTCAGACAGGAAATAAACCCTTAGTATTTCAGGTCGTTCAGTGGGGGTTGGTTTTCGCCCTCCAACCATCGTAATTACGTCTTAGATCCCGGGATACTTGCCTCCCTTACAACGGACGATTTGGAGGAATCATTATTCATGACAGGATCTGAGCAGTTTTGGCCAGGGTTTTTGAGAAATAAACAGTAAAGAACGCTGGCTGGCGTCTGTGTGCGCTGAACCGGTTGATCGCGTCCCGGTTTTTCCATTATCATATTTCTGGCAGCCGACCGCATCATGGTAGGCGAGAGATCTAAAAGATTATGCAGGAACTGCTTAAGAAGCCGTCGTCATCCTGATGCTCACCTCAGATTACACCGAAGCATTGGAGATGAGCCATCGCATCATCAACATGCGCAACGGCAGTATTTGCAAGGAATTCAAACGCGGCGAACCCTGCGAAGCGGACATCTTGCGCGAAGCGATCGGAGAAATCAGCGTTGGGGAGTAGTCGGATCTGCAAGCAGACGCGGCTCCAGCTGATTAAAAAGGAATAGAAAATGATACGTTCTGGTATTCTCAACCCCGCCCTTAATTCGCTGCTCGCCCGCATCCGGCATACCAATATGCTGGTGATTGCCGACCGCGGCTTTCCCTACTGGCCAATGATCGAAACGGTTGACCTCTCCCTGGTAGATGATGTGCCCACGGTGCTGCAGGTGCTTAAAGCCATCCGCAAAAACTTTGATATCGCCGAGATTTATATGGCGGAAGAATTCAAAAACGCCAATACAATCGAAATCAGGCAGCAATTTACGCAGGCGACGGCTGAGCTGCCGCTCCATTTTGAGCCGCATGAGGAGATGAAGAAGCGAGTTCCACAGGCCATTGGCCTGGTGCGCACCGGAGATACCATCCAGTACGCTAACATGGTGCTGGTGTCCGGTTAATCTATTCGATCGCCAGTGGATCTTAAAAGGGTATTGACAACCGTTGTGGGTTATGTTAATATGGTAACGATAACATATGGTAAGGTTACCACACACACATAACTCTTCCAACATCTAGAATAAGTTTGAGGTGACATAAATGGATACTGCTTTGACTTCGCTAAAACCGGATGATTTGATTTTGATCACTGGCGCTGGTGGCTTTATTGGCGGTTCACTTGCCCGCTATTTCCACGACCAGGGCTTTACTCGCATCCGGGCCGTCGACAAAAAACCGCTGCCCGCCTGGTACCAGCGCGTTCCAGGGGTTGAGTGCCTGTGCATGGACCTGACCGAAAATAAAAACGCCGTCCGCGCCGTTGAAGGGGCCGTTGAAGTTTACAACCTGGCGGCGGATATGGGCGGCATGGGTTTTATCGAACGCTTCCGCGTCGAATGCCTGCGCAGCGTGTTGATCAACACCAACATGATCGAGGCCGCCTACCGGGCCGGCGTTACCCGCTATTTCTTTTCTTCATCGGCCTGTGCTTACAATACCACCCTCCAACAGGACCCCAATGTACGGGCTCTCAAGGAATCGGATGCCTATCCGGCCATGGCTGAGCGCGGCTACGGCTGGGAAAAGCTGATTTCGGAAATGTTCTGCCAGGAATACTGGGCCGAGCGCAGGCTGGAAACGCATATTGCCCGCTTCCACAACATCTACGGCCCAAACGGAACTTGGTTCGGCGGCCGCGAAAAGGCCCCCGCCGCCATCTGCCGCAAGGTCATTGAAGCCAAAGACAGCGGTAATCACACCATCGAGATCTGGGGCACCGGTGAGCAAACCCGCAGTTTTTGCTATATCGAAGACTGTGTCTACGGTATAGACAGAATCATGCACAGCCATGACCTGATCGCCACCCCCATCAACCTGGGTACCAGTGAGCTGGTTTCTATCAGCCAGTTAGTTTCGTATATAGAAGAGATCGGCGGTGTAAAACTCGAGCGTACCTACGACCTGGACGCACCCAAGGGTGTAGCCGGTCGCAACAGTGATAACACTTTCATCCAATCCGTTCTGGGCTGGGAGCCCTGCACCCCGCTCAAAACCGGCCTGGCAAAGACCTATGCCTGGATCGAGCAGCAGTATGAGGCCCGTAAGGCCGGCGAGCATGTGGTAACTGATTCCTTCTAAATTGTGAGGAGCAACATGCAAGAATTTCCAGCGCAGGATATTACATCGGCAATCGGCAAAATACCATACCGTCTGGCGCTGGCGGGCGGCTGGATTGACCAGCCCTTCATGTCCCAAAGGAACCCTACCCCGCCCGGTTCGATGGTAGTTGTCAGTTTGGAGCCATCCTGCCGCTTCATGGACCGCTGCGGGATGGCTACCTCGACCCGTCATGTGGCACGGCAGCTGTGGAACGGTGTTCTCCCTCAAGGTGATCCGGCCCAACTGGTCAGGACTTTGTACGAACAAGAGAACCGTGACAAGCCCGAGCCGTCCGGATCCCAGGATATGATCGGCCTTATTTACCCAGGAGTCAGCCGCTTAGATTATGATTTCGCTTTTGAGGGCGGCTATTTTCCGGTGCATGTAGAATCCTGCAATGACCCGGATGTGGCGCACTGGCTTGAAGAGGTGCTCTACCTGCTGCCGGTCTCCCAGCGACCAGACGGCTACAGCCCACTCTTGATCAAAAACCTGGAGCCCGAATGGGTGCACCGCCTGGGACAGAGCGGCAAGGATTGCTACGACGCCATTGTTTCTATGGATCTTTCAAGGCTGGGCGAGACGATGAACGAATGCATGCGCACCTGGGAATACTTGCTGCCCATGACCGTCCGGCACCCATCCATCCACCTCGAATTGATGAATATCCTGTGCTCTTACCAGAAAACCTACGCTGGGGCCATGTATTCCGGCTGCGGCGGCGGTTACCTGATCGTCGCCTCTCACAATCCCGTGGCGGGTGGCATAAAGATCAAGATCAGGTACGATCCTACCAAAGAGAACAAATGAAGAAAATTGTAGTATCCGGCAGCTTTGACAACCTGAGATCCAGGCACGTGCGCTTCCTGGAAGAAGCAGCCAGGCTGGGTGAGCTGGAGGTCCTGTTGTGGTCAGATGCTGTGACCCAAAAATTGCGGGGGCAGCCCCCCAAATTCCCACTGGCTGAAAGGTTGTACATGCTGGACTCGCTCAGGTTTGTCGCCCGGGTCCATCCGGTCCTCCGGTTGGAGAGCCAGGATATCCTGCCATTGGAAGCTGGCCGCGCACCGGATGATTGGGCCGTCCTGAAAGACTGCCACAATCCAGCCAAACAGGAATTCTGCAAGCTGCATAACATCGAATATCACCTGATCAGCGATTCACAATTGGCCGGTTTCCCAGTTTTAGCGGCTCCAATCCCAAAGCCAGCCCCAGGGCAGCCGAAAAAAGTCCTGGTCACCGGCTGCTACGACTGGCTTCATTCCGGCCACGTGCGCTTCTTCGAAGAGGTCTCACAGCTTGGAGATCTGTATGTGGTGGTGGGGCACGATCAAAACGTGCGGCTGCTGAAAGGCGAAGGGCACCCGCTGTTTGGCCAGGACGAACGTCGATACATGGTTCAGGCGGTGCGCTTCGTAAAAGCTGCCCTCATCTCCAGCGGGCACGGCTGGATGGACGCTGAACCTGAGATCGATCTCATCCGGCCGGATATTTATGCCGTGAACGAGGATGGGGATAATTCGGAAAAACGGGCCTTCTGTGCAGAACACGGTCTGGAGTATGTCGTCCTAAAACGCCTGCCGAAGGAAGGGCTTCCTCGACGTGAAAGCACGCACCTGCGCGGCTATTAGCCCCCTCGGACCGCCCGCAGCTCATCGTCGAGAACTGAAAACCGCCAGTCTCACTCCGGTCAAGAGACTGGCGGTCCTTTGTAATATAAGGATAGCTACGAAAATGAACTATGCACTCATCATGGCTGGCGGGTCTGGCACACGCCTCTGGCCGCTCAGCCGGCAAAAACAACCCAAGCAGACCTTGAATCTAATAGGCGATCGCAGCATGTTCCAGCACGCCGTCGACCGGATTACTCCCCTTTTCCCCGCCGAAAACATTTTGGTTGTGACCCGCGCCGAGCACGTCCAATTGCTGATGTCGCAATCTCCCGAAATTCCACCCCATAATTTCATTTAACAGAATATTGTCACACCGGCGAGATTATCCCCAATCCGTTAGGTCTGGATCAACGCAAAATATCATATAATCTATTCTAGTGAGCACGCTGGCATATCAAGCAAGTTATTTATGCATTTTTGGATAGCAAGCTGGCCTGACCCCGTCCTTTAAGGATTCAGAACATGACACATGGCATAACAACCGCACCAGAAAATATCGGTGCGCAAGCATCTGACTGGAGCGGGCTATTTCGGATCGGCGGGTATGCGGCTTTGTTCATGTTCCTGCTGATCCCGATCCAGATCATCATCTTCATCGCCTCGCCCCCACCCCAAACCGTCTTGGATTACTTCGCCTTGTTCCAGCATAACCGCCTGCTTGGACTGCTCGACCTTGATCTGCTGCTGATTGTTGATAACCTGCTTTCCATATCGCTCTATCTTGCGCTCTACATCGCTCTGCGCAGAAAAAATGAACCCTGGACGTTAATCGCCACAACCCTGGGCATTTTGTCGATTATCCTTTACCTGGTCTCGCGCGAAGCAACTTTCTCCATGCTCACGCTCAGCAACCAATATGCTGTCGCCACAACGGAAGTTCAGCGTCAAATTCTACAGGCCGCCGGTCAGGTGCTGCTCATCTCCTACAACGGCACCGTTTTCAACATCAGCTACATCCTGGGCGCGGCGGCATTGATCATCATTTCTGTGATCATGCTGCAAAATGACCTTTTCAGCAAGGCAACTGCTTATCTGGGGCTGGCGGCAAATATCATTGCATTTGGTCTGTATGTACCCAGTATTGGTGTCTATATCTCAATTTTTTCGGTCCTATTTTTATGGATCTGGGATCTGCTGGTTGCCCTCAGGCTGCTGCGATTGGCCAGTTGAAAACCTAAAGGTGAAAAATAATGAGCTACAAAAGTGTCACCGCAACCCGGCGTGGGGGCCCGGAAGTCCTTCAAATTGTAGAAAACGAGCTGCGCCAGCCGTCGACGGCTGAAGCGCGTATTCGCGTCCTGGCAACGGCCGTCGGCCGGACTGACATTAACTACCGCTATGGCTTTTCGCCATTTTCGCCCAAGGTGCCCTTTGTGCCGGGTTATGAAATTATGGGGCTTGTGGATGCAGTCGGGTCGGGCGTCAGCAGGGTTGCCGTAGGCGACCGGGTGGCCGCCCTGACCGGGCAAGGAGGTTACAGCGAGATGATCTACCTGGGCCAGGAGCATCTCGTTCCCGTGCCCCCCTCTCTGGACCCGGCGGACGTTGTCAGTCTGGTTTTGAATTACGTTTCGGCCTATCAAATGCTGCAGCGGGTTGCTAAGGCCAAGCCGGGCGATAAAGCACTCGTCATTGGGGCCAGTGGTGGAGTGGGAACGGCTTTGTTGCAGCTCGGAAAGCTGGCAGGTCTTAAAATGTATGGGACAGCTTCACCGAGCAAAATGGAGGTCCTGACACAATTCGGTGCGATCCCGATCGATTACCGCAGCCAGGATTTCGTTGCTGCCATTGAACAGATGGAACCCGGCGGTCTCGATTTCGTCTTTGACGGGGTAGGTGGGAAAGAAAGCGAGCGCGGTTTGACCGTGCTAAGACATGGCGGCAAGCTGGTTGGCTATGCAGCTCCGGTCGGGGCCGGGGCGCTGCTGCAAGGCGCACTAAAAATGGCATTCACAAACCTGCTGCCCAATGGCAAGTCGGTCGAATCTTACGGCATCAGCGCGCTTTATATGAGGGATAAAAAGCCGTTTATGGAGGATTTGCCGCTGCTGTTCAACCTGCTGGCCGAGGGCAAAATCAAGCCGCTCATTACTGCCCGGCTGCCCCTGCTGGATGCAAAAAAGGCCAACGAGCTGCTCGAAAGCGGTCAGGTCAGCGGCAACATCGTTTTGCTGGCGCCAGAATTGTTATAAAGGGTAAACCGGCAAAGAGGATGGTATATGATCGCCAATGATCTGGCACATGCTGCACATGCAGGATTATTTTTCCGTCGAGGGGCCAACAGAACAAGATTATTTGTAACCGTTCAGGGCGTCTTGTGTGCGTTAACCGGAATGGCCCATGGAATATACGAGATTTTAAAAGGAAACGCCCCCATCGCAACCTCTCTATCGGGAACGACCGGCGCCTTTACGATCATCCATAATTATCTTTTCACCGGGCTGGCGGCAGTCTGCGTTGCTTTGGCGCTTATTTTGTGGACGATTGGTTACATCCATAGGAAAAATGGGGCAACCATCTTCTTACTCCTCTCGATCCTGCTGTTTTTGGTGGGCGGCGGTATTGCCCAGGTTGTCTTCTTGCTGATTACCTGGGGGGTAGCCAGTCGTATTAACCGTCCACCTGACCGCTTGAAAAGCGCTTTATCCGAAAATACAAGACGTCGATTTGCAAAATTATGGCTGGCCTTCTTTTCGATGGGTTACCTGTTTTTAGGCACCGGCATTGGCATCTGGCTAATCCTCACACCGCCCGGTACAGCCTATCAAGGACACGTCATGGCCTATCTGATCTGCTGGTCGGCGCTGATCATTGGCCTCATCTTTCAACCTTTGACGATTGTGGCAGGCTTTTTGCGGGATATTGAGATGCAGGAACGGAAATGAAAAACGATTTTTACCGGTACAACCAAACTTGATATTTTAATGGAAAACCCTTTCTTCTAAGCCAGCTGCGGGTATAAGTAACACACGAGAAAAATCGGCCTTCCATCGCTTATTTTCAAACCTTTTGTTACAATAAGGTCATCCTTACATTCGAGAAAGAAGTATGCCCGAACTTCAAGGCGGACCTGCAGCCAAATTACCCCCCATCCATCGCGATGGCGGCCGCCCGGTTTTCGACCAGCTGGCCGAGCTGTTGCGCCAGCAAATCTTGGCGGGCGTCTACCGCCCCGGCGAGCGGCTGCCCTCCGAATCCATGCTGGTGGAAACCTACCAGGTCAGCAAGCTGACCGTACGGCGCGCCATCAATTTGTTGGCGGCTCAAAATGTCATTTCGACCGCCCAGGGGCGCGGCACCTTCGTCAAAGAAGTTGATTTGGGTTCAGCCAGCTTCGATCTCACCAATCTGAAAGAATTGTTTGATGATACCCGCACCACGGTCAAGATCCTGGAAGCCCGCTTCCTACCGGCTGACGAGCGGGTGGCCCGTAAACTCCAGCTCAAGCCGGGCCAGCGCTGCGTCTACATACGCCGCCTGCTGGCAGTGCAAGATCAGCCGGTATTCTACCATCGCGGCTATCTCATTTACGATCCCACTCGCCCGGTCATGGAAGCCGAGATGCAGGTGACCGACCTGAAAGGAATTCTACAGGGTTCTGGCAGCCCGCTGATCAAAAGCGGTGACCTGTTCCTATCTGCCACAGTCCTAAATGAGGAAGAGGCGCAAACCCTGCAAATCACCAGCCTGCCGGCAGCCGGCATGATGTTGGAGCATATTTTTTGTGATTTTGAGGATCGTCCGGTCAGTTGGGGCTGGTTTGTGTGTTCCAGCGAACACCTCTGCCTGCATACCCACCTTGGTATTGAGAAAGTGAAAAGGACCCGCGATGAACGAACCCGCTGAGCTCTCGCACCTGACCCATTTTCTGCTCGAGCTGGAAGAAGACCAGGCCCTGGAGCTGGTCAAAGCGCGCCTGAGCAGCGGCGAAGACCCGCTGGTCATCATTCAGGAAGCTCAGCTTGGGCTGCGCCTGGTGGGTGAGCGCTACGAGCAGGGCCAGTATTACGTGATGGGTATGATGATGGCCGGGGAGATCTTCCGCGAGATCATGGAGCTGATCCAACCTTATCTGCAAGTGCAGTTTAGCAACAGCGGCGATCAGGGCATCGTCTTGTTAGGGACGGTCAAAGGCGATATCCATGATATCGGCAAGAACATCTTCAGCCTGATGCTTCGTTCGCAAGGCTTTCACGTGGAGGATTTAGGGACAGAAGTCCCTCCTGCCCGTTTTGTGGAAGAAGCGCTGCGGCTTAGACCCGATATCATCGCTCTTTCCGGCTTGCTGACCGTATCCTATGAAACCATGAAAGCCACAGTTCAGCAGGTGCGCCAGGTAGAAGACCCCCAAATCGCCGCAACGCCCTTTATTATCGGCGGTGGCACCGTCAACGGCATGGTGTGCGCCTACATTGGGGCCGATTACTGGGCCTCCGATGCCGTCGCCGGAGTGCAAATTTGCCAGCAAGTCATGGCTGCTCGCAACCACCGTACTTAATGATAGAAATGCTGGTAGCGGATTTCTTCACCCGGCGGCACGACCACAAAGGTCTCGTCCCAGGGACCAAAAATCATCTTTTTAACCAGGCTGTCGGATCCGGGCAGTTCTTCAAAGCGCAGATTGAAACGCTCGGCCGTCTTATGAGCGTATTCGCGGTAGCGTTCTAACTCATACTGTCCAGTATTGATCAGCGCCAGACGCTTATAGTTAGCCAGCATCAGCTGGTATAAACGCTCGGCTCGTTCCTTGCCAAAACGCTGCGCCACCCGGTCATATTCGGAGAATGGAGTGTCGCCGACCTCGATCCAGCCCTTGGTCAGATAATACGTACCGGGTTCCTGTTCGGCCTGGGTGAGATAGGCCGAGCGTGACCCCAGGAAGATGGCAATACAGTCGTCCACCCTGGGCACCACCAGGCTGCAGCCATTGGCGCGCAGACCGATCATGGCCTGTGAGCACAACCCGTAGCCCAGGATGATGGTCTCGTACCGGCCGCTGACGGCGTCGATGGCCTCTTGCAAGGTGCGGCGCAGCTTATCGGGGTTGACGTGCAGGCCAAATTCAAAGACCTGGTTCTGCATACCCGCCGGCAGGTGCGGCAGCATCTCTTCGATAACGGTTGCACAGGCCATGACTAAGGTGCGACTTGGCTCCATATCCCTCCTTATTTGATGTGAATGTCATTGCGCACTTTGCGAAGCAATCTCGAAGTCTATCTTTTTGCGTGACCCACAAAGTGCGACCGGCTTCTAATCCATGCTTCTTCTATTCATTCGAAAAATTCGTCCCATTCGTGATTTAGCACTACTTTTTGCAACCCTAGGTCCAAGAAGAGAGCGCTCTTTGAAAGATTGCTGACGCGCTCTCTTCTTTCATAAAACGATGGGCTTATGCGCAAACCGGTTGGATCAGGCAGGCACCTTGCCGAATTCGTGCGCGGCCGCCACAAATGCTTCCATATTCTCCGGCCTGGCATTGATGGGAGCATCGCAGCCGGGGCACAGGATCAAGCCCTTGCCCTCGAACAGCTCGACCTCATCCCGCACGAACTTATAGACGTCATCGGGGGTGCCGGCTGCCAGCAAGGACGAGGGGATATCCCCCATCATGGCCATGCGGTCGCCTACCAGCGCCTTGAATTTATGCATATCGGTCATGCCATCCGGGTTCAGTATGCACTTCTTGGCAGGCATCTCCTGCAGCCGAACCAGGTCGCGGCTCCAATCCTGATCCCAATGGAAGACTGGTGTATAGCCTTTGGCTATGATCGCTTCAGCAATTTTCAAATAATACGGCCAGACAAAGCGATCCCACAGCTTGGGCGAGACCAGCGCGCTGGCTGCCCGCCAACCGCCCAGCCAGGTTGCGCCGATGATACCCGGAATGGAAGGCGCCGCCGCGATCTGGGCCAGGAAATCCTCTAGCAGCACCTGCATTACGGCTTCGACTTTATCGGGTGTGCGGAACAGATCGAAGTAGAACTTGGTCATCGAGCGCCCGCCGCACAGATATTCAAACGGAATGGTGAACATGACCGGCGCATCGCAGACCGTCACATAACCGTGTTCGCGATAGAGCTGCGCGACACGCATGGCATTGGCGCCCATCCATTCCAGCGCCGGAAACAGATTGCTGGGGTCAGCCACGCGCGGAAAATAGCCCATCATGAATTTGCCCCAACCATCCTTGAGGATGGCATCATAGTCGTCATGGGTCATCACTTCCTTTTCTTGCACCTGCCAGAGCGAATCGTCCGGCAGTTCCTTGCCGGGCTCAGCGATATGCGATAACCAGATGGTGGTTAGCTGCGGTGCAATGCGCCCACCGCCGGCCAAATTGCAGCCATCCAGACCGCCAAAGCCATTCAAACGGTCCATGGCCGCCAGGTTGACCTGCAGGGACGCTTCGGGGTCTGCGCAGAATTTTGCCATCGACATGCCCATATAGCGTGGAGCGAAGGCAACACCCATATAAACGACCGGGACCTGGTCGACCGGTTCGAGGGCGATGGCCTTTTTGATCCGGGCAAATCTTTCCTGGTACAGAGCTTCATTATTCATCTTTGGCCTCCTACATCCACTGGTTTGCTAATCGCACGGCTACCTGGGCATCCGCCCCCAACGCATCCGCCCCGACGTACTCGCGTACCTGTTCGGTCAGCGGCCCACCGCCTACCATCACTTTCACGGGCAGTCCGGCCGCCTTCAGCGCTGCGATGGTCTCCTTCATCGAGTCGAACGAGATGGTCAGCAGCCCCGAGAGGCCTACCACCTTCGCCCCGCTCTGCTTCGCCATTTCGACAAACTTCTCTTTGGGCACGTCCACCCCTAAGTCGATCACCTCAAAGCCGCTCGCTTTGAGCATGCCCACCACCAGGTCTTTGCCGATGTCGTGGATGTCGCCTTTGACGGTGCCGATCACCACCTTGCCCTTGGTTGCGCCGCCGCCGGTCCCGAAGTGCGAGGCCAGCAGGGCATTGGTCTGCTTGAACATCTCGCCGGCCATGATCAATTCAGAAACGAAATACTCACCGGATTCGTAGCGTTTGCCGACCAGCTCCATGCCATCCCGGCAGGAGGCCAGGATGTCCTGCGGGCTGGTTCCAGCAGCCAGGCGTTCCTGGACCAGCTTATTGGCCTGTTCTTCTTCCAGGTCCGATATGGCTGTAGCCAATGCGTCACTCATGTTTATCCTCCGTAGCTGAATAGGTTTAGTGATAACAAGATCAAGGGGTCAGGCCGCCCGTGCGGGCGGCCTGACCTGTTCAAATCTAGAATACTTTGTGATGCGGGTTGTAGGTCTTGCCGGTTTCGAGCATAGCTTTGACGTTTTCTACTTTGGCGTCCATCGGGCAGTCGCAGCCGGTGCTCAGAATGAAGCCGCTGCCTTCACCTACCACGTCGATCAGCTTCTTGACGTAATCGGTGACCTGTTCAGGAGTGCCCAGCTTGAGCAGGCTGGCAGGCACATCTCCCATGATACACATGTGCCCCTTGAGGATCTCTTTGGCTTTAAAGATGTTGGTGGTGCTGTCCAGTTCCAGGATCACTTTGCCTTTGGGCAGTTCCAGGAATTTCTCCAGATAGCGGTCCCATTTGGAGTCAAAATGCAGCATGGGGGTTATACCCACCGCCACCATTTGATTGACCATGTCCTTAATGTATTTCCAGAAAAATCGCTCAAAGTTGGGCGGCGAGAGGAACGGCGCCCGGGTGGCGCCAATGAAGGCAACCTTATCACCCCATTTGGTGGCCTGCTTGACTGCTTGCAGACCACCGATCATAAACGGCACCTGCTCCGCCTGGATAGCATCCAGGGCGGCTTCCAGTAAAGCCGGGCGGCGATAAACATCGGCAACGGTTTCCTTCAATGAGCGCGTAAATGTGACCGATTCAAAGGGCGGGTTCGGCCCAAAACCGGCGAACACCCGCACCCCTTTTGCCTCCCAGATCAGGGTATCCTTCACGCCTTGCGCCGCTAATGCTCCCAAGTGCGGGAAGAACAGGGCAGGATCGCAGGGTGCGCCGACGCGTGGATAGGCGAGCCCTAGATAGGCGTTCCAGCCATTCTTGATGATAAAGTCGTAGTCTTCCACTTTCATGATCTCTTTTTCATCCAGCTGCCAGAGATCATCATCGCCCAGTTCGTAGCCGGGCAGCTTGGAGGCCATGCCAAAGTTGCCCCAGCCGATGTCGCTAACCAGCCCACCTGACAGGAAAGTGGCATCCCACCCGCCCAGGTCGTCAAAGGCTTTTATCAGCGTATCGCGGGCCAGGTCGAGGTCCCTGATCATGGCGGACATTTTGACGCCTTCAAAGCGGGGTGAAAAGATATCCATCATAGGTACGAGCGGCGCTCTGTCCACCGGTTGGAGGGCAATGGCAGCATCAATACGGTCTCGCGCATCCATTTCATCCATCACGCCACCTCCATTTCGGCTGTCCACTTGTTGGCTAAATTGACGGCTGCCTGGGCATCCGCCCCCAAGGCATCCGCTCCCACATACTCGCGCACCTGCTCGGTCAACGGCCCGCCCCCTACCATCACTTTCGCCGGCAGCCCGGCCGCCTTCAGTGCCGCGATGGTATCCTTCATCGAGTCGAACGAGATGGTCAGCAGCCCCGAGAGCCCCACCACCTTCGCCCCGCTCTGCTTCGCCGTTTCGACAAACTTCTCTTTGGGCACGTCCACCCCCAGGTCAAGCACCTCAAAACCGCTGGCTTTGAGCATGCCCACCACCAGGTCCTTACCGATATCGTGGATGTCGCCCTTAACTGTGCCGATCACCACCTTGCCCTTGGTTGCGCCGCCGCCGGTCCCGAAGTACGGGGCCAGCAAGGCATTGGTCTGCTTGAACATCTCGCCGGCCATGATCAGCTCCGAGACGAAATACTCCCCGGCCTCGTACCGTTTACCGACCAGAGCCATACCATCCCGGCAAGAAGCCAGGATGTCTTGCGGGTTAGTTCCGGCAACCAGACGTTCCTGCACGAGCTTGAGCGTCTGGTCTTCTTCCAGATCCGATATGGCAATTGCCAATGCATCACTCATGTTTACTCTCCTTGTCTGAATGGATATGATGTTCGTGTTGGCCAGAAGCTGGCCGTGGCTGAGTTTTCTCGGTCTGCACCTCTCCTTTCCAGCTTTGCGCCAACTGGAGGGCGGTCTCATTCGTCAGAGCTTCGATCTGTTCATATTCAAGTCCATAAACGATGACATTCAGCGACAGGCTCAGCTGGCGGCAGCCGACCGGGACGCGGCCCTGCAGGCTGGCGGGCCGGGTTGGGCTGACCACACTGACATGCACATAAGTGTTATCTGGGAAAAGCGCCAGGGCCTTAATGTGCCCGACCACACAGGTTTTACTTTCTGCGACGCACTTTTGGGCCAGGCTTTGCAGGTATTCGGCCAGCAGGCGCTCCCAGCCGCCGCCTTCGGCCTGTTGCGCGGGCAGGCGCCAGTGCTGCATGACCGCGTAAGGCTCCAGGATCAGCTCAGCCATGGCAGCATCGCAGCGATCAGCTCAGGGGATAAATCCTGCAGATCGGTTTGGAATAACTCAGCTTGCGGTTTGATCGATTGGGCGGTCTGGCGGGCAAAGGAGATTTCGTCGGGTGAGGCCAGGTCACATTTGCTGACCAGCACCAGGTCGGCCTGCTCGATGGTGGACGTGATCAGCGGGGTCATCACTTCATATAGGAACCCCAGGCGCAGCGGGTCCAGGATGGCGATTTTTCGGGTGCTTTCCAGCGGCGAACCCTGGTAATACGGCAGGGCCCGCAGCACACCGGCCGGGTCGGCTGCCCCGGATGGCTCGAGCAGCACCAGATCCGGATGATAGTCGCCATCTAACTGCTGCAGGGTGCTGACCAGGTCGCCGGACAGCGTGCAGCAGATACAGCCTCCCAACAGCTCCCAGACGTTCAGGTCGAGCTGGCGCATCAACTGGTTGTCGATGCCGATCTCACCGATCTCATTGACCAGGATGGCGGTGCGCTGCTTTTGAGCAACGGCCGCTTTGGCCAGGCGGATGACCAGGGTAGTTTTACCCGATCCAAGAAAGCCGGTTATCAGAAGAAGGTGCATACTGGACCATCCAGATTCGAGCAGGCTTTATTCGATTGAAATACCATATGGGAGACGTTCTTCCATATGGAAGTATAGCATGGAATAAAGAAAAGTCAATAATGCAGTTCTCCCTCACTCCCTGCGGGAGCGCCATCGCGGCCCTACCCTCGCCTTCGGCATTCTACGCGATCCCGCTGGATGAGGATAGGAAGGCACCTTCGGCCAGGGAGGCACCTTCGGCCAGGAAGGCACCTTCGGGAGGCGAAGGGCCGGGGATGAGGGTATTAACGACCCGGCGGGATATTCTGGTTTAAGCGGAATAGATTGCCCGGATCGTACTTCTTTTTAAGCTGTACCAGATGGGCATATTTGCTTTCGCCGTAGGCAGCCCGGATGCGCGCTTCGCCTTCATTGTTATCCATAAAATTGAGAAAAACCGCCCCGGTCGCAAAGGGCTGCACCGCCTGCCACAGCCCGCGCACCCAACCTATATTCTTTGCATCCTGGCTCGCCTCCTCCCATTCGCCAATGATGTTTAGCACATAATGGGCGTCGCGATGTGTAAAAGCCGTCTCGTCCGCCGACTTGCGCTGGATAGCCCCACCCAAATGCTGCAGATGGACGGCCGTGAGCGGCGATGGGGCCTTACCGGCATAGTCGGCCAGCACCTTCACGAAATCAGCCGGGATATCCGCCAGGTATTCGCTCTTCCAATAGGAGCGCAGGCCGCGCGGCGCGCTGGCATCGAACATGCTTTGCAGGGCGGTATATGGAATGGGCCCCACCAGATCGATGGCAGCCGGGATGGCGGCGCGCAGTGTCTGCACCCAGGCCTGGCCCTGTTCCACCTCTCCGGCAAAACACAAGGCAATGGCGATCATTTTCGAACCTACCAGAGCCTTGGGAACAAAGGGCGCCGGCGGAGCGGTCAGAAACGCCGCCAGGCTGGTGAGCTCATCCGGCAAGGTCTGGCTCCACTGGCGGTAGAAGGACAGCAGCTCGCTGGCTTGCTCGATCCGATAAAAAAGGGCGCCGCCCAGCACGCTGGGTCCAAGCGGGTAGAGCTGGTATTCGAAAGTGGTAACCACCCCAAAGTTTCCGCCCCCGCCGCGCAGTCCCCAATACAGATCTGCATTTTCGTGCGGGCTGGCCTTCAGGCGCTGGCCTTGCGCCGTAACCACCTCGGCCGAAAGCAGGTTATCGGCTGCCAGGCCGTACTTGCGCATCAGCCAGCCAATGCCCCCGCCCAGGGTGAAACCGGCGATGCCGGTGGATGACACCAGTCCGCCCGTGGAGGCCAGGCCGTACGCCTGGGTGGCCCGATCGAACTCCCGCCAGGTTAAACCGCCCTGCGCCCAGGCAGTTTGATCTTTGAAACGAACATCGATCTCTTTCATCCTGGAGAGATCGATGACCAGCCCACCGTCACAGGTGCCAAAACCGGCCACATTATGTCCCCCGCCTCGCACCGCCAGCAACAAACCCTGCTCCCGCCCAAAATTGACCGCCGTCACTACATCGTCCTCATCGATCGGTTGGACAATCAAGGCGGGCTTTCGGTCGATCATCCCGTTCCAGACTTTTCGAGCAGTATCGTATTCGCTTTCGCCCGGCCGGATTAGCGAGCCGTACAGAGCGGACTTAAATCGGCGTACTGCCGTTTCATCCAGCCCTGTTTTCGATGTACTTCTAATCCCTTGTTCTCCCATACCGGTCTCCTTACCTCTATAATTGCATCACAATATGCGAGGGGTGCCCCTCGCAGCCGTTTTTTTATTTATATTATACGACAATTATGATAATTGTTATCAATAATTGGTCTTATTTTTGGGAGTTAAACAGGATTTTTTTCACGCGGAGCCACCGATAGAACGGGTGCACCTACGTGAAACTCGCGGAGAGAAGAAATGTTCTTTCTCTTTTTTCTCGGCGTCTTCGCGCCTCCGCGTGAGCCAGGGTTTTTTCACGTAGAGGTGCGGAGTTCGTAAAGGGAAGTAATATCATTTCTCTTTTTTCTCGGCAGCTCCGCGCCTCCGCGTGAGCCAGGTTCAGGATTAGCGCTCAATCGCGCTTGTACGGCTTGGCAATCATCGCCATGAACTCAGCGCGCAGGGCGGCATCCTCTTTGAAGGTACCCAGCATCCGGCGCGTGGTCATATTCGCCTCAGATTTCTTGACACCGCGCATCATGGCGCACATATGCGACCCCTCCACCACCACCGCCACGCCTTTCGGGTTTAACACTTCCTGCAAAAAGTCGGCGATCTGCGAGGTCATGCGCTCCTGCACCTGCAAGCGGCGGGCGTACATCTCGACAATGCGCGGGATCTTGCTCAACCCGATCACCTTGCCGTTGGGAATATAGGCCACATGTGCATGCCCAAAGAAAGGCAGCATGTGGTGCTCGCACATACTGTAAAACTCGATGTCCTTGACCAGCACCATATCGCTGTAATCCACATCAAATAAGGCGCCGTTGACCAGCTTGATCGGGTCGGTGCGGTAGCCCTCGGTGACTTCAGCATACATGCGCGCCACCCGTTCGGGCGTATTCAGTAATCCTTCACGCTGGGGATCTTCACCGATCTCCAGTAAAATTTGATTGACTGCCTGCGGAATGCCATAACTATTCGGTTGTTCGATCGGTTC
>JARLHX010000225.1 GCA_031292035.1 Negativicutes bacterium | reverse complement strand
GGGGTCGGCACCCTGGCGGTGACGGGGGCCTGGATCAAGTTGTTTCCGTCGCTGGCCAAGCGGGATCGGATGGTTTCGAGCGAGATTGCGTGAGTCTAGTGTCCAAATCAGCGACCCGGGGTCGAAGCCGGTACTCAATCAACATGGCGCAGTAGCGCCCCCATAAAGGTTCCGGAAACACAGATTATTTTCAAAAACGCACTTATCAGCGCTTAAAATCTAATCATTTCATTGCCCAACCGTTAACTAAACGGCAACTTTCTACTTTTAGAGAACCAACACTTCAGCTCTTGCTGGTCCGCAATACAAAACGCCTGAAGCAGAGCCGCGATAAAAGCGATCCATTTGACCATTAAATTATCTTCCAGCACTCCTATTGGCTCATTGAGTAAAAGCGGAACACCACTATAAGAAACACTCAATTGTGACACCCCCCAAAGTACTGACACTACAAACCAAAGCCAGTACCAACCCACCTTAAAATTAGGTCCAGAGAAATAGCTCGCAACCCATCGAAACAGTATGAACGCTGCCAAACTCCAAAAAAAATAGCAGACCGCGATGAGATCTGGATCAGTTATCATTCCTTTGGGATTCCGAGTGCATTGTTTTAAGAGTATAGCTACCCGATACCACGTCCACGGCCAGTGCCTTTTTACTGGCTTGTTTGTAAGCCTGCACATAGTCCGTCCGCACACACCTAAATAAACGCCAAGCGTCTTTCTTCAATACCATCCGCCCCGCGCCAAATGCAGACATTCCTATATCAACCGCTCCATAAGCCATATTTCCCTCACGCTCACCACCGCCCATCATCTTGGCTGCACTTTGATAAACCTTCCTCACCGGTCCTTGTGTATCCGATCGCCCCTGTGCCAAATTCCGTCCGTTCTCATAGACGTTGTTCGCGCCGTGAAGCATGAACGCAATACCGAATGTAGGGCACAGGAACCCACCCGAGCCAAAGCAGATACCACCGCCGGCCGCCATTTGAAACGCCCCGGCGATCGCTCCGACACCGTGTAGCGTGATATCCCGAGACTGTTTGAGCAGCATCTGTTGCTCGTTCTTCAACGCCCTCAGCCCCTCATCCGGCGTTTTGCGACCATGTTCCACGTCCCGCACTATATCCCTGGCGAAGTAGGCCACCTCCCGATTGAAACGCGAGCGCAGAATACCGTCCTTTATGTGCCGCCCGCTCAGGGTGCACGCCTGGTTGCCCAGGCAGCTGGCAGCGTGGGATACGCCCCAGAAGTCATCAGAAGTCATGAATGCTGTAGGTTTCGTCATCAGTCAGCGTTGCCATGCGGCATCACCCCCAATAGTTGTGGCCCCAGGGACCTGCAATGTGCTGGGTCCAGATGATGTCGCGGACTTGTTACCAATGGAGTCCTGAGCAGAGCCGCCTGCCGAGATCAGGCTTTGCTTCTTGCCCGTGATAGTCATATAGCCGTGACTGATCATTGCGCGATCATCCTGATGAAGGTGGTCTCGCAACGTACCCACCAGAATTGGGCTTATATATCAGACAAATCCCAAGTGTTTGTGGGAGTGGTCTGATTGCAATCTGGGAGCACCTCCTGGCCACACCATTTGCAGCGCTACCACCGGCCCTTCGCTGGCAAGCCATGCTCCCACATGCTTCGTAGCCGCTGCCGAAGGCTGCGATGGGGTGCGTAGCGGCCCTGCTTTTCAGGGGTTGCTCAAGATCGCTGCCCCCCCCTTCGGGGCGCATCGCATCCTGCGGCAGCGGCTACGAGGTTGCGCACCTGTGGGAGCACGGCTTGCCGGCGAGAAGCCAGTAGCGCCACCGCAATGTCGAAACCTGACGCCCCGCCGCTCAACCATGCTGGTATGATGCGCGGCTTTTTCCCGACCTCTAATCAAGCCGGGCTCCTGTGCGAGTCTATGCTTTGCTTTTTGGGTCGATACATTCACGGCGCGAAGGCGCGCCACGGAGAGCAGGCATGCTG
>JARLHX010000224.1 GCA_031292035.1 Negativicutes bacterium | reverse complement strand
GATCCTTCATTTCTCCTCCTTAGATGGAGCGGTTCTGGAAGGTGTCGGCACCTTGTAGACCACAGATTTCTCGACCTGGAGCGCCGCGGTGATGCTTTCTCCAGGAGGGCGTCTTCCGTTGTAGACATCGCTCAGGTATTGGGGCGATATGCCAAGCCTGGAAGCGAACTGATGGGCGGTCTGGTCCCCCTGTTGCTTTTTCAGGAACTCCAGGAACTGTTCCAGGTTCATTCTCTTCACCGGCATAACTCCAGTATACGTCAAATGACGTATACGTCAAGTGCCGTAGGCCCGAGGCCATGGCCGGCTCTCGGTGCGCACCGCAATTGGGACGGTACCGGTTGATTTCGGGCGGCTTGAGGCTTGGCTCAACTTTCTCATTTCAATTAAGAAGCCCGCGGAATCATACGATATCTTTATTTTTGGCAATAATATACTTGACAAAATAGATCGAAGAGTTCATTCTGAGAGAGTCATGAAACTCAAGACTCTCCAAGATGCGATTCTTTACTTCTCCGATCCCGTTCGTTGCCGCGAATACATGGTCGCAAACCGCTGGCCTGATGGGGTTGAATGTCCGCAGTGTGGTTCCAAGGATGTGCTTTTCCTTGAGAAGTACAACCGCTGGCACTGCCGTGCGAAACATGACGCTCCTCAATTCACTCTCAAGACCGGGACCGTAATGGAAGATTCGCCCATCAGTCTCAGCAAGTGGCTACCTGCGTTCTGGCTGCTTGCTAATTGCCGCAATGGGATCAGTTCGTATGAGCTTCACCGCGCCCTGGGTGTGACCCAGAAAACCGCATGGTTCATGCTTCAAAGGATTCGTCTGGCAATGAAGGCGAAGGGATATGTGAAGATGGGTGGCCACGGCAGCGAGCTTGAAACCGATGAGTGCTACATCGGCGGCAAAGATGGAAATAAACACCTGAGCAAACGCGCAGAATTGCGGAAGTTTCGGCAGTCCGAAGCAATGCAGGGTAGCGGCAAGCTCGTCACCAAAACCGCCGTGCTGGGCCTATTGGACCGCGAGAAGGGCAAAGTTCATGCCGAGGTTGTACCGACCATCAATCGCAGCGAGTTGCGGAGTGCGATTCTCAATCACATCCTGCCCGGATCGAGACTCTACACCGACCAGGCTGGGCTGTACAAGGGAATGCCCGAGGGGATCACTCATCAGTTCGTTAACCATCTCAGGGAATACGTGAATGGCCGGATCCACACAAACGGGATCGAGAATTTCTGGAGCCTTTTGCAGCGTGCCTTGGGTGGCACCTACATCAGCGTCGAATCATTCCACTTGGATCGCTACCTTGACGAACAGGTGTTCCGCTACAACCATCGCAAGGATAGGCGCGGGAACAAGACTCCAGATGCGGACAGATTCTCGCTGGCAGTCGAACAGATTGTTGGAAAGCGGTTGACTTATGCACAGTTGACCCGCAAGGTGGGAGAAACGCAGAATTAAGGTTTGGGGCGGGAAACGCGGCGCGAAGCGACGTTCCTAGACGTTCGCTTCGCTTTCTTTTCCGCATCCAGTCGCGCCCTGATTTCGCTGTGGGGTACAGCGAGAATCCGACGCGTGAACTCGGTAAACACGGCGCTGGTGCCCACTACATCCTTTGCACGGGTGGTTGGGCCGTTCGCCACAGTTTGCCCTCAGAAATGAGGGTATACCTGTGCTGTGCCGCAGTCAAATGCTGTTCCCTTTCAAAGGGATGGTGACTCTCTTGGATATTTTACGGGCATACGCCGAAGCATATGTCAAAGGGGCTAAGACAATGGCGATGCTGAACGTCCAAATCTTCTATAACGCCCAAGCATCCGGTTATGACGTTAGAAATGATTTTCAATTGTTAAATCGCCTAAACATGCACTTATCTGACCTTTTAGGACATTGTCAGCCGCATTTGCCTATGACCGCCGCCGCCGTCCTGCGATTGAGAGCTACTATCAATGACGCCGAACTTATGTCTACATGGCAAAGCGCCGACACCGTGTTGCAGACCATGATTACAGAGGTGCTTACTCGCCTAGAAGATGAATTATCGTTAAATCTGTTCTTTAAGCTTCCCGAGGAGAAGAGAAAATATTTCGAGCAATGGGGGGATGGATGGGAAAAAATTCTAGCCCGTTTCCCTGATATGGTCCGAGACGTTGAAGAAATGAATAAATGTTTTGCTCTCAGCCGGTACACTGCGGCCATGTTTCATGCGTTGCATGTAGCTGAGTGGGGCGCTATTCAGCTTGGTGATTATATTGGTGTTACCGATCCTAAGAAAGGGTGGGGGCCGACTGAAAGACGATTGCAGGAACTTATAAGGGGCGGGCATACTAACTTGCCTTCGTCACTGGCAGGCGCGTTTGATTTTTTGGAACAGATAAACCGGGAAATCGACAGCATGGTGCTCGCTTGGCGACACAAGGTGGATCATGCGGCAAACCATCTTGCGATATTGCCGAATATAGACTTTACGCAAGATGTAGCTGAACATGTAATCAGCGCCGTAAGGATATTCATGCTGAGGTTGATGGATGGAATTTCAGCGGAGAAAAAACTTGGGGGCTAAAACAGTAAGCGCAAGGGAGTGATAGGCGCAGTGGGGATAAGGATTCATGAAGAAAGTAGCGGCTCTCCTCATCATATTTGGCAGCGGATTAGCTGCTTTTGGGTTTTCCGGCTGGCAGGCGCTTGGGAACCCGGACTTCAGAGGAGGTGGTTTTTCTGCCGGGTGGCCCCTGAACAGCCAGCTTGAAATCGCCGTCGGGATTACGCTGCTTGCATGTGGCGTTGTGCTGCGCAGAGATTCAAAGTAGCCCACTCCCGCAGACTTGCCCTGTCACGGCAATTCCACTTTCGCACCAATCTAGTCATTTTGCCAAGTATATTATCGCCTTATTTTTTATTGACACTGCTTCGATTGAAAATTAGACTCAGCGCAGAGCGGTGGTTTCGCTCTTTCGGTTTTTACCACCGGCTGCGCCTCGCCGGCCCCTCGCGATGGCCTCGACCCGAACGATCGTAGCTCCACCGAACGACCGCGTCCGTCTGAT
>JARLHX010000223.1 GCA_031292035.1 Negativicutes bacterium | reverse complement strand
TAAGGGCCGCTTTGGAAAGATAGCGCCGCTTGTTCCAGATGATGGCCTGGGTCCGCCGCAGCGCCGGATCGATAATGTCGACAAAAACGGCGTTGCTCAAGGCACTGGTCCGGGAACCGGATTCGGTGGTGAAGACGATTCCGTATTCAGCGGCAAGCATTCTGGAACGAAGTATATAATCGCATTCCAGAATGATCTTAGGCGAGAACCCGGCTATGGCGCAACTGTCGTCAAAGAATTTCCGCATCGAAAAACCTTTGGAAACGGCTATGAAGGGTTCATCCTTTGCATCGATGAAGCGAACTGCCTTGTGCTGGGCGAAGGGGTGACTGGGGTATACGGCAAAAACCGGCTTGTCGTCAAGGATGAGGATTTCATATTCCCAGTCGCTCCCGGACGCATCGCTGGTCGCGGTCATGAGGAAGTCAAACTGTGCGCAATAGGATGGGCTTTCTAATTGGTCGCGTTTGAGCAGGGTGTGTGAAAGGGCGATGTCGGGGTGAGTTTTTATAAAGGTTTGCAGCACATCATGCCAGATAATCGGGCTCGAGATGGCAATAGACAGATGCTGGTTGTGCTTGTTGGCCGCATCGCCCATTTCCAGTTTGGCGTTTTCCAGGGCGGAAAATATGGTGTTGACGTGCTTTAAGTAGATCCGGCCGCATTCATTCAGCTGAATATTGCGCCCCTCGCGGTCAAACAACTGGAAGCCTACCTCGCGCTCCAGCCGCGCGATCGTGGCGCTCAAGGACGGCGCAGAGATCATCAGCTCCTTCGCGGTTTGGGTCAGATGCTCCCGCTCGGCAAGAGCCTTAAAGTATTCCAACTGCAGCAAGCCCATACTTTTCCTCTCCGTTTCATCATCAATTCACTTTCATAGTAGCACGAACATTGTTAATTGAAAAGCTAATAGGAAACCTTGTTTATAAAAGGAGTGTGACTAATGAAGCTAAAAGGAAAGATCGCGATTGTTACAGGTGGCGCCGCCGGCATCGGTTTTGCAACAGCCAAAGTTTTTCTGCAGCAAGGCGCAACCGTCGCCATCTGTGATGTTAATGCCGAGCGTACTGAAAAGGCTGTAGCCGAGCTTTCTGCGCTGGGCACGGTCAGAGGTTATTCTGTGGACATTTCCAAAAAGGCGCAGATTCAAACAATGGTCGATGCGGTACTGGGCGAGTTCGGCCGCATCGATATCCTGGTCAACAATGCCGGCATCACCCAGGATGCCCAGTTCTACAAGATGACCGAGGAACAGTTCGACCGCGTCCTTGATGTGAATCTCAAGGGTACATACCTGTTCAGCAAGGCTGTCATTCCGGCGATGATGGAGCAAAAGTACGGCAAAATCGTTCACCTTTCGTCAGTCTCGGCTTTCAATGGGAATTTCGGCCAGACAAATTATGCCGCCACCAAAGCGGCCATCATGGGCATGACAAGGGTTATGGGCAAGGAACTCGGCAAATACGGCATCAATGTCAACGCAATTGCTCCCGGCTCGATCATGACTGACATGTACAGTGCCGTCCCGGAAGAAGCCAAACAGAAGAAGCTTATGGCGATTCCGCTGCGCCGTTACGGCACACCGGAAGAGGCCGCCAATCTGCTGGCGTTCCTTGCCTCGGATGAGGCGAGCTATATTACGGCGCAAACCATCGTGATCGACGGAGGCTTCAATTGATTGCCAGCCCCCTGGTGAATAAATGAGTAAGGAGATTCAGTGATGAGAGAAGTTGTAGTGGTTTCAGCCGTTCGCACCCCGATTGGCTCGATCGGCGGAACGCTCAAAGGCATTCTGCCCGAAGAACTGCTGAGGGTTGCGATGCAGGGAGCTATCGATAAGGCCGGCATCAGTAGCGAGATCATTGATGAGGTGATTGCCGGACAGGCCAAGCAGTCGACCGAGGCGCCCAACATCGCGCGGGTTTCGGCCCTTATGGCCAGAATCCCTGAAGCGGTTCCTAGTTACACGGTACATCGCCAGTGTGCTTCCGGTCTGCAGGCGCTGCTCAGTGGCATGCAGCAGATTCAGTGCGGCTATTCCGACGTCGTTCTGGCCGGCGGCGTTGAGAGCATGAGCACGGCGCCGTTTTATATTCGCAACGCGAGATTCGGCGTCGGTCATGGCAACAGCCAGTTCATTGACCCCAATACCGAAAGCCAGCCCAAGTCTCAACCCCAGGACATTTATGGAATCTTTAACATGATTCAGACTGCAGATAGCGTTGCGCGCCAGTTCAACATCACCCGGGAAGAGCAGGACGAGTTCGCCCTGTCGAGTCAGCGCAAAGCGGTTGCCGCCATCGACGCAGGCCGATTCAAGGCTGAGATAGTGCCTGTTGTGATCCCGCAGCGCAAAAAAGACCCGGTTGTATTTGACACAGACGAATATCCCAAGCGCGACACTAATATCCAGCAGCTTGCCAGACTAAAGTCGATTTTTCCCGAAGGCTTTGTCACTGCCGGGAATGCCTCAGGCCGAAACGACGGTGCTTCCGCCCTCATCCTCATGGCGGGGGAGAAGGCGCAGCAGCTTGGTCTCAGACCGCTCCCCAGGATCATCGCCGGGGCGGCGGCCGGTGTTGCTCCCCGCATCATGGGCATAGGCCCTGTCGCGGCAACCCGCAAGCTGCTGACGGCATTGGCGCCGCAGCGATTAACCCTTGACTCTTTTGACGTATTTGAGACGAATGAGGCTTTTGCAGCTCAGGCGGTCGCCTGTATCAAGGAACTTGGCCTCGATCCGGAACGCGTCAATGTCAACGGAGGCGCGATCGCCCTGGGGCATCCCCTGGGCTGTTCGGGGGCGAGAATAGCTTCGACCCTGATTCATGAGATGCACAGGCGGGACGCCCAATACGGCATGACCTCGATCTGCGTCGCCGGTGGTCTTGGCATGGCGATGGCTTTCGAAAAACTGTAAGAGTACCGGGGAAAAAATACCCGCAGCCCATCCACCGCGATACCAAGAGAGATCACTTAAAGGGGGTGCTTGGGAATGAGTGTTATTGAAGAGTTGCTGGAAGGTGTCGCCCTGCCGCCAATGGCTCAGATCAGTCAGCGATTTTCGACGCGCGAGGTTCAGGACGTTGCCGAGGCGCTACGGTCAGAGCTCAACAAGCCCGATATTATCGGCCAGGTAAAAGAAGGGATGAGGGTCGCTATAGCGGTCGGCAGTCGTGGCATGGCCCAGCTTCCCCTGATCGTAAAGATCGTGGCCGAGCAAATCAAGGCGCTGGGAGCCAAGCCATTTATCGTGCCGGCCATGGGCAGCCACGGCGGTGCAAGTGCCGCCGGGCAGAAGAAAGTACTGGCCAGCCTGGGGATTACCGAAGAGAGCACCGGCTGTCCAATTGTATCCTCAATGGAAGTAGTGGAGCTGGGTACCACCAAGCAGGGGCAACCTGTCTTCATCGACAAAAATGCTTACAGCGCGGACGGCATTGTGATCATCAACCGGGTGAAAGTCCATACCGCTTTCAGCGGAGCCAATGAAAGCGGTCTAGTCAAAATGATAACAATCGGGTTGGGTAAACAAAGGGGGGCGGACTCCTGCCATGCCCTCGGGTTTAAGGAAATGGCCGATTTTATCGTCGAAATGGCCCGGATATCGATCAACAAGGCGCCGTTCTTATTCGGAATCGCAACAGTGGAAAATGCCTACGAGAAAATCGCTCAAATAGCCGCTGTACCGGTGACTGCGATCATCGAGACCGACCAAAAACTATTGGCTGAAATGAAAGCCGGGATGCCGAAGCTCCTGTTGCAGCCCATTGATGTCCTTATTGTCGATAAATTGGGCAAGGAATTCTCCGGCGGCGGGATGGACCCTTACATCACGGGACGACCGCCCACGCCCTATGTTTCTGTCCCGGGGGTCTCGGTCGCCAGACTGGTTGTACTTGATGTCAGCGATAGCAGTCATGGCAATGTGAACGGTCTGGGAATGGCGGATATCACCACAAGGCGGCTTTTCGAGAAAATCGATTTCACCGCCACCTACGCCAATGTACTGACGTCAACCGTCACTCCTTCCGGCAGGATACCGCTGATTATGGCCTCTGATCGCCAGGCTGTCCAGGCCGCCATCAAGACGTGCAACGCCCCTGATCCGGGAAAAATTCGCGTAGTTCGCATTCCTAATACACTCTATATCGACAAAATTTTGGTATCGGCGGCCATGTTGCCTGAGGCTAAGCGGCAGCCTGACATCTGTGTTCTCAGTCCGCTACAGGATTGGATGTTCGACTCAGCGGGAAATTTGGAATTTCGATAGAGGGACGTGGTGAGTATGCAAAATTTGACCTTTGAGCACGGTATCACAATCATTGCGACAATCATCCTTGTTGCACTTGTGGGGGTCTACTCGGCACGCCAGGTAAAGTCATCCTCGGACTTTGCCACGGCAGGGCGAAGAGCAGGCTGGCAGATCGTTGCCGGCACCATTTTAGGGACCTTTGTCGGGGGGGCCTGCACCGTCGGTTCCGCCCAAATGGCCTACCAATATGGGCTTTCTGCATGGTGGTATACCATCGGTGCCGGTTTTGGCTGTCTGGGTCTGGGGGTGATTTTCGGCAAACGGTTATGGGAGTCGAATGCCAAAACCGTACCGGAAATTCTGTCCTTCGAGTTCGGCGGAACCGCCCGGCTTTGTTCCAGCATTATCGTGACTCTGGCGTTATTTGTGAACATCATTCCCCAGGTGCTGTCAGCTATTGCCTTGCTTTTATCGATGTTTAAAATTACCGCCGCATTCGCTACCATCATCGGGGTAGGCCTAATGATCGTATATGTAGTTTTCGGCGGAATTTGGGGCGCCGGCCTGGCCGGATTGACAAAGGTACTGCTGATTCTCGGGTCGGTATCGGTTGTGGGCGGGGTGGTTTTCACCCAGGCCGGCGGTGTCAGCGGGTTTCAGAACATGCATCCGGCGTTCCCCTGGTACAGCCTTGCAGGGACGAAGGGGTTGGCAAGTGGTGTCGCGGGCGCCATGTCGGCCATTATCGGCATCATGTCAACCCAGACCTACATTCAGGCGATTATGTCCGCCAAGGGAGTCAGGACCGGACGCCTGGGAGCGATCGCCAGCTTTATCGTCATACCCTGCGTCGGCTTCATCTCCACCATGATCGGACTGTATATGCGCCACCAGTTTCCCGATATCGAGCCGGCTACCGCGTTTCCGATGTTCGTGCTGACCTTCATCAATCCCTGGTTCGGCGGCGTGATCCTGGCGACTTTGCTTATTTCCGTCGTCGGGACAGGCGCAGGGGTGACCCTTGGCATCAGTACAATCCTCAGCAACGACATATTCAAAAAGTACCTGAAACCCGACGCCACAGACAAACAGGTGCTGGCGATGTCCAGGATACTGATTGTTGTCGTCCTGATGGCCACCGTGGCTTTTATCTCCGACAATCTCAAATCCTCCATCCTCGGCTGGAGCATCCTGTCGATGGGGCTGAGGGGGACCGCAGCCTTCCTGCCGCTGATCGCCGCTCTTTTCCTGAAAGGGAGGATATACAGGCCTGCAGGCATAGCCGCCATGATACTGGGACCGGCGGCGGTGCTCGGCTGGAACATCATCCTGCCCAAGAGCACCTTCGATCCCTTATATGTCGGACTGGCGGTCGGCGTTGTCTGTATTTTGGCCGGCTTGCTGAAAGGCAAGGAAAAAGAGGCTTTGACTATAGGCAGGCAAATGAGCTGAGTTTCACCTGCAGGAACCAAATAGTGATATCTCTCATTTCTGTTCCAGACACTGAAGCAAGTAATAAGAAAAAATCACTAGCCCTCTGACCAAGAGGCAGTGATTTTTTCTGCTGAAATGAAAGGGCTAAAACCGGGACTGATTTTAAAGTTGTTCGCCGCTTCAGGCGATAGTTAAGATGCTATAAAGGGGGAGTTTACCTTGCCAACGATCGTCAGTTTATTGTCAGAGGAAAAATTTCGTTCTGCCGAACCCAGAGTTCCGGACGGCTGGAAGATCCTTTTTTTGAATCAGATCACCGATCAGGAGATCATCGAGGCCTGCCGGGAGGCGGACTGCCTTTTTGCACCGCCTTCGGCGGGACCGATCAGTTCTTTTGTCCTGGAGAATATACCTGCCATCAGCATTGTCCAGACGATGGGCGTAGGTTTTGACCATGTGGATATTCCCGCATCGATAAGACTCGGAATTCCTGTGGCCAATGTTCCGGGGGCTAACGCGACAGCTGTTGCCGAGCATGCGATTGGGGCCCTGATTGCCCTTCAGCGGCGGATGGTGGAAGCAGACGCCGCGATTAAGGCTGGGAGCTATTTGCCCAGTAGGAACCTTATGCTGCGGGAGGGACTGAAAGAAGTCCGGGAGAGCAGGATTGGACTGGTTGGGTTCGGTAACATTGGGCGGCAGGTTGCCAGGCTGGCTCTGGTGATGGGCGCGTCGATCGCCTACTTTGATCCGTACAGGCAGCCGCCTGAAGTGGAGCGGCAATTCTCCGCGCAGTACAAAACCCTTGATTCGCTATTGGCTACGAGTGACGTCATCAGTCTGCATATGCCGCTGAACGAGCAGACCGGCGGGTTGATCGGCAAAAGAGAACTGGCGCTGATGCCGCCGGGAAGCATTCTGATCAATACCGCGCGGGGCGAGATCGTCGATCAGTCGGCACTGGTCGACGCCCTGGAGTCCGGTCATCTTGCCGGGGCAGCCATCGATACCGTTACGCCTGAACCTCCCGGTCCGGAGCATCCGCTGTTTCGTCTTTCGGCCGCGGCGGCGAAACGGTTATTGGTGACCCCGCATACCGCCGGCGTGACCCTCGGTGCCTACCGGCGAATGATTGAAGGGGCCATTGAAAATATGGGCCGGGCATTAAGTGGTGAATTGCCGAAAGATATTGTGAACGGAGTAGAAAAAAGACAGATAGAGTAGGTTAAGGCCGGTTTATATTAGAAAATAAAGGAAATTGGACCACTACGGGGAATTAAAAGGAAAAAGGGAAAATTACGCTAGAAGGAGCTGAGGCAGATGAAAAAGAGACTGATTGCGATTTTTATGATCATCGGATGTATTCCTCTACTTGTTGCTTCCCTTTACTTTTACAATCAGATTTACGCCATAACGATGGCGGAAAATACGCTGGAGAGCGAAAAAAAGCTGGCTGCCAGTAAAGCGGTGATCCAGAATGTGGTGCAGGACCGGCTGCTTATGCTGCAAGTGATCACGAAAAATCCTGCTCTCGGGGCTATGGATGTGGTTGGCGCAAAACCTGTGCTAGTGGGCATCCAGGCCGCATATCCGGAACTGAGTTTTGTTCTGAACGGCCCGGTGGGAAATCCCCTGGTGCGGGGCGATGATGTTTCGCTGAATTACAGCGTGGCGGACAGGCAATATTTCAGGCAAGCCATGTCCACCGGCAAAGAGGCAATTTCCGAAGTCGTCATGAGCCGGACCACCGGGCGGCCGATCCTGATTATCGGGGTTCCTGTGCTGGATGGGCAAAAAGCTGTCGGCGTTGCCCAAGTGAGCTTTGAGCTGGTGAATCTGGGAACTTACGTAAAGAGTGTCTCGAATGATAATACCATTGTTTATATTGTGGACAAGGAAGGAAAAATGCTGGCTCATCCCGATGCCAACATCGCCAAGGAAAGAATGGATATGGGCCAGTTGGACTTTGTTCAGCGCGGCCTCAAGGGGGAAGCCGGGCAAGTCTCAGGCGTGAACAAGCAGGGGCAGGAAACCATCGTGAATTATACCCCGGACGAAATCACCGGCTGGGTCATTTGCAGCGAGACCCCTAAAAGCGTGGTCATGGCTGGCTTGCACAAAATGACGATTTTCATTGCAGTGGGGATCGTTTTGTTGGTCGCGGTGATTTTTGCCGTTGGCTTGTTACTTTCATCAAAAGTTGCCAAACCGATTATTCTGCTCAGCGAGTCTGTCGGCAAAGTCGCCGGCGGGGATCTGTCGCTCCAGGAGCTGAATTTTACGACAAAGGATGAAATCGGTGAATTGGGGCGGGCGTTTGATCTGATGACAGGAAATCTGCGGACCCTTGTCCGCCAGGTCGCTTCTTCGGCCCAACAGATCGCCGCTTCCTCGGAGGAATTGACCGCTCACGCCGAACAGTCGGCTCAGGCCGCGACTCAGGTGGCGACTTCGGTTGGCGATACCGCCCAAGGGGTTGAGCATCAGGCCGGGTTTGTGGACAGGTCGCTGGCAGGGGTGGAGAATATCGCGGCAGGAACCGGGAATGAGGCCGGAAAAACGCGCCATGTGGTAGACATCGCCAACCGGGCGGTGGAGGCGGCAGCGGCGGGAAACAAGGCTGTGGATACTGCCGTCAGTCAGATGAACAGCATCCGGCAAACCGTCGATAATTCCGCGCACGTGGTGGCCGAACTGGGAGAGCACTCCAAAGCGATCGGACAAATCGTTGAGACCATCGCCGGTATCGCCGGCCAGACCAATCTGCTGGCATTAAACGCCGCCATTGAGGCCGCCCGGGCGGGCGAGCAGGGGCGGGGCTTCGCCGTGGTGGCGGAAGAGGTGCGCAAACTGGCCGAACAGTCTCAGGAATCCGCACAGCAGATTGCGGCCTTGATCAATGATATTCAGAGCAAGACGGAAAACGCGGTACAGGCAATGGCCGACGGCACACAGGAAGTGAGGCGCGGCTCCGAGGTTGTCAACCAGGCCGGGAAATCTTTCCAGGATATCGATGCGTTGATCAAGGAAGTCGCCTCTATCGCCCAGGAGGCGGCCGACGGAATAAACCGTCTGACCTCCAGCAGCCAGGATGTGCTTGCAGCAATGCGGGAAACCGGGCAAATCAGCCGCAACATCTCCAACCAGACCCAGACGATTTCCGCCGCTACCCAGGAGCAGTCGGCAGCAATGGAAGAAGTTGCCTCCTCAAGCCAATATCTTGCTCAGCTTGCGGAGCAGCTGCAACAGGCTGTGGGACGGTTTAAGATCTGACAGTGATATAGTTGCCATGTGCCATCAATTTTTGGCCTATAGATCAGGCTGAAGATTGATGGCTTTTCCTTCTGCCTGCATAGCGGCAGAAGTAGTCGTTTTAACAGGCTGTGATCCAGGTCGGAATTTGCCCTTTTCCAAACCGATTCTTGACTTTTTTTCCAACTGGGAATATAGTTATTTTTATTAACGGTTACCAAAAGTAACTAATTGCAAACGGGCGATGATGGAAATTCTCCCGGCGCTAGGGGCAATCTGTTGAAAATGGCGGTAGCAAGAATGCATGAACCTAAATTGTGGACCAGGGATTTCCTGATTGATTCGATAACCAACCTGTTTGTGTATCTGGCGTATTATTTTCTGATCGTGACGATAACCTTATACGCCATGGATAATCTGCAAGCCTCACCAAGTGAGGCCGGGCTTGCCTGCGGCATTTTTATCCTGGGGGCGCTTTTGGCCCGGGTCTTTGCCGGCAAAGTAATCGACCGGATCGGCAGGAAAAAGACGCTGTATGGCGGATTGATCTTTTACCTGGTTACAACCCTGCTCTACTTTGGCGTGACAAGCCTGCCGCTTCTTGTCGTCATCCGGTTCTTACACGGCGCGGGTTTTGGGATTTCGGCGACAGCGACAGGAACGATCGTTGCCAGCATTATTCCGGATGAGCGACGCGGGGAAGGCACCAGCTACTATGCATTGAGTGTCACGCTGGCTTCGGCGATAGGACCCTTTCTCGGCATGTTTCTTATTCAGCAGGGGAGCTTTAACCTGATTCTGATCCTGACGGTTGCGCTGTTGGCCGCTTGTCTGGTCGGAGTGTCCTTTCTCAGGGTACCGGAAGCAGAGTTGACTGTCGAACAGGTCAACAAGATGAAAGGCTTTGCCCTGGATAATTTTTTTGAAACAAAGGCAATTCCCATTTCGCTGATCGGCCTGTTTGTGGGTTTGGGCTTCTCTAGTATTCTGGGCTTTATCACTTCTTTTGCCAGGGAAAGTAATCTGGTCGGGGCAGGCAGCTTTTTCTTCATTGTTTATGCTGTGGCCATTTTGATCTCCCGGCCTCTGACTGGGCGGTGGTTTGATCAAAGAGGCGAAAATGTTGTAATGTACCCATCGTTCCTGGTGTTTGCGCTGGGATTGTTTGTTCTCAGTCAGGCCCGGCTGGGGATTTTCCTCTTGTTGGCTGCAGCCCTGATCGGCTTTGGCTACGGAACATTCATGTCCTCTGCCCAGGCCATTTCGGTCAAGGTTTCACCGCGCCATCGCATGGGCTTGGCCACATCCACCTTTTTCAGTCTTATTGACGGAGGGGTGGGCGTCGGACCTTTCCTGCTGGGTTTTTTGATTCCGCTGGTCGGTTTTCGCGGGGTGTACATATGCATGGCTGTTGTCGTCTTTGCCTGCAGCTTTTTATATTATTTCTTGCATGGGAGAACAGTAAAGCAAAATGAACAAAGGACGTGACAGTTTGCCGGAACAAATTCTGCCTGGCCTTTACCGGCTGGAAATACCCATTCCTCACAGCCCGCTCAAAGCGACCAACGCTTATGTCGTCAAAGGGAAGGACCGGAACCTTCTGATCGACACCGGACAAAATCACAAGGCAAGCCTGGCGGCGATGCGGTCCAGCCTGGCCGGGATTTCCGTTGATTTGAGCAAAACCGACATCGTTCTTACCCACATGCATGCCGATCATGTCGGCCTGTTGCCTTTTGTCAGGACCGATACCTCCACCGTGTACGCCACTGCCTGCGACGCCGAGTTCATCAATAACTTCCTCACCGTCGGTTATTCGCGGGACTTTTTTTACCAGGTCGCCTGTCGCAGCGGTTTTTCTCCTGAAGAAGCGCGGCAGCTCACCAGCCGCGATCAGGGTATCACCGCCGCAGTGAAAGCGCCGCTGGATTTCAGCTTCGTCAGCGAAGGAACCATTCTCGCTGTCGGCGATTACCGCTTCACCTGTATCGAAACTCCCGGACATACTGGCGGCCATATCTGTCTTTACGAGCCGGACCGGAAGCTTCTTCTTTCCGGCGACCATATTATCGGTGACATCAGCCCCAACATTACCTTTTACCGGGAAGGGGGCGACCCGCTGGGGGACTTTATCGCCTCACTGGAAAAAACGGCAACCCTTGCTGTCGATCTCGTCCTGCCGGGCCACCGGCGGGTCTTCACCGATTGCCGGAGCAGAATCAGCGAACTGTTGGAACACCACCGGCAGCGGGCCAGGGAAGTTCTCGCCATATTGGCCGACGGTCCGGCGACCGGCTACCAGGTTGCCGCCCGCATGACCTGGGATATGGTCTTTAGGGTCTGGAGCGATGTTCCGGTCCGCCAAAAGTTCTTTGCCACCGGCGAAGCCCTCTCTCACTTGCGTTACCTGGAATGCCAGGGGCTTGTCTGCCGCTGCGCGGCTGATGACCAAACCGTATACTGGCACCAGCAAAACAGCAAACCCTGCCTCCTGTCGGAACCGACCGGATCGTAAAAAGAACAGCTGCCGTCTTTCAGGGCGGGCAGCTTTCTTTTTGATTCAACCGGAACATTGTCCGCCAAACGGCGATAAATCGCGGCAAAGGAAGCGAAACAGCCGCGCTGTCGTTTAGGCAGCTTGCACCGATTTTACCAATCCAGGACAAATTTCGCTTGATCTGGGTGGCTGTTTCCCTTTATAGTTGAACCAATGGCTGTTGGATGATATTGGGCATGCTGGATCAACGGAATTTTGAGGTGAAGCTGATGGATAGCAGATTGCGATATACCCCGGTAGCACTGTTTGCCAGTGTGATGGGGCTGACCGGGCTTTCTATTGCCTATCAACGCTTTGAACAGGTATTTAAGCTGGAGTGGGATGCAGCTGCCTTGCTGCTGATGATAAGCTGGGCGACCTTTTTGGTTCTGATCGCCATATTGGCGTACCGGCTCGTGGCTTTTTTCCCCGAGGTTTCCGCCGAGTTTCGGCATCCGGTCCAGGGCAGTTTTTTTCCGGCGATATCCATCGGCCTGCTGCTGCTTGGCGCTGCCACCATCCGCTACTGGGAAGGTCTGGCCTACGTCACCTGGCTAGCGGGCACCGGCCTGCATTTTGTCCTGACGCTGGCTATCGTCAACCGCTGGATGGAGCACGACTTTGAGATTGCCTACGCCAACCCGGTGTGGTTTCTGCCGGTGGTGGGGAACATCCTTGTTCCCATCGCCGGCGTGACCTTCGCTGACAGTGAATTGTTGTGGTTCTTTTTTACCATTGGTTTTTTCTTTTGGCTGGTACTGTTTGTCATCATTTTTTATCGCCTCATTTTTCATCCCCAGCTGCCGGAAAAACTGCTGTCAACCCAGTTTATCCTGGTAGCCCCGCCAGCCGTAGGATTTGTTTCTTATATTGCCCTGACCGGCACCTATGATCATCTGGCCCGCATGCTTTTATACATATCAGTATTTCTATTGATCCTGCTTGTCTCGTCTCTCCGGCGATTTTTGCGGCTGGATTACTATGTGTCCTGGTGGGCGTATACCTTCCCGTTGTGTGCGGTGACCATAGCCGTTACCACTGCCTATAGCCTGACGGGCAATGCCGCTTTCGGCCGGGGAGCGCAGCTGGCGCTGGCTTTGACCACTGTCATTGTCCTGCTGGTTGCGGCAAGGACGATCCAGGCGATCATCAGGAAGAAGATTTGTGTGCAGGAGTAAACTGCGGACCGGTGGCTTTTGAGGAGAGATTATGACAATCAATAAACGGAGCATGGCCTATGGCTATATAGTTTTAGCGGCGGTGATCTTCAGCACGATGGAGATCGCCGGCAAGATGGTGGCAACCCAGATCAATCCTATGCAGATAACCTTCTACCGGTTCTTTATCGGAGGGATCGTACTGCTGCCCTGGGCTGTCAAGGAACTGCGCGAACGGAAGCTGGAACTGACTAAGGATGACGCCGTGTTCTTTTTTCTGGTCGGGCTGCTCGGCATTGCCGTCAGCATGACCCTCTATCAGCTGGCGGTGGTTTTTGCGATGGCGTCAACGGTGGCAATTATTGTCTGCGCCAATCCGATTTTTATCATTCCCTTCGCCCACTTCCTGCTGAAGGAAAAGTTGACCAGGGCCACCATTGTCTCACTGGTTTTAAGTGTACTCGGGATTCTCTGCATATTGAACCCGTTCCATCTGAACCCTGATGTCAAGGGGATTGTGCTGGCGATCGTGTCGACTGTTTCTTTTTCGTTGTACACCGTAATGGGCAAAAAGAGGTCGGCCCGCTACGGCAGCCTTGGCATGACCTGCTTCAGCTTTTTGTCAGGCTCGCTGATCATGCTGGTTTATATCCTGATTTCCCAGACACCGCTTTTCGCGGCAGGCGATAGCGAAACCCTCCGGCTGCTCTGGGACATTCCGCTGGTGGACGGAATCAATCAGGGTAATATTGTCCCCCTTGTTTACATGGGGGTTGTCGTCAGCGGGCTGGGCTTCCTGCTGTACTTCCGGGCGATGGAACTGACCTCGGCCGCCACCGGCGCCATTGCCTTTTTTATCAAACCGGCGCTGGCCCCGATTTTGTCTTTTCTGATCCTGGGAGAAACCATTTCAGCCAACACGATAGCCGGAATCGTGCTGATGACGATCAGCACCTATATCGCGTTTGCCGGGAAGACCTCCACGGAAGGCTGACCTTTGGCGGCAATCTTTTGCAGTTGGTTTCTCAAATAATTTTTTGCTAACAAGGAATATTGATAGCCGTTGTAAAAGAATACTATATAGAACTGCAAATATAAGGAGGGTAATGGAATGAAGGGAAGTCCTCAGCTTATTGAAATGTTAAACGCTCTGTTGGCCCATGAATTGAGCGTGGTCAATCAGTACATGGTGCACTCCGAAATGTCGGCCAACTGGGGCTATGACAAACTCCATAAACGGTTTGAAAAACGGGCTATCGAAGAGATGAAGCACGCCGAAACCCTGATCGCCCGGATTCTTTTTCTTGAGGGATTGCCGGTGGTGTCAAAACTCAATCCGGTTCATATCGGCAGTGATGTACCGAAACAACTTGAATACGACCGGGACAAAGAGATTTTTGCCATTGAATCTTATAACACAGCCATAAAATTGGCGGGAGACGTGAACGATTTTGCCACCAGGGAAATCCTGGAGGGGATTCTGCAGGACGAAGACGATCATCTGGATAAGATCGAAGAACTGCAGGACCAGATATCTCACATGACGCTGCCTATCTTCCTTTCCGTCCAGGTGGACTAGCCTCCTTTCAATCTCGCCAGGAAATGAAAACCCCCAAAGCGTTGCTTTGGGGGTTTCTTCATCCTAGTTGCAGGGGCTCAACCGAAATATCAGCCCTGCTGGTTAATCGATTCGCGAAGAGCTCTGGTGTCAGCTTCTTTAGCCGGTACCGCCAGCACCGAAATGACTCCGAGCAGCGCGAAGGTCGCCAGGAAATACATGCCTCCGTTGGTGGAGCCGGTGGCGTCTTTGATGAAACCGACGGCATACGGTCCGAGGAAGCCGCCCAGGTTGCCGACCGAGTTGATGATGGCGATGCCTACGGCGGCCGTCGCTTCGCTCAAAAAGAGGTTCGGCAGCGTCCAGAAGGTGCCCACGAAAGCGTAGATGCCTGCAGTGCTGACGCAGATCCAGAACAGGGACAGCCAAAGATCAGTGGTCATGGTGAGGGCGATCAGCCCGAAGAAAGAAACCAATAGCGGCATTGATATGTGGTAACGGCGCTCCAGGGTCCGGTCCGAACGCCGGGCAACATAAATCATGCAGACAACGCCGATGATATAGGGAATCATCGAGATCAGGCCGATCTGGGTATTGGTGAGAACCTTGGACAGTTCCCTGAGCAGCTGGGGTACCCACATCCCAAGGCCATAAAGGGCGCAGACGTAGCAGACATAGCAGAAAGCCAGGTGCCAGACCCGGCGGTTGCCGAACACTGCCCACTTCGAGATATTATTCAGTTTGGCCGACTTGGCTTCGTGTTCCTGTTTCAGTTCATTGCAAAGCCAGTCTTTTTCTTCCTGGGTTAAAAATTTGGCCTGCTCCGGCCGGTCGGTCATGATAAAGTAGTTAACGATTCCCAAAGCGATCGCCGGCAGGCCTTCGATGATGAACAGCCAACGCCAGCCCGCCATGCCGTACCAGGTGACATTGTCCATAATCCAGGTCGAAACCGGTCCGGCGATGATGTTAGCCAGCGCCATGCCGGTCATCAGGCCGGCCACCGTTTTGGCCATATGCTTGGTCGGGAACCAGAAGGTGAAATAAAGAATAATACAGGGGTAGAAACCGGCCTCTGCCGCGCCGAGCAGGGCCCTTAAAATAGCCAGATGGGTTACCGATTCCGCGTAACCGGTCAGGACGGTGACAAGGCCCCAACTGACCAGGATTCGGGCAATCCATTTCCTGGCGCCAATTTTATGCATGATAACGTTGCTGGGAACTTCAAAGAAGAAGTAGGCGATGAAAAAAATGCCGGCGATGAGTCCGAACGCGCTGGCGCTGATTCCGAGCGCTTTATTCATCTGCAGCGCGGCAAATCCGACGTTGACCCGGTCCAGCATGGCAACGATATAAAGGAGCATAACATAAGGCACGATCCTCCACCGTAGCTTGCTGATCAGTTTTTCTTCGTTAAACGATTCGCTAACCATGAACACCATCCTCTCTTTTTTCGACCTGACTAGAAATAGAACCTTTGTCGCCAGGGGTTTCGCGGATAGGGCCTAGTAGCTGGATTACTGAATTTTCCAACGCCTTTGGACACTGCTGTGCCGATTCACTCCTTTTGCTGGATTTTAAAAACTTACTTTAATATTACCATCATATCCCGCATAATGACAACAAATTACTGTTTTAACAATGTGCTTCGGTATAGCCGGACCGGGCCGGGGCTTTGCCGCTGCAGCCGGCGGGACCGCCCGCACTTGCGAAAGAGCGCGGGGGGCACTTGATTATAAGTTAAAAACCGGGCAAATTAGCCCGGTTATTTCAGTAAAAGCAAAAAGTTGTTTTGCAAAATTCGCTGCGAAAGGCTGATCCCCTTATTTTGAAATGTATCCCAGTTTGCCGGAGATTTGCCGGGTAATCTGCACCAGGGCTTTGCCGATTTCTGTCCGGATTTCCTTCTCCATTCTTGAGGTCGGCCCGGAAACACTGATGGCAGAAAAGGCCTTTCCTGTATGGTTGAATATCGGGGCGGCTACACAGGTCAGACCCATTTCAAGTTCTTCGAAATCCTCCGCGTAGCCGGTATCTCTTACTTCTTTAATCGAATCCATCAATATGCTTTTATCGCAGATCGTATTATCGGTAAATCTGGCAATAGTGAGGCTGCCGATGATGTCGGTCATTTCGTCGTCAGGCACACCGGAAAGAATGGCCTTGCCAACCGCGGTCGCGTTGACCGGAAGCCGGCTGCCCACCGCCGTGCTTATGCGCATCGAATGCGGGCTTTCTATCTTCTCCAGATAGATAACACATTCGCTGTCTCTGACCACCAGGTTCACTGTTTCCTTGAATTCGGCCACCAGGGTTTCCAGATAAGGCCGGGCGATTTTCCGCAAATCCGAGTCGACCTTCGTCCCCAGCCGAAACAACTCGATACCCAGCCGGTATTTGCCGGATTTATCGTTTTTCTCAAGATAGCGGCAGCGCTCAAGCGTGGTTATAATATTGAAAGCAGTACTTTTGTGCAGACCGATTCTGCTGCTTATTTCGGTCACCCCCAGTTCGTCCGCGCCTTCAAAGCATCTCAGAATTTCCGTGGCTCTGACGATGGACTGAATGACAGTGTTGTTCATAGCTCGACCTCGTGTTGAAATGTATTGGCTGTACTCATTGTACAGAAGAAAAAAGAATAAAACTATTCAAAATATTTGATTGAAATAGCGATTCGTAAATGGTAAAATATATGTATCACGATATAATACAATGTATCATATTGTGATACATAAGTCAACGACCGCGACATCGGCGGCGAAGAAATTATCGAGGAGGAACAGCAATGGCTAAAAAGAGTATTCTCGATTTTCAGAGCATGGTTGAAAAAGGGGAAAAAATCGTTTATCTCACCGCTTATGACTATCTGACAGCCAAGATGCAGGAGAAGGCCGGGGTGGATATGATCCTGGTCGGCGATTCCCTTGGCATGGTTTCTCTTGGCTATGACAAGACCTTTCCGGTTACCATGGAAGATATGATCAGGCACTGCCAGGCTGTGCGCCGTGGCGCTCCGGAGACCTTCATCATCGGTGATATGCCGTACATGTCTTATCAGGTGTCGGACGAAGTGGCCATCGCCAACGCCGGCCGGTTTATCAAAGAAGCCGATTCGGACATGGTAAAGCTGGAAGGGGCTGGCCCCGCGATTCTCAAAAGGGTCAGAGCCATCAATGAAGCCGGTGTCCTGGTTATGGGCCATATTGGTCTTACTCCTCAGTTCATGGGCCAGCTAGGCGGTTATAAGGCCCAGGGACGCTCGGCCCAGGCAGCGCTCGCGCTGGTTAAGCAGGCCAAACTCCTGGAGGAAGCCGGTGCGGCCAGTATTTTGGTGGAAGGTGTTCCGGCGGCGGTGGGTAAAGCCATTACCGAGAGAGCCGGTATCCCCATCCTGGGAATCGGCGCAGGTTCTTACACCCATGGTCAGCTTCTGATTTACGCCGATATGGTCGGTTATTACGACAACTTTACCCCGAAATTTGTCAAGAAGTACGCCAATGTCGGCGGTGTATTGACCGATGCTTTCCGCAGCTACGCCCAAGAGGTGCGGGAAGGTAAATTCCCTGTCGACGCGGAGCATGCTTACAAAATGAAAGAAGAGGAAATTGCCGAGTTTGCCAAAATACTCGGCACTGAGAAATAGACAACCATCCTTTGGCGCCTTTGTCGGCGCTAAACGGCGACTCGCGTTATGAAACATCGGGTAAGCAAACAGGGAGATATCTGTGAAGGCGGATATCTCCCGGTTGCTTACCCGATGAACAATAAGTAAGCCAGGTAAGGACTTTTTTTCTTTTTTTCGAAACAAAGATGAAGAGCGGGGAATTATGATGGCGCAACTCTTGGACGGAAAACTTATTGCCGCGAAGATTCAGCAGGAAATAATCCGTGAAGTCGGTTTGCTGCGGGACAAGCACCGGGTGACACCCGGTCTTGCGGTGATTATCGTGGGAGAAAATCCAGCCTCGAAGGTGTACGTCGGGCGTAAGCACAAAGCCTGTGCCGAAACCGGAATCTATTCGGAAGTGATACGCTTGCCGGAAACTGCTACCGAGGCAGAATTACAGAGCACTCTGGATGGTTTAAACAACAATCCGGCCATAAACGGGATTCTTGTCCAGCTTCCGCTGCCCAGGCACATCGATACAGAGCGGATTCTGGATCAGATCAGGCCCGAAAAAGACGTGGACGGGTTTCATCCGTTAAATGTAGGCAACCTGGCAATCGGCAGGGAAGGGTTAATCCCCTGTACCCCCCACGGCGTGATCAAGATGCTGGAGATCAGCGGCATTCCAATTGAGGGTAAACGGGCGGTAATCATCGGCCGAAGCAACATTGTGGGAAAACCGATGGCCAACTTGCTCCTTGCCCGCAACGCCACCGTAACGGTCTGTCATTCCCGCACCGAAGACCTGCTGCAGGTCGCCTGCGAAGCCGATATCCTCATCGCGGCTATCGGCAAACCGAATTTTGTCGGTAAAGCTATGGTAAAACCGGGGGCGACCGTCATTGATGTCGGGATCAACCGCCTGGGCGACAAGCTGGTAGGCGATGTGGACTTCGCAGCAGTCAGGGAAACTGCCGGGGCGATCACTCCGGTTCCGGGCGGGGTAGGGCCGTTAACCATCGTGATGTTGCTCTACAACACGATAAAAGCGACAAAAATACAAATAGGTCTGAAATAGAGGGAGGACAACATCAGTGAAAAGTGACGTTGAAATTGCCCAGGCCGCTGAGATGAAGCCGATCATCCAGGTTGCGTCCGAGCTGGGTCTTTCGGAAGATGAACTGGAGCTGTACGGCAAATACAAAGCAAAGGTTTCCCTGTCGGTGTGGGACCGGCTCAAGGAGCGTCCCAATGGGAAAGTAGTTCTGGTCAGCGCGATCAATCCCACCCCTGCCGGTGAGGGTAAAACCACCAATACTGTGGGCATCGGTGATGCTCTGCGCCGCCTCGGCAAAAAGGTCGTCATCGCTCTGCGCGAACCGTCCCTCGGCCCCTGCTTCGGCGTGAAGGGCGGCGCAGCCGGCGGCGGCTATGCCCAGGTCGTGCCGATGGAAGACATCAACCTGCATTTCACCGGGGACATTCACGCCGTTACCACCGCCAACAATCTTCTGGCAGCCGTCATCGACAACCACATTCATCACGGCAATGAACTTGGCATCGATCCCCGCCGCGTCACCTGGCGCCGGGTCATGGATCTCAACGAGCGGGCGCTGCGCCAAATCGTGCTCGGCCTCGGCGGCAAAGCCAACGGCATTCCCCGGGAGGGCGGCTTCGATATTTCGGTCGCCTCGGAAATGATGGCCATCCTCTGTCTGGCCTCTGATCTGGAGGACATGAAACAGCGCATTAGCCGTATCATCGTCGGCTATACCTATGACGGCAGACCGGTTACTGTGGTTGACCTGAAAGTCGCCGGCGCACTGACGCTGCTCTTCAAAGATGCCATCAAGCCCAATCTGGTCCAAACGCTGGAGAATACGCCTGCTTTCATCCATGGCGGGCCTTTTGCCAACATCGCGCATGGCTGCAACAGCGTCATGGCCTCGAAATTCGCGCTCAAGCTGGCTGATGTTTTGGTGACCGAGGCCGGCTTCGGCGCAGACCTCGGCATGGAGAAATTCATCGACATCAAATGCCGGTTTGCCGGACTGCAGCCTGATGTTGTCGTACTGGTCGCCACCGTTCGCGCCCTGAAGTCGCACGGGGGAGTTCCCAAAGCCGAACTGGGCAAGGAGAACATGGCTGCCCTGGAAAAAGGGATGGCCAATCTGGCCAAGCATATCGAGAATATCGGCAAATTTGGACTGCCGGCGGTGGTCGCCATCAACGCCTTCCCGACAGATACCAGGGAAGAGCTGTCCTGGGTCGAAACCAGGTGCCGGGAGATGGGCGCCACCGTGGCTCTGTCCGAGGTATGGGCCAAAGGCGGCGAAGGCGGGCTGGCCGTTGCCCGGGAGGTCATGGCCGCAATGGAAAAGACCAGCGACTTCCGCTTCCTGTATGATGAAAAACTCCCGATCAAAGACAAGATTGCCATCATTGCCAGGGAAGTTTACGGCGCAGACGGTGTAAATTACACTGCTGCCGCCGACAAAACCATTCAGGAGCTGACGGCACTTGGATTCGACCAAACGCCGATCTGCATCGCAAAGACCCAATACTCGCTGAGTGATGACGCAGCAAAACTGGGCCGTCCTTCCGGTTTCTCCATAACGGTGCGAGAAGTCCGGGTTTCGGCCGGGGCGGGTTTTTTGGTGGCGGTTACCGGAGAAATTATGACAATGCCCGGCTTGCCCAAACGGCCGGCGGCGGAAATCATGGATATCGACAAAGAAGGAAAGATCGTCGGTCTGTTTTAAAATCGGCCGGCGATCTTGCCGAAAGCTGCGCTGCGACTGAGAGCTTCTTTTCCCCCGGAAGCGGCAGCATCCAACATGATAGTTGATAGTTATAAAATTGTTTATAAGGGTTCCTCTTTGTGTATATTGGATTGGATTTAGGCATTTCCTATCCTGGCCCTCAGAGGTTCCCTTTTTAATTGGGAAAACCTTATTTTGCGTTATCTTTGGCACGGCTGTAAAAGTATTGATTAACTTTATAAAATATGTTACTATTAACGCGAAATCCATAAATAAAACGAACGTTCTATATATGGAACGAAAAAGAAAGGGTGAGCGATATATGAAACAGGATGATTTGCAAAATACAATGATCAATTTTAGCTCTTTAAAGTCGCTGCAAATTATTATGGCTCTTTCGACCAATTTATATACAAGTATTGCTGAGTTAGCAAAAATTACGGGCCTTAATAAAAGCACCGTTCATCGAATATTAAATGAATTGGCGGAATGTGACTTTGTTGTTAAGGATGAAATACAAAAGAAATTTAGACTTGGTTATCAAATAATTTCTTTGGCGACGAAAATACAGTTAACTGATTATTTATTTGAATTGTCAAAAGATAAAATGAAATATTTAAATGATCTTTCAGGCGAAACAATTAGCTTGGTTGCTCTCAACCATCACGAAGGTGTTTATGTAGGCAAAGTGGAGGCCAAAAACCAAATTGCTCTGCGCTTCAAAGTCGGCTGGAAACTGCCCTTATATTGCACAAGTAGTGGTAAGGCCATTCTTGCTAATCAAAACACAGAATTTCTTGACAGTTATTTTAGCAACATAGAATTAAAAAAATATACTGAGAATACCATTGTTGATCAAAGTCGCTTGGAGGCCGAATTCGAAACTATCAGAAAGCAGGGATTCGCCATGGATATTATGGAGCATAATCCCGATATAATCTGTATTTCAGCTCCAATTTTTCTGGGTAATAAACAGTGTATCGGAACAATTGGTATTGTGGCGCCAAGCTACCGTTTCAGTAAAGAAAAAGCACTGTCCTTTAAGAATGACCTTACTGATGTTGCTCAAAAAATTACGGAGCAATTGTCGTCGATGTAACCCGTGGTAATAGCATTATTGAACGCGTATACTACTCAAAATTTGGCTATACGTAGCAAGATAGTTTCGAATGTAAATGGCGATGGGAGGAATAAGCAATGGATGAGCTTGATTTTCAGTATAAGGATAAGCGTTATCGCAGTTCTAAGGTTGTCAATGGCTTGAGTATGGCGGGGCCAAGAGCTCATTTCCACGGGATGGGCCTGACAAATGATGAAATGAAACGGCCCTTTATTGGCGTAATCAACACGTTTAATGAAATGCACCCGGGTCATATCCATTTGAACCGGATTGGGCAAATAGTAAAAGACGGAGTAAGGCTTGCCGGCGGTGTCCCCTTTGAAGTAAACACCATATCAATCTGTGACGGCTTTACCCAGGGCCATAGCGGCATGTGTAATGTTCTTCCCAGCCGAGAAATCATTGCAGATTCAATAGAGGTATTTGTCAATGCCCAGCAGCTTGACGGCATCGTTTTAATCGGCGGCTGCGACAAAATAGTTCCGGCCATGCTGATGGCGATGCTGAGAATCAACATTCCGGCAATTTTAGTAACCGGCGGGCCTATGCTGCCGGCTGAATACAAGGGCAAATCGTATGCTACCTATGAACTGAAAGAAATGGCCGGGCGACTGAAACAAGGGAAAATAGCCAGGAATGAATATGAATATATGGAAAAAATATTGTCGCCTGGTCCCGGATCTTGCGCCATGATGGGAACGGCTAATAGCATGTCTGTTGCGGCAGAAGCTATGGGGCTTACTATGCCGGGCTGTGCCTGCGCCCATGCGGTAACCGGCAAGAAGAACTGGATTGCAAAAGAAAGCGGCATGGAGATTGTCCGATTGGTGGAAGAAAATATTTGTCCCCGGGATATTGTAACCCAAGAGATGTTGGATTTTTCCACAAAGGTTTGTTTAAGTGCCGGCGGCTCAACGAATATTACGCTTCATCTCCCTGCGATTGCTCATGAAGCGAAGCTGCATATGAGCCTGGCTGATATTGAAAAAATATCGCGACAAACTCCCTATCTGGCAAAAATAAAACCCTCAGGCGACTATACCATGCTTGATTTGGATAAAGCCGGCGGAGTGTATGGGATAATCAGGGAGTTCTCCCATGTAGAGAATTTGGATATGATGACTGTTAACGGGAAAACACTGCGCGAGAATATGGAAGATGTTGTTGAACAGGATCACAATGTCATTCGTCCTATCACGGAGGCCAACGCTAAAGAAGGTTCGATTGCTATTTTGCATGGTAACCTGGCTCCCGATGGCTGTGTGATAAAACAAAGTGGCGTCGTTCCCGGAATGCGGGTTCATACCGGGCCGGCAAGATGCTTTGAAAGTGAAGAGGAAGCAACTGCGGCAATATATGACCAGAAGGTTCAGGCCGGTGATGTGATTGTAATCCGTAATGAAGGACCAAAAGGCGGACCTGGCATGCGCGAAATGCTAACCGCAACCGCCGCATTGGTTGGTATGGGATATTCCGAATCCGTCGCGTTAATCACCGATGGCAGATTTTCCGGAGCGACACGCGGCCCCTGTATTGGCCATATATCGCCGGAAGCTGCACAACGGGGCGCCATTGCGGCCTTAAAAGACGGGGACGTCATTGCGATAAACATAAACGAAAGACAGATCAATGTTCATTTATCTGATGAAGAAATCAAAAAACGCATTTCAGAACTGCCTCCGTTTCAAGTGAAAACCACCCAAAGTTATTTGGCGAGATATGCAAAAAGTGTATCCTCAGCCAATGAAGGGGCAATCCTGAAATAAGAACAAATTGAAAATTGATCAAGGATTTGCCGCCGCTCATTCATGTCGTGGAGGGGGTTAGTTTGCGTCTGCCCTTTTAGCAATAACAATTAAGATAAGAACAGGGGATGAATTATAGTGGGATATGAAAAGGTAAGGAAAGGGACTCTGGCACCGGTTGTAACACCATACTGTGACGATGGCAGTGTAAATTGCGGTGAATACAAAAAACTGATCAATTATATTACTGCAAATGGCGTCAGTGGTATCTTGGTTTCCGGCACATCCGGAGAGTTTGCAAATCTGACGGTGGAGGAACGGGAAGAACTGCTGCTTGCTGCGCAAGAGGGAGCCGCAAGCGGAACAGATATAATTTTTAACATAACGGCATTAAATTTGCGGGATCTAGACCGGCTGATCCAATTCGCAGGTTGTCATGGCATCAATAAAGTTTCGGTTACCGCCCCTTATTATCATAAATATGATGAACAGACCCTTATTCGCTATTTCCAGATCATTTCCGAACATGTGGGCGACATGTCATTATATCTTTACAATATGAGCGGTTTGACACAAAATCCGATTTCGGCCGGCGTTCTAAAAAATGTAGTGGAACGGTGTGGGAATGTTCGCGGGATAAAAGACAGCAGTATGAATTTCGAAACCATTCTTCAATACCAGCTTGTTGTTGATGACCCCGATTTCCAGATTATTACCGGCAATGATGCGCAGCTCCTTCCGGTTTTGCAGGCTGGCGGGGATGGGGGCATCATCGTTACGGCCGGAGTATTTCCCGAACTGGCAAGCAGCATTTATCGGCATTTTATAGCCGACGATCTGGATGCAGCGAGAAAAGCGCAGCAGCAAGTGATGCGGATCCGCGATACACTCCGATCCGTCATGCCGGTTATGGCTTATAAAGGTGTGCTGGAACTGCAGGGATTTCACATGGGGCCGGCAAGATTCCCCTTCCGCGATCTCACAAAGCATGAGTTGAATTTTATTGAAGAAAGTATAAAAAAATTGGTATAGGTTAATTTGACAAAATATAAAATTTAAATTGACGGAGATGATTTAGTTGTCAATATTTTTAGTTTTTGTCGGAGTGGCTTTGATATTAGTGCTTATGGTGGTTTTGGGTCTCGACGGTTTTATCTCATTGATGCTGGCATCCATAGCCGTTGGCCTGATGGAAGGCATGCATCTGAATGAAATTACTAAATCAATATATAACGGGATTGGCGATCAGTTAAAAAGCCTAATCCTAATCCTGGCCTTTGGCGCTATGCTGGGTAAATTATTGGCTGAATCCGGCGCGGCCCAAAGAATCGCCGACACCCTTATCAAAAAGTTCGGCCTGAAAAATGTTCAGTGGTCGATGTTGGCAACAGCCATTATTATTGGAATTACGATGTTTTTTGAAGCAGGTTTCGTTGTATTGATACCAATTATATACACCGTTGCTGCTGAAACTAAATTACCCTTATTATACATAGGTCTGCCCGGTATTGTAGGCTTGGCCGCAACACATGCTTTTCTGCCGCCGCATCCGGGGCCTGCGGCAGTGGCCGTTGTCTTCAATGCCAATATGGGAAAGACTCTGCTTTTGGGCCTGCCGATTGCCATAATTGCTGCTACATTATTTGGCGTATTCTATTCAAGAACGAAATGGGTCAAGAAGATCAAATCAGTCATGCCAGAGGGATTAATCAGCACAAAACAATTAAAAGAAGACGAAATGCCTGGCTTTGGAATCAGCATATTTTCTGCCTTGCTGCCGGTATTTCTCATAGCGGTTAGCACCGTCGGCGAACTTTTCCTGGCGAAGAACGATCCGCTGCAAATATATTTAGGTTTTTTTGGAAGCGCGCCGATTGCTTTATTTATTGCTGTGCTTTTCGCTATGTATTTTCTGGGAATTGCCCGTGGGATGAAGATGGCTGAAGTTGCAAAAATCAATGCCTCGGCTGTAAAAGCGATTGCCATGATCATATTGGTCATAGCCGCCGGCGGCGCATTCAAGCAAGTCATTGTCGACTCGGGAGTTGCAAAGTCTATCAAGGCAATGACCATGGGACTGCAGATGAATCCTTATCTGCTGGCGTGGTTCGTGGGGGCTGTTATCAGAATTTCCGTCGGTTCATCGACTGTTGCGGTGACAATGGCATCAGGAATCGTATTGCCGTTATTGAGTACTGTTGGTATTAACCCCGAGTTAATGGTGCTCGCCACAGCTTGCGGTACTGTATTTTGTTCTCATGTCAATGACCCTGGATTTTGGATGTTTAAGGAATATTTCGGCCTGTCGCTTATCGATACGATGAAAGTCAGAACGGTGTATTCATCGCTTATTTCCCTCACTGGTCTTATCGGAGTCCTGGTCTTAAGCGCCATTTTGTAATAATGATCAGCTGGTCAATTTTCCCTTTGGACTCACTTTGCGAAAAGTGAGTCCTTCGTCTTACCACGACAAAAAAATGATATCGCTGGTCAAGAAAATCCGTAGGTCACCCTTTAAAGACAGCGAACATTTTATCAAAGGAACAAAGAAGCGGAGGGGAGCAGTTTGCTGGACGAGTATCTGGATATGGCTTTTCCCAGGATGGTCAAAATTCGGCAGAAATTTGCCGAAGCATGCCTGGCGGATGTCGACGCCGCGGTGACCGGACAATTTTCCCGGCCGGAGATCCATCAGCTTATTAAGCCGGGAGATCGGGTCGCGGTATTGGTTGGAAGCCGGGGAATAGCAAAAATAGACGAGATCGTCACAGCTGCCGTGCGGGAATTGAAGCGGCGGCAGGCTGTCCCGTTCGTCGTGCCGGCCATGGGCAGTCACGGCGGCGCGACTGCGGAAGGGCAAATCGAAGTACTGCGCGGCTTCGGCATTACCGAAGAACGGATTGGCGCGCCGATTCTTTCTTCGCTGGAGACGGTGGAGCTTGGGAGCCTGGATTCGGGTTCGCCGGTTTATTTCGACCGGAACGCCGCACATGCCGACGGAATTATCGCCATCGGACGCGTCAAGCCGCACACCGCCTTTCGCTACCGCTTCGAGAGCGGTTTGGTCAAAATGATTTCCATCGGCGGCGGCAAACAGCGGGGAGCCGATGCGCTGCACGCCCGGTTCAGCGTAGACGGTTTTGGGCCGCTGCTCCTGGAAAACTTTCGTATCATATGCAACAAGTTGCCTGTCCTTATGGGGCTGGCGATCGTCGAAAACGCCTATGACCAGCCGGCGATCATTGAGGCCGTGCCGACGGATCAGATTGAAGGGCGGGAGCCGGAGCTGCTGCAAAAGGCCTGGGGACTCATGCCCCGCATCTTATTCGACCGCTTTGACGTCCTGATTGTCGAACAACTGGGAAAAAATATCAGCGGCGACGGTATGGACCCGAACATCACGGGCCGTTATGCCGTTGACCTCACAGGAGGACCGGTTTACCAGCGGCTGGCCGTGCTCGATCTTACCCCCGAGACGCACGGCAATGCGCTGGGCGTCGGCATGGCCGACGTGACAACCCGGCGCCTGGTTTCCAAGATCGATCCGGTGAAAGGGTATATGAACGCCTTTACGTCTAAGATCGTGCTCGGAACGGTGAAAGTACCGATGACGATGGACAATGACCGGGAAGCCATTGCCGTCGCGCTGAAAACCTGCGTTTTGGTCGAACCCGGACGGCATAAGGTGGTCCGGATCAAGAATACGCTGGCTCTTGGCGAGATTGAAATTTCCGATACTCTGTTAGCCGAAGCGGGCGACAACCGTGATGTCGAAATCCTCGGCAAGCCTTTGACGATGCGCTTCGCAGCGGACGGTACCCTGCTGTAGCCTCTTGGGGCGAAAGCTGTACGCAGGAATCGACAGCTGCAAATCTGACAAGAAATCTACATCGGGAAGACAAATATGTGCGAAGGTGAGAACCTTGTTTTGTCAAAATACTGTCTCAAGCGAAAGATGTCGGGACAGTATTTTATTTTGCCGGAGGAACCGCAGGCCGGATATCCGCAGGCGCAAAAAGCGGGGCAGAGGCTCACAGCAGATGACTTAAAGGCACTGGTGAAAAATTGATAAAGGGAGATGGCGGGATGAAAAAGATGCGCAGTCACATAACGACGAAAGGGCTGGAAAGGGCGACCCACCGGGCGCTGTACTACTCGATGGGATTTTTGCCGCAAGACCTGGAAAAGCCGCTGGTGGCGATTGTCAACACCCAGAATGAGACCATGCCGGGACACGTTCATCTTGACAGCATCGCCAAAGCGGTCAGAGAAGGCGTTATCGCCGCAGGAGGCACGCCGGTCGAGTTTCCGACAATAGCGATCTGCGACGGGATCGCCCAGGGAAACTATGGCATGCATTATCCGCTGGCCAGCCGCGAACTGATCTGCGATTCGGTGGAATGTATGGTCAACGCTCACCAGTATGACGCCATGGTCCTTGTCACCAACTGCGACAAAATAACTCCCGGCCTGCTCATGGCCGCAGTCCGGCTGAATATCCCCGCCATTATGATCAGCGGCGGACCGATGGCCACAGGCTGTGTGGACGGGGCAGAAATCGGCTACACCGATCTGATGGCCGCCCAGGGCGATGTCGCGCGGGGCATTATCACTCTCGAAGAGCTGGGCCGCAGAGAGCGCGACGCTTTGCCGGGCTGTGGCGCCTGCAATCTGCTCGGGACGGCGAACTCGATGAATTTTCTGGCCGAGGCCCTGGGGATGGTGCTGCCAGGCAGCGCCGTTCCGGCTGCGACCGGCAGAAGGCTCGCCCTGGCGAAAGAAACGGGCATGAAAATCATGGAGCTGTACGAGAAGGACATCCTCCCCTCAAGCATCATTACCCTGGACGCCATCGAAAACGCCATCGCCGTCGATCTGGCTATCGGCGGTTCCACCAACACGGTGCTGCATCTGACCGCTCTTGCCCAGGAAGCGGGAATCGACTTCGATATCAATACCTTTGCCCGGAAGGCCCAGGAAATCCCTCACCTCGTCAAAATGAGACCGGCAGCCGGCGGGCACTATCCGGCCGACGTCCACTGCGCCGGCGGCATCGCGGCCCTCATGAATCAGCTGGCTGCAAGCGGGCTTTTGCACGAAAACGCGCTGACTGTGACAGGAAAAACCATCAGGGAAAACGTGAAAGACGCCCGGGTGATCAACAGTAACGTGATCAGGCCGATGGCCGAGCCTTATTCGGCAAAAGGCGGCCTGCAAATCCTCTACGGTAACCTTGCTCCGGAAGGGGCTATCTGCAAGAGCGCGGCCGTGGCCCCGGAGATGCTTCGGCACACGGGTCCGGCCCGGGTTTTCGATCAGGAGGAACCGGCAGTGGCGGCGATTTATGGCGGCAAAATCAATCCCGGCGACGTTGTCGTCGTCCGCTACGAAGGCCCCAAGGGCGGGCCGGGAATGCGCGAGATGCTGACACCCACCGCCGCCATCGTTGGGATGGGACTCGGCAAGGAAGTCGCCCTTATCACCGACGGCCGATTTTCCGGCGCGACGGCCGGGGCGGCGATAGGCCATATTTCACCCGAGGCGGCTGATGGCGGGCCGATCGCTCTCATCGCCGAAGGCGACATCGTCGAAATTGACATTCCCGCCGGGACGGTCCAACTGCGGGTCAGCGCCGAGGAAATGGCGAGAAGAAAGGCGGCCTGGGTCCAGCCGAAACAGGAACACGTCAAGCCGGGAAGCTACCTTGACAGATACGCCCGCCTTGTAACCTCCGCGATGGCCGGAGCGGTTTTCAAAAGGTAGGATCTGAAACACAGCGGATTGACAAAGCATCCAGCCCGGTAGGTAACGCCCGGGGAAAAGGCGCGGTGAGCATAAGGCGCCTTTTCCCCAGGGCTGTAATAATAGCAAAAGGACCCCGGGGGGGCAGCAAAAATTTTCAGAGTTATCAACGTTAAAAGCAAAAGTCCGGGCAGTAGCAGAAGAAGCATGTATTTTGCCATGATAATTTGTTCGGTATGAAGCAGTAGTAATTGAACTGTATGGCTCTGGCACATAGGGGGGAGAGAAAGACCAAAAATTGTCTGAAAGTTATCTATCGTCAAATAGTTCAATAAAAGGGGGATCAAGTTATGGTCAATTCTGCGTTCAGCGAAGAGAAACTGATGAGTAAGCTGCGGTGGCGACTTGTGCCTTATATCATGCTTCTTTACATCGTAGCCATGTTGGACCGGGTAAACATCGGTTTCGCCGCTCTTGAAATGAACAAAGCCCTGGGGATTAGCGCCAGTGCCTTTGGTATGCTTGCCGGGATCTTTTTTATCGCCTATTTCTTTTTCGAGGTTCCCAGCAATGTTCTCATGCATAGAATCGGCGCCCGCATCTGGATTGCCCGCATCCTCATCAGCTGGGGTATCGTCACTATCCTTACCGGCTATGCCCAGACTGCCACTCATGTGGGGATTTTGCGGTTTTTGCTCGGCATCGCTGAAGCCGGTTTCTACCCCTGTATGATTTTGTACCTTACCTTCTGGTTCCCGGCCAGGCATCTGGGCAAGACGGTGGCGGTGTTTATGTGCGGCATGGCGCTGGCCAACATCGTCGCCGGACCTGTTTCCACCTGGATCATGGACAATGTTCAGTGGTTCGGCATGCCTGGCTGGCGGTGGCTCTTCGTTATCGAGGGTATCCCTGCGGTCGTGCTGGGAATTGTAACTCTGGGGGTCATGACCGACCGGCCGGAACAGGCTAAATTTCTCACCCAGGAAGAAAAAGACTGGCTTTGTAATGAGCTGAAATCAGAACACGACGCAAAGTCGGCCAAGATGCCTGTCAACAAGTGGGCGGTGTTCGGTCAGTTCCGGGTATGGCATCTTGCCTTCAGTTATCTTTGCTATGTCATCGCCCTGTATGGCCTGGGCATGTGGATGCCGCAGCTTCTGCGGGCGCTGTCCAAAGTCATCACCAACACCCAGATCGGCCTTATCTCGATGATTCCCTATGTCTGCGGCGTTATTGCCATGGTATTGGTGGCGAGACATTCGGACAAAACCCAGGAGCGCCGCTATCATGTGGCGTTGCCGATTTCAGTCGCGTTCTTCGGTCTGATTGCCTTGACAATGACCACTGATTTGTGGCTGTCGCTGCTGTGGATCTGCGTCAGCACCGCAGGTATCTATTGCTTTGTCGGCACCTTCTGGACCCTGCCGAATATCTTCCTGAGCGAGGGAACGGCGGCTGTCGGCATCGCCATCATCAACTCAACAGGCAATTTGGGCGGTTTCTTTGGGCCGTATGCTGTTGGGTTTATCAAAGACGCAACAGGTTCCACCACGGGTGGAATGTATTTCCTGGCGGCCTTTGCGCTGCTGGCGACACTGTCTGTGCTGGCTATTCCGGCGAAAGATGCAGTCATCGGCAAGGCTGACCTGAAAGGTTAGAAAAAGGCTGCGCCAAGCAAAAACATGCCCGTGAGCGGGTATGTTTTTGCTTTTTCCCCTCTGCCGCGAAATACCCCGATGGGACTGCGGCGCAGTGGGTTTGGCGGCCGGCGGCCTGGCAGGGATTATCGCTGCCCGCCGCGAATCATGGCATATAAAATAGCTGCACGCCACTCCAATAAAAGCGGACAGGTGACATTATGACAGAGGTTTTGCGCCGGGAGATCGAGTCCAGTTTCGATTTAAAAATCGTTGACGAACAATACTATTCATGGGGTGAGTCTTACTGGCTTCAGTTGGATCCAAACGCGCGCAAATTGCAGCGGACGGTGTCCATTGTCAATATTTATCCGAATACCGAGCAGAAAACCCACGCTCATCCCGGCTACGAAGAGATTATTTTCGGGCTGGATGGTGAGTCTGTCCACTGGTGCAACGGCCGTAAAATCGTCTTGCGCAAAGGCAAGGTAGGTTATATTCCCGCCGGCGGCGAGCACTGTATTTTGAATGTTTCCGGTGAAATCGCCAGGATGATGAGTATCGTCTACCCCACCTTGCCGATCGACCTGGGCGAACCATCGGGAATTGACGACATTGACCTGAAGGAAGTTTCCCAGCTGATCAATCTGGAAGCCATCAGCGACAAATTTGCCAAAAGTGTGCGCCTTGCGGTCACCCTGATTGATCCGAACGGCAAGCTGCTCACTTCGCCCAAACATTTTCCGGACTTTTGCACCCTCTGTCTAAAGCGGAAAAAGGGCGACTGCATCTTGAACACCTCTTGCTGCACTCTCGACGGCGGCAAAGCGCTGTCGGTTTCCCACTGTGTGTTCGGGGTATATACCATTCAGTCGCCGATCATCATCAATGATCGCATCCTGGGTTACCTGGGGTGCGGCTACGGTCGGGCGATTCCCCCCTCAGCCGACGAGCAGCAGGACCTTGAGACGGTCTTTGCAGCCAATGACCTTGATTTTTCCCGAAAGGCCTATCGTGAGCTGGAGATCATCAACCGCAACCATCTCCAGTCGGTGGCGGAGACCTTGTCGCTGGTGGGGGCCTCCCTGGTGCAAATGATTATCCATTCGGCCCGCGAACAGCAGATCAGCTCCTACAAACTCAGCCTGATGGAGGAAAAGCGCCGTCAGGCGGAACTGGAAACTGCCCTTAGCGAAGCTCGCCTGAAGCTGTTGGAATCTCAGGTCAATCCCCACTTTTTATTCAATACCCTGAACACCATCGCTCAGATGTCGATGATGGAGGGAGCTGAAACGGCGGCGTCACTGACGTATGCCTTGGCGAACATGTTGCGCCGCAGTCTGGGGGACAATCAGAATCTGGTCACTGTCAGCGACGAAATGACCTATATAAAAGACTACTTGCATATCCAACAAACCCGGTTTCCTGACCGCTTTGAAGTGGAAGTCGATCTGAGTCCGGATGTCATGAATGTGCGGGTTCCGTTCATGATGCTGATGATTTTGGTCGAAAACGCCATCCAGCATGGTTTCAAGAATATCCGCCAGCCGGGGCGCCTTGTCATCAGCGGACGTCTTGCCGGTGACCGGGCGATCATTGAAGTGGCCGACAACGGCGCCGGGGTGCCGGAAAATGTCGTCAACAGCATGAAAACCCTCAGGAATTCCGGCGCAGGCATGACAATGCATGAGGGTATAGGCTTGAAGAATATCCATCGTAGGCTCAAGCACTACTACGGCGACCGTTCGACCTTTACCATCGAGACCGGCCGCGGGCAGGGAACAAAGGTAATCATTGAAATCCCATATAGCAGCGACAAGGGCGGGGAGCTCGAATGTATAAGCTGATGATTGTGGATGACGAACCGGCCGAAATCAGATTTTTGCGCTGGCTGATTACAAACTATAAACTGCCTTTTACCGTCTGCGGCGAGGCAGGAAGCGGCGAGGAAGCGGTAGCCCTGACCGAAAATTGTCAGCCGGATTTTGTCATCATGGACATCAACATGCCGATCATGGACGGTTTGGAAGCCGCCAGACGGATCAAAACAAAATATCCCGGCACGAAGATCTATATTTTGACTGCTCATGGCGAATTCGCCTATGCTCATCAGTCGATAAAAATCGGTGTTGAAGACTATTTGTTAAAGCCAATGAATCCTGAAGCCATGGCGGAAGTATTAATGAAAGGCGTCAAGCGCGCGGCGCGGGAGCGGCTGAATCAGCGGCGCCAGGCCAGGATGAATGTATTGGCGAAAAAAGCCGGCGAGGACGGCCTGGACCGGCTTGTCCTGGAATTGGCGGGACTTCGGCCCGGTAAGACGAACCAAATGCTTCGCGGCAGGTTGAGTCCGCTTGCCGGTGTGCAATGGGTTTTCGCCGGTTACATACTGCGCGGGGACGTCGTGATAGCGGAAGAATACCAGCTAAACTCGCTGACCAGAAAGATCAGGCAGTTAAGCGCCGTGAAACACGTGTCAATGCTGCCCGGGGGGCAGGTAATCGTCTGGGGGCGTGAACCGCTGACCGAAGCGATGGTCGCTCTAAATGGCTTGATCGCCGATTGGTCCCGGCAGGCTCCGGCCGGAGTTGCCGGCTGCGTGCTGCCGATCGACGGCGTCGCCGGCATCGAGACGGTTCTGCGCCTGGTTTTGCGGGAGGCCGAGGCTGCGAGATTTTGGGAGGAAGCCCAGATCCGTTGTGCCGATACTGTCAAAGCGAGATATCAGATATATAACAACATTGTACTGGATATCAAGGGTCTCAGTGAACGCATGGTGAGTCTGCTGTTTTCACCGGGGGAGACCACGGCCGCGACTGTAGCAGGGGAGCTGCTGGATCAGCTGAAATCGTTTGGAGCTTCCCGGGAACTGGTTTTGCAGACCCTGACCGATTTATTCGCAGCGATAGCCCATGAGCTCGCCGGTCTTACCGAGGAAGCTCAGCCGGCTACAATGCGCACCAAGCTCCAGGAAGAAACCGGGCAGGCCGAGACTGTCAGCCAAATCCGGCTGGTTGTGGCGAACCTGGTGGACAGTTTGGCGGCAAGTGTTCGCGGGTCCAGCGACAATGACGCCGAACGGGCGGTCAAGTGGGCCGTTCAGTTCATCCGGCACAATTATCAGCAGGACCTGAATCTGGAGGTGGTGGCAAGCAAGCTATATCTCAGCCCCTGTTACTTCAGCCGGATTTTCAAAAAATATACGGGACAGGGATTTTCCAGTTTTCTGAACAGTTATCGCCTGCAAAAAGCAAAAAGCCTGCTGACCATGGGCAAATATACGGTAGCAGAGGTTGCCCACCGGATAGGAATCCATGACGCCAGCTATTTCTGCAGCGTGTTTAAAAAGTATCACAAAGCGACCCCGAGCCAGTTTATCAGTGGTAATACTCGACAAAAAATCTAATGCGGAAAGCAAAATTACCCAAAGGTATAATCAGGTTCGACCAATAAAAGCTACGATGAGGACAGTTATTCTGACAACAAACAGGAGGGCGTGACATTATGAGCAAAACCAAGATGACAATTCCCCAGGCTCAGCAGTACAAGGAGCAGGGCAAGAAAATCAAGATGATCGTTGCCTACGACTATCCCATGGCCACGATGATCGACCGCTCGGACGCGGAAATGATCCTGGTGGGCGATTCGCTGGCGATGGTAGTGCTTGGCCTGGACACAACGGTGCCTGTCAACATGGAAGAGATCGTCTATCACCTCCGGCCTGTGAAACGGGCGGCGAAGAACACCATGATCGTAGCCGACATGCCGTTCATGTCCTATATCAACATCGACGAAGCCGTCCGCAATGCCGGCAAGCTTTTGAAAGAGGGCGCTGACTGCGTGAAGCTGGAAGGCGGACTGGCGGTATGCGACAAAGTCAAGGCCATCGTTGACGCCGGTATCCCGGTCATGGCCCATATCGGGCTTACGCCGCAAACCGTCTCCATGCTCGGCGGGTTCAAGGTCCAGGGCAAAGACTCGGCAGCGGCCGAGCGGCTGATGAACGAAGCCCTGAAACTGCAGGAAGCCGGGGCTTTTTCGGTATTGATGGAATGCGTGCCGGCCCCTCTGGCCAAGCTGATTACCGAGAAATTGACCGTTCCGACCATCGGGACCGGCGCCGGACCTCATGTCGACGGGCATTGTCTCAACGCTTACGATCTTTGCGGGATATTCGACAAGTTTGTTCCCAAGTTCGTCAAGCAGTACGCCAAACTTGGCCCGGCGATGGTCGACGCCTTCAACTCCTACTGCCGGGAGATCGACAGCGGCGAATTCCCGGTCAAGGAACACTGTTTCACCATGAACGAGGAAGACCTGAAACGGCTTTATGGAGAAGGATAAGGGAAAAAGTATCACGCCAATCTGCCTGGAGGTGAAGTTTCTATGAGTGACCGACAGTTCAGCCTGAAATACGGGAAAACGGAATTTCCGCTGAGCATCCCTGCCCAGCAGCTGGTCTGCGAGATTGTCGGCAAAGAGTTTCCGCCGCTGCCGGATCTCGAAAAAGCCGTCCGTGAGGCTTTGGCCCGTCCCATCGACGCGCCGCCTCTGCGGGAAATCGTACGCCCCGGGGAGAAGGTCGTGGTAACGGTCAGTGACATCACCCGGATCTGGCAGCGGATGGACAAGGTGCTGCCCATCATCCTGGACGAACTGAACGCGGCCGGGGTGCCTGATGACAATATCACCATCCTGATCGTCGTCGGGGCCCATCGACAGAATACCGACAGCGAGTTTCGTGACCTGTGCGGCGAAAATATCTGCCACCGGGTGCGGGTGCTGAACCATGACGCCTGGGACGAGCCCAATATGGTCTATCTGGGAAAAACCAGCCGCGGCACCGAGGTGCGGGTCAACAGGCTGGTGGCTGAAGCCGACAGGGTGATTCTGACCGGAGGAATCATCTATCACTACAACGCCGGGTACGGCGGAGGCCGGAAAAGCGTTCTGCCGGGCTGCAGCTCGGTGAAGACCATTCAGCAGAATCATCTGCTGCTGCTGGGGCCTAATCTGGGTGACGGCTCGGACCCGAGCTGCATGTCGGGCAAGCTTAAGGGAAACGCAGCCCATGAAGACATGATGGAGATCGCCGCGTTCGTCAAACCGGATTTTATTCTCAACCTTGTTCCCACCTCCGACGGCGGAGTCGCCGGCATATTTGCCGGCAACTGGGTATCGGCCTGGCTGGAGGGGACAAAGCTGGTGGATGAGCTTTATGGCGTGGAAATCCCGGCCAAAGCGGATATTGTAATCACTACGGCGGGTGGATACCCGAAAGACATCAACCTGTATCAGACCGGAAAAACGATGGATAACGCCTGCTACGCCGTGAAAAAAGGCGGCGTGGTCATCCTGCTGAGTGAGTGCCCGGATATTTCCGAGCCGCCGGGATTCATGGACTGGTTTAAGCTGGGTGACAAGCTGGCGGCAGAGAAGGCCCTCCGGGCTAACTTTGCCCTGCCTGGCATGGTGGCGCTCAAGGAAATAGAATGCAGCGATGTCGCCACCTTTATCATGGTGACCAAACCGGACAACTTCGAACTGGTGCAAAAGACCGGAATGATTCCGGCAAGCACACTGGATGAAGCGATGAAGATCGCTCAGGACAAGTGCCGGACAGGCACGCCGCAGTTCATTGTCATGCCCCAGGGGGCGAACACGCTGCCGCTGCTGGCAGGAAAAGCCCAAATCGGCTAAGGCGGGTAGTGGTAAGAATGGCTCTGAAACGGCAAATTTTCGCCGTTTCAGGGCCGTTCTTTGGCTTCATGCCTCCAGGCGACAGCGAGAAATATGGCTATACCTGATTGTTAAATCCTGGTTAAGCTTTGGTTAATGTTTGTTAAATACGGTGTTGAATACATTGATTTTCATATAGTCATATTGTAAGCTAAACACGAACCATAACTACACCGCAACTTATCGCGAAATATTACACATGTGAAATATTTCGTAGATGAATATTGGCGGTACCGTAAAACAACAGGAAGGGGGCTCTCAGGTAATGAATGTTGCCGCTTGATTATGCCGGGCAGCCTATATAAAAGGGTCAGTGACGGAACTCCTTTATATTTTGTGTGCTGTAAGCAGCAGACGGGCTTACAACACGGTTTTTACTAATATAATATTACATATATGTAATATTATATTAGTAAAATGATTATGGGGGGATGCTATGAAACTCACGAATGCGGAATTTATGATTCTGCAGCTCATCTGTGAACGAAAAGAGGTTTCAGGTTATGAAATCGTTCATCTGGTTAAGGAACGAGGCTACAAAGAGTGGGCCGATATCGGGACGGCTTCCATTTACGTCAGCCTGAACAAGCTGAATACGAAGCGGCTCGTCAAGGCTCACCTGGATACGGCAAAGCAAGGAAAAGGCCCCATGCCGAAAAAATTCGCGATAACGGATGAGGGCCAGAAAATCTTGAGGCAGGAAATCATATCGGCCTTATCATCTTCCCGGGAAAGGGATTACAGGTTCGATCTGGCCCTTGCGGCGATTTCGCTGGTGACGGCAAAAGAAGTTGTGGACGCGCTGGAGCAAAGAAAAAACTTTCTGGCGGAAATCGGGGAGCGTATCAAGACCATCTTCGATTACCAGGGCGGGGGAGACCTTCCCCTTAATTTGCAGGCGTTGTTCCGCCATCCGGCTTCGTATATAAAACGCGAGATCGATTTTCTGGATGTCTTGATAAAGGAGTTGTGCTTACCGCGACCATGAATGATCAGATACTTTGCCCCATATTGGGCCAGTTTTTCCAGATGTTCCAGGCGGCTTCACAGCTGCCGCCGTCCGGCAGTGACGGTTATGTAAAGAAGCCAGAGGGAGGTGAACAACAATGAGTTTATTGACAAACAGCACCTATGGAAAATCGACACTGACTTCCGTACTTGTCCATTGTGCTCTGATTGTCGCCTTCATCCTGATGCCTCCGTCTTCGCCGGTCAATTCGGCCAAAAATGTCACCACCATTGAAGTCGTCCCGTTGCCGGAGCAAAAGATCACTCCTCCCAAGGAGGAAATCAAGCCGGATATCAATCAGCCGCGGACCGAACAGGCTGCAGGCGAGCCGGAGCCGGCTCACTTTGCGGACGCCCTGCCGGGCGAGACCAGCGCCAATTCAGTGGCACTGCGGTCAGGCACAGGAACGGCGATACCGTCAGCCACCGGTCTGCCGCCGATGAGGCCCGGAAACGGCGGCACAAGCGCTGTATCAGCCAGTCGCGCGTACGCCCCCAAGCCGGCCTACCCCCGGGCAGCCCGGGAAGCAGGCTGGGAGGGATCGGTGGTGCTAAGGATCCGCATCAACACCGACGGGTCGGTAACGGTGCTCTCGGTGCGTGAGGGCGGCCGCTCTGACGCCAGTGAGGCCGCTGTCGAGGCGGTGTCGTCCTGGCGGTATTCGCCGGCCCGGGACTCCAGCGGCGTGCCGGTGTCGACCGTCCGGGACGTGAGGGTTACCTTCGATCTCAGGGAAGCAATGTAAGAAGACTATTCTTATCAAATTACCGCGAAAGGATGATTCATCATGACAGAACTGTTAAAAGGCGGCTGGATGATGCTGCCTCTGGCAATATGCTCCTTAATTTCGGTAACCGTTATCATCGAAAGATGGCTTTTCTTCCGGCGCATCGGCAAGAACGCCGCCGCCGAAACGGTGCTGGAATTGGTCCAGCTCGGGCGGGTCAAAGACGGTCTGAATCTGGCCAAAAGCTCAACCCTGCCGCTGCTCAAGGTGCTGGCCGCCGGCATGGCCAACCCGGCCGAACCGACCAAGGCCATGGAATCGGTGGGGATCACCCAGTATTCGATCATGAAAAAAGGCCTTTCGACGCTGGACACCATCGTAACCCTGGCCCCGCTGCTGGGCCTTTTGGGGACCATCCTCGGCATGATGGACTCGTTTCATATCATGGCCACGGTCGGAGGCGGGGGCGGATCACCCCACGCCGTAACCGGCGGTGTGGCCGAGGCGCTCATCGCCACCGCCACCGGCATCGGCGTGGCGGTAACGACGCTGATCCCCTACAACTATTTTACCGCCCGGGTCGAGCGGGAAAGCGAAATGATCGAACACTACGCCACCCAGCTGGAAATGGCGCTGACCGAACAGGAGTGATGAAATGAAACTGGCGCGAAGCACGATGAAGAGAGCCCGTATCGAGATCATCCCGATGATCGACACCATGTTTTTCCTGCTGGTGTTTTTCATGCTGGCCAGCCTGGCCATGATCGAGCAGCATGTTCTGCCGGTCAATCTGCCTCACGCCGCCACCGGTCAGGAGGAAATAAAGCAGGTGGTGATGCTCACCTTGACCCAGGACGGCAACCTGTTCTGTGACAAGGATCAGATCGGCGGGCCAGCCGAGGTCACGTCTCGGCTCAGCCAGCTCCGGAACGACGGCAGGCAGCTGTCGGTGGTCATCAACGCCGACCGTGGCGTGGAGCACGGCCGGGTGATCGAGGTGCTGGACGCCGTCCGGCAAAGCGGGGTAGCGGCGGTGGCCATAGCGGTGCGGCCATCCCCCAACAGTTAGAGAGCGCGGCTGTTGAACAGCCTGGGGTTTTACAGTGGGCCGGTAAAACCGGTCCGCGCAATGATTTGCCCAAAGGGCGGGAAGAAGGAAAATACCATGAAATATGTTGTTCGGAAAACCATAACCGCTATGCTGCTGGCGGCTCTGATCCTGTTCGGGGCGATGGGGGCCGGCACGGCGCAGGCCGCTGTGCCGACGGCACCGCCGACAGTCGGCCTTGTGGACTTTCCCCTGCTGATTAATCAACATCCGGACACCCAGAAAGCGAATGAAACCCTCAAGGCCGAAACGGAAGCAGCCAAAAAGGAATTCGAGGCCAAATCGGCCGGCCTGGGCGACAAGGAAAAACAGGATCTCAACCTGCAGCTCATGCGGCAAGTGGAACAAAAGCGGCAAGAACTATTGCGACCCATCGCCGACAAAATCAACACCGCGGTCAGGGAAGTGGCGGAAGCCAAAGGGATGGCCATCGTTGTACAGAAAGGCGTGGCCGTATACGGCGGGCTGGACATCACCGACGATGTGCTGAAAAAAATCAGCGGGAAATAGGCCAGGGCGGCAGATGTAACTGCTGCCACCGCGAAGTCTGCCGGCCGGGCATGAGTCAATTCAGATAAGGAGGAGACCGTATGTTGCTGGAGATACTCAAGGACTACTTTCTGCTGGCGACCGGAGTGGCGCTCGGGGCGGTCATGACCGGATTGTGTGGCGCCGCGGCCACAGCCAGACGGGAAATTGAAGAACAGGGGGAACAATAGGGCTTGAGGTGACCGTTTCGGCCGACAGACGCGGGATGAGGTGGAAACAGCAGGAAACACCGTTCATCCGCAGCGGACTGCCGGCCGCTTGGCGCCGCAGCATTTTAAGGAGGAAAATCATGAACCAGGAAATTTACGCCGACGCCATCAGCGCCGTTCATGTCACAGGCAATCTTATCCGCATCGACCTGATGACACTGCAGCCCCACCTCAAGAGCGACAACGGTCAGCCAGTGGTCGACATCAGCAAGCGGATCGTTATGCCGTTGGAAGGGTTCGTCCAGTCGCTGGCCGTCCAGGACAACATCCTGAAGCAGCTCGTGGAGGCCGGAGTATTGAAAAAAGCCGACAAGCCGCCAGAAGGACTAAGCGTGGTCGGCGCCCCGGAACTGGAGAAAGCTGAAACCGAGAGAGCCGAAACTGAGAGAGCCGAAACCGAGGAGGCCTGATACGGGCGCCGTATCGTCTCATGACGGCAGCGGAAAACGCAGGGGCCCGTCCTGGACAGGCCCCTGCCGCATCAACCAAGGAAGGATGAGATTATGCCTAAAACACATGCTCCGGCCAGGGGTCGGGGCAAGGGGTGCCTGAGCTTGCTTCTGGCCTTCATGGTCTGTTCCACTTCGCCGGCTTTGGCTGTAGAACCACCCAACGCCGGCACCATCAAGAGCAGCCTGGAGGAACAGAAGCTGCCCGAGCCCGCCAAAAATAGCGTCACCATCGAAATAAACCAGGAAGAAAAGCCGGGGCCGGTCCAGGATGCGGGCCCCAAAATCAGGGTGAACGGTTTTCGCGTCACCGGCGCGGGCCCTGTCAGCCAGGCCGAACTGCAGGAACTGGTCAAGGACGCGGCTGGCAAGGAGCTTTCCCTTACCGAAATGCAGGCGCTCGCCCAGCGGATCGCCGGGTACCTCAACCAGCGGGGCTACATGGTGGCCAACGCCTATGTCCCGGCCCAGGATATCAAGGACGGGACAGTGGAAATCACCGTTGTGCCAGGCCAGTACGGACAAATCGACATCCGCAACCGGTCCCACCTGAAAACCACTGTCGCCGAAGGGCTGCTGGGCCCTGTCAAGATTGGCGACTATGTAAAAAAAGACGTGCTGGAACGGGCCCTGCTGCTCCTCAGCGACACCAGCGGCGTCAGCATCAAGGCCACTCTGGCTCCCGGCAAGACCGCCGGCAGCACCGACCTTATCCTTGAAATCACCGACACCGAGGACGTCGTCGGCACTTTCTCATTGGACAACTACGGCAACCGTTACACCGGCCAGGGCGTCAGCAACATGACCCTGACCATCAACAACGTCAGCGGCAGCGGCGACGTCATCAGCCTCGGCAACAACTATTCCGGGGATGGCATGAACAACGCCAGCGTCAGCTACCTGACCCCTGTCGGCAATCAGGGGGCCAAGCTGGGAGTGAGTTTTTCCAACATGCACTACTTATTGGGAAAAGAATTCGCCAGCCTCGATTACACCGGCAAGTCCAACACAACCAGCATTTTCGAAACCTATCCCCTTCGCCGTTCGCGCGACAACAACGTGAACATCCAGATCGGGTTTGATTACCGCAAACTGGCCGACAAGGGCCTGGATATCACCCTGGCTGACAAGCGCGACTACGTATGGAACTTCGGCATAAATGGTGACAGCCGGGACAAATTGGGCGTCAACAGTTACTCTCTGACCCTTTCCAGCGGCAATCTGTCCATCGTCGGCGGCACAGATCTCTACGGCTACTCGGCGCAGAGCGACGACAGTCAGACGGCGCAGACCGCCGGCCGCTACACGAAAGCCAGCTTCAATTACAGCCGCCAGCAGGTCATCAACAACCGCCTGAGCTTCCTGTTCGACTTCAGCGGCCAACTGGCCAACAAAAACCTCGACTCGTCGGAAAAACTGTTTATCGGCGGCTACCGGGGCGTCAGGGCCTATCCCGAGGGCGAGGCCTCCGGCGACGCGGGCTATCTGGCCCGGGGCGAACTGCGCCTGAATATGCCGACCCCGGAGTTGCAACTGGCGGCCTATATTGATACCGGCCATATTGTGGTCAACAAAAATCCCTGGCCGGGCGCGGGCGACAATGGCCGGACCCTTCACGGCGTGGGACTGGGACTGATCACCAGCGCCAGCAAGGACTACACCGTCCGGGTAGACTACGCCTGGAAACTCGGCCCGGCTCCGGTGACTTCGGAAGCCGACCGCAAGGGACGCTGGTGGCTGTCGGGCGTCCAGTACTTCTAATTTTTCGCAAGGAGGACAAAAACATGCAGAGAAAGTGGCGACGCGACTGGGAGCGCAGCAAACCATGCCGGCCACAAACCGGGCAAGGGATGACTACTCTGAAAAGAGCGGCCAAAGCCATATTGCCGCCGCTCATGGCGGCGGGAATCATGCTCAGCTCGATGGGCATCGGCTGCGCCAACCCGACCGGCGGCCAGGTGACCACCGGCAGCGGCACCATCAGCCAGAGCGGCAATACTATGACTATTAACCAGTATACCAACAAACTGGGCATCAACTGGCAAAGCTTCTCTATCGCCAGCGGCGAAACGGTCAATTTCATCCAGCCCGGCTCAAGCTCCATCGCCCTCAACCGGGTGCTGGGAAGCGACGCGTCAGGCATTTACGGTCACCTGAACGCCAACGGCCAGGTATTTCTCATCAACCCCAATGGCATCTTGTTCGCCAAGGGAGCCTCGGTCAACGTCGGCGGGCTGGTGGCCTCGACCCTAGGTTTATCCGACAGCGATTTTCTGAGCGGCAACTATACCTTCAGCGGCAGCGGCGGCAGTGTGACCAACCAAGGGACCATCACCGCCGCAAGCGGCGGCTACGTCGCCCTGCTGGGATCCCAGGTGGCCAACGACGGCGTCATCGGCGCCCAGAAGGGCACAGTGGCCCTGGCGGCCGGCAGCGCCGTCACCCTGGACTTCTCCGGCGACGGCCTCTTAAGTCTGGCCGTGAACCAGTCGGCGGTGGACGCCAGCGTCGCCAACCATAACCTTATCCAGGCCGACGGCGGCCAGGTCGTCATGACTGCCAGCGCGGCCAACGCCCTGGCCCGTACGGTGGTCAACAACAGCGGCGTCATTCAGGCTCGCAGCATCGACAATACGGGCGGCGTCATCCGCCTCGACGGGGGAACCAGCGGCGTTGTAACAAACAGCGGCACTCTCGACGCTTCGAGCAAAGACTTCGGGCAGACCGGCGGCACCGTCAAGGTGCTGGGCGAGACGGTAGCCCTGACCGACGGGGCCAAAGTCGACGTGTCAGGCTACGCCGGCGGCGGCACGGCTCTGATCGGCGGCAACTTCCAGGGACAGGGATCGGAGCAGAACGCCACCATGACGACGGTAGCGGCCGGAGCGACGATCAACGCCGACGCCACTGTTCAAGGCAACGGCGGCAAGGTGGCGGTGTGGGCCGATGACAAAACGGTGTTTAACGGACAGATTAGCGCCCGCGGCGGCGCGGTGGGCGGCAACGGCGGCCAGGTCGAGACCTCGGGCCACATAGCCTTAAAGTCGGCGACAGCGCCAGTGTAACCACTCTGGCGGCCAAGGGCGCGGCCGGCAACTGGCTGCTGGACCCGGCCGACTTCACCATTGCGGCCTCGGGCGGCGACATGACAGCGGCTACGCTTGACACAAACCTCGCCGGGGGCAATGTCACCATCCTATCGAGCATGGGCGCGACAGGCACCAACGGCGATATTTTCGTTAATGACGCAATAACCTGGGCGAGTCCAACCACCCTGACGCTGAGCGCCTACCGCAATATCGCCACCAATGCCACCATCACCGGCACCGGTGGCGGCAATCTCGTGCTGCGGGCCGACAACACCGGCTCCGACACCGGGACGGTAACTCTGGGGGCCGCCGTCAGTCTGACCGGCGGCAGCGGCACAGGCAACAAGGTGTCCATCTACTACAACCCGGCCAGCTACACCGATGCGGCGACCATAACCACCTGGACCGGCACAGCCACCACGGCGGCCACCGCCGGGACGGGAACCATAACCAGCCCGTACAGTTCCAAGGTCACCAACGGCAGCCTGACCTCCTACATGCTGGTCAACAACGACGCCGACTTGCAGAAGCTATCAACGGCATCGACAATCGGCGTGTATGCCCTTGGCAACGATATTAACGGCAGTAGCTATTCAAATCCATATGAGAACTTTCAAGGCATACTGGATGGCAACGGTCATACCATCAGCAACCTGAAGACAGGTCTTTTCAGCAGCATCACTAAAGCGATTGTCCGCAACCTCGGCCTAGTCGATGTCAATGCGTCCGATGGCGGCATCGCCGGTACGGCCACCAACAGCCTCATCGACAACAGCTATGTCACCGGCACCGTGAACGGTGGTGGCAATACCGGTGGCCTGGTGGGTACCCTGACCACTTCCAAAATCAGTGACAGCTACAGCACCGCCGCTGTTGTGGGCGGTCAAAACACATATGCCGGCGGTCTGGTGGGCCAGACTACCGACTCGATCCTGGATCAGGATTACAGCGCCGGGACGGTGAGCGGCCTACTCTGGAGGGGCGGCGGCCTGGTGGGCTATGACTCCTCCAGCGGCGTCGGCACCAAAATCACCAACAGCTACAGCACCAGCGCCGTCAGCTCCAGCGACGGCTCAACTACTTCAATAGTGGTTTACCTCGGCGGTCTGGTGGGCTACGGCACGAACATAAGTATCCCCAACAGCTACAGCGCCGGCAGCATCGGCTACCCCGGCGGCGCAACCCACACCGGCGGTTTGGCCGGGTACCTGACGGCCACCTCCGCCATTACCGGCTCCTACTGGAACACCGATAAATCCGGGCAAGCCTACGCCGTCGGCACCAACGCCGGCAGCGGCAATGTCGCGGCCACCGGCCTGACGTCGGCCCAGATGGTGAAGGCGGCGAATTACGCCGACTGGGACATCAGCGGCACCGGCGCCGGCGGCGGCAGCATGTGGTACATGATCGACGGCTACACCACCCCCTTCCTGCGGTGGGAGTACAGCACCACCATCCGAAACTCCCACCAGTTGCAGCTTATGGCGATGGACCCGACGGCCAGCTACACCCTAGCCGGCAATCTCGACATGGCGAGCTACAGGATGGCGCCGACAGTTGGCTTCGTGCCTGTCGGCAGCAGCGTCAGCGCCTTTACCGGCAGCTTCAACGGCAACGACTATACCATTCGTAATCTGACGATCAGCAATTACATCGGCTCGGCCGATGTCGGCCTGTTCGGCTACATCGGCGCGGGCTCGTCCATCCACGATGTCGGCCTGACCAACGTCAGCGTCAGCGGGGGCACAGGCAACAGCTATGTCGGCGCCCTGGTGGGCTACAACGCCGGCACCGTCGCTAACACCTATGTCCTTGGCGGCAGTGTGAGCGATAGCGCGGCCGGGGCCGACACCGGCGGCATCGCCGGTTACAACGCCGGCGGCATCACGACCTCCTTCGCCCTGGCCGCTGTCAGCGGCAGCGGTAATGTCGGCGGACTGGCCGGCTACAACGCCGCCACCGGCAGCATCACAACCAGCTATTTCTCGCTGCTCGGCACGGCGCGCGGCACCGGAACGGCCGATAACGTCGGCGGTCTGGCAGGCAAAAACAGCGGCGCCATCACCACTTCCTACAGCTCCGGCACGGTGAGCGGCAGCGGCAATGTGGCAGCCCTGGTGGGGACCGGCGGCGGCACGGTTACTAACTCGCTGTCAGGCGCCAATATTGCCACTCAGGCGACAACCGCCGGTTGGGATTTGACCAATACCTGGCGGGTCAGCGACGGCGGCCAACTGCTGCTGCGCTGGGGCAACAACACCGGCCTGGTCATCACCACCGTCAACGATTTGCTGAGCATCGGCACCAACCTGGCCGGGACCTACTTCCTCGGCAACGACCTCGCTCTGACCGGCACCTGGGCGCCGCTGGGCACGTCATCCACCAGCGTCTTTTCCGGCATTCTTTACGGCGACAGCCACACCATCAGCGGCCTGACGATCTCCGGCTCGAGCCTGCCGGCCATCGGTCTGTTCGGCTATACCAACGGCGCAGCGATCAGCGGCCTTAGCCTGAGCGGGGTCAATATCACCGGCACGGCCGGCACCAACCAGTATGTCGGCGGCCTGGCGGGCTACGCCAACAACACCGTTTTCAGCAATGATTCGGTTGCCGGCAGCGTCAGCGGCGGCGGCTCCGCCAGCATCACCGCTTCGGTGGGCGGGCTGGTGGGCGACAACACCGGCAGCGCCGGCCTCATCACAGGCAGCAGCTCCGCCGCCGACGTGACGGCCACCGCCACCGGCACCCAGGCCGGCGGACTGGTGGGGACCGACAGCAGCGCCCAATTCATCGCCATCAGCAATTCCTCTTCTACCGGCACGGTGACCGACACTGCGTTCGGCAGCAATACCGTCGCACTCGGCGGCCTGGTGGGGAAAAACACCTACGGCGGCATCGACAACTCCTATTCCACCGCCACGGTGACAGGCAACAACGGCGTATTCATCGGCAGCATGGCCATCGCGAACAGCGGTGGCATCGGCGGCCTGGTGGGTGTCAACCTCGACACCGTCAGCAACAGCTATTTTGGCGGGGCGGTGACGGACAACGTCGGCGGCAGCGCTGCCGGTGGCCTGGTGGGCGGTGACTCCTTCGGCTACGGCATCGTTAACTCCTACACCACCGCCGCCGCGACGGTAGTCGGCACCAACACCAACGCCAGCACCAGCGCCAGCTATATCGGCGGCCTGGTCGGATATGTAGGGGACGCTTCGGTCTCCGTCACCGGCTCCCGCAACGCCGCGACGGTAACGGCCGGCAACACCACCGCCAGTACCTCGACCAGCAATGTCGGCGGCGTGGCAGGCTATGTCGTTACTAACGGAAATATCATCAATTCCAGCAACAGCGGCGCGATCAGCTATAGCGGCATCGGGACCAACTACGTCGGCGGCGTGGGCGGTCAGATCCTCGGCATCATTACCGGCTCCTCCAACAGCGGGGTGGTGACGGATACCAGTTCCAACAGCAGTTATGTCGGCGGTCTGGCGGGAAAATCCGCTGCCGTCAGCCAGTCCCACAATACCGGGGCGGTTACAGGAATTTTCACAGGTTGCGGCGCGTACCAAATCGGGGGCCTGGGGGGCTATATCGCCACCTCTATTGCCAATTCCTACAACACGGGAGCAGTAACGGTAACCGCGAATATACCGGCGACCACCAGCGGCTTCAGCGTGTATGAAGGCGGCTTGGCCGGCCAGGGATACAGAGCCGTCACTTCCAATTCTTACAATACAGGCGCTGTAACCGCAACCATCACCAGCGGCAGCACCAGCACCGCTAACGCTCTCTATGTGGGCGGGTTTGAAGGGTACAGTGCCGGAACCACCGGCTCCACTACCGGCAACTACAGCAGCGGGGCGGTGAAGGTCACGCTGAACAGCAGCGCCGGTACCTTTAACAATTATGTGGGCGGCTTGATGGGCTACAATACCGGCACCACTGGCTCCACTACCGGCAACTACAGCACCGGGACGGCGACGCTGAACGTGACCGGCAGCGCCGGCATCTATAACAACTATGTGGGCGGCTTGATGGGCTACGACTCCATCACCAGCACCGGCTCCACCGCCAACTCCTACAGTACGGGGGCGGCGACGCTGGACTTGTCCGGCAGCACCGGCGGCACGTTCACCAACTATGTGGGCGGCTTGATTGGCAATGTCTCCGCCAATGTTTCCGGCGCCTACAGCGCCGGCGCGATAAAGGTGACGACCGGCGCGGGCAGCAACACCAACCATGTGGGCGGCCTGGCGGGTAACGTTGCAGCCAGCAGAACGGTCGCCAACGCCTATTGGAACACCGATGCAGCCGGAGCCACCGGCGTCGGCTCCAGCCTCGGCACCCTCGCCAATGTCACCGGCCTGACAACAGCGCAGATGGTGACGCAGTCCAGTTACACCGGCTTGGATTTCACCAACACCTGGTATATGATCGACGGCTATACCTATCCTTTCCTGCGGTCGGAATACAGCAACACCGTCACCAACGCCCATCAGCTCCAACTGATGGCCATGAACCTGGGGGCGACCTACTCTTTAGCCGGCAACATCGATATGACCGGCTACAATATGGCGCCACTGGTCGGCTTCGCGGCTGTCGGCAGCTCGACGACTCCCTTTACAGGCACGTTTAACGGCAACGACTATCAAATCAACGGGCTGACGATCACCGGCGCGACGGGGGATGTCGCCAGCCTGTTTGGCTATACCGGCTCGGGCGCGACCATCCACGACATCGGCTTGACCACCGCCAGCGTCAGCGGCGGTGCGGCCAGCAATGTCGGTGGCCTGGTAGGCTATAATGCCGCCGGCAGCACCGTCTACAACACCTACGCCATCGACACGGTGAGCGGCGCCGGGTCGGTGGGCGGCCTGGTGGGCACCAACGCCGGCACGGTGCAGACTTCCTTCACCGACAGCACAGTGACCGGCAGCGGCGCGGTGGGCGGCCTGGCGGGGACCAACACCGGGACCGTTACCGACATCTCTTATTTAGGTGGCACGGTGAGCGGCACCGGCTCAGCCGATACGGTGGGGGGCCTGGTGGGTCTCAACACCGGCACCATCAAAACTTCCTACAGCGGCGCCGGCAGCGTGACCGGGGCCGCGGCGGGGGCCCTGGTGGGGGCCAATAACGGCACGGTGACTGATTCGGTCTGGAACATCACTGTTGCCGCGAGTCTGCCGGGGATCGGCAGCGGCACCACGACCGGAGCGACCGGACTGGACAGCACCCAACTGGGCGACAAGACCAATACGGCCTACGCCAATTGGGACTTTACCAATACCTGGATGATGTCCGGCGGTCAGCCTATTCTGGTCTGGTCCACCACGAGCGGCTACCTGATCCTGAATGCCGCCCAACTGGAGAACATCAGCAGCAACCTTGGCGCCACCTATCTTCTCCTGGCTAATATCGATCTGACCGGCGACAACTGGACGCCGATCGGCACCAGCAGCAGCGCCTTTACCGGCACCCTGATCGGCAACGGTTATACCATCAGCGGACTGGATATTGAAAACTCCACGCAGGCCAGTATCGGCCTGTTCGGCTACACCGGCGCCGGCGCGAAGATCAGCAATGTCAACCTGACCGCGGTGACGGTGGTCGGCGGGGCCAGCAATCAGTATGTCGGCGGCCTGGTGGGCTACAACGGCGGCACGTTCGCCAATGTCTCGCTGTCCGGCAATGTGAGCGGCAGCTATGCCGGAGGCTATGTCGGCGGTCTGGCCGGATATAGCAGCGGCACCATCGCCAACAGCTACACCACAGGCACGGTGATGGCCAGCGGCAACGCCGGCCACGCGGGCGGCCTGGCGGGGCAAAACGCTGGCGTCATCAGCGCTTCCTACTCCGCCGCCACGGTGACGGCCAGCGGGACGGGCGCCATCGCCGGCGGCCTGGCGGGGCTGAACAGCAGCAGCGCCACCACCGCCATCAGCGGTTCCTACTTCACCGGGGCGGTGGTCGGCAACGGCGACAACGCGGTGCTGGGCGGCCTGGTGGGGGAAAGCGACAGCGGCGGCATCGACGGATCCTACTCCAAAGCCACTGTCACCGTCACCGCCAATAACGCCGGCAGCATCGCCGGCGGCCTGGTGGGGCTGAACAAGGCCGCCATCACCAACAGCTACGCCGACAGCGGCAGCGCGGTGACAGCCAGTGGCGCTAGCAGCTATGCAGGCGGTCTGGCGGGACAAACGAGCGGCAGCATCGCCAGCTCCTACTCCAAAGCCGTGGTGACGGCCAGCGGCAGCGGCAGCTATGCCGGGGGCCTGGCGGGACAAAACAGCGGCAGCATCGCCAGCTCCTACAATAGCGGCGCGGTGACGGCCAGCGGCGACGGCAGCTACGCCGGGGGCCTGGCGGGACAAAACAGCGGCAGCATCGCCAGCTCCTACAATACCGGCGTGGTCAAGGTCGCGAACGTCGGCGCCGTCTATAGCTACGCCGGCGGCCTGACAGGGAAAAACGCCAGCGGCGGCAGCATAGCGACCTCCTACAATACCGGAGCGGTGACGGCTGACGGCGCCGGAAGCAGCGATGTCGGCGGCCTGGCCGGCTATAATGCCGGCACGGTCGCGACCTCCTACAATACCGGAGCGGTGACGGCCGGCGGCAGCGGCAGCAACGTTGGCGGCCTGGCGGGGGAAAACGCCGGAACAATCAAAACCTCCTACAGCGTCAGCGCGGTGAGCAGCAGCGGTGCGAACAGTAATGCTGGGGGCCTGGCGGGACAAAACGACGCCGGCGGCAGCATCATCGATTCCTTCGCATTCGCCGGGGTGAACAGCAGCGGCGCCACCAGCAATGTCGGCGGTCTTGTGGGCAACAATCTGGGCAGCCTCGGCACCTCCTACAGCGTCAGCGCGGTGAGCAGCAGCGGTACGAACAGCAATGCCGGCGGCCTGATCGGGACCAACGCGATCAGCGGTACCGTAACGAACGCCATTTGGAATACCGACGCTGCAGGGCAGACAAGCGGAATCGGCTCCGACCTGGGAACAAGCACCAATGTCCAGGGACTGACTTCGGCGGGGATGAAGTCAGCCGCCAACTACGCTGGCTGGGATCTGACCGGAACCTGGGGAGCGCTCGACGGTAAGGCTTTCCCCTACCTCCGCTGGCAGTACAGCTTTACACCCACGGACGCAATAGACGGAACCGTGGTGAACGGCGGCTACGGCCTGACGGTGGAAGCGTTCGGCACCAGTAAGACATTCACCGGGGTCACTTACGACGCGGCCGGCGACTATTACATCCTCGTTCCCGATCTTTTGTCGGCAACATCCCAGGGCACTGTCGGCGGACCCAGTCTGATCCTGGCTGTGGCGGGCAATCCTGACTTCAGGGCCAACTCCATCTATTGCTCGGTCAGTTCCTCCTATGATCTGTACAAGGATACGTTGTATTTCTGGAGCGGCGGCACCGGGTTTAATACGGTGACTGCTCCGACTATTAGTGATACTTCCATTGCGAATGTTGCCACGCCTGCAAGAGCCATCGCGTCCGGCGACCTGATTTACACTGTCGCCGTTCCCGCCGGCTATCCCGCGGGATACAGCGGAGTAAATTCACCAGACCGGGATCTCACCGTACAAGGCAATCTGGTGGCGACAGGGCTTGCTTGGGGGGGCAGCTCCGGCGCCATAGCGGCGACCGGTTCGATCACGCTGGACAACACGCTGAATGGTACTTCCAGCGCCGAAATGGCTGTCAACAATTATGGCAATGGCACGGCCCGGACCATTTTCGCCGGCGGCGACATCACCATCAAAGTTTCCGGCAACCTGACTATCGACGACGCTCAGGCCTACAGCGGTGCCAACTCTAGCAGCGGTACCACCGTCGGCTACTACGACTACACTCCGCGAATCGTCGCCGGCGGAAATGTCACTGTCGTCTGCGGCGGCGAGTTCATCAACTTTTTCGGACCCCGGGCCATTGAGGCCGGCGGGCGCTACCTGGTGTACGCGACCCAGCAGAAGATTTATTCGGCTGACGCCTACACGTTCTATACCAGACACTCGGCGAACGATACTCCGGACCGGATCAGAGTGCTCAACGCGGTCAATGAAAGCGGCGAACTGAGCTATGACACCAGAGGCGGTCTGGCGAGCGATTTCGTGCTGTGGGGCACAAGCTACGGCGACGCGGTGCCGGACAGCGGCAGCGGCTTTATCTACACTGCCGCCAATCCGCTTGCCCAGCCGCTGACCTCGGCGCAGACGATGCGTCAGCAGGCCGGGGGATCGGCTCAGGCCGGCGGCGCCCGCTGGCCGTCGGCGGTTTTCACCGCCGGGGCGACAGACTTTAGCGAGCAAGGATCGCCGCTTCTGACCGTGGTCGGCAAGGGCGTGAACCTGCCGGCTGACGCGATAAGCTCCAACTAAGACGGGCGGATGCTCGCCCGGCCGGAATACGGCTCCCACGAAGGCTGCGACAGCGGTCCGGCTTTTCGCGGGTGCCGGCGGCCGGGCCGGCTGGAGGGACGATTTTAGTTATCAATCTATTTTGAGTAGCAAGGCAAGGAGGAAGCGATGCCGTGAAAGTGTCGAAAAAAAAGCGGCTGGCGATCATCGCCGGCTGCATGATGCTCTATTCGAACTGGTGGGCGTCCGTGGCCATGGCCGAGGAGCCGGACAATGTCGCCGTGGAAGAAGTGGAAGTTACCGATACCAAGCTGAAGGAACGCCAGTCGGTACAGACCACCACCGTCACCGCCGATGACATCAAGGCCCAGGGGGCGCAAAACGCGTCCGATGTGCTGAAAAACGTAACCGGTTTAACGGTCAGCGGCAACAATACATCAGGCAAAGCCACGGTGGCTATTCGCGGCAGCGACGCCAACAACACCAAGGTCTTCGTCGACGGGGTGCCGCTCAGCCCGGTGGGTAACGGGGTAGTGGATTTGAGCAGTATTCCGGCGGACAGCATCGAAAAAATTGAGGTCATCAAAGGCGCCGTTCCCGTCCAGTACGGCTCGGACGCCGCCGGCGGTGTGATCTACATTACCACCAAAAAGGGCAGTCAAAACAGCGGAACGATATCCGCTTCGATCGGCAGCTGGAATACGCAGACTCAGTCCGCTTCCTTCGGCGGCAGCACCAAGAACGCCAATTTTTTCTTTAGCGCCAAACAATCAATGACAGATGGATATACCGACAATGCCAAAAAGAAGGAATTATCCTACAGTGGCAAAATTGGCTACGATCTGGACGCCAATACGTCTGTAAGCATATTTGGTTCCTACTCCGAGAAAAGGGAAGAGGTCCCCAACCGCTATGACGCCAACGGCCTGCTGATCGTCAATCCCGGCGGCGCCGGCGGCTCTTCCAGCTCGGCCAGTTTGTATCGGTCATTTGATGTTTGGTCAGGTGCTTTCGATGTGCGCTATGACCCGGTTGTCAACAGCCAGACCGGTTTTGTGTTCAACCACAAATTCAACGCCAACAATAACCTGAGCCTAACCATGTATCAATCGCAGGAACAAAGTACGATGTTCGCCAAGTATGCGAACTCGACCAATCCGACGGAGGATAAAAGCGGCCAAAGTACGGATGGCAAGGTGCGCGGCATCCAGCTTCAGAATGTCATCAAGCTGAGTCCGGTGAATACCTTCACCTGGGGTTACAACCGCGAGCTGAGAACTTATACCGAGATTATCTCCGACTGGGATAGCTCACTGCCGATCGCCCTCTGGTCAAAGGCTGCGTATAGTTACACCAGTAACGGCTATTATGCGCAGGATGAGATCAAAGTCGGCCACCTGACCACCAGGTTGGGTTACCGGTACAACGAAATCAAGGATGTTATGCAAAATGCCAATAATGCTATGCAGGCAGATCCCAGTATAGGAGCCGCGTCGACCGGGTATACGATGACTGGTTCCTATAAGGCCAGCGATCCGGTGGCCAGCCTGAACTATGCGCTGAGCGACACCACCGCGCTGCACGCCGCCGTCGGCAAAAGTTTCCGCTATCCCCAGCCCCAGGAAATGACGGGAATCGCCAATTACAATTATTTTAAGACGGTCGCGGGCACCTATCCGGACCTGGCTATACCGATGCTCAAACCGGAAGAAACGATCAACCGGGAGGTGGGGGTGGCCTATACGAACGCAGCGGGGCTGAGCGTTGACGTCACCTTGTTCAGGAAGCATATCGCCAACATGATCCAAAGCGGGTTTATCAATGGTGAAATTCTGTATTATAGCCTGCCAGCGGTGCAAATGACGGGCTATGAGACCGACATCAGCCAAAAGCTCGGTCCTGGCACGAAGGCCTTTTTTCAGTACACCCGTACCCACGCGACCGATCCTGCAACAGGACAACAGGTGAATGACGTCCCGCAGCAAAAGTTTACTTATGGACTGAATTACGCGGGAAAAAGCGGCACCAGCGCGTATCTGTCAATCAGCTATGTGGGAGCGACTAGCAGCGCCTTCTCCAACAGCGCCGAAACCGGTAATGGGGGCGGAGCCGGACAGCCAAACACGGCTGGACTGTATCAGAGCATCCTGCTGCCGGCACACCATACTGTCGACTTCAAGCTGAGCAAGGAAAAAACGAAAGGCCGGGAAGTATACGTAAAGCTCAGCAACCTGACGGACGAGAAGTATTATGCGGGGGCCTACCTTATCGCCCCCGGCCGTTATACCGAATTTGGCGAGGTTTGGAAATTCAAATAATACGAAACGATACCATGAGTGAATGCCGCCGGGGAGGACCATTGCCCCGGGCGGCGACCCCTTTTTTCGCGGCAAAAAAACAACCATTTCGACATAAATTTCAAATTTATGTAAAATTTGCATTAAAATAACTATCCCTGGGTCAGCGAGGATTGACATCGGCACGTCCATAAACTAGCATAGGAGACACGAGGGGGGATCATTCAGCATGTGCGGTTGAATGATTTCCGGACAGGAAAGTGAGCAGGGTTCGATGATTCCGTATCCTTCACCGGAAGCAGAATCATGAAAGAAGGATAGACATGAAGCTGACTACGATAGATTTTACCCTCTTGCAGATTATCGGGGACCGGGGCGGCGCTTCCGGCAGGGAAATTGCCCGGATGGTGAAGGAATTTCCCTACAGCGAGTGGATCAAGGCTAAAACTGCCGCAATCGGCGCCGCGCTGGGCAGATTGAGTGAACATGGACTGATCGCTCCCGGCGGCGACGAAAAACAGGAAACCGATTTTATGCTTCGGAAATTTATCCTTACCGCTGCCGGAAAAGAACTGTTGAAGCAGGAGATCATAGCGGCTTTGTCGTCCTGCCGGGAGAGGGACCACAGGTTCGATGCGGCTCTTGCCGCCTCTTCGCTGGTGGCGGCGGAAGAAGTCGCGACGGCGCTCAGGCAGAGAAAGATCGTTCTGGCGGAAACGGCGAAAAGGATTTTGCTGGCATTCGATAACGAAAGCAGAGAAAATTCGCCTGTTCCTGTGCATCTGCAGGCGTTTTACAGGCACCCTTTCGGGTGGGTCAAAAGCGAAATTGAGTTCATGGATCGCTTGCTGCAATCAATATGATTGTGGTTACAAGGCGATACGCCGGGCGGCAGGCGGGCGAAAATGAATGGGAGAAACAAAAAAAATTGCCAGGCGGGCTGCGCCAGCAATTTTTTCTTGCATATAATATAACTTGGGTGTAATATTATATAGTGTGATTAGAATGTTAACTATTTATTAATTGTTTAAAGAGGGGACATATATGGAACTTTCTAATGTTGAATTTATCCTCCTACAATTTATATGCGACCGGCCGATGGTTTCCGGTTATGAAATTAACCAGATGATAAAGGCGAGAGGGTATAAGGAGTGGGCCGATATCGGGACCACGTCCATTTATGTCGGCCTGAACAAATTGAGCGGAAAGAAACTGGTAACGTCTCACATCGATTTGGAAAAGCAGGGACGGGGCCCTGTGCCGCGGAAATTCGAAATAACGAGTACCGGCAAAGACGTTTTGCAGCAAGAGACGATAGCTGCGCTGTCGGCAACAAGGGAACGGGATTTTCGCTTCGACCTGGCGCTGGCCGCGATTCCCTTCGTGACCAGGGAGGAAGTCGTGACGGCTCTTACCAGGCGAAAGAGCTTTCTGGCCGAGGTGGCCGACGGGATCAACCGCAAACTGGAGTCGCTGGGCGAAAACAAATTGCCGGTCAATCTGCAGGCCCTATACTGGCACCCGCTGATACTGATCAAAAACGAAATCGAATTCATGGATCATTTCATAGAGGACTTAATGAAATAAACATTTTCGGCGAGCCGGTAACCGGAGCAATGATTGCCTGAGAAAATACGTCGGCGTGAACGACCGACTGCGAAAAATGGCCTCAATCCCTTTAAGACCGGGATTGAGGCCATAAGTTTTTTCCGGAGCTAGTCGTTAGGAAGGCACTGAAGAGCAGTCCCCCCTCTGTTCAGAGGCTTGCACGCCCCCCATATTGGCATTTCTCACAAAAACAGGAGGTCTTTACCTGTAAAGTTTGTATAAAAAATGCAAGGGTAAATCCGCTGAATCGAAGAATATAGCTGAAGCAAGAAAATATTCGAAAAAGTCTACCAATTATGACAATATACAATGTCTCGCAAGGCACCTATCTGGTGTCAATTTTGGAAAGGACGTGGTCTTATGGATTCCTACCGCGAAATTTTGGCTGCGATTGAGGGTCGGCGTATCGACGCAAGGGTTCCGGTTTGCCTCTGGACAATCGGGCAAACCTATGCTCCGTTTGCCAAGATACCTGATGACAAGTACTATGCCAGCCCGGAAACAATGCTCTCCGCCCAACTGCTGTTTCATGAGAACTTTCCCGATACCTTCACCGTGCCGGGGATATGGCCGGATATGGGCCTTGTGCCGGAACTGGGAGCGATGGGCTGCCAGCTGGAGTTTCTGGACTATACCCCGCCCCATGTGCGAAAAACGGCTTTCGACGATATCACGGAGGCCCAGGCCTTCGTACCGCCCGACCCGCGGCGGGCGGATTACACCGCGACGGTGCTCGACTATCTGAAGTATTTTAAGAAGAATCTGCCGTCTTACTGGCAGGAAAAGATGGGTTATCTCGATGGACACGTCTTTTGCGGCGGCCCGGGAGAAATATCGGCTCTGATGGTCGGCTACGACAAGTACAGCTACGCGATGGTGGACACCCCGGAATTGGTTCATGTGCTGGCCCGCAAGGTGACAGATTTCCTGAAAGCTTACATCGACGCCCAGTTGGAGATCGTCGGCCCGCTGAAACGGGCCATTGTCTGGGATCACTTCCCTGGAATGCTGTCCGCGTCCATGTACCAGGAATTCGTCCACCCTTATTTGAAGGAGCTCTTCGAGCATGTCAACAGCGCTGAAATAAGGGTTTACCACAACGAGAACAACTACCCCCATCTCACGTCGGTCATTCGCGATATCGGCGCCAACGTTGTCCATATCGGGCCGAAACACGATCTGGTTCAGACCAGGGACGGCCTGGATAAGTGTGTGATGGGGAATGTTCACCCGGTGCAGGATATGCTGGAAGCATCCGAACCGGAATTCATCGAAAAATGCCGGCAGATGATCAAAAGCGCAGGGCCGGGCGGCAGGTTCCTGCTCTCGACGGCCGGCGGCATGGCTCCCGAGACAACCCTGGAAAGAATGAAGCTGTTACTTAAGGTTGCCGCTGAAACCGAATTCTAGAGGTTGAAAACAGCGGTGGCAGATGGGAGGTAGGTCACGGAATCGACTTAATGCGCGTGCCTGGTGAGCAAAATGGTAAAGAAAGAGGGGTCGAGCATGGAAAACGGCAGAAGCCAAGGTTGGTGGCGATATCGTTATCTGGTAGCAGCCGTTCTGTTTTTTGCTTATACCATCCAGTATCTGGATCGAATCAAGACAACTGCTCTCATACCCGCAATCATGCCGGATATTCACCTTAACTACGCCGATGTTGGCAATGGTATTTTTCTGATGATGGTTTTTTATGGACCTGCGCAATTTGTCTCAGGACTTTTGTGCGACAAGTATGGCTCAAAAAAGGTGCTGGTGTTTTCCATTATCAGCTGGAGCATACTGACCTTTTGGATGGCCTACATGCAGACAGTTACCGAATGGTACATCCGAAGCGCCCTGTTCGGCATCTTGGTCGGAACCGAGTTTGTACCAAGCGCCAGGCTGCTGTCGCGGTGGTTTCCGCCCAGCGAGAGGGCCCAGGCGCAAAGCAGTCTGTCCTGGGCCTGGATCCTCACTCCCGCCTGGGCCGCGATCGTCGCCACCCAGCTGGCGACGTCGCTGGGGAGCTGGCGTCCCGTCTTCCTGGTGGTTGGAGCCATCGGGCTGATTCCGCTGATATTGGTCATCTGGCTGATCAAAGACCGGCCCGAGCAAAAGGCGGGACTTTCCTCCGCCGAAATCAGCGAAAGCTATCAGGATGAGCTGGCCACCGGCGCTATGACCGCGGACGAGATCGACAACCGCAAGGTTTCCGAGCAGACCATCAAGAAGGCCCAGATTCCCATGCGGCAGATCTTGACCCACCCCGGTTTCGTGGCCGTCACTTGCGTGGATATCGCCTGCCAGATGACATTCTGGGGCGTTCTCGCCTGGTCGCCGACGTATCTGCTGCAAAACTTCAAGTTTAGTCTTGTCGGCATGGGCTTTTGGTCTTCGGTGTATTTTGCCGCCGGTGTGCTGGGGGCTTTTCTGAGTTCCCGGATCAGCGACCGGTATCTGCAGTCCAGGAGAAGGCCGATGATTATGCTTTCCTTTTTTGGAACCATCCCGTTCATTGTTATTCTGTCTCAGCTCCAGCCGGGGGTCAGCCATCTCTCACTGCTGATGGTGCTTGCCGGCGCCGGCTTTTTTGCCAACATGGCCTGGGGTCCGTTCCTGGCCTGGCCGGCTGACGTTTTTTCACCCGAAGTCTACGGAAAAGCGATGGGATTCATGCAGATGTTCGCCTACATCGGCGGAGCTTTCGCGCCGCTCATTATGAGCCGCCTGATCCGCGTCACCCCCGGCGGAGCCGATTACACCTATGCCTGGGTCTTCATCGCCGGCTGCGCGTGCGCCGGGTTGCTAGCATCAAGTCTCGTAAAAGACCGTCAGGTCGACAGTTCCAAAAGTGATGTAAGGGCCTGAAAGGAGCAGCGGAAACATGACATTGGTGGAAGGGATCAAGGAAGCCACAATCGCCGGTAAGGGCGACAAGGTCCAGGAATTGGCCAGGCAAGCCCTGGATGACGGTATCAGCCTGGATGAATTGATCAACAACGGATTCATTGCCGCGATGGCGGTGGTGGGTGAGCGTTTTTCCCAGGGGGAAATATTTGTGCCGGAGATGCTGGTGGCCGCCCGGGCGATGAAGCTCGGCCTGGCGGTGTTGGAGCCGGTGGTCAAGACCACTCAGCGCAAATATCTGGGCAGGGTTGTTATCGGCACGGTCCAGGGCGATCTGCATGACATCGGGAAAAACCTGGTGATCATGATGCTCCAGGGCTCTGGCTACGAGGTGATCGATCTCGGCATTGACGTTAAACCGGAGCAGTTTGTCGCTGCAGTCCGCGAGCATCAACCCGATGTTCTGGGAATGGCGGCGCTGCTCACGACAACCATGAAGTTTATGACCGACTCGGTGGCGGCGCTGGAAGCGGCGGGGCTGCGTCAGCAGGTGAAGGTAATCGTCGGGGGAGCCCCTGTCACGCCCCAGTTTGCCAAACAAATCGGGGCTGACCGCTATGTTCCCGACGCCGGCGAGGCGATCGACATCATGCGGCAACTGTTAGCGTGAGAGACAACAGGTTGGAGTGACGAGATGATGAAACAGCCAACAGAATGGATGACCCCGAAAAGACGATTTTTGTCCGGCTTGTTCGGCGGGCGGGTGGACCGGCCTTCGGTCGCCTGCCCGACCTCGGTTGTGACCAAAGACCTGATGGCCCGGTCGGGCTGCTTTTTCCCGGACGTGCATCTCGACTTCGAACAGATGGCCCGCTTGGCGGCCACAAGCTTCGAGGTGCTGGGCTATGATACCATCATGCCGGTGTTCTCGGCGGTGACCGAATCGGCGGCGCTGGACATACCGGTTACCTGGGGTGGGCCGGACAGTTGGCCTGCCCATACTTCGCACCCGATCACCGACCCCGGTCAGATCACCTTTAGCCGCGATTTTTTGGACCATCCGGCCATGAGCACGGTTATCGAAGCGATCCGCCTCTTGCGCCGGGAGTACGGCGACAGGGTTGCGATCATCGGCAAGGTTTACGGCCCATGGTCGCTGGCCTATCACCTTGTGGGAACCGAACCCTTTCTGATGGACACCATTTTGAGCCCTGACAAGGTGAGCGAGTATCTGAAGCGGCTGCTGCCGGTCTCAATGGCCTCAGGCAAAGCCCAGATCATCGCCGGCGCAGATGCCATCCTGTGGGGCGATCATGCCACCGGGGATCTTGTCAGCCCGGATTGCTACCGCGACTTTTTGCTGCCGATCCATCGGCAGGTGACAAGGGAGCTCGGCGCACCCACCATCCTGCACATCTGCGGCAATACTGCCAAAATGCTGCCCCACATTGCCCAGGCCGGGTTCGACGCCTTTCATTTCGATTCGAAAGTCGACGCCCGGGTCGCAAAAGAGTTGGCAGGCGCTAAAATGTCCCTTGTCGGCAATGTCAATAATCCTGTCACCCTGCTCTCCGGCAGCGTCGATGACGTCGCCCGGGAGACCCGCTATGCGCTGGCGGCGGGAGTTGAGATCGCGGCGCCGGAATGTGCCATTCCGCTGACCACTTCGGTGGAGAATCTCCAGACCATCGTTCAGGTGGCCAGGGAATTCGCCCGCTAAACCCGGCATTTCACACGGCAATTCTCACCGCCTGATGCAGTCTGCCGGCAAGGCCATGGGTCGTTCCGGCAGGCTGTTTTGGTTCTTTTTCGGCTGTGGTATTTTGCTGCGGCATCGGTTATAGTTAAGATGGATGAATGCCAGAGCGCGAGGTATGAACGATGCTGTTAGACCATGAATTGGCCCAGCCGCTTGTTGATAAGGCGATCGGAATCATCAAAAAGAACGTCAATATCATGAATTCTGACGCCATCATTATTGCCAGCGGCGACCCCGGGCTGATCGGCGTTTTTCATGAGGGAGCCGATTCTGTCATTAAATACGGAACCCCGATAGAAGTTTTGCCTGAACAGGTGGGAGTTCTCAAAGGTGTTGTCCGTCCCGGCGTCAATCTGCCGATCGCTTTCGGCGGCAAGACAATAGGGGTTGTAGGCGTCAGCGGCCATCCGGAAGAGATCAGGTCCAGTGTCGGGCTGGTAAAAGTGATGGTTGAGCTGATGCTGGAACAGCTTGTCCTAAAAAGACAGCTGGACCTGGAAAAAAGAGCGAATGAGAGCTTTCTGAATGATCTGCTGACAGGCAACATCGGTGATCATGAGGATTTGTTTTTAAATAGAGCCGGTATCCTGGGTTATGATTTGGGAGTTTCCCGTTACGCCATCGTCATTAATATCGACAGATTCAGCGAGGTGGTGGAAAAGAAGTTCGCGTCCCAATCCGGTATCCGGGCTGAGCTTGCCCTGCAGGAGGTAAAGGATAAGGTGTTCTCCTGCATAAAAAAAATAGTGATGCCCGACGGGGGCGGAATCGCAATTTTCGTCGGCGGTGATGAATTTGCGATTTTGCAGTCCGGTGATGGCGCGGTCGATGAGACCCGCTGGCGGCGCAAAGCCGATCAGGCCATTGAATTGCTGAAAAATGAGATCATGAAGCAGACCGACCTGACCATCACGGTGGGGATCGGTTCGCGCTACAAGGATTTCAAGGAATATTGCCGTTCGTTCCAGGAGGGCAGAAACGCGATCAAGATCGGGCAATGTCTGGACGGACCGGGAAAAGCGTACTGGTTTGAGGAATTGAAACTGGAGAACCTGCTTTCCCTGATACCCCCGGCGATGCTGCGTCAATACGCCGATAATGTCTTTCCGCTGCTCAAACTTGGCCGGTCGGAAGCGGAGCTTATTTATACGCTGGAAGTGCTGTTCGATAATTCGCTGAATCCCACCCAGGCGGCCAAGAAGCTGTTTGTTCACCGTAACACGGTGTTGTTTCGCCTTCATAAGCTTTATAAGGACACCGGGTACCGGCCGGTGGAGTGCTTTAAGGATGCCGTGGAACTGAAAATAGCGCTTTTGATCCATCGGTTCTTGAATTCAGGAAGATTTGACGGGTGAGGCCTGATTTCGCGGCCGGTAATTGTCCTGCGCCGGCAAAGTGACTGCTGCTGCAGGACTGTTGTTTTTTTGCTGTCGCCCGACAACATCCGCGCTCTGGGAGGCTTTTCCTTGCCCCGGCTGTAATACCTGCGGCCAACTGGTGAGACAATATTGCTGGGAAGGTGATGTAAATTGACGGTGCTCAGCAGTCAGGTTTCCGGATAAGAGACGTGTTAGGTAATATTTTGGCCTTGGAGCCGTGAGGAAGACGGATGTTAAACTATCTCGCAAAATCGTTCGCTGAACTTGCAACACCGCTGTCGCGGAACAAGCTTTTCCTGCTGGTAGAAATATTCGAGCCCGACCAGGCGAACCAGATCGATTTTTACCCCCTTTTTTTGCGTGGCCTCAGGATGGATGGCGCTTCCAGCGACGTGATGGATTCTCTGAACAGGGGGTTCCTTGTGGCGGAAGCGGAAATATCGGACCAGAACAGGGAGATTGGACTGTCGGTGGTCGATTTCTTCCGGCAGGCTAAAATACGGGACATAGCCAAGGTGTATCTCTTTGCCAACGAACAGCTTGTAGAGCATTCCCATGACGGGCTGCCCTCGATTTACGATCTGGTTGCAGAGCTGCCCCCGCCGTGTTATTCAATCAAGCCCATCTTTTAAGGTACATGTGCCGGTGAATCTACAAGCCGCACGTAACGAAAAGACCTCTTTCTTTTTGCTGAAGAAAGAGGTCTTTGTTTATGCGATGATGGCGGCACCGGGTTTTCTTCAGAAGCACCCCCCGCGAAGGCCGATGAGGCCAGATCAGGTTACGCCGGCATCGATGACTCTGGCCCAGCCTTCGGCCGTGACGGTTCCGTCCGGCAGCGAAACTGTGCCGGCCAGGTCGACTAATTTTCCTCTGACCTTCACGATCCAGCCGGTCAGGGTTAAAGGGATGCCGAGGGGTGTCGGACGGCGAAACCTGATCTCCAGGCGGGCGGTGATGGTATTCAGGCCGTACTTGTAAAAGGGATATCTGGTCATGACCTCATCAAGCAGCGCACTGATGATTCCGCCGTGCAGTATTCCGTCATAGCTTTGATATTCCGCCTTCGGGGTAAACGTCGCCAGGTACTTGTCGTTTTCTTCATGGAACGATAATTGTAACCCAATCGGATTTTGCTTGCCGCAAGCAAAACACTGCTGGGTTTCATCATGCTTTTTCATCGCGGTGTTTTTCCTTTCCGAAAATATTCCCTGCAGACAATGCTTTCATACTAAAACTTCTTCGGAAGTAAATTGTAATATCCTGCCTTTATATGTAAAATGATTACTTCGTTGGGAAATATAATAATCTGCGGTTCTTATTTTCTTCATCTCGATATGCCGATAACACGAAGGACATGAACCGGAACAATACACAGTGATCCTTTTGGTATAACAAAAAGGATCAGCACCGGGAAAAAGGACAGGCGGCAGTTCACGGCTTGTTTCAGCAGAATGAAGGGGTTTCGGCTGTCAGTACAAGATTGGCCCGGTTATTGCGTAAGTAATTACTGCTGACCGCTGGCCCGCCCAGGGATGACGGCGGAAACAAACGGCGGCCGCGCGCTGCCGGAATTGCGAAAATCAGACTACGGTCGGTGTTCGATTGTAGGCATCAATCCTAATTAACAAGGAGGCTAAAGACAATGGGAAGAGCAGTGGGGATTGACCTGGGGACAACAAACTCGGTGATCGCCGTTCTGGAAGGAGAACGGCCGGTGGTAATTGCCAACGCGGAAGGAGCCCGCACGACGCCTTCCGTCGTCGCTTTCCGCGATAATAACGAACGCTTGGTGGGGCAGTTGGCCAAACGCCAGGCGGTACTTAATCCCACCAAGACCTTTTATTCCGTCAAACGGTTTATCGGCCGCAGGTACAACGAAGTGGCTGAAGAGATGCTGCTGGTTCCTTACAAGGTTATTGCCGGACCGGATGACGCGGTGCGGTTCCAGGGCGACGGACAGGTCTACTCGGCTGAGGAGATATCGGCCCAGGTGCTGCGGAAGCTGGCCGAGGACGCCTCGAAATATCTGGGGGAAAAGGTGACCGACGCAGTCGTTACCGTGCCGGCCTATTTCAACGACGCCCAGCGTCAGGCCACAAAGGATGCCGGCAGGATCGCCGGGCTGAATATCCTGCGGATCATCAACGAGCCGACGGCCGCCGCTTTGGCTTACGGGCTGGACAAGAAGAAAAGCGAGACCATCCTGGTATTTGACCTGGGGGGCGGGACCTTCGACGTGTCCATCCTGGAAGTCGGCGAAGGCGTGTTTGAGGTCAAAGCCACCAGCGGCGACACCCATCTGGGTGGCGATAATTTCGACAAGGTGGTTGTCGACTGGCTGGCCGCCGAGTTCAAACGGGAAAATGGCATCGATCTGCTGCAAGACAAGCAGGCGCTGCAACGGCTCACCGAAGCGGCCGAAAAAGCCAAGATCGAGCTTTCGTCCGTGCTGGAGACGACCATCAGCATGCCGTTCATCACCGCCGACGCTACCGGCCCCCGCCATTTGGAGGCCAAGCTGTCCCGGGCCAAATTCGACGATCTGACCCATGGGCTGCTGGAGCGGTGCAAAGGGCCGCTGGAGCAGGCCCTGGCCGACGCCAAGTTCTCAGCCAAGGATCTTGACGAGGTGATTCTGGTCGGCGGTTCGACCCGCATCCCCGCCGTGCAGAAGCTGATAGCGTCTCTCACCGGCAAACAGCCGAATCAGGGCGTCAATCCCGATGAAGTGGTGGCTGTGGGCGCGGCCATTCAGGCCGGCGTCCTGACCGGCGAGCTCAAGAATGTAGTGCTCCTTGACGTCAATCCGCTGTCCCTGGGGGTTGAGACGATGGGCGGTGTAATGACCAAGATCGTCGAACGGAACACGACCATCCCGGCCCGGCGCAACCAGGTATTCAGCACCGCCGACGACAATCAGCCCGAGGTCGAAATCCATGTTCTGCAGGGCGAGCGGGAGATGGCGGCCGATAACCGGACGCTGGGACGGTTCAAGCTGATGGGCATCCAGCCCGCGCCGCGGGGCATTCCTCAGATTGATGTGACCTTCGATATCGACGCCAACGGCATTTTGACCGTCAGCGCCAAGGACAATTCCACCAACCGGGAGCAGTCCATCACCATCAGCGGGTCGAGCAACCTCGACAAGCAGGAAGTCGACAGGATGGTCACCGACGCCCAGGCCCATGTGGCCGAGGACATGCTGCGCCGCCAGCATGTGGAGCTCAAAAACGAAGTCGATGCCTTGCTATATAAATCGAAGCGCCTGCTGGCGGAAAAAGCTGCCCAGCTGCCGGCCCACGTCACCGGCCGTCTGGAAACAGCAGTTGCGGCCGTGCAGAAAGCCCTCGACGAAAACGCCGACAGTACGAGACTGCGCCAAGTCAAGGATGAGATCCAGCAAAGCTTCGAGCAGGCCGATCAGCACCAGCCGGAAGGACCGGCCTCCGCCGCCGGCGGCGGGCAAGCTCCGAAAGAAGACGTAATTGACGCCGAATTCGAAGAAAAGTAACGATTGGCGGGAAAACTACTTCGGAAGTTGATGGCTAGAGGCAGGGGTGCGGCATGAAGTTTATCGATTATTACGAGGTGCTTGGTGTGCCGAAAACGGCCACCGAGAAGGAAATCAAGACGGTGTATCGCCGGTTGGCCAAGGAGCATCACCCTGATCTGCATCAGGGTGATGCCAAAAAGGGCGCCGAGGAAAAGTTCAAACTGATCAGTGAAGCCTATGAAGTGCTGGGTGATCCGGAAAAAAGGGCCAAGTACGACCAGCTCGGCAGCAACTGGCAGGGCGGGCAGGACTTCCAGCCGCCGCCCGATATGTCGGGCTTCCGCTACCAGCAGGTCAACCTGGACGACCTGTCCGACTTCAGCGACTTTTTTTCGACGCTGTTCGGCCAGAATGTTTCCGGACCCCGCGGACGGACCCGGCAGGCTTATCAGCAGGACCCGTTCGGGCAGCGGGAATTCAGGGGAGCCACCGTTGAGGCGGAAATTAGCCTGACGGTGGAAGACCTGATGAACGGCGCTGAAAAAGAAATTCAGATCGACACCGGCCATAGCCTGCGGACAGTGAAGGTCAAAATTCCCCCGAAATCCTTTCCTGGAACCATCCTCAGGCTCAAGGGCCTCGGCGGCAGGGGGATGGGCGGGCAGGCCCAGGCCGGCGACCTGCTGCTGCATGTCCAGGTCTTGCCGCACTCCATTTGGCGCATTGTCGATCAGTTCGACCTGGAAGGCGATCTGACCATTTATCCCGAGCAGGCCGTGCTGGGGGATAAAGTGTCGGTACCCACTCCGGACGGAATGATCCAGGTAAAAATCAAGCCGGGAATTCGCTCCGGGCAAAAACTCAGACTCAAAGACCGGGGCTTCAAACGGAAAAACGGAACGGTCGGTGATCTGTTCATCAAAATTCGCATCGACCTTCCGGCGCATCAGACTGATGCTGAAGTTGAACTTTATAAAAAAATCTTCGAACTCAGGAATCCTTGATCGGAGGTATGATGATGGCCCAAGAAAAATATACCCAGCGGGCGATGGCGGTTCTTCAGGAAGCTCAGCAACTGGCCGCCCTAAACTATCACCAGGAAGTGACCACAAGGCATCTGCTGCTGGCGCTGGTTGAGGAGAAGGATGGAATGATCAGCCAGGTGCTGGCCAAAGCCAACCTCGACGCCGGCCTGCTGCGGGCCAGGCTGAGCCAGCTGCTGAAAAACCAGCCCGCGGTGCGCGGGCAGGACAGCGGCCTCAGGATGAACACCGCTATGGTCCGGGTCATGGCCCTGGCCGAGAAAATCGCCGAAAGCATGAAAGATCAGTATATCAGCACCGAACACCTGCTGCTCGCGGTCATTGAGGATGGCGACAGCGATGTTGTCCAGCTCTGCCGCGACTTTGGTTTTGCCAAAAGCAGGATTCAGGACATTGTCAAAGAATGCCGCGGCGGGCAGTGCGTCACCAGTGACAACCCGGAGGAAGGCTATCAGGCGCTGGCCAAGTATTGCCTTGATCTTACCGAACAGGCCAAGACCGGCAAACTCGATCCTGTCATCGGGCGGGACGAGGAGATCCGGCGGGTCATGGAAATTCTGTCCCGCCGTACCAAGAACAACCCTGTGCTGATCGGAGAACCGGGCGTCGGCAAGACGTCCATTGTCGAAGGGCTGGCCCGCCGTATCATCGCCGGCGACGTTCCTGAGTCGCTGAAGAACAAGCGGCTGTATTCCCTCGATCTCGGGGCGATGGTGGCCGGCTCGAAGTATCGCGGCGAATTTGAAGAGCGGTTAAAGAATGTGCTCAACGAAATCGTTAAAGCCGAGGGGAAAATCCTTCTGTTCATTGACGAACTTCATACCGTTGTCGGCGCGGGAGCGGCGGAAGGGGCCATGGATGCCGGTAATATCTTAAAACCCCTGCTGGCCAGGGGGGAACTGCACTGCATCGGCGCGACGACCCTCAATGAATACCGCAAACATATCGAAAAAGATGCCGCTCTGGAACGGCGTTTCCAGCCGGTACTTGTCGGCGAACCCACGGTGGAGGACACCATTTCCATTCTGCGGGGCCTTAAGGAACGCTACGAAATTCATCACGGCGTTCGTATCACCGATGTGGCGCTGGTGGCGGCCGCCGTTCTGTCCGACCGGTATATTTCCGACCGTTTTTTACCGGACAAGGCCATTGACCTTGTGGATGAGGCCGCAGCCAAGCTGCGGACCGAGATCGATTCGATGCCCGCCGAGCTTGACGAGGTTTCCCGCCGCGTCATGCAGCTGGAAATTGAAGAGCAGGCCCTCAAGAAAGAAACCGACGCCCTGTCCGAGGGCAGGCTTGTCAGCATCCAGGCCGAACTGAAGGATCTGCACCAGCGGTCTGACGCCCTCAAAGCCCAGTGGCAGGTTGAAAAACAGGCTATCATGCGGCTGCGCGGCCTCAAAAAGGAAATAGAGGCCGTGAAAAACGACATGGAAGTCGCCGAACGGGCTTACGATCTTGACCGTATGGCCGAGCTGAAATATGGGCGGCTGCCGGAACTGGAAAAACGCCTGCGCGACGAAGAGGAAGTGCTGGCGAAAAAGCAGTCCGACAAAGTACTGCTCAAAGAAGAGGTCAGTGACGACGACATCGCCAAAGTGGTCAGCCGCTGGACAGGAATACCGGTGAGCAAGATGCTGGCCGGTGAACGCGAGAAACTGGTCAACCTGGAAAATGTTTTGCACCAGCGGGTGATTGGTCAGGAGTACGCCGTGACCGCCGTCTCTGAGGCGATCATCCGGGCCCGCGCCGGGATCAAGGACCCCAATCACCCCATCGGTTCCTTTATCTTTCTCGGGCCCACCGGCGTGGGCAAGACCGAGCTGGCTAAAGCGCTGGCCGAGGCGCTGTTTGACGATGAGCGCAGCATGATCCGCCTGGATATGAGCGAATACATGGAAAAGCACACCGTCTCAAGGCTGATCGGCGCACCGCCCGGCTACGTCGGCTACGACGAGGGGGGCCAGCTGACCGAAGCAGTGCGCCGTCGCCCCTACAGCGTCATCTTGCTGGACGAGATTGAAAAGGCTCATAACGATGTTTTCAACGTTTTGCTCCAGATCCTTGACGACGGCCGGTTGACCGACGGCAAAGGGCGGACCGTCAATTTTAAAAAGACCATCATCATCATGACCTCGAATCTGGGGTCGGCGGAAATTCTCCAGCACGAATTCAGTGTTGCCAAAGAACGCGTTCTGGAAATGGTGAGAACCTATTTCCGGCCCGAGTTTTTGAACCGGATCGACGACATTATCGTGTTCAACGCCCTGTCTGCCGACCAGGTCCGCAGCATTGCCGACATCCTGCTGAATAACCTGAACCGCCGCCTGCAAAAACAAATGAATGTCACCCTCACCTGGGATGATGCAGTGCTGTCTGAACTGGCCCGGCAGGGGTACGACCCGGCCTTCGGGGCCCGTCCGCTCAGGCGGCAGATTAGCCGGGCGGTGGAGACCGAACTGAGCAAGAAAATCGTATTGGGACAGGTGGCTGAGGGCGGGGCGGTAAAACTTAGCGTGGAAGGTGACGCCATTACCCTGAAGTGACCATCAGGCCGGCCCCGTCCTCCTTTTGCCGGCGCTGTTGACAAATACCGGTCAAATTGCTAAGATTGTTCAAAAGGATATGTAGCGACGATGACGGGGCAGCGTCAGTCCAATCTCGTCCCTGTGAGGGGGCGGGATTTTTGTTGATAAGCTGATGAACCGGTTGAGGGAGCGGCACATGGAGAACATCGTATTGGTTGGTTTTATGGGTACCGGAAAAACGACCGTCGGCCGGATTCTGGCAACAAGGCTGTGCTTTGAGTTTGTCGACGTCGACAGCGCGATTGAAGCAAGCTGCGGCATGCCGGTCAGTGAGATATTCAAGGTCCGGGGCGAGGCTTTTTTTCGTCAGCAGGAACAGCGGGTAATAAGAGAATTGCTGCCTGCCGGGAATGCTGTGGTGGCCACCGGCGGCGGCGCGGTTATGTCCCCGGCAAACGTGGCCAATCTGAAGAAGCACGGACTGATGATCTGCCTTACGGCAACTCCGGCCAGCATCGTCGGGCGTGTCGGGGCCGACGGCACCCGTCCGTTGCTCAGTGCGCCGAACAAGGAAGAAATTATTGACAGGCTGCTGCAGGAACGGGCCAGCTACTACCAAACAGCGGATTTTACTGTCGACACAACCGGTCTCAGTCCTGAAGAAGCGGCGGAGAAGATTATCGGGTTCTTTCACCGTGCGGGCGGATGAAGAAACCGCCGCTGCCCCCGGATCTCTGCCGAATGTTCGAAGGAGGGCGGATCAACATGAACAGCACGCTCATCGGCGAAGGAACGAAACCGCTGATATGCACTCCCCTGGTGGAAACGACCCGGGAGGCGATTGCCCAGGAACTGGCGGCCGTATTGGCGAAACAGCCGGATATCATCGAGTGGCGGGCCGACTTTTTCGAACAAGTGGCCGACACCGGCGAGGTCGTCGCGGTCGCCGCCCAGATCAAGGAAGCTGCAGGCAACATACCGGTCATCTTTACCATCCGCTCACAGCGGGAAGGCGGCCAGCCGATACCCCTGACCGACCGGCAGGCCATCGAATTGAACGCCGCCGTCTCTTCGAATACCGGCGTTGAATACGTGGACTGCGAACTGAGAAACAGGCCGGAGGATATCGAGTATCTGCGTCAGGTCGCCCACGCCGGCAACACGAAAGTCATCGGGTCTTTCCACGACTTCGACCATACCCCCGCGCGTACCGTGCTGGGGCAAAAGTTCAGCGAAGCTGAGCATTACGGTCTGGATGTCGCCAAAGTTGCGGTGATGCCGAAAACGCCGGACGATGTTCTGATCCTGCTCGGTGCAACCCTGGCAGCGAAAGCGAGCCTGAAAATACCGCTGATCGCCGTGTCGATGGGCACCTACGGCGCCGTCACCAGGATGATCGGCGGCCTGTTCGGTTCATCCCTCACCTTTGCCGCCGGGCGGAGCCGGTCGGCGCCGGGGCAGGTGCCGATCGAAGAACTGCGGACGGTTCTCGGAATCATCGAAAAAGCCCTTGACGGCGATTAGCCTGGTCCGCTGCCGGAAAAGGACCAGATGATCCAGGTTTCCCGGAACCTTGTAAAGGGGGATTGGCAGATGATTTCTGCCAATCCCCCTTTTTGCGTAAGCGAAAACCACCTGCTAGGCAGGTGGTTCCAAGAAGCTTATAGCTATGCGTCGAAAAGAAAAGCCTCCTTTGTTAAAATAGATGCAGGTTTGCCGACCGCATAATTAACAAAGGAGGCGCATCCAAATGG
>JARLHX010000222.1 GCA_031292035.1 Negativicutes bacterium | reverse complement strand
GCTTTTTTTGGCAGGTGGCGGTGCGTGTCGAGGACATTTCGACTTGCCGCCGCTGGGCGGCAAGTTGATCGGAGCATCCCTAGCGTTGAGTTATCCCGAAGACGCGTTCGGCATTACGGTAGGCAATTTTTTCTCGATCAGAGTCAGTGATAGGCGCAGTGTCCAGAAAATCCACCGATTCCAGTGAGGATTCGAATGGATAATCGATAGCGAACATGATTCTGTCTGCGCCTAGAAGCTCAATCGCGAACTTTAAGTTTGCATGAGAATTGACGCCGCTGGTCGTGATGTAAAAATGTTCCCGGAAATACTCGCTTGGCAATTTTTTAAGCTTGGGTGAGCCAGGGGACGACCGTGCCTTCTTGTACATGTTATCGATCCGCCAGAACCAGTAAGGAATGGCCTCTCCCATGTGGCCGAGTACTACGGTCAGGTTAGGGTGCCGGTCGAATACGCCACTCATGATCATCCGCATCGCATGCAGTCCGGTATCAGCGGCAAACCCCCAAATTGCGTTGGTCAAACCATGCGCCCTATAGGGTTGAACCATTGCCGGCGACGGGATACGGGGGTGCAGATAAAGGGGTGCCCCTCGCGCAGCAATGGCAGCCAACAATGGTTCAAATTGGGGTTCGTCCAAGTACGCGCCGTTGGTATAGCTGTTGAGTAGAATGCCGTTGAGCTTGAGTTCGCCAAGTGATCGATGAATCTCGGCGACAGCTGAGGGAACATCCTGCGGTGCAACTGTCGCAAGCCCTGCAAAACGTTTTGGGTTGCGCGCAATGACGGCCGCCAGGTAATCGTTAGTCAGGCGAGCCATACTTGCCGCGTTCGCTGAGTCGAATGATTGAACACCAGGAGAGGTGAGACTTAGCAGGTGTACGTCGACTCCCGCCTGTCCATCCCTTTCAGCCGATAATCAATATCCGCCAGCCCTTGATGGATCGCGGGTATGGCATGGATACCGCCCAGTAGTTCAGCCTCGAATTTGTCAGGACTCGATGCTGGAATCGAGGCCATCGCTGCAAACCACTCCGGCACG
>JARLHX010000221.1 GCA_031292035.1 Negativicutes bacterium | reverse complement strand
TCGTCCAATAAGTTTTAAAGTTTTTTCCTGCATGGTCTGCGGATTGACACTGACCCGGGTCACACCGGCGCGGTGCATGGCGGCGATTTTAGCGTCGTCGATGCTGTCCGGCCGACCGGCTTCGACGGTAAATTCACGCAGTGCGGGACTTTTAAACAGCTGACCGGTCAGGGTCAGCAGGCGTTCAAAATCGGCATCCGGCAGGCTGGTTGGCGTGCCTCCGCCGATATAGAGGTTTTGAACAGACAGACCATATTTATCGGTCAAGGCAGCCGCCTCATGCATATCCCGCTCCAAAGCAGCGAGAAAGTTGTCCAGCTCGGTCCGCCGTTCCGGCAGAACATTGGCCGGAAAAGAGCAATACAGACAGCGGGAAGGACAAAACGGGATACCGATATACACACTGCAGGTTTTCGCGGCGACGTCAGCCGGTAGAAAAAAGGGGCGCTGGTGAAAGGCCACCTCAGTCGCCAATTTTGCTTTGGCGGTGGTGAGGCCATAGTCTGCTTCCATCCGCTGCTGGACCGTGGCAAACGCCAGTCCTTGGTCGATCAGGCGGTGGGCCAGTTTTGCCGGGCGCACTCCCCGCAGGATGCCCCACGGACCGGGACGATGCCCGGTGCTGCGGGTCAAGAGAGCCAAAAGGTTAAGCTGGGTCAGTCGCCGCAGGGCCCGCCGCCGGTTTTCACCGTGATTGGCCGCCGGACTAACCGCCTCCAGCCGCTCACTGTTACTGCCGGAACATTCTATCGTGGTAGCCACCCGCAGCGGCTGCTCAAGGATGTTGTTTACGATCACCGCAATACAAGCAGCCTGACCTTCTGTACAGGTCGGTATCGCGAACAGCGCCATGGCCTCAGCCACAGCTGGCCCCAGATCATCGCTCTGGGGGTAGAGATAGCCGTCAAGTTTCACTTTTTGCCTGACACCCCTGGCAGTAGCCGTAAAATTTGAGTTGATGATCGACGATTTTAAAATTGCTTTTTCTGGCTACCGCTGTTTCCAGCGTTTCCAGAAGGTCGTCGCCAAATTCCTTGACCATACCGCAGCTCAGGCAGATCAAGTGATGATGGTGATGAGGCGTGCTGGTCTCGTTAATTTCGTAGCGGTGACGACCATCGCCGAAGTCGAGCTTTTTCAGGATGTCGAGTTCCCCCAGCAGTTCCAGGGTACGGTACACGGTAGCCAGGCCGATCTCCGGTGTTTGCTCGCGCACGATATGGTAGATGTCTTCGGCGCTCAGGTGCTCGTCACGATGGTCGATAAAGGCCTGCAGGATGGTTTGGCGCTGGGAGGTTAGCTTGTACTGGCGCTCCCGGAGCATCCGCCGAAGATCGTTCATATTGATAGTCAATCCGGCTCCCCCTCTTTCGTCAATCATAATGCCACAGTTGCCTGAACAATACCTTCAATAATGCCGCGACCGGCACCGCCATGATCATACCGACTATGCCGAACAGTTGCCCGCCGATGAGCAGACTGAGAATGACGGTCACCGGATGCAGGTCGATGGTATGACCCATAATTTTTGGGACAACGATATGATTTTCGATTTGATGGATCACAAGAAAAAATAGTGTTACCTTAAGGGCCAGAGCCGGGGACATCAGATAAGCCAGAAAGATGGCCGGCGTCGCCCCGATGATCGGGCCGATAATCGGGATGGTCTCGGTAAGCATGGCCAGGAGGCCAAGTACCAGCGGATAATCGACCTTCAGCAGATACATGCCGCTGAAGACCATCAGGCCGATGATAACGCTGACCAGCGCCTGGCCGTGAAGATAACCGCTCATCGCCAGCGCCATATCATCGACGATCGCTTCCCCTTTGCGGCGGCCGGAAGGCGGCAGGGCGTGGATGAAGCTTTCCCGCAGTATATGCCAATCTTTAAGAAAATAAAATGTCAGAACAGGTACGACGACAAGGGCTACCACCTGGGAGGCAAAGCCTAATACCGCCTCAAGTACCCGGCGACCAAGAGACAATGCGTAAGAGGCCGCACTGGACAGAGCCTGATCAAGCAAACTGCGCAAACTCCCAGGCAGTTCCAAAGAGCTGGTGCGCTCTTCGATCACTCCGGTCAGCATTTGCAGCTTTTCCATCAGGTCCGGCAGGTTGGCGACAAAACGATTGAATTCGTTGACAAAGGGTTTGAAGATAAAGGTCAGGACGATGGCCATGAACCCGGCAAAAAGAAGCAGGCTGACGACGACCGCCCACCCCCGCGCCAGAGGGCGGGAACCCGGCCACAGTTTGAGACGGGCCACCGTATCGACAAGAGGATTCAATATAAAGGATAGTACCACAGCTACAATCACCGGCAGGTAGATGGCAGTCACCTGGCTCAAAAGATACAGGACTGCCAGCACTACGGCAATTCGGAGCCAATTGGCGTATCGCGAAGACATGGCGTCACCCCGATTCCGGTTTATTGGATGAACGGATTGGCCTTCCGTTCCCAGCCGATCGTGGTTTCCGGCCCGTGGCCAGGCAGCACCCGGACAGCGTCGTCGAGGATGAGCAGCTTGTCTTGAATGTTGCGGATGAGCTGCTGGTAGGAGCCGCCGGGAAAGTCGGTGCGGCCGATGGACTCGGCGAACAGAGTATCGCCGCTGAAAAGGACGTTGCCGGTTAGCAGGCAGATGCCGCCAGGAGTGTGGCCGCCAGTGTGGATGACCTTCATTTCAATCTCACCGACAGTGATGGTGTCGCCTTCTTTCAGGATTTTATCGGCCGGACCGCAGCTTGCTCCGCCGCCGATCCAGGCCGACAGGTTGCGCTCAGCGCTTTCCAGCATATCGGCGTCATCGCCGTGAATGAGGATGGGCGCGGCGGTGGCTTTTTTCAGGGCGAGGTTGCCCAGCACATGGTCGGCGTGGCCGTGAGTATTAATGATCATATCCACCGTCAGATCTTCATTGCGGAGCACCTCTAAAATACGCTCGACGCTGCCGCCGGGATCAATGACCGCGGCCCTCTTCTGGGCTTCTGAATAAATGATATAACAGTTGGTACCAAGATTTCCTACTTCCAAGGCTACAATTTTCATCGTCTCATCTCCTTAAAACAGCCGGCCGCTGTCCAGCAGCATGGTGACCGGTCCGTGATTCTCTATTTTCACCGTCATCTCGGCCTGAAACCGGCCATTGGCGGTTTTTATGCCAAGCGCGCGGCACTGGCTGAGGAAATATTCGTACAGCATCTGGGCCTCTGTCGGCGGTGCGGCGGTATCGAAGCCCGGACGGCGGCCTTTGCGGCAGTCGCCATAAAGGGTAAACTGGGATACTACCAACAGCTCCCCGCCGGTATCCAGCAAGGATAGATTCATTTTACCCGCGTTATCGGGAAAAATGCGTAAATTTACAATTTTTTCCGCAAGATAGCTGGCGTCCTTTTCACCGTCACCGTCGCCAACCCCTAAAAGCACAGTCAGTCCCGGCCCGACAGCGGCGATAATCTCTCCCGCCACTTCCACCGATGCGGCGTTGGTGCGCTGCACTACTGCCCTCATTATAAGGCTCCGCCGGATGGAGTGGCCCGCTGCACGACATAAACGTCTTTTACTTTGCGCATTTTACTCATCAGATGCTCCAGCTGGGTCAGGTTGCTGATTTCCAGGCTGAGGGTGATGGTCGCTTGCTTGGTTTTATCTTTGTGGGTTTTGGCGTTCACCGAGCTGACATTAGTTTTGATCTCTGACGCCACCATCAGAATTTCGGACAGGATACCGGCCCGGTCGACACAGGTGATCTCGATCGGGACGCTGTAGACGTTGTCGCCGCCCATGTCCCAGTCCACTTCGATGATCCGCTCGAACTCCTCGGGATTGTTCATGATATTGGTGCAGTCGGCGCGATGGACCGACACGCCCCGGCCGCGGGTGATGTAGCCGATGATGACATCTCCCGGCACTGGGTTGCAGCAACGGGCCAGACGGACCATTACCCATGATTCGCCCTTGACCAGGATGCCGTGGCTAGACTTACTCTTGGTCCGTTTGGGCTTGATTTCGCTGAGCAGAGAACTGATATCCTGGGGGGCGGCGCTACGGACCTCGCGTTTATAGGCCTCGATCAGTTTGGTCATGACCCCGTGGAGGGTCAAGCCGCCATAGCCGATGGCAGCCAACATGTCGTCATCGCTGGCCACATTCATTTTCTTGGCTATCTCCTGCAGGCGGTCGCCTTTGACCAGCTCGTGCCAGTCATAGCCCAGCCGCTTGCCTTCTTTCTCGATCATCTCCCGGCCTTTGGCGATATTCTCTTCGCGCTTTTCCCGCTTGAACCATTGGCGGATTTTGTTCTTGGTTTCAGAGGAGGCGACAATATTCAGCCAGTCGCGGCTCGGTCCGTTGCCCTGCTTAGTTGTGACCACTTCGACAATGTCGCCGTTATTCAGCTTGTATTCCAGCGGCACCATTTTTCCGTTGACCCGTGCTCCGGCGCAGCGGTGGCCGACGTCGGTATGGATACGGTAGGCAAAATCAATGGGCACCGAACCGGCAGGCAGGTCGATGACATCGCCTTTCGGTGTGAAGACAAAGACCTCATCGGTCAATACATCCAAACGGAGGGTCTCCATAAACTCGCGGGGATCGCGCAGGTCTTGCTGCCATTCCAGCAGTTGCCGCAGCCAGGAAAGTTTTTGATCATACGTTTTGGCCGAACTTTTGCCGCCCGCAGGTTTCTCGGTATCACCGCCCTCTTTATAGCGCCAGTGGGCCGCGATGCCGTATTCCGACGTCCTGTGCATATCCCATGTGCGGATCTGGATTTCCAGCGGTTGGCCGTTCGGGCCGATAACGGTGGTATGTAGCGACTGATACATATTGGTCTTGGGCATGGCGATGAAATCCTTGAAGCGATATGGCAGCGGCTTCCACAATGTATGTACAATGCCCAGTGCCCCGTAGCAGTCCTTCACCGATTCGACAATAACCCTTACTGCCGAAAGGTCGTAGATTTCAGCCAGGTCTTTATGGTCTTTCTCCATTTTTTTATAGATACTGTAAAAATTCTTCGGCCGGCCCTGAATCTCCGACTTGATGCCCACACCCTCGAGCTTTTCGGTCAGCGTTTCGACAGCCTCTTTGATCAGGTCTTCCCGTTCCTGGCGTTTTTGTTTGACCGTTTCCACCAGTTCGTAATATTTCTCCGGTTCCTGGTAACGAAAGGCCAGATCTTCCAGTTCCCATTTGACGCGATAGATACCCAGCCGATGGGCAAGAGGCGCATAGATTTCCAGCGTCTCTCTGGCGGTGGCCCGCTGCTTCTCCGGCGACATGACCTTCAGGGTCCGCATGTTGTGCAGCCGGTCAGCCAGCTTGATCAGCACCACCCGTATGTCCTTGGCCATCGCCAAAAACATCTTGCGGTAATTCTCCAGTTGCTGTTCTTCTTTTGATTTATATTCAATCCGGCTCAGCTTGGTCACGCCGTCAACCAGCGAGGCGATTTCCTTGCCGAACTGCTTTTCTAAAACTTCTTCGGTAATGGCGGTATCTTCGACAACATCATGCAGCAGCGAGGCGGCGATGGTGGTCGCATCTAGCTGCAGGTCGGCCAGGATTTTGGCCACACCCAAAGGATGAGAAATATACAGGTCGCCAGACACCCGGAGCTGGCCTTCATGAGCAGCCCTGGCGTACTGATAGGCCCGTTCAATGGTTTCAATGGCTCCCGGCGGGGCATCCGGCAAATAGGCCGCCACCTGTTTGAGTAAATCCGCAATTTCGAGTTTGACTACGCTCACCTGCTCACCTCCTGGCCACAAAGTCCTAGTGCCATTGTAACATTAATACTGGATCAAAGAAACAATCTCATAGCCTGGCAGGGCTGCCCGTCCGTTCAGGAAGGTCAGTTCGATCAAAAATGCCAGTCCAACTACCACTCCGCCCAGGTCTTCCACCAGTTTGGCGGTTGCAGCCGCCGTTCCGCCTGTAGCCAAAAGATCGTCGACAATCAGCACTCTTTGTCCCGGCTGGATGGCGTCGGCGTGGATCTCCAGCGCGTCGGCACCGTATTCCAGGCTGTATTCCCGGCGCACCGTCGCCGCCGGTAGGCGTCCCGGTTTCCGTACCGGCACAAACCCAGCCTCCAGCCCATAGGCCACCGGGGCGCCGATGACAAAGCCGCGTGATTCCGGTCCGGCCACAATCGCGATCTTCTCGCCGGCAAAACGGCTGACAAGACTGTCTATCGCACTTTTAAAAGCCTGTCCATCTTGAAGCAGTGTAGTGATATCAACAAACTGGACGCCCTTAAAATCAGGCACCACCCGTAATTTTCCTTTTAAATCCATATTATTCCCTCCCATCAGCATTGACTGTCGCCTTTTTCCACAGTTTGGCCACCGTGACCTGCATCACTTCCCGGTTCCAGCGGCTGAAATCATCCCTGGACCGACTGCATTCCCGGAAAAGGGGCGACTTGGCAATATCCAGTTTTTCCGGAGGCTCGGGCAGCAGTCTGATACGCCCTCCCTCGCTATCGCTGCGGGATACCAGACACAGCTCTTCCAGGATGCGAAGGGCGGTCTCTGCGCCCACTTCGTTCAAGGCAGCTCCATAAGCCGTTCCGACCTTTTGCCCCAAAGCCGCAACAGATATTCGGCTCCCGTCCTCTTTAGCGATCCAGCCTTTCAACACCAGATAGACCCGGCCGACCATCGTTCGATCGGGAAAGGTGGCCTCCAGAACCCCGGCGGCCAGAGCATCATCAGCCGCACCATACAAAAAGTGCAGGTTGACCGGCTGGGCCTGGGGAGACAACGACCGGCTGAGGCGGATAAAGATGGCTCGCGACAGCGGCGGCTGGTACAGGACTATCTGTTCAGCCAATGCCAGCACCGCAGGTACGGGCTGGGTACTGATAAGAATCTGAAGACTCCCTGCCTGCCAATTCTCTTGTCCGCGGTTTATGCGGCCTGGTGGCAGTCCTCGGTGGCACACCCCGCTCCTTCCAGGCAAGATTGTCTGCAGCTGCCTGGCTAGCTTGACAGCATGACGGCGGTCGTTGGCATACACAAAAACGCGGTGTCCTCCGGCCGCTAGAGCAGCAATATAGGCTGCTTTATCAGCCTCTCCCCTGGCGTCGGTCAGCGTCAGCCCGGGAGGAAGCAGCGCTCTGGACCTGAGGTCGCGGGCCCGGAGCTGAATGGAACGTCGTCCCTGCCAATCATTAAATTCCGGGATGAAGGCCAGATCGATATTGTCGCTGCTTTCCAGTCCGGCTGCCTCGCCTGCCAGATTCCAGGCCAGCACCTCGCCCACCGAGCCGTTCTGCCTGACCCTGAGGCGGCAGTGACGCCCGTCCTGGCCGAGCGGCCTTTTGTCAGTGACAGCCAGGCTCTCGGAGACGAAGACCGGGTTTGGATTTCCCATACCATGAGGCGCCAGGCAGGCCAATTGCTCAATAAAGGCAGCATCGACTTCAGCCAAGGCCAGTTCGGAGTCGATGGCCAGAACCGGCACATAATCTTCGTCGCTCAGCCATTCGCCAGCCAGACTGCCCAGCCTGGCTCGGAACTCGTCAATCTTGGCGGCCTCGATGGTGAGACCGGCAGCCATCTGATGGCCGCCAAACTGGATCAGAAGATCGGCGCATCGGGTCAGCGCCTGATACATATCGAAACCCGGGATGCTCCGGCACGATCCTTTGCCGATACCATCCCGGACACTAATCATCGCCACAGGCCGGTAGTGTTTTTCCACAAGGCGGGACGCGACAATCCCGATAACACCAGGATGCCAGTCCTCCCCGGCCAGCACAAGCACCTTTTGTTTCGACAGGTCGTACTCGGCCAGCGTTTTTTCCGCCGCAACCAAGAGTTCCTTTTCCATTGCCTGCCGTTTGATGTTTTCTTCGTTCAGCTCGGCGGCCAATTCAGCAGCCCGGTCTGTATCGGCGGTGACCAAGAGGTCCACCCCGGCTGTCGCATGGCTCATCCTCCCGGCGGCGTTCAGCCTGGGAGCCAAAGTATAGCCGACCTTACCGGCGTCAATGCCGTCGGCCGCGAGACCGCTGACCTTGATCAGCGCCGCCAAGCCAATGTTGGTTGTAGCCCCCAGGGTCTTCAGACCCAGTTTAACCAAAATCCGATTTTCGCCGTTCAGCGGTACGATATCGGCAATTGTTCCCACAGCAACAAGATCAAGATATTCCATCAACCTGTCAGCAGGCTGCCCAAGGTCAAGCCACAGTGCCTGGCACAATTTAAAGGCCACTCCCACCCCGGCCAGCCGCTTCTCGGGATACCGGCAGTCAGGCTGTTTCGGATTGATGATGGCCCGCGCGGGCGGCAACAACTCCGGCGGCTGGTGGTGGTCGGTAATGATAATATCCAGCCGTTCGGCCATCTTTGTCACTTCGGCAACGGCGCTGATGCCGCAGTCAACAGTGATCACCAGGCTGGTACCGGAAGCGGCGAGTCCCTCCAGGGCCGTATCGTTTAAACCGTAGCCCTCGCTCTGCCGTTCAGGGATATAGTATTCCACGGTGGCGCCCAGCTGCCGGAGAACGCGATAAACAAGCGCCGATGCGGTAATACCGTCCACGTCATAGTCACCATAGATGGTGATTTTCTCCCGGCGGTCCAGGGCCGTTTTGATCCGGTCAACAGCCGGTTTCATTCCTGCCATCAGCCAAGGATCGCCCAGCCCTTCGACACCGCCGTGCAAAAAATGCCGGGCAGATTCAAGATCCAAAATGCCGCGGTTAATCAGGACCTGGGCGACCACCGGGGATATGCCGAGATCCTGGCCGAATGTACGGCTCAAATCGGCCTGACGCGGCGACACCCGCCATTTTTTTCCCACTTTGAACATAATTCCTCCGGTCAATGCGAATTGCCTGGCTGAGCCTCATCCTGCACCGCCGCTTCTTTCGCCGTTTCTTGGCACAAGCGGCTTTTCAGCGTGCTGACCTCGGCTTCCAGTTCCCCCTGGCGCTGCATGCATCGTTTTAATACCCAGCGGGCCTTGATCTGAATCAGTGCGGCCAGCGACAGGACGGTCAGCGCCCCGAAGGTGGCTGATCCAAGAATAACAAGTACCAATGATGTCTGAAAGCTCCAAGTGATAAACGCCACTGTCACTGCCGCCGAATTTTGGATGGCAAAGGTTGCCACCAAAAGCGAAAAAAGTAACGCTAGGAAAAAATATAGCATCCTAGTACCTCCCAGCGATATTTGCTGATTTACTATAATTCTCGCCGCTAGCTAATAATCCTTTTCAATTACAAAGAGGCTGGAGAAAAAGTCCATCTGCAGCCTGCTTCTCCCTTCCGGCTGGCTTACCTTTGCCAAGCTGCCGGCAGGTCCATATCAGGCCTTGCATCTGAAGCTTTTCACCAGCCTCCGGATAAAACGTTTGCCCTATCATGCCTTCAATAATGACGGACCGCCCGCTCCCGCCAAGTTTGCTCCACCAAGGCGCTCTTTTCCAACTCCTCCAGCACACAGACGGTGCCGCCGGCCTCCTCTGCCAGCTGAACCAGATAGTTGCGGTAAGGTTTGAGTCCCAAGCAAGTAAAACCCCATTTCTGCTCTTTGATTTCCTGCGCAGCCGCCAGCGCGTCGGCCAGCGGGTCACGACTCCGGTCGCCAATGGTTGGAACGCCGTCGGTGATCAGGATAATCAACGGATTTTTGACGCCCGCCCCGGCGAGATAGGTGCTGCAAGTCCTCAGTCCCAGCGCCAGTGGCGTGGAGCCGAAGGCGGTGATTCGCCGCAGACTCTCCTGGGCCAACTGATAATCACGGGTGAACGGCATATGAACGTTTGCCGCTTCCTGCTGGAATAGCACGAGGCTGATTTGGTCGGGGGTCGACAGCAGCAAGTGCCGGACTAAAAATTTAGCGGCTCTGAGGCGCGGTCCCGCCATGCTGGCGCTGGCGTCAAGCAGCAGACATATGGCCGCCTTGCTCTGTTTTTTCCTTGTCCAGTAACGGAGATCGTCGGCTTCAATATTGATACTGATTCGATTTTCGGCCACTGTCCTTCGCGCCGCCGCATTTACCGTTTCCGCAACAGCCAGTTCCTGCAGTGAACCATTGAAGGACTCCGGGACCAGCATCTTTTTACCGCTTGCCCCGCCGCTGGCCCGCGACAATGACTTGAAGCGTCCTGGCCGCCCTGCCGCCGGCTTGATCATCCGCAATGAACGGCGCAACATCGCTTCCACTTCCGGCAGATGGCGCTCCAGGTAGACTTTAAATTCCTTGCCGTAGTCAGTCAAAGTGACTTTCTTGGCGTCAGTTTTGACAATTCCCTGTAAAGACAACCGCCCGATGATGGTTTCATCAAAGGAATTGCCGGCGGCGAACGTCTTTTGCTTCCCTCCTTCCTGCTCCACCCGGGAGAGAAACTCCCGCATTTCCTCGACTGTTTCGAAAAGATCAGCCAGTTCAGCGGCGTCCTGGGTATATTGCTGCTGTTTGGCCTCTGGCGGCAGAGCTTTGCCGCCCCGCCCTTTGAGAAAAGAATCCGAATGGTCGGAATATGCCGACAGGTCGGCCGGCGAATTTTCCGCCCCGCGCCGGCAAGTCAGCCGTTCGTTTCGCCTGATTTCGAGACTGTGTGCTGTGATGACCCCTTCTACCGCCATCACGACCATAAACAGACAGGCGACACGCTCCTCCGGCAGCATGGCGGCGATATGGACATGATTTTCGTGCGCCCGCCGCAAGGAAGGTTTACGACCAAAATTCAGGCTGCCTGTCAGCCGCCCCCCGCCGGTGGCTGTTTGGACATCGATCAAATCGGCCTTGACTAAGTCTACGATGTCCGGTGGGATGGTCAGACTGGAAAGAGCAACATGGTAATTGAAGACCTCCACCGCTTTTTTAACAGCTGATGCCACCTGACGGTGATCAACCAAACCACACTGATGAAAAATATCAAGGTGAAATACTTCCCCCGGATCGCTACGCTGATAAAATATCTGACCGGCGTCGCTGTTTAGAATAATGGTGACTTCTTCCGGTGTGGACGGGACGAAGGTGTGCATTTTTTTGCTGACCACTGTGCTTTCACCGATCCGAGCCCCGCCATATCTACGGATATGCCCTGCCAGCTCCTCAGCTTGACGGCTGAGAAGGGGCAGCAAATCTTTCATTTGGTCATGAAGTCCCTCATTCATGAGGCTGACTCGCCTCTGCGCTTACATACCGTTCCAGCGGCAAATCGACCAGCGAACTCGCGACCTGGGGGGGAGCAATAATTTCTGTCTTCATCGGATCGGCGACGGTTTCACCAGAGCCTCCCGCATTGGAACCGGCGGCTTGTTGTCTGGCTGGTTTCTTTTGATCGACTGTATTTTCGGCCGGTGGCGTTCGGCGTGAACCGCGTAATCGCTCGGAAAAACGCTGCCACCATGAGCTTGTTGCCATCGATTTTTTTCCGTCTGACGACGCCGGGCCGGTGGTTTCCCCTGGCAGGTCCAGTCTGGGTCGGATCAGCCTCCCTCCCGGATCTCCAGCAATGCTGTGCAGGTAGCGGAGTATCGCAGTGAGGGTGGCAGCGTCGGTACGATGCCCGAGGGCTAGCGGCACAACCTGGATCATATCCTGCACCTCGACAGTCTGGCGACAGGCTTTTGCTGCCGCCAGCCGGGCCGCTGTTTCAATGGCCTCCACCCCGCGCAGACTCTCCAGCCCAAAATCTACATACACCGCCGCCAAAATGGCCCTGATGGCCTCCCCCACCGCCACCTGACGAAAATCTGCCGCCGGAAGGGTATAGACAGTCTCCAGGGCGGCTTTACCGTCCGCCTGGGCCAGAATATCCTGAACAGACTGGTAATCACCAGGTCGCCCCATATTGACAACCAGATCAAACCGGTCGGCCAATTGTTTTCGTACCCTAGCCAGGGCACCTGGTTCTTCATCCGGATTGGAGGCGGCCCAAACACTCACCGTTACCGGCATTTCCACTGTTGGCAGGCCGGTTTCCTCCACCTGGATTCGCCCTGGCTTAGTGCCCATGACATCCAGCAGCACATCAGCCAGCTCCGGCGCTGTATCGGCCAGCCGGTTAACTTCATCAATAAACAGGACGCCGCAATGGGCCTTGAGAATGCTTCCCGGAAGCAGGGCGGCGGTCGGCTGGGTACGGTCGATCAGCTTGCCGAGGTCAATGCTGCCGACAACAGTGCCGATTTTAGCACCATGCGATATTTCTAAAAACGGACGAGGGACAACCTCCGTACCCACTGCGGCCAGCTCAGCTCCTGTCAAGTGTTTGTGCTCCGGGCAGTGGGGACAGGCGGGATCGCAGTTGTAACAGCAGCCTTTGATGCGCCTGATCGGTGGAAGAATGACTCTGGCGGCGCGCATAACAGTGGTCTTCCCAGTCCCTCTGACTCCTTCGGCGTGAATATGAAAAGGATGTCCGCCAGATATAGCTGTTGCCGCCATTTCGACGGCCTGAAACAATGGTAGATTGCCGCTGTGCCGGACAAGATGGCTGTACTGTCGCATCGAACCCCTCCCCGCTGTATTCTCGCTGTTCGCGCCGGTGCGAACTGATAGCACCTTGCTTCTATTCTTCCCGACGGCAGGTGAGGCCATCCGGAATCGCCGTCCCTAGATAAACATGTATTTGATTACCACTACTACCATCGCCACCCCGCAACCAAAACGGAGTATAGCGACCGCCGCCAGCCGGAGCAGGATTTTCGCGACCGTATTGCCCCGCGGCTCAAGCGCCTTGCCGGCGATAAGTTCCCAGGCGATTAATCCCAGAGCAGGCCCGAGCAAGGCATCTGCTGCCAGAATGCCGCCTAAGTTGGCGATGGTGCTGTTGGTTGCAAACAATCGGGTCATCGAAAAACGGCGGGTCAGAACCACCCGAAGCCATCTCCCACCCAATTCGGCCACCGCCAAAAGCACCAGCAGTAAAGTCCATATCCAGGGTGCAACCGCGTAAAAGCCGCTGACAGCACCATAAAACAATGCACCGCAAAAGATCAGCACCGTCCCCGGAATCCGCGGCACCAGCGTCCCGAACAAACCTGCCATCATGATTAACGCCGCCAGTATTTTGATGATAAACAACCCTGCCCCACCTTTCCGGCGCGAGACTGATTCAACCAGACTTCCCAGCGCTTTTGCCTTTTAACCGCACACAGTCGAGCCGCCTGGCCCCTGTCTTTATCATGCCGCGCTCGCCCGATTTTTAGTATAAAGCAAAGAAACAGCCCCCCAATTTCAGGGCTGTTTCTGCTGACGTCAAATGTAGTTGAGACCGTCCGCTCCTGTCAATCCTCTGTTGTCTTGCCGACAAGCAGCCAGCCGGCCAGTACTGCTGTAAAGGGAGCAACCAGCACGACGCCAAAGCTGCCAACCAGGGTGTGAAGAAGTTCGGCGGCAATATAGGTCAGGTTGAGGATGTTTACCACCGGCGTTCCCTGGGCCATGAAAACCATCATCAAGGCGGTGAACGACCCGGAATAGGCCAGAAGCAATGTGGTGGTCATTGTGCCGACCACGGCCCGCCCCACGTTCATTCCCGAAGCGACCGCCTCACGGCGGGTTATATCCGGCTTTTTATCCACCAGTTCGGCCACCGATACCGCGATATCCACGGCGACATCCATCATCGCCCCCGATGACGCCAGGAAAATACCGGCAAGAAAAACTTTGGTCAGATCGATATGGCTGAACCCTACATGCAGCAACGTTTCGGCATACGGCACCACTGCCCCGTGGACTTTAAACAGCCCGCCGAAAATCAGGGCCAGAAGGCAGGCGGCTATTGCCCCGCTCATGGTGCCAAGAAAGGCGACAAGCCCCTTGCGGCTGAGGCCGGTGACCAGGAAAATCACACAGCCGACAATGGCGGCCACCACCACCAGGGAGAGAAGGACCGGGTCCCAGCCCTTCAAAAACAGCGGCCACATGACCTTCCACAAAATAAGAATGGTAAAAACAAACGATAATACCGCCTTGACCCCTGTCCAGCGGGCATACCAAAAAAGCGCTGCAACAAAGAGGATAAATAACAGTGCCTCCACATCCAGCCGGTAATGATCAATCAGGTTGGCGGCAACAATCCGCCCCTCTTCGCCCTTGAGCACAACCAGCGCATTGTCGCCGGCCTGAAAGACCTTGTCCATTTCCAGCTTGCCCAATAAGGAATTGGTGCTTTCCACCTGCTGGCCCCGGAAGGGGCCATCGGCGATTTGCAGTGTCACCCCCTGGATGCCGACTTGGACCACCCCCCGCTGGTGGACGTCGCTGTTGTCGACTGCCAGGACTTGGCCCCGGCTGCGGATATAGCCGTCTTCCTGCTGGGGAAACCCGGTGGGCAAAAAGTAGAGGATGGCGCAAACTGCTGCAACCAATAGGACAAAGATTCTATCGGCGGTTGGACGGAACATGGCGTCAAATCCTTTCTGAGATACAAAGGCTGGAACAGGATGCTCTCCCGCTCCAGCCTTTGAAGACAGTCAATCACGCGGGTTATTATTGTTGAAACTGCAGTCCCATGATATTCATCATTTTCTTGGCCACATCGGTATTGTCATACGACCCTTGGAAGCTCTCGCCGCCAACCCCCTGGGCAAAGACGGGAACGGCTACCCCGGTGTGAGCATAGGTCGTCCAGCCGATACCGGCCCGCTGGTTGAGAATATGGGTTACAGTCACCGAAAATGGTTCATAGGTGCCGTACAGAAGATAACTTTGCGGGTCCTTGTTGCGCTTGCCAGGTTCGAGCATACTGGCGGCAAGGGCGTCGCTGAGACGGGTCTTGTCATAGTCGGTCAGATCAGTCAAGCCGAATTTGTCGGCCAGAACAGGCAGCCAGTCTTCCAGGGTGGCTGCGCTGGGATTCACCGTCTGGCGATAGACCTTGACCATTTTGTCAAATTCCTCGAAAGACAAAGTTTGTTTTTTGATTTTGCTGAAAAAGGTCTGATATTCGGTGCCGGCAAAGCCGATGGTCATTCCGCCGGTCTCGTGGTCGCCGGTAACGACAATCAGGGTTTCATCCGGATGCTTGGCGTAAAATTTGAGGGCCTCATCGATGGAGCGCTCGAAGGCCATCATATCGTGAACGGTGGTCGCCGCGTCGTTGGCATGGCAGGCCCAATCAACCTTTCCGCCCTCGACCATCATAAAAAAGCCGTTGGGGTTATCGAGCAGTTGAATGCCCTTTTGGGTGAAATCAGCCAGAGAGAGCTGGTCGGTGCGGTCGATATCGTATTCCAAAGCTTCATCAGCAGCCAGCAGTGGGTTGATGGCGATAACCTTGCCGTCGGCCGCGCTCAATTTCGTGATATCCTCCTGGGTGTTGACCACCTTATAGCCGGCTTGTCTGGCGATGTCCAGCACGTCGCGCTTGTCTTTCTTCGCCCCGGTGGGAGCCAGCAGGCCGCCGCCGGCAAAGTAATCAAAGCCGCTGTTGACCATAGACAGGCCGATCTCATAATAATTCTTCCGGGTGGCCTCATGAGCATAGAACGCCCCCGGGGTGGCATGGTCGAGGGACACGCTGGTGACGATGCCGACCTTCATACCCTTTTCCTTGGCCATTTCGGCCATGGATTTATATTTTATCGTTTTGGTCGGGTCCATTCCTAAAACATCATTGTTGGTTTTGTGGCCGGTAGCCAGTGCCGTTCCGGCGGCAGCCGACTCGGTAATAAAAGTGTTGGCCGAATGGGTGGCCTGCATTCCCTGATAGGCAAAAGTTTCGAAATTGAGTTTTTCCTTGTTCATCGGGTTGGTGCTTTCCACCGTACCTTTAAAGATTTCAGTGGACGTGATCTGGGGCATGGCCATGCCGTCGCCGATAAAGAAAAAGATGTACTTGGGCTTTTTGCCGTAATAGCCGTTGCTTACACCCGCAGTAGCAGTCTGCTGCTGGGGAAGAGCTGCCGCGATCATTACGGCGACTAAAGCGACAGTTGTCGCCGCCACGCCGAACCATCTTGCCTTTTTGAACATGTTGCGCCTCCTTCAATTCCATTCTCACTAAGTTTATTATATTGGCCTGGGAACGGCACAACATTAAGCTTTTGTTAATAGTATGTAAAATTTTTCTAGAGCGATGATTATTGCCTGCACTGGCTCTAATGGGACCCATTCGCGACGATTCATTATTTGCTATTTAGGCACCAATAGGATATTTCCCTTTTTGTAGATAGTGGTCTATCGGAAAATAGACGCTTCAGACGAGCTCTAACAAAATAAACAGGGCAGCAGTTTTACATACCACCCTGTTTCCGACTGATTATACTATTGTTTCCTCCGCTGTTTATAAAGGACATAGGCTGTATAAACAATAAACCCCATCATCAAAAAGCCCGTCCCTCCCATGATGGAGAGCAGGGTGAAATACTCAATGCAATTGACCAGATAAACGGCCAGCGCCGCGGTAATAAGAGAGGGCCAGAACCCCAGTCCGGTCAGGCTGGCGGTTTGTCTGGCGTTGACCATCATTGCCGGGGCCATGGCGGTCAGAAAGACACATAGCAGGCTACAGTCGAAAAGTAGGCCGCCCACCGGCCCGAGGTAATTGGTGGCAGCCACTGATATGGCCAATGGCCCCTCTGTGCCGGCTGCGATCACCAGCCCGGCCATCGCCAGGGTGACCAGTCCTTCCACCATTTTTGCCGCTATCGACACCACCACTGCCGGGCGTCCTCTTTTTGCCAGACAGGCCGCCGCTTCGGTCACCAGGATGGGTCGCATCCCACCGGCATTATAGGCAAGCAACGCCAGTACCAGCGCCCAGTCGATACTGGTGTTTGCAAACGAAGGAATGGCCGGCGGACGACCTCCGCCAAGAAACAGCAAAATTACGATCGGCACGAAAAGCAACGAACCATAACTGGCAAGAGTTAATACATCATCAAAATAACCGGCCGCGAGAAGAGAAAATAGTGCCAGACAGCCGAAAGCCGCCACGGCATACGGCAGTCCGGTCAGGTTGTGGACCAGCCAGCCGCTGAAATAACCGCCGGTCAGGGCGCTGGCTGGAATGGAAATAACCAGGATGGCGACTGCCAACATTTTTTTGCCGGAACATCCGAAGATCCGCCGAGTCAGCACCCCCAGTTCAAAACCAGAGCAGGCGCCAATCCAGGCGCAAACGGCGGTGATTATCGTCCCCAACACCATGTACGCCAAGACGGTCACAAGATATACATCTGCGCCGGATGCGGCTGCCGCGTCCGGTACCACCCCGGCATTATCCCCGGCTATATGGACAATGGCCAGAGAAATCGCAGGTAAGAATGAGCCCATATCCTTACCACCACCTCTATCGCTACTATGATATTAGGATAGGGGCAGGATGGTGTAAAAAATGTTGTCACTTCACAGTCAGATAGGTGCCCAGCAGGATGAGTCCGCCGCCGACAGCCACCCCGGCTCCGATCGCCTCACCCAGGACCAGTGCGGCGATGATCCCAGTGAGCAGCGGCCGAAAGTACAGATAGCTGCCCACCGTTACCGGCGCCAGTCTGGACAGCGCCCGGTACCAAGCCAGGTAGCCGTAAACCGACGCCAATGGTCCGAGATAAAGAAGACAGCCGACTCCTACCCAGCTGAGGGCAAAGGATTTGACATCGGCAATCTCTGACAGAGAAAATGGCAAGATAAAGATGGTGCCAATCACGGTCGTGTATTTGATGATGGTGTTGACCTGGTATCGCCCGAGCAGTTTCTTGCCATATACACTGTAAAAGGCCCAGGAAACGGCGGTCAGCAGGATGAGAATATCTCCCCATACCTGTTGATCCATTGCCGCGTAGTCGAAGCGGCCGCCGGTAATGACCAGGACGGCGCCGACAAAGGCCAGCGCCAGGCCGGTCACGGTCAGCGGGCGGAGCTTCTCGCCCAGCAAAATCCAGGAGATCAAACCGATGAATACAGGCGACAGGCTGATCAGGATGGCGGCGTCGGTGGCATCGGTATAACGGATGCCAAAATGCTGCAAGAGGTAGTAAAGGGTCACCCCGGTCAAAGCGAGAAAAATAATAGCCGGATAGTCTTGCCGCTGGATTTTCTCCCCATTCCGCCAGTCCACAGCCACGATCACCACTGAGGCCAGCAGATACCGGTACAAGGCCGACAATGCCGGGGGAACCTCCATTAAAAGGAGCTTTGTGGCGACAAAAGTCCCGGCCCAAATGGCCACAACAACCAATAGTTCCAGATGAACATATATCAGGCTGGGTTCGGGACGGTTCAGCTCTGCTTCCTTCATCGCGGCTCGATGGCCTCAATCTGGAAATGGACAGTGCCGCCCTCGCTGTAGGGTGGACCGGGATCGATGCACTGCACCGTCCGCGTGGTCAGACCGAGGTCTTTCAGGTCGTGGCCGAGGCGGGCGGCAAATACTGCCGGATAGATGTTGGCAAAGGCAAAGCCGCAGATACAGTCGCTTTCCTCCAAGGACACGGTAGCACCCCGCAGGACGATTTTGTCACCGGCTTTGATTCCGGCAGAGCACTTGCCCTGCACCGCAGTGGCGGTAATCTTTAAATCAGCCATAAATACCCCTCCTAGCGTTGTTTTATTAAATACGACAATAGTGAATTTTCCCGGCAGAGACCGGCAAACTTTTCTTCGCCCAGAGCCTCTATCAAAAAATGACCCCATATATCGTGTTTGACATATTCCTTCGCCACCAGAACGATGGCCGGCGTTGTGGTCCAGATTCCCTCACCGCCTTCGCCGCCGATCTCGCCGATGACCACCTCTGTTGCGTCAGCAACCGCCACCGTCAGTCGGTTGCCCAGGCGGTCCTCGGATGACCGGCCGCAGTTCTCGAGATTCACTGTATGGGCAACCGCCAGGTTCATAGCGCCAAATACCCCGCACACCACCGTGACACCCCGTTTTTCCGCTGCGACGATATCATCAGCCAGAAGCTGCGCCTCCGCCGGCCACAGCGACACCAGCAGCGACTGACGGGCGTTGACAATGAGCTGGTGCAATTTGTCCACCAGGATCTCATAACCGGACAGATTCATCGTCAGTTCGATGTCCGGCAGGGGCTCGACCTCTTTCAGGCTGACCTCCAGATCTTCCATCATGCCGGTCAGATCTTGTTTCAGCTTATTCATCAGCGCTTCCGGCGGCACAGGATAGTATTTCCCCTGGTCGGTTCCACTTTCCGCCACCGCGCCCTTGACCTTTAGCCGGTTTAAGGTATCGTAGATTTTAGCTACCGGAATCCGTGATATTTTGCTAACCTCATAACCGTTGGCCGGGTGCTTGCGCAGGAGCGCCAGATAGGCCTTGGCCTCATAGGAGGAAAAACCTAGCTGTTCCAGCCTGAGAAGGATGCTGTTCACCATCAATCACCTGCCTGTCATTTCGTTTATCTTTATACTAAGCGCTGACCGCGTCTGGCGCAATATTCACCGCTGCCGGGTGTATATAAATATTTTCCGGACAAACAAAAAAGAGGCGGGAGAAATCCCTGCCTCTTTTACTGTTATCGATTTGGATTTACTTCGCGCCTTTGGTCTTGACCGCGATCCGGCGGCGTTCTTCCCACTCTTTCCAGGTCACCCAGATGGGGCTGGCGTTAAAGATGGACGAATACGCGCCGCTGGTAAAGCCGATCAAGAGAGCCAGGGCAAAGCCTTTGGTTGTCTCGCCGCCGAAGAAATAGAGCGAGGCGGTGGCGAACAGCACAGTCAGAACGGTATAAATCGATCGGGTCATGGTCTGCCAGATGCTGCGGTTGACCAGTTCCTGGAAGGTCTCGGTTTTCTTGTGAGTTTTCAGGTTTTCCCTGATCCGGTCGAAAATGACGATGGTGTCATTGATCGAATAACCGGCAATGGTCAGGATGGCGGCCACGAAAGAGGCGTCGATCTCCCTGTGCAATAGCGAAAAGATGCCCATCACGACAATGATGTCATGGAGGATGGCCAGCACACCGGAGACGGCGAACTTGTGCTCAAACCGCCAGCTGATATAGAGGATCATCAGCGCCCAGGCTACAATCAGCGCAATGAGGGCTTGGCGGGTCAGCTCGGTGCCGATGATGGCGCCGACCTTTTCGACACGCAGTACGTCATAAGGGCCGATTTTTTTCTGAAGATCACTGAGGATTTCGATACGCTCGTTTTCTTCCAGCACCCGGGTACGGATGAATACGTTGGGCGAAGCTTCTCCGCTGGTGGAGGCCAGCTGGATGGTGCTGTTTTCCAGATGGACATCTTTGAGAACTTCCCGAACTTCGCTTACCGTTACCGCACGGGCGAATTTCAGGTCCAGCATAGTGCCGCCGGTAAAGTCGATACCCAGGTTAAAGCCCTGAACAGCAATAGAAATCAGGCCCGGAATGACGATGAGGGCGGAAAGCAGGAAAAACCAATAACGCTTGCCGATAATGTCAAACTTATATGTCATTTCTCATCCACCCCCTATGCCCCAAATACTTTGCCGCTTTTGAAGGCATTGGAGTTCATCAGCGACTTCAGTAAGAATTTTGTAACAAAAACCGCGGTAAGGATGCCCAGGATAATGCCTAGGCCAAGGTTGATGGCAAAGCCTTTGATCGGGCCGGTACCCATAGCGTACAGTACCGCTGCAGCGATAAAGGTGGTGGTATTGGCGTCAATAATCGTCCTGAATGCCCGGTCAAACCCGGCATCCATGGCCGCCCGCAGGGTCTTTCCTGCGCGATATTCCTCTTTGAAGCGCTCAAAAATCAGTACGTTGGCGTCAACCGCCATACCCATCGACAATATGATGCCCGCGATACCAGGCAGGGTCATCGTTGCGTTGAGCATTTTCAAACAGAAGAGCAGCAAGAGGACATACAGCGTCAGGGCGATGTTGGCCACCAACCCGGACATGCGGTAAAACAAAAGCATGAAGATAATGATCGCAACAATAGCGATGGCGAAAGCCACTTGGCTTTTTTCCTTGGAATCCTGACCAAGGGTGGGTCCCACGGTACGGGTCTCGATAATGTCAACTTTGACAGGCAGTGCGCCGGAACGGAGCAAGAGCGCGATCTGCTGCGCTTCCTCCAGGGTCCGCTGGCCGGTGATGATGGCCTTGCCGTTGGGGATGGGTTCATTGACCACCGGATTTGTCAGCATCTGCTTGTCCAACAGGATGCCGATCTGTTTACCGACATTCTTGGCAGTGAGATCAGCGAATTTTTTGCCGCCTTCATCGGTGAATTCCAGGGCGACAAGATTGCGGTTATTGTTATCAATCTGCGCCTTGGCGTCTTTTAGGTCTTTGCCTGTTAGCTGAGTCGTCCCGCTTTCGTCCTTAAACTCCAGCATGGCCGTCTTGCCGATCAGAGCGATCGCTGCCTCAGGGTCCTTGACCCCCGGCAGTTCGACAATAATGCGCCGTTCTCCCTGGCGCTGAATAATGGGCTCAGTAAGGCCCATTTCGTTGACCCGGCGTTCAATAACCCGGACCAACCGCTGCATGGCGTCTTCATTCACCGGCGCGTCCGGTGTGTCCACGGCCTCCATGACAACATGGGTGCCGCCTTGCAGGTCTAGTCCCTGTTTGATGGACATGGCCAGCGGGGATATGAACACCCCGAAGCCTACGATGATCGCCAGCGCGACAACTAAAAATTTAGCTAGATTGCCCCATCTCAAGGATTTCTCCTCCAATCCTAAGTCTCTTATGCACTAAAATCCATTATATCCCTTCGGCTGCTGCCCTGTCAACGACTGGCAACAGGCTAAAGCAGTTCATTTTCGTTGATTATGAGTTTAAACCGGCACTTGAGAAACTCGGCTGCCCGTCGGCACATGATCATCCGTTCAAGAAAAATCTCGAAATATTCCATAACCGGGCAGATGTCGGTATCAATTACCAGCTTGAGGGAGATGGTCTCCTTCTCCTTGTCCACAAGGAGTTCGCTGCTTACCGCCGCATAGTTGACCCGGTCGTGGATTTCAAACTTGGCAAAATCGCGATTGGTCACCCGGGAACGGTGCACATCAGACTTGTCGGCAAGAATAAGGGCCGAGGCCACATGATTGACAGCATTACCCCGCTCTTCCTCATGGTTGCCGATGGCTGACACCACCAGCGCGATCTCTTCCGGCGGCATCTCGAGCCGCCTGAGAATGCTGTGGGCCATCATCGCACCGTTGCCGCCATGGTTGAAGCGGTTGACCATGTTGGCAATATCGTGAAGATACCCGGCGATGGCCGCTAGCTCACAGTCTCGTTCGCTATAAGACAGACTTTCCAGTACCCGGCGGGAAAACTTGGCAACAATGGAGGCGTGCCGATCGCCGTGCTCGGTAAAGCCCATTTGGCGGAGATATTCGGTGCCGCTGGCGAGATACACTTGGACTTCATGATCCTGCTTCAAATTAGCTTCAGTAATTAGCATGTCAGTGTCTCTCCTTGATATGCTCTAATACTCTCTCGACGACTTCTTCCCGGGTAAGGGGATCTGTGTCAATATAGAGATCAGCGTTCTGGCGGGCGTCGCGCAGACGCAGGCGCTGGGCCGTCAGCCTTTCTTCGCCCCAGGGGACGTTGCGCCGTGTGCGGATAACCGGCAGGGTAGCATCAAGCAGCACCAGGACATCAGGGTTTTTTCTCCGCCACAAGGTTGGAACGCCGGAATGTTCCTGAGCCACATTGTACGCCTCTATACCCCGTGCCGTGAGGCCGGCCACCAGGGTAGTCTTGCCTGACGCGCAGGGGCCGCTTACAACAACCCGCATAGTATCACCCACTTAATACGGAAAAGAAACGCTAATCCGCTGAATCTTGTAGGCCGACTCCCGCCCCGAAATCCCCAAAGCCACCACCGTCATATCGTCTCCGGCACGATATTCGTCGAGTTCCAGAGCATATTCAAGAATGCTTTGGGCGATAAAATCCACGTCCTCCGGCTCATTTTCGGTTATATAGCGGAAGATCTTGTCCAGCTGCATGGGATTGCCCCTCTTCCGTCCGGCTGCTTGAATGCCGTCGGAGTATGTTACCACAATTGTGCCCACTTCGAGGGGGATTTGATTCATCAACGGCTTCATATGTTTATGAACGCCGATCGGATTGACTTCGTCGTCATAACTGTCAATACCATATAATCCTTTAACCAGTACCGGGCAGTTGGAATTGCGGGAAAAAACCACTGTCTCAGTCTCCAGATCGGCGCTGAGAATGGCGAGGGTGGACGAAACTTTGCCGTCCTTGATGGTGTAAAGATAGTCGTGGACTGCCCTGGCCACCGCGCCGTCGCGCGCCCCTTCGGTGATAAGGGCCGCCGCCCGCGCCACAACAAGGCCACTGGTAATCTTGGCCGATTTTCCGCTGCCCTGACCATCAGCTAAAATGGCAGAAATACCACCACGTGGTCGTTCTGCCACTTCTACACTGTCTCCACAATCGGCCACCGCGTATTTATTGATTTTAGCGATACCAACTTTAATCTCCATAACCCATTCCCTGAGCCTGCACGGCGCTCGATCATCCTCCGCCCCGGCCGCAGGATAAAAAGCCACCTTCCGTCAACAGATAGTGCATCTTGATATCGAAATCTTCACTGGGAACCCTTGCGGCGAGCTGCCACGACCAGGCCAGCCCGAGCCGCACGCCGTTGCTGGCCTCAGCCAGAAAACGGTCGTAGTAGCCGGCGCCCATACCAAGTCGGTTGCCGCTTGAATCAAAAGCCACACCCGGCACCACCACCAGATCGATGGTGGCAGGGCAAACTGGTCTGGCTGAGGCCGGGTCAGGCATTTTAAGGCCCAGCCGGCCGGTCACCAAACCCTCAAGGCCGGTGATTTCGGCGGCGGTCATCACACCGTATTTCTCTGTCAGAACGGGTACACACACCTGTTTTCCCCACGCCAGGGCGTCAACGATCAGACCATCTGTCTGGGGCTCGTCCGCCATGGCCAGGTAAATCATGATGGTATTTGCAGCCAGATACACCGGCCAGGCGCAAAAATCAGCGGCGATTCGACTGCTGCCGTCCGCCACCTGCTCTGGAGTGAGGCTACGCCGCTTTTCCAATATTTCTTGGCGCAGCCGCTGCTTTTCCGCTCGTGCGGCCTCGTGTGTCATACTTACTTGTCGCTGTTCTTGTTCGAATTCTGGAAACCCGTCACCGAGCTCCGCGAGAAATCGACCTGCACCTTGTCAGCCACCTGGATGGTGACCGTCTTTTCGGAAAGGGCGGTAATAGTCCCGTACATGCCGCCGGCAGTAATGATGCGGTCCCCTTTTTTCAGGCTGTTAAGCAGTTCATTGCGCTTCTGCTGCTCTTTTTTCTGTGGGCGATAGAACAGGAAATAGAAAATAACCATCATCAGAAGAAAAGGCCAGGAAGCATTGATCATTTGCAGAATGTCGTCTGGAATTGCCAAGCAAATTCACCTCCCTTAATTTGTCTTTTCGATATATTCCACACCCTGGGTCGAAATCCTTCAACGGGTCGGGTAATGGCTCCAAAACTCTTCGCGGAAAGCTGGAAAGCGGTCTTCGATAATGGACTGGCGCATCCGGCGCATGAAGTCCAGCAAAAAGTAGAGATTGTGGGTGGTGGTCAGGCGCAGACCGAAGATTTCGTCTGCTTTGAGGAGATGGCGGATATAGGCCCGGGAAAAGTTACGGCAGGCGTAGCAGCCGCATTCTGGGTCGATGGGCCGGAAATCGCGGGCGAATTCGGCATTTTTCACCACCATACGGCCGTGTGAGGTCATCACTGTGCCATTACGGCCCACCCGGGTCGGAAAGACGCAGTCGAACATGTCGATGCCGTGCATGACCCCCTCCACCAGGCAGTCAGGGGTGCCGACCCCCATGAGGTAGCGAGCCTTACCCTCTGGCAGCAAGGGCACCGTATGCTCCAGCATCTCATACATCAGCGGCTTGGGTTCACCGACACTGAGGCCGCCGATGGCGTAGCCGGGAAAGTCGAGAGCCACAAGTTCCCGGGCACTCTTTGCCCTGAGGTCTTTGTACATCCCGCCCTGGACAATACCAAAAAGGGCCTGATCCTTGCGGGTATGGGCTTCCTTGCAACGCTCGGCCCAACGGGTGGTCCGGTCGGTGGACGTTTGGGCATAGTCGTGTTCTGCCGGATAGGGCACACATTCGTCAAAGGCCATGATGATGTCGGCCCCGAGGGCCATCTGCACCTCCACCGCCCTTTCCGGCGACAGAAACTGCTTTGAGCCGTCAATATGCGAGCGGAAGGACACCCCCTCCTCGCTGATCTTGCGCAGCGGTCCAAGGCTGAAGACCTGAAATCCGCCGCTGTCGGTGAGAATACCGCGATCCCAGTTCATAAAGGAGTGCAGCCCACCGGCTTCGGCCACCAGATCGTGGCCTGGCCTGAGGAAGAGGTGGTAGGTGTTGCTGAGGATGATACCGGCCCCCATATCGGCCAGCTCCTGGGGCGACATGGCCTTGACGGTGGCCTGGGTGCCTACCGGCATAAAGATGGGGGTGTCGAAGACGCCGTGGGGGGTATGGAGCCGCCCGGCCCGGGCGCCTGTCTTGGCGCAGCGTTTGACCAGTTCGTAGGTAACAGCCATGGAAAATCCCTCTCTCAATTCGGAAATTGCTTTATTTTTTAACAAATAAAGGTATTTTTGTTAATATAACGGAATATTTTGTTGAGAATTGAAGTGGTTTTGGAGGTGCGCCTTGGTTACATACAATGAGCAGATTTCTGCTGCTGAAGACCTGTCGGTCACGCAAATTTTCCGCCTCGGTTGGGGGATCTTCTCCCGCCATCCAATCCTCATTGTGATAGCTTCACTGCTGATTACAGTGCCGCCTTATTTCAAAGACCTCTTGATCGACAAACAAAATCTTACGCTATCTTCTATTGGATGGTTCATCCTTTATTTCGTCCTCTATGTATTGGTATCCTGTGCGCTGATTCAGTTACTTGCCAGCATTGTACACGGCGAAACCGTCAAATGGTCTGCAATAATGAGCACCGTGCGAACCAAATCGGCAGCTGCTGCGATGACCTGTTCCATTGCTGCAGTCATCCTATTGGTAGCGTTCCTGCTGGTTATAATCCCTGGGATTATCATGGGAGTATTTTATTTATTTGCGTTGCAAGCTGTTATCTTGCGGGACTTTCGCGGCATGGCCGCTCTTCGCTACAGTAAAAGCTTGGTTGAAGGTCATTGGTGGACTGTATTTGGAATGTTGGTATTACTGACAATTGCCAGAATCGCGGTTGAGTATATCTGGGGCGTACTAATTGTGTTCATTTTTCCCGATAACCTGTTGCTCCTTGTGCCAACCGCCATTTTAGATGCGGCCTTCGAAGGCTTCAGCCAGGTTGTCCTACTCCTGCTGTTTTTGCGGCTGGAATCAATAAAAAGTCGCGCTCCCGCTGCTGCGGCACCCGAACCTGTCACGCCAGGCGATTGACACTGCACCCTAACATCTCTGATTCAATAACTGACCATGTTGTATCGGCCCTTGCCGCACAATGTGGTTTTTTCTTTATCCAAAATACTGCATCACTCAATCAGCATGGCGTCGCCGAAGCTGAAGAAGCGGTATTGCTGGGCCACCGCTTCGCGATAGGCGGCAAGTACCTTGTCCCGCCCGGCGAGGGCGCTGATGAGCATCAGCAGGGTAGACTTGGGCAGGTGAAAGTTGGTAACAAGGGCGTCGACCATCTTGAATTCATAGCCTGGGTAGATGAAAATCTCGGTCCAGCCGCTGCCTGCCTCCAAAACTCCGGAGGCAGACGCCGTTTCCAGCGTCCGCACCGCGGTGGTGCCGACGGCAATAATCCGCCCGCCCCGCGCCCGAGTGCGATTAACGATATCGGCAGTCTCGGCCGGAACAGAGTAGAATTCCCGGTGCATTTTATGGCTGGTAACATCGTCGACACTCACCGGCCGGAAGGTCCCAAGGCCAACATGCAGGGTAACAAACGCCAGATTGACCCCTTTTTCCTTCAGCCCAGCCAACAGCTCGGGGGTAAAATGCAGTCCCGCCGTCGGCGCCGCGGCCGAGCCGCGCTCGCGGGCATAGACTGTCTGGTAGCGCTCCTTGTCGGCCAGCTTGGCATGGATATAAGGAGGCAGCGGCGTTTCCCCCAGCTGGTCGAGAATTTCTTCAAAAATCCCGTCAAAAACAAAGCGGACGATGCGTCCGCCAAAGTCGGTAACAGCAAGTATTTCGCACGACAATTCGGCGTTGAATTCGACCATAGTGCCTGGTCTGAGTTTGCGGCCGGGCTTGACCAGGGCTTCCCAGCGATCAGCATCCAGCCGGTGGAGCAAAAAGACCTCCACCTTGGCGCCGGTACCGGCCTTGATCCCGATCAGCCGCGCCGGAATGACCCGGGTGTCGTTGAATACCAAGGTATCGCCTGCGGCAAGGTACTGCGGCAGATCGAAAAACAGGCGATGGCTTAGGGCCCCGGTGGTGCGATCAAGCACCAGCAGGCGGGAATGGTCGCGGATGTCAGCCGGCTGCTGTGCGATCAGCTCTTCCGGCAAGTGATAATCAAAATCGGATAATAGCATGGAACTGCCCCTTAATAAGACTTTTGGATATCCACACCTGTATAATAGTGTTTCAATATCTCTTTGAAATATGTGGTGTCACCATCTGATGCCTTTTCCGCCATGGCCTTGGCACCCCACTGGGAGAGCCCCAGGCCGTGCCCCCAGCCATAACCGCTGAATACAACCGTCTCGTCGCCCCGGCCGCCAATCCGGCGGGTGGTGGGCTTATCGGTGATCAGGTTGCGTTCCGGCAGCGGCGGCACGTTGACTTCAAAGACTTTGGTGCCGATATTGCCATAGCTGTCGACGATGTCGACATTGAAGGATTTTTCGGTTGGCAGGACGACCTTGATATCAAACAAGGTGCTATCCAGGCCGAGGGCACTGCGGAATTTTGCGCCGCTCACTTCGACACTGCCGGTCGAACCGATGATTCGAATGGTTTTTAAGCGGCCGGACACACCCCGGTCAGAGGCGTTCACCGGCTGCTTGGTCAGCGCCGACAGTTCAAAAGCCTGCAACGTGCCGACGTCATAACCGGCCGCCCGCAGGGTATCGCCAAGTTCCTGGGGTTTCATCTCTTTTTTCCAGTAGTAGTGAGGCGATTTCTGGTCATAGTCCACTACCCCGCGCAGGGACGGTTCGTAGTTACCCCAGACGTTTTCGCTGCTTTCAGTATAGCCGCCGCCGTCACTGTGAAAAAACGCCGGTATGAGCTTACCCTGGTAGAGGATGACCTGGCCGAAGGTGTCGTTTACCGCCTTGGTCGACCGCGGGTCCTCGATATCCCGGCCTTTGTATACCTGACAATCGGTGGAGGTATTTACATCATAGCCGTCGTCATGAAATTTTTTCATACTGTAAAGAGCATAGGTTCTGGAAGCCACGGCCTGGGCCTTCATGGCCTCGACCGGCCAGGCCGGAGAAATTTCTGTGGGAATGACGCCATAAAGATACTCTTCCAGCGGTAGGGTATCCACCGCCGTCAACCCGGTTTTACCCTGAGTGGGATGGATGGTGATGGCGCCCCGGTAATGGCGATTGTTGACTTCGGTAATCTGCGGCCCGGTCCCCCGGACAGTCACGCTGATTTCACGGGCAGCCACCGCTGCGCCGTTGATGGTGATCTGCTTGTTTTTTATTGACAATGCCGCCTTTTGTTTTGCCTTAAACTCAACCAATGTCTCTGCAGTGGCCGTATCAGTCAAAACATAATCAGCGTCGGCTGACAAAATGATATTGATCTGATTGGCGAGCAGCCCCACCCGGAGAATCGGCCCAGTGCTTGCCGCGTCGGCATCGGCATCAGCCACCGCCGTAGAAACGATCCCCAGCAGCAGCAGGAAACATACCAGAATTTTTTTGCCCATAACTACTCCTTTGGCTCTAGCGCCTGCTAAATATGTTGAGCACAATAGTCAGAATCACACTGACCAGGATTGAGGTGACAATGGGAAAATAGAAACTGAAATTCTCCTTTTCGATGCGGATGTCGCCAGGCAACCGTCCCAGGCTGGTGTACTTGCCGCCGAAATGAACAAGCGCCCCGACAATCAGTAGGATGACTCCGAAAAACATCAGCGTCTTGCCGAATGAGTCAAACTCCGGCAACATCAGCCAATCCCCTTTCGCGGCTTAAGATAACGTTCCTTTTCACTGAAGATGCAGCCACAGTAAGGCTGCCGGTAGAGCTCCAGTTCCTTGCTGATCCGCACCCCTTCCGGCCAGCCTGACCGAAAGTCGATATAGCAGAACGGTACTCCCTCTTCGGCTGCGATGGCTTCGCCGGTGGTCCGGATCAGCTCATGCTTTTGGTAAGGGCTGACCAACAGGGTGGTGCTGAAACAGTCGAAGGCATGCTCTTTCGCGTAACGGGCGGCCACGCGCAGCCGCATGGCATAGCATTCGCGGCAGCGCCCCTCACCGGCGGTGAGCGCCTGGTGAAGAAACTCTTCCAGGGTATAGCGGTCATCGACCACCAGCTCAAGACCCGCCTGGGCGGCAAACTCGCACGTGGTCTCCAGCCGTCGGCTGAATTCCTTGTAAGGGTGAATATTGGGGTTGTAAAAAAAGCCGACAAGTTCATGCCCCTCCTCCTTGAGGTGCTGAACCGGATAGGCGGCGCAGGGGCCGCAGCAGACATGAAGTAACATTTTCATAAGCAATACCCTACCACAATTTATCTTGTTTTCCCTCTTCGCCGCTGCGGCAGGCGATACCCATGTGTTGGTAAGCGGCCATGGTGGCCGTCCGTCCACGGGGTGTACGGTTTAAAAGGCCGAGCTGAAGCAAAAAGGGTTCGTAGACATCCTCAATGGTCTCGGTTTCTTCGCTGATCGACGCAGCCAGTGTTTCCAGCCCCACCGGACCGCCGCCGAATTTAGTGATGATGGCCTCCAGCAGCCGCCTGTCGGTCTTGTCCAGACCGCATTTGTCGACTTCCAGCATGGCCAGCGCCTTATCGGCGATATCTTCGGTGATGACTCCGTCACCAGCAACCTGGGCATAATCCCGCACCCGTTTCAGGAGACGGTTGGCCACCCGGGGGGTGCCGCGGGATCGGCAGGCAATTTCCTGGGCACCGCGGTTGTCGATGGCGATATTGAGAATGGCAGCCGCCCGCTCGACGATGCATTCGAGGTGTTTGTGTTCATAGTACTCAAGGCGACTGATGACACCAAAGCGATCGCGGAGCGGCGAAGTCAGCGCCCCGGCCCGTGTGGTGGCCCCCACCAGCGTGAAAGGAGCTAAATCCAGCCGAATGGAACGAGCGCTGGGACCTTTGCCGATAATAATATCCAGAGCGTAGTCCTCCATGGCGGTATAAAGGATTTCTTCGACACCGCGGGACAGGCGGTGAATCTCATCAATAAACAGCACGTCTTTTTCGCCAAGATTGGTTAGTATGGCTGCCAAATCGCCAGGTCTTTCGATGGCCGGCCCGGAAGTAATGCGGAAATTGACGCCAAGTTCGTTGGCGATGATGCCAGCCAACGTAGTTTTCCCCAAACCAGGCGGTCCGTATAAAAGAACGTGGTCGAGAGCTTCGCCCCGGGCTACGGCGGCCTGGATGAAAATCGACAGGTTCTGTTTGACCTGGTCCTGGCCAATATATTCGTTGAGCCGGCGGGGGCGAAGGCTATATTGCCAGTTGTCGCCTTCCAGCTCGCCTCCGGCGATGATTCTTTCTTCTTCCATGGACTACCTCCTAGAAAACTCCTTCAGGACCAGTTTGATCAGTTCAGGCGCAGTCTGGCCTTCGCTTTTCACCTGGTGAAGGGCCGGCAGGATTTCCGCCTGACTATACCCCAGAGCCATCAGCGCTGATAAAGCCTCCTGGGCCTCATCCGGCGGCCCGGCGCGACCGACAGTACCCTTGACCGGCGTGATTGTCCCGCCTTCCGGTAACCCAATCTTGTCAGTCAGTTCCAGTATCATCCGTTCGGCGGTCTTCTTGCCGATACCGGGAATACGGGTCAAGAGTGCTGCGTTTTTCTGGCTCACAGCCAGGGCAAAATCCACCGGACTAATGGCCGACAGTACGCCTAGTCCCACCTTCGGACCGATTCCGGTGATGCCGATTAAAAGCTGAAAAAGATCATACTCCGCCTGACTCGAAAACCCGTAAAGGAGCAGGGCGTCTTCCCGCACATTCAGATAGGTGAAAAGAAGTGCATCCCCGTTTACTACAAGTTCCTGACGGGTCGAATTAGGGATAAATACCCGATAGCCCACACCGGCAACATCAATAAAACAAGATTCGTTGAACAGATGGGTGATTTTCCCTCTAAGATAACCAATCATCTTCGATACTCCTTCAACCGCCCCAGCACACTGGAGTGAGCGGCACAGATGGCTACAGCCAGCGCGTCGGCCACATCGTCGGGATGGGGCTTTGCCGGCAGACACAGCAGCTTTTGAACCATAAAGATCACCTGCTCTTTGGTCGCTTTACCATAGCCCACCACCGCCTGTTTGACCTGCAGCGGCGTGCAGTCCAGCACCTCGACGCTGTTCTGGGCGGCAGCCAGCAGTACGACCCCCCGGGCCTGCCCCACCGTCATGGCAGTCGAAACATTAGTATTGAAAAAGAGCTGCTCGACACCGACAAGGTCGGGTTTGAACTCCTTAATCAGAGCATCTACCCCATTGAAAATCGCCTGCAGCCGATCAGCCGTCGGCGTTCCGGCTGGAGTTTGGACCGCGCCGTATTTCAGTGCTTTGAGGCGGCTGCCTTCCATATGTACAATCCCGTAGCCGCAAATAGCGGTTCCCGGGTCAATTCCCAAAACAAGCATCGCCAGCCCTCCTCACACCAGGCTAATTCGACGGCCCCCGGCGCTTTTCCTCCAAAGGAGGGGCAAATCTCTGTTCGCCCCTGCCCATTCCAGCACTCATCATATTCAAAATGAAACCCTGCGGCATAGCCTGCAGGGCTTCATTATTTCTGGCGGTATTTAGGGGTAAAATACTGGCATCCCCAGCGATAGAAAGCGATGAAAGTCCGCGATGCCAAAAAGGTGGCCGTCAAGGTGATAAAAGTTGTAAGCCAGCTCCAGTGCAGGTATTTGATCAGTCCGGTGTATACTTCCAGGGAGTATTCCACCGCCGTCATGCCTACGCTGAACAGCAGGGCATAATAGAGTATCGGTCCGAGTCCCCGCTCCCTGGTGATCTGGTTGTACAAGATGCACAGCACCGGGAAGACCCATAGCTCAAAGAGGATGCTTGTCTCGAAGCAATCGGGCAGCAGCCGGACAGGATATTCGATAAGCCCTTTCTTGACCACCGGGCTGCCCCAGGCAAAATCAAGCGTGCATTTGAATAAAAAGACGACGACCCAGTCACGGAAATAGCGCCAGTCCACGGCGAAAATCAGCAGCAGCAAAGAAATCCCAGCCGCTGCCGCCATGATAATTTGCTCAGTATCCATAGTCATTCCTCCACCTGCCGGTGTCGCATCCGCCAATCAACTGCTTCTCTAGTTTTCGCCGGCGCGGGTCCGATTATCCGCGCGGATACAAGTGCCTGAGTCTGCAGCAGCCACCACGTAGTCGGGCTTATATTTGCTGGCACTGGCGGAGACATACTACAGAAGCGTCTGTCACAGGTTTTTATTGTCAATAATTTCCATGGCAATATATCTCTTTTCGAAATCGACCGAAAACAGCGCAGAGACAACAAAAACCCGCGAGCCATAGGACCCGCGGGCAGCTTGCTTCGATACATCCTGATAAGTTACCGGGACTGCATGCCTTCCAAGGTACGCAGCAAATCTTCGCGTGACTGGACAACAAGGCCGCGCCGCAGTTCATCGACATCCTCGCCACTCAGACGACTCAGCGGGATATCGGTGATCTCCTTAACAATCGCTTTGGCTCCAGGTTTACCATAGAAGACGGCGACAAAGCCGTCCTTCGCCCCGACAAACTGATTGTTGGCATGTTCACGGCAATAGCTGTCCACCTTCAGCGACAGATCCACCTCCTGGGCGTCAAACCTGTCGATGGTCCAGCCGTTATACACCTTCTGCACCTGGTAAAGACTCAGTCCCACCAGATTCTCGGCTGGCTTGGTACGGTATACTTCCTCGTCGTTACACTTAAGGAAAAGGATTTTTTGCACCAAATCGGTATTAGCGGTGACTTTCAGTTTGCTGTCTTTGGCCACTTCTGCCTCCATGGGCAATCTTGGTACGGTTTCTCTAAAAAGTGAAAACGCACCGAAATAGTAGGCCAAAACGAAAGCCGCGGCAAAGATGCTCGAAGCCAGGATGATGCGCTGTTTAGCGCTTTTAGGAAACGGCAACATCGAAAACCCTCCCAGTTTCGTGTTGCCGCTATTATTACCATAATAACCAATTTTTATACAAACACCCGATAGTGGCACCATTTCACCCTGGTCGATAGGCCTACACCTATGCCAGTCGCCGTTTCGGCAACCCTTCATGGTTGGCCTTAGTCTTTCGCCGTCCGCCCGCCATCCTGCGGTGTATTGCCGTAAGATCGGCTGCTTCACAAGCTACCAGACCATACATTTTACCTGGTTCCAACGAGCGCACCGCAACCAGCAGCTCACCCAACTCGTCTTCAAACGCTGGATCGGTCTCACCAAAACCAAGGTAGCATTCACCCCACAGGTAATGAGTATTAATAAAGTCGATGATCTGTGTCTTGTTTACCTTAGCGACCCAGCAGCCCCAATCCACCTGCTTGCCATAAAATTCACCGGTCAAAATCTTATACACCAGCCGGAAACCCACGCTCTCCAAACCATTAAGTACTGGAAAATGCGGACTGAGGGCCGGTGGCATGTTGCCGTTGTTATAGGTCGCGTCATCCGGATTCCAGACAAAACTATGACCTTCAAGGTCACCAATATATGTTTTAAAAACCGACATTAGCTTCCCTCCACTACCTATTTTAATCCAATTTTAACATATATTGGTATTTTTGCAAGACCTTCTTGCCTTGTTTTGTAAAAAATTACCATTTGTTTTCTTTTATGTTTCGCTTTGTCCAAAAAGCCAGACAGACAGAAAAATATCCTCTATCAATAGTAATAGAGGATACAGCTAATCTATCAACAATAGAACAAATCATATTGCAGTCTGGCTCTATTAAAGCGCCTCCTGCACAACCTGCTCGGATTCGCCGCGCAAAAAGACCATCAACTGATCCCTGTTCCAGGAGTTGGCCAGGACATTATGGACTACGCGCGCCGCATTTTGGGACTGCACAATGGTGTCAATAAGACAGCGACGGTTAGAAAAAATCAACCGAGACATTTTACCCTTGCCTTCGTTCATTAATAGTCGCCAATTTCCCTCTTGTTCCACAGTTATTCCGCTCCCTTGATTCTATCAATATCATTTAGTGCCGCATTCATATATTAACAGAAAATTCACACTTTTGACAAGTCCTTTTTTAACCCGGATCATGTAAGCGTGACAAAAAAACAGCGTCCTATTGACGCTGTCGCTCTCAATGATTGATAGTTATAGTTTTACTTGCTCTTTCTCCCAGTCAGATAAAATACCGGTTTCAAAAACACCCGCACCACCTTGAGGAAACTCAGCGCCGCGCCGCTGACAGCAAACAAGAGATAATAACCGCCGGTACTCAAATCGTACTTGAACCATTCCTTCAGACCTTCGATGACGATATGGTCCAGCTTGACGAATGTAAACAGATAGGCAACCACCAATCCGGTGAGGAAGCCCCCGATCATAACACGAGATATGCCGCCGATCAGCCCCATCATTAAAAAATAGCCACTCTGGCCGATATTAATATTGATCAGGTCCTTCACTCCGGCGATGATGGTTTGGTCGATATGAAAGAGCGTAAGAAAGTAGGCAATACCTACACCAAAAATAAAACCCAGAATCATGACTGAATGTTCCTTTCCAAGCCTTTGAATTGATTGTATTCTATACTATATATTCTTCCTCATCAGCCAAAATACCTGCCGCGCTGCACACCCAAACCTGTAAAACACTCCTGTCCTCGATGATCCAACATCCGAGCCCCAAGCGGACGAACAGCTCTTGTTTTTCTCCCTCCTAATTGTTTTATAGCCAAATTTATTTCATGCTTTATTTTTTAGAGGTATTTGTCAATATCTGTCGAAGGAAATCCATAATATAACTTCTTCGGCGATAAAAGCAAATTGACAAGCAAAGGGGGGTGCGTCCTGTATGGCTAATTCAATCACATCCATCGGCGCCGGTACGAATGCGATTGCCCAATACCAAAAACAGCAGGCAACTTCAAATTTGCCGCTGCAGAACAAGCACCGCAAACATCCCATACAACAAATGGACACCGTTGAGCTAGGCAGCCAGAACAATCAAGTTCAAACTGGAACCTATGCAAAACCGGCGACTGCCCAGATGACTATCACGACAAAATAGCTCCTGACATTAAAAAAAGAGCCTCCTAAGGCTCTTTTTTTTGCTTTCCATCTGTCCGGGCGATTCTACCCTTTTAATTAATGCAACCCCTTTGGCTCTTTTTGAAATCGTGTTTTATATGTCTCCATATTTGCTTGGTGCTGCTGCTGCTTGCGTTTTTGTTGTTCAAGCATTACATTATCGACTGGCTGGAGTTTATCGCCAAAATTATTTTGCAATATCGCTTCAACCTCTTCCGGCATAAGGGTATAACTTTTTAATTCATTTTCCTTCATAAATCAGACTCCTTTGTATGATCTGTCGGTTTCTTTATGCCTGCTTCCTGGCGGACAAAATAGTTTCAAAATGGCATTAGGGACTGTATATTCTGGATTTGCGGCGACAAACATATCAAATTTTTCCTGACACTGCTCAAGCTCTTCCGAAGAAGCAGTGATCAATTTCATAAGCGCTTCTTGATATTGTATATCGGCAAGCAGCAATAGAAACACCATCCTTGTGGAAAATTTTCACCACAACATTAGGGTTTAAAACAAGCCACTTTCACCGCCACTGGTCTTCAAACTTCACCTGCCCTTCACTCTGCCGTACCAAAATACCCCTTCAAAAAAATTGCCACCTGTTCAGGCGGCGAGTTTAGGGAGTTGTTTGGAGTATGAATATTGTGCCCCTATCAGGAGAGGTGCTATTCATTAAACGCCGGAGTAAAAATTACCATAAGCTAAACTATTTCCTTCGGTTGTTTGCTTGCTTGAAAAGCCAACTGCCGCGCCTCCTGTTGGATCTGCACCTGCCTTGCTCTCGCCAGTCCGGCTTTATCTACCGGCTCAATCTTCCCGCCAAATCGACAAATCAACATCGACTCGACTTCTTCCGGCGTCAGCGCGTACACTGTTAATCTATTTCTGAGTAATTCCATGATATAGCCCCTTCGAAACAGCGTTAATAATGCTTCTCTATTATTGCCCGCAATCCTAATCGTATGCACTTTACCCTTTTCTTTGTCTGATTATATTAAACTCGGCATGTTTACCGTTTTGTGCCCTCCTGGCAGCAGGCCTTTACTTCGCGCGGCATTCTCAGCGCCATAATTCGAAACATGGGTTGAAATAAAATAACGCAAACTTTGCAGCTCCATGCGGCGCAAATTTGCGTTATTTTATGCCAGCCCTGCCCTGGCACCTTGCTATTTGTTTGACATGCTTTAAAGATCAACACTGATTGCAGCCTTTACAGAACCTCAAAACTTTGGTTGCGGGGGCAGGATTTGAACCTGCGACCTTCGGGTTATGAGCCCGACGAGCTGCCACTGCTCCACCCCGCGATCATATCTCGCCTCGCGCCTTTACGCGCTAGCCGTCATCTTCGAGAAACTCTGCTATGCGGAACGCCCCGTTGCAATCACCGCATTCACCGAAGTCATCCAGCTCTGTCATTGATTCTTCAAATGAAAGATAGATGTCTCCATCCTCATACGAGACTTGCAGCAGCAGCAGTTCGCCGTCTTTTACCACCAGATCACCTGCTTCAACCAACACACTGGCAACCTCGCCGCATTCCGGACAAACTAAACTCTTACACTTCATAAAATACCCCCAATTTCATATGATATTACATCACTGTCTATATTTACGTGCCTCAAGTCGAATTATGCCCGGATAGAAAGATAAATTTATGGCTTTGTGGTGTCCGGCCGAGTACAGTTGACACTTCTGATTTTATAAGCCGTCACAGCTTCGCGGACATGATGCTGTTTGGCCAGTTTTTTACTGTCGACCGGCTGAAGTTTATTACCGAAATCATGCTGCAGTAACTGCTCAATCTCTCCGGGTGACAGGATATGGGTTTTCATTGTCTCCCCCTCTTTAGCCAAGCGCATTCTCTCCCATCAATTTTATTAGCCGCTAATTGCAATCTATGTTTTAGGCTGCTGGGACATTCCTTTTATAGTAGCCTGAGATATTGCAAAATCTCTTTCTCGCCTCGCACCGGACTATCATAAGATATACTCGCAAAAATAGAAAGGGAGACAGACAGATGCCCTGCTCCCTTTCCCTGTTGATAAACGTCCTATAGTCAATTGTCCCGAGTCAGACAAACTGCTAGTTCGGTTCATCCTCTTTATACTGTATGTTTAATATGCTGCCTGTGGAATCGATAGTTAAGGCATCAATTTTCAGTAAACGCATGGGAACCAGCAAATGCCACGCTTCTTCACAAAGTTGATTGGCAGATTCTTCGAGTTCAAGTATTCCACAATCGCCATGGAACTGGTCTAGATCCTTTTTATATTGCACAAGGTCAATCACTTTTTCCATCATTATTCCCTCCAAATCAAGCAACGATAGTATATCCATCTTCTCCCCGAAACATCCGGTCGAAACTATGAGTAATAATCATAATCAGCCATTCAATTGCTCTCCATCATGATTCATCACTACTATTTAGCATGGTATGGCGCTGCCCGCCTTTCTTCTCAAACACTAAAATCCCCTGTTCCATCTTCAGTATTCGAAAGGGTGTCCTGCTGCAAGTGGTCACAGGTGACACCATTAACTGATCGGTAACCCCTACAGTGGCAGCATATCGCCCATAGTGATCTTCCGCAATAATACGGCCTTCATACATCGTCCCAAATTCATCGTCAAGCACAACTGGAGTTAACTGTTCCAGCCAGGATACAACCCGGAAAGGGATCTGATTGGCCTTTCGCAATTTGTTAATTTGCGCCATATTCATGCCAACACCTCAAACACTATATTTAGTATGTCGTGTGCAACAATTTTATTTTAAACACAAACTATAGTTTTCGCCACCGAAAAGAAAGACGGAATACCGAAGATATAAGTAGCGCCAACACATAAATAACGACACCATCTTCTCTAATCTACAGAAGTAATAAAAAAACCGCCAGAAAGGCGGTTTTTATTACTTCTGCGGCTGTTTTTGTCATCTGGCTAAACAGGTATATGCATAGCCTGTAAAACCAATACCTGCACCCACTTCAAGCCTATACTTTAAATTTGCTGATCGCTTGGGTCAATCCTTCCGCCATTTTGGCCAGCGCCTGGCTGGATGCGGCGATCTCTTCCATCGTGGCTGACTGCTCCTCAGTTGCCGCCGAGACCGTCTGGGACTGACCAGCCGTTTCCTTACTGATTGCGTCGATGTCCCTCACCGCTGTCACGATCTGCTGACTGCCGCTCGCTAATTCCTGGATGGCGGCTGATATTTCCCGCACTTGGTCAGTCACATTGCCAATCAGCCCGAAAATTTCCTGAAAACTCTTTCCGGCGTGATTCACTACTTCATTCCCAATACGGACTTCTTTAGTTCCCTCATTCATCGCCACAACAGCACTGTCGGTATCTGTCTGGATTTCAGCAATTAAGCTGGCAATCCGTTTGGCCGCTTCCTGCGACTGCTCTGCCAGTTTACGGACCTCTTCGGCTACCACCGAAAAGCCGCGTCCCTGCTCACCGGCGCGCGCCGCTTCGATCGCGGCGTTCAGGGCCAATAGATTGGTTTGCCCGGCAATTCCCGAGATGGTATCGACAATCTGTCCGATTTCCTTCGACCGGGTCCCCAATTTTGTCACTACCTCCGCCGAATGAATAACAGTCTCCTCGATCTGCCCCATCTGTCTGATCGCCTTTTCCACCGCTTTACTGCCTTCCTGGGCCGCCTCGGCCGATTTGGCCGACGTGCCGGCCACCATGTTGGCATTGGCTGCAATCTGCTGCACCCCTGCCGACATCTGCTCGACAACGGTGGAAGTATTGTCAAGCGCTGTGAGTTGATTTTCGGCTCCGGTTGTCACTTCACCGATAACCTGAGCAACCTGGTTGGCGGCCTGGGCTGACTGTGCAGCGCTTGCCGTCAGTTCTTCAGACGCTGCAGAAACATGCTGCGACTCGTTCTGCACCCTCTCAACCAGTTGCCGCAGATTGTTAACCATGCCATTGATCGACCGCTGCAGCTGCCCGATCTCATCCTGCCTGGTGACCTCAACCTCATGCTGAAGATTCCCCTCGGCGATGTAACCGGTGACTTCGGCTAGTGCCTTCACTGGCTTTGCAATCGACCGGGCACTGAAGAAACCTACCAGGATGCCGAGTAAAGCGCTGATAATGCTGGCCGTAATCGCGACATTCTTCGTGGCCTCAGCATTGCCGATCACCTGGGCAAAGATATCGATGATTTGCTTTTCACTAAAATCCCCGTATGCATTGGTTTTTTCTATCAGCCCCCGCGCAATCGGCCCCAGCTGTGTGAGGTTAAACTGAACTGCCTCCTGATCCTGACCTGCTCGCTTTAGGGGTATTACCTTATTGATAACGGTTTCGCTATACTGGTCATTTACCGCTTTAATTTCCTGTACCTGTTTGCGTTCTTGCTCGCTTGCAGCACTTTGAATCAGTTCTGTTTCAAGGCCCTGGTTCTCTTTGGCGATTCGCTGATATTCGTTGGCGTAATTCTCCTGCCCAGTCAGCAAATAACCTCTGATATTCACCACTTGATTGGCAACATTTAATACAATGTGATTTGTTTTAATCAATGTCGGCAAATATTGCTGCTGGACCTCCCTGCTAGCCCGAACGACCTGCTGGATGTTGGTCACTACCCATACTGAACTGATTACACCAACAAGCACCACAACAAGGAAAAACAAAATCATTTTTACGGTTAGATTGACTTTCATTGCTTCGACATCTCCTTTTTCGAAGAAAATAATGTTGTGCCCCTTCGGCAAATAGGCCGATACCCGGGCTGGCTACACTGTCCTGAGCGATTTAATGATCAAATCTAACATGTCCTCTGCATCCTGGAGAATATCTTCGAGTTTTCTTTCAAGAATAAGAAACGGGATCAAATATTCGGTGAATGCTTCACGTACCAGCCTCGCAGTCATAGGGATATTTTCTATCTGGAATGCACCTTCACGCACACCCAGTTCCAGAATATCCTCCAGGATCTTAACTACCTTCCCTTTTACTGTTTTGCCGAAATACGTCGTCTTAGTGCCAATATGGCGATAATGCTTTGCTTCCTTAACAAATTCGGTAAAGGCCAGGTCTTGCCGCATTTTGAGATTGACCGCTCGGATAAAGCCAATCATAAATCGACGAAGCCGCATTTCCGGAGCAGCCTGACAAGAAACCGATAAGTTTTTCAGCAAATGATCGATCTCTGTTTGCGCCCGCTCCAACAACCCGTCAATCAAAGCTTCTTTATTGGCAAACTCATTATATATTGTCCCTACGCTGCAGCCGATTTCCCGCGCCACATCGCGCATTGTTGTCCTGTTAATACCGTGATCGGCGACAATTCGAACGAAAGCATCCAATATTTGATCCCGTCTTTGAGTAGTCATTTATCCTTATCCGTCCTCCTTTGACCCGCAGACATGCAGCGTTGAATTCTCATTCCACATATCTGTAACATTTGAACGTATTGTTCATTTGTTCAAATTATACTGCCAAATTTCTCCTTTTGCAACACAATCTAGGTAAAAAACAAGTTAAATGTGAAAATTGTAACGACTCTATACCCATCCTTTGATGTTTAAAAATTAATGCGTCATGACCATTTCCCCATAAAAATAACCTCCCACTTGTCAGTCAAAGTGGGAGGCAAGGCTACGTATAACGCGCGCTAAATCAATTTCAAAAAAATCCAAACCCGCGATTTTACTGCATCGCCGGGTCGTCTTCGTCGATATCGAAGTTGGCATAGACTTCCTGTACATCGTCGTGGTCTTCCAGGGCGTCCATGAGTTTGAGCATCTTGACGGCGTCGTCGCCGGTGAGCTCGACTGTCGTCTGGGGGACCATAGTGATCTGGGCGGTGGCCATAGGGATGCCGCCCAGATCCAGCGCTTCGCGCACCCCTTCCCAGTCTCCCGGGGCGGTGATGATCTCGTACTGGTCGTCCTCGCTTTTAAAATCCTCGGCTCCAGCTTCAATTACCAGGAGCATGAGGTCTTCCTCTGCCATCTTGATGGTCTTGTCGATCAGAAAGAGTCCCTTCTTGTCGAACATCCAGCCCACACAGCCAGACTCACCAAGATTACCGCCGTTCTTGGAAAAGAGGTGCCGGATATCAGCCACCGTACGGTTGCGGTTGTCGGTCAGGATATCCAGCAGCACAGCCACGCCGCCCGGTCCGTAGCCCTCATAGAGGATTTCCTCGTAGTTGCCGCCGTCCAGCGCCCCCTGCCCTTTTTGGATGGCCCGCTGGATGTTATCTTTGGGGACGTTATTTTCTTTCGCCTTCTGCAGAGCAAGTTTGAGACGCATGTTGCCTGACGGATCGGCGCCGCCTGTTTTCACGGCTACGGTGATCTCACGGCTGATTTTGGTGGTCACTTTGCCACGAATGGCGTCCATTCTACCTTTTTTATGTTTGATATTTGCCCATTTAGAGTGTCCTGACATGCCGGTTCCCCTCTCAATACAATCTGAGTCAGGCTATATTTTAGCATAACTATGCTCATTTGAGAAGGACTTTATTCCTGGAAAGGAAAATCCTGTCCGTCATCCCGCCTGAGTACCAGTCTTTTCGCCAGCGTCCTTGGCTTTTGCCGCGGCTGCAAATTGTTCCACAAGCCGTGTCGACACCCGCGGGTCGGTCAGAGTGCCTGGTCCGCCCACACAGCCGCCCGGGCAGGCCATCCCTTCGATAAAGTTGGCGTCCAGCTTGTTTTGCGTCAGTTTCCGCAGTGTTTCCCGGCAGCTTTCCAGACCGTCGCAAGGCTGGGGTTTAAACTCGACCTCCGGCGCCAGCCGCGCCAGGGCGTTAGCCACCGCTTGGGTGACCCCGCCGGCCCGGGCGAAGGTAGCTCCGTCGCTGGACGCTTTGCTCATAAAGGAGGTGGCCTCCATAGCCGCTGCGTTGATGCCGGCGCCGACAAGAACGGCTGCCATTTCTTCAAAGGTCAGAACAAAGTCGATGAGGTCCGGATGCTGCCGCCCTTCGCCTTTTTTGGCGACGCAAGGGCCGACGAAGGCCACCAGCGCCTCGGGGTCGGCTGCCTTGATGATCTTAGCGGCGGCGATCATCGGCGATACGGTGGTGGATACATGGGGCACAAGTTCAGGCATATGTTTTTCGATCATGCCGACAAAGGCCGGGCAACAGGAGGTGGTAAAAAAGGACCGCCCTTCCTCCATTGCCTCGTGGAATTCCGCCGTTTCAGCGGCAGCCACGATATCGGCGCCGCAGGCCGCCTCAACCACATCGGCAAAGCCCAGTTGGCTGAGTGCCGCGATGACTTGCGGCGGTTTCACATTCGCGCCGAACTGGCCGACAAAGGCCGGCGCCAAAAGGGCGTATACCGGCCGCGGACCCTGAAGTCCCCGGATCAATTGAACGATCTGGGCCGCATCGCTGATGGCGCCAAAGGGGCAGGCCACTTTGCAGGCGCCGCAGGCCACGCATTTATTGTAGTCGATGACTGCACGCCGGTCGACGCCGGCGGTGACGGCCTGCAGTTCACAGGCCCGTTCGCAGGGGCGGCTGATTTCGATGATGGCGCCATAGGAGCAGGAACGCTTGCACAGGCCGCATTCGACGCATCTGGCTTTATCGATATAGGCCCTGTTCTGGACCACCATAATGGCTTTCTTGGGGCAGCTAGTGATGCAGTTATGGGCCAGGCAGTTGCGGCAGGCGTCGGTGACCAGGAATTTATCGATCGGGCAGCGATCACAGGCCTCAGGCAAGATGGTCACCACCGGTAATGTTGCTGTTTCACCGGCCAGGGCGCGTTCGGCGGCGACGGTCAGATCTGTACCGATGGGCTGGCTCAGGGCCATATTGATCCGGTCTTTGAGCACCGCCCGTTCCTTGTGGACGCAGCAGCGGTAACGGGGCCCGTCTTCGGTCACCACTTCTCCCGGCAGTTCTTTGATTTTTTCCACCAGCTTGCCCTGGAAAACCAGGCCGCAGATCTCAGCCAGTACCTTCCGGCGTATTTTCGTTACTTCACTTACTTGTATCATGATCTTCCTCCAAATATTACTGCAAATTATCGTCGATCAGTTCCAACAAATGCTCGGGTTTCATGCCTTTCAGCAAAACGCCGTTGAGTCCTTCATATCCATTCCACCGTCACATCCTTGCCGGCGGCTTCCAGCTTGGCCTGCAGGTTGTCGAGCACCTGTTTTTTGATGTTGATATGAGTCGGGAAATTGGGGTTTTGGTGGGCCGGATTGACTGCGGTGCCGGCGTAAATACAGATCTTATCAGCCTCCAGCAGCAGTCGTACCATCAGTGTGGCACCATCCTGATGGGACAGGTTGTCAAGCCTCGTCGGATCGGAAAACCGTTCACTTGCTGCTGCCAGGGTCAGCACCCCCTCGGTAACGAGGTCGATGCCGTCAATCCTGGCGGTAGGCGGTACCAAGGGGTCGTAATACGATAAATCAACTTTGACCTTTTTACCAGTCACCCGGCCGACAACATTGGCGGTAGTCCCGCCGGAAACCACTTTCTTGCCTGGTTCCGACAGAAATCTCCGCACCACTGCCTCATCCTGGGCCGTATCAGCGGGAGGTCCGGTCAGGAGGGTCAGCCGCCGCGGCCGGCGGAGCTTGACCGCCACCACGGTGGAGTCATCCCCCGGCTGGCCGAGATAATAGCCGTTGCAGCAATTTAGAATACCGGCGGCAATTTGGGCTGCACTTAATTTTCCCGGATCCATGGCTGTGAGCTCGGCTGAGATGCCCTGCCAATTCCAGCCCAGTTTCAAAAGGCCGCCGATCCCTGAATGGATGACTCCGTCACTGACAGCGACAATGCAGTCATTTTCCTGCAAAGCCAAATGACCTTCCATGACGGTTTTACCGGCGATCTCCTTTTCCTTGGTCGGAAAAGGCACTACCTGGCCGCCCCTCACCAGAAAGGTGGCCGGGCTGTCGAACTCGACGACGGTGGTTTGGCCATCAGGCCGGAATTTTATGATATGAAGGGTGGAATAGGCAATTTTTCGTTCTCGGCAAACCGGCAGGGTCTGCGCTACCGTGTTGACCACTTCTTCCAGCGGGATGCCGCGTTTGAGCAGGGATGAGGCGATTTTGGTGGTCAGCGTGGCCAGAATATTGGCCTTCACGCCACTCCCCAGGCCGTCGGAGATGACGACGGTGGTGAGTTCGCCGGAGCGGGTGACCTCGACCTTGTCGCCGCAAAGTTCCTCGCGGCACTTAGAAAGCTGAGCCACTGCCACCTCCGGGTGCAACTGAATCATCAGTCTTCCCCCTTTATCTTGAGCAACCCGACCAGCTCGATGAGAGCGGCTTTCGTTTCAGCCGTCGTTTCCCCCAAGAGACCGGCGATTTCCTGGGCTACATGCATTTGCTTGTTAATGATCTCGGTGGCCTTCGCCACTGTCTGCTGCTTCATTTCCTCCAGTTCGAGGGAATGCTTTTCCTGGGCGCTGATGTCAGTCAATACAATGATAATGAGATCCTGGCCGTCCACCGGTACAATCATCTGATGGGTGACAGGGCCCTGCACCAGAGTGACCCGGCGGTGATTGGTTTTGCTCCGCGACCCGGCAGCGGCGATAATGTCGGTGCAGTCCATAATGTCATGGAGCTCGCGCCCTTTGACGATTTCCTTCTGACAGCCAAACATGGTCTCTGCCGCCGGATTAAATTCCTGAATCTCCATTTTGCCGTTGACTACGATGATGGCGTTCATGGAGTTGTCGACAATGACGTTGGCAAAGGACTCCGCTTTGGATCGCATATAGGGCACACAGGTATCGGTGGTGGTCAGTCCCCGGCAGACCGCTATCGCCTTTTCCCTGCAGGAATTAAAGCCGCAGGCGCCGCAGTTCTTTTCATCCTGTTTGGTAAATTTGCCGGTCCGGGCCAGCACCTGCCTGATTTCGGCTTCTGACGGCGCCAGATCGCGGACAGGGTCGGCAACATGGACACGGTCAAAGCATAGACTGTCTGGCAGAAACTGCGGCCCGAGCGGCGTACTAGCAGCGGCGAATTCCAGTATCCGCAGCCGTTTGGCGGGAGAGCATTGTTCAGTGCCGCTGACCGGACCGTTGATGCAGCCACCGCTGCAGGCCAAGGCTTCGATGAAGCGCGGGGCGATCTCCCTGCGCACCAGACTGTCGAAGACCTCCATGCATTTTTCCAAGCCGTCGACGGCGATGATATCGCTGGAAATATATTCACTGGTTGTAAACGATTTCAAAATACCGCCTGCGACCGGGTAGAGGCGGGCTTCGCTGGCAGCCTGGCGAAAGGATGCCGCAGAGGCAGCGCCTGACGAGGCCGAGGGGGCGGTCAGCCATTGCCTGAGGTCTTCAAAGGTGATGACGGCGTCCACCTGGCTGCCTGCTTCATCCCTTTCCCCGATTTTACCAATACAGGGTCCGGCGAACACCACCATAGCGTCCGGCCCCTGACGCTGTCTGAGCAGGCGGCCGTGGGCCTGCATCGGCGACACAACCGGCGCCAGATTGCCTACCAGTCCGGGGTAATATTTTTTTATCATACTGACAATTACCGGGCAACAGGCTGAAATAACAGGTGCTGTGGCCGTCGCCAGCATTTCCGCGTAGTACCGCGAGACGACCTCGGCCCCCACCGCTGTTTCTTCCACGACGCTAACGCCCAGTGCCTTCAGCTTGTCCCGCAGCTTATCCAGGCCAATATCACCGAACGCCGCCACCGCTGACGGCGCCAGACTGAGGACTACCTTTTGCCCGGCAGCCAGCGCAGTCTTCACCATTGCCACATGGCTGCTAACCTGTTTGGCCTGTTGTGGGCATTCCACCACGCAGCGGCCGCACTGCACGCATTTATTTTCCAGCAGGCGAGCCTGTCCGTCTTCGATCCCGATGGCTTTTATCGGGCAGGACCGCAGGCAGCGGTGACAGTCCTGGCAGTTAGCCTTTTGGGTCACTATTGCACTCATGTCCGCCCTCCTTCCAATATCTTTGTCCGAAAAATGGTGTCAACCTTCTCACGCGATACCTGGGTAATAATCTCGTCGTTGATTTTCACCACCACCCCTTCGGTACAGCGTCCCTGACAGAAGTTGCCTTCGATATCCACTTGGCATTCTATCTTGTGTTTTTCTATCTGGGCGACAAAAGCCCTAAGCACAGCGTCAGCTCCTCGCAGATGACAGGCGCTACCCACGCAGATCGATATTTGATTCACAATTACCCTCCGTATGTGAAACTTTTCACATTATTTCTATGGTAATAATATTACTCCTAAATCGTCCGGCAAGCAATAGGTATTTTATAAAAAAAACGGCGCGAAAGCCCTTCGCACCGGTACTTTTCCATATATTCTCTTTCACCCCTAAATCAACCAGCACGCTCGTCGACTGTCGATCACGGCTGTCCGCTCCCGCCGGGTTCCCCTGGCAGCGGGAAAGGCACCTGGACATAGGTGTTGGGCACTTCGCCGACAACTACATATTCGGCGATCGGAACCTGGGTATTGACACTCACCGTCGAGCTGACCAACGGCACAACAATGCGAATCGAAGTGGTGGCATAAAGATAAATCATATGGCGAGTCTGGTTGATCCCGGCCTGCTCAAATTTGTCCACCACTTTGACCTGGACGGTCCCGACCGGAATGATGGTCACGACGATTTTTGGCCCGAGACTGGCCAGCAGTTGACTGCCGAGCACTTGACCAATTGGGATTTGGATGCGCTCTTCGCTGATGGCCCGCAAGGCGTCCTGCACTTTCATGGTGGTGTCGGCCGCCAGTTTATTAAACTCCAGCGTATTGGGCTGGATGAATACCACCCGGCCGCGATTGTCGAGCTTGATATTGACTAGTGACTGGGGATCGATGGACTGGCTGACTTTCTCGTTGATGACATTGTTGATGGCCTGGGTGGCGATCAGGGTCGCCCGGGCCTCAGCGATGGCCAGGACTGTCGGTTTCAGATGGGCCTCGACGATCCCAAAGCCGATCAAAAGGATCCCCAGAAGAAAACCGACCAGCAGTGTCAACCCCGAAACTTGTCGTCGTTTCTTGACGGAGAACCTCATGTTCTCCCCTCCCAAAGCAGTATCGCCTAGTATATATATGCTTCATCTTGCGTTTGGTACCGCTGTCGCAAAAAAATGACTGTTTACACCGTCAGGACCGAGGACATGCTAATAAAAACCGCAATAGGAGGTAGCATGATGCCGGATAAAGACGAAATCCTCGTCCCCGCGGCGCGAAAGGGTCTGGATAAGCTCAAAATTGATGCGGCGAATCAAACGCTGGGCAAAGAGACCAACCAGAAAATCACCGCCGAAAATTATGAAAGCGTCCTGGACGCGAAAAAATGGGAAGCCGCCGAAGAACTCGGACTCAAGGAAAAAGTTGAGTCTGTGGGCTGGGAAAATATGACCACTGCTGAAGTAGGTAAGATCGGCGGGGCAACCGGCGGAAAAATCGGCGGGACGATGGTCAAGGAACTCATCGCCAAGGCTGAGGAGCAAATGGCACCTGTCGCCAAAGAGGCGATTGACAAAAAGGCCATTGAAGCCGGCCCGACTGGCTGACCGGGTCAACAAAAATAGGCCGCAGTTGGCGGCCTTTATTTTACAGGAGCCAACGACGATCGCTTTGTGGACGAGATCATAGTAAAGCCAGCAGCCCCTATGGACTGCTGGCTTTACCTGTTAGCAAAATTATTTTCCGGTTAGGCCCCGAAGGCTTTGAAGACTACGCCTTCACCTGTCAGTACCTCGCGGATCTTCTTGATCATCGCCACTGCGCCTGGGGTGTCGCCGTGCACGCAGACCGTCTGGGTCTTGAGGGAAATAGCCGCTCCGTCGATGGAGGTGACCTGCTGCTTTTTCACCATGCCCATGACCCGCTCGACCACGGTGTCCACGTCGTGGATGACCGAGCCGGGCAGTTTGCGCGATACCAGGGTGCCCTGGGCGGTGTATGCCCTGTCGGCGAAGGACTCCTCAACATATTTGACCCCCACCTTTTTGGCGGCCTCGACCATGGCCGAATTGGCCAGGCAGAGCATATAAAGGTCTGAATCCACCGTTTTGATGGCCTCAGCCAGAGCGGTAGCCACCGTCAGGTCTTTGACAGCCACGTTGTATAGCCCGCCGTGGGCTTTGACATGCTGCATTTTCAGCCCTTCAGTCAGGCAAAAGCCCCACAAAGAGCCGATCTGATAGATGACGTCGGCCTTGACTTCTTCCGCCGTCGCCACCATTTCCCGGCGACCGAAGCCGACAAGATCTGGGAAGGACGGATGAGCGCCCACCGCCACGCCATATTTCTTGGCCAGTTTCACCGTTTTTTGCATATTCATCGGGTCGGAGGCGTGAAAGCCGCAGGCCACGTTGATCGATGTCACAAATGGCATGGTCTCTTCATCGTGTCCTAAGGTATAAACGCCATAGCTTTCACCCATATCGCAGTTCAGGTCGATCTGTAACATTGTCATCTCTCCTCGCTGATTTCTATCGAATAGGTCTGCCCGTTGACTGTCATCCAAAAGCTGCGCACCTCTCCGGCAGGCGGTTTTCCGGCATCGGCCCGCCAGGCTTCAATCGCCGCATAGCGCTCCCGCTCAAATTTGAGGGCCTCGACCGCACCTTCGTCAGAGCACTGGCGAAAGGATACCGTATCACCCGGTTTGGCCTGAGCCATCAGGGTGAGATCGGGACCGATCACGGTGCCGATCTTAGTGTAGCCGCCGGTGGTCGCCCGGTCGGCCATCATAACTATTGGCATGCCGTGTCCCGGCACCTGGATGGCCCCCTGGCAAAGAGCGTCGGAAACAATGTCGGCCTTCCCTTTGTGTTTGATGACAGCACCGTCCAAACGATAGCCCATCCGGTCGGCCTCATTGGTAATGGTATAGCCGCTGTTGAACAGGGTCGTCAAGCCGTCGGGCTCGAATAGGTCATCCTGTGGGCCTGGCAACACCCGTAAGGTGACGCTGCCGCCATAACTCGGCTTGTACTCCGGCGGCAAAGAACATGCCGCACCGGCCAACCGGGCCTCGCCGCCGATTTTGAGACGGTCATCAGCGCGCAGTTTGCGGCCTTCGACGCCGCCGACTGCCGCCCGGGTATAGGTTGCCCTGCTGCCAAGCACCTTGGGGACGTCAATGCCGCCGTTTACCGCCAGATAGCCCCGGCAGCCTTCCTGGGCATAGCCAAAAGTCAGTACACTGCCGGCCGGCACGGCAAAGGCCGACCAGTTTGCAACCGGTTCCCCGTTTAATGTCCCTTGCATATCAGCCCCGGTCACCGCCACAAAGGCGTCTTGATGAAACTGCAGGCTGTCTCCGGTCAAGGTCATCTCCAGGCAGGCGGCCTCAGGCGGATTGCCTGCTAAAATATTGGCCACCCGGCAGGCGTAACGGTCCATGCAGCCGGCCACCGGCATACCGAAAGCCTGATAACCCCAGCGGCCCTCGTCCTGCACAGTGGTAAAAAGTCCGGCACTCAATATTTCGATCATGACTTGTCACCCTCCCCTGCTGGCAGCGGTGTGCTTGTCGGCGTATAGGTGCCTGCTGCCACTTCGGCCTGAATGGCCGCATACTCTTCCCGGCCGATCGCCCGAAAGCGAAGATAATCGCCGGCGGCAAAGAGAAAGGGGTTGGCGGCCTCGGGATGAAAAGCTTTAATGGGCGTCCGGCCAATAAGCTGCCAGCCGCCAGGGCTCTCAATCGGATAAAATCCGGTCTGGGTGCCGGCGATTCCCACCGATCCCACCGGGATGACGGTACGCGGCTTTTCCAGGCGCGGCGTGGCCAGACGTTCATCCAGGCCGCCCAGATAGGCAAAGCCCGGGACAAAGCCCAGCATATACACCAAATACGGCGTTGCGGTATGGATGTCCACCACCTGTTCAGCGGTCAGACCCGAGTGCTGCATGACAAAATCAAGGTCAGGCCCAAATTCGCCGCCATATGCGACCGGAATGTCGACAATCCGCCCTGCGGCCGGTGCCGGTCCAGAAGCCCCTCCCGCTGTCAGCATCCCCTCGATCCGCTTGATCAGCGCCTGCCGGGATATACGCAGCGGGTCGAAATACACCAGCAGCGACCGGTAGGTGGGAACCACGTCGCCCACCCCGTCCACCTTGGCTGCGGTCAGCAGTCTGCTCACCCGGTGAACCCGGGCGTTGACCGCAGGATCGATTTGCGTACCAAACTCCACCACCAGTCCCTGCTCGCCGGCGGAGAGCATTCTTACCTTATCCATCTCACTCCTCCTCGTTGCCCTTACACTACCATTTCTATGATATCATTCCATTTTCCCCCGGAAATTCCTTCACCGCAAAATGTCGATTTAAGCCGATGAACCGGGAAGTTTTTTTACCGAACCCGTTAGTTGGCAGGATTTCCAGCATGTTATGTATAATTATTGTTTGTGTCCTTTGCGCTGGCTCCTGGCGCTGTCCGGACCAACGCATAATTGATTGCCTACAGATTCCGCCTCCGGATGATCACATCCAGCGGCGGGCATTTCAGGGCAAGGAGGTTGTCCATGAGTACTGAACCAAATGAAAAACGCCAAAACAATCGCCGCACCCGCCGCAAATGGCCTACCATCGCGGCAGTTGCCACCATTGTTTTTATTGTCATGGTTACCGGTGCCGGTCTGGGTTTTCTGACTGCCAGCATCCATACTATGCCCAGTCTGAAGGGCGAGATTCGCCCTGCAGCCTCGTCGCAGATCTATGACATCAATGGCAAACTCATTACCACCATTCACTCGGTAGAAGACCGGGTACCAGTCTCAATCAACAAAATCCCCAAAGATTTGCAGAACGCATTCATTTCTGCTGAGGACGCCCGTTTCTATCAGCATTTCGGTATCGACCCCCGCGGCATCATGCGCGCCGTTTGGTCCAACGTCACCACCGGCGATGTGTCTGAGGGCGGCAGCACTATCACCCAGCAGCTGGCCAAAAATGCCCTGCTTTCCCAGGAGCGGACCCTCAAGCGAAAAATTCAGGAAGCCTTCCTCGCGCTTCAGATCGAGCGCCAGTTTACCAAAACCGAAATTCTTGAGATGTATCTCAATCAGATTTACTTCGGCCAGGGCGCTTATGGCGTGGAATCAGCCGCCCATGTCTATTTCGGGAAAAATGTTGAAGATCTGAGTTTAGCCGAATGCGCCATGCTGGCCGGCATCCCGAAAAGCCCCAACTACTATTCACCCCTGAATAATCTAAAAGCCGCCAAGGAACGGCAGGCAGTCGTCCTGGAACAGATGGTAAAATACGAATATATTTCCCAATCCACTGCCGATCAGGCCAAGAGCAAAGAGCTTAAACTGGTATCCCGCCCGGCCGGCAGCATCAGCGAGGCCTCTTACTTCATCGACTTTGTCAGCCAACAGCTGATCGATAAATACGGCGCCGACGCGGTCTATAAAGATGGTCTCAAAGTTTACACCACCCTCGACCTCGATATGCAGCGCGCCGCCGAAAAAGCCATGAGCCAGCTGCCTACTTACCGCACCGACACCAATGGCATCAAGCAGCCCCAGGGGGCCTTGGTGGCCATCGACCCCCATACCGGCTACATCAAAGCCATGGTCGGCGGCCGGGGCAATGATCAGTTCAATCGCGCCGTCCTGGCCGAACGCCAGCCCGGCTCAGCCTTTAAACCCTTTGTCTACCTCACCGCCATCGAAAGCGGCATGTCCCCCGCCACCATCGTCGACGACAGCCCGGTCACCTTTGGCTCCTGGTCGCCGATGAACTATGACGGCAAATCTCACGGCCGGGTCACCCTGCGTTCGGCGCTAGAACAATCGCTGAACGTGGTCGCGGTAAAACTCGCCCAGCAAGTGACTCCGGATAAGATCATCTATTACGCCCAGCAACTCGGGATCTCCACCCTGGTGACCAGCGGCAACGTCAACGACCGCAATCTTGCGATGGCCCTTGGCGGCCTGTCCCGCGGCGTCACACCACTGGAGATCGCCAGTGCTTACGGCGTACTCGCCAACCAGGGCGTGCGGGTAGAACCGGTTGCCATCATCAAAATCGTCGACCGCAACGGCAAGGTCATCGAACAAAACCAGCCGAAGGAAAAGGCTGTCGTCAATGAACGCAGCGCCTATGTCCTCACCGATATGATGCGCGGAGTCCTTACCAACGGAACGGGCGCAGGCGCCAATATCGGCCGCCCCTCCGCCGGCAAAACCGGCACCACCAACGACTATAAAGATGCCTGGTTTGTGGGCTTCACACCCGACCTGACGGCCGCCGTCTGGATGGGTTTCGACACTGACGGCCTCCTTGCCGGAGTCACAGGCGGCACCATCCCAGCCACCATCTGGCGAGATTTCATGACCGCCGCCCTCGCAAACCTTCCGCCCCGGGATTTTCTCCGCCCCAGCGGCATCGTCTCAGCAACCATCTCTCCCAAGGACGGCATGTTAAGCTCTGACCCCAAGAGTAAGGATGCCCAGAACGAAATCTTCATTGAGGGCACCCAGCCGACAAAACCTTCTGGCAACAACGGCCAAAATCAAGGCAGCCAGACCGGCGATAACCCATCCGGCGACAGGACGCTGCCACCTCCCCCTCCCAAACCGGCTTCACCGATATCACCCACTACCCCGACTCCGCCGACAAAACCGGATCAGCCGCGAAAAAATTAACCGAAATCAAAAACACGCGTTTATCACGCGTGTTTTTTTTGTGTTCGCCTGCATATAAATTACTGAGCCAACGCCTGAGTGATCCAATGCTTATGGCCAGTAATCAAAATTGAGGAAGAACAGCACTAGGATGAGGATAATCACACCCACCGGTAGCCTGCCGCACCCGAATCCCATATCATCTCTTAGATGGTTACGCCTGAATCTTCTTCAGCAACAAAGAAGAACAACAGCAGGATAATGATGATGAATATGACAAAGAACCCTCCGCGTCCTCCACCACAACCTCCTCCAAAGCCCATAAATACTACCTCCTTCCTGTTTGTTGCATTATTGTCTTTCTGGTACTGTAATATATGGGCCCGATCTTGCATCGGTGACCGTCGGCCACGAAAATTTTAGGAACACGCCTGACGCGTGTTCCCAGAGTAAGTAGCGACTAGATAGTGCCTGATTCCTCTTCCGCAACAACGAAGAACAGCAACAGGATAATGATGATGAAGAATACGATGAAGAAACCGCCGCCGCCTCCACAACCACCAAAGCCTCTTGACATCTGTTATTACCCCCTTAATCGCATCTTTATTAGAGGGCGGTGTTTAAATCAGCGGTGTCGCCAGCACCTTTTAAGTACCGCCCGCCCTTCTAGTTTCAGTATATGGTCAATAGGGTCATAGTGTTACCTGACCGATAAATTTTAGCTTTTTCCTGGCTGCTTAATCAGTTGGCGAATCTTCCGGGGGGCCTCGGCGGCCGTCTGCAGCGAACGGATGGAATTGTTCACCACATCGGTGATGCCGCGCAGACTGTCGATAGAGGAGGTCATATTATTGATCCGCCGGTCCATGTTCACATTATCTGAGGTCAAGGCCAGCAAAATCACCATCACTTGATAGCTCAGGTTGGGATTATCGAGCACCTGCCTGACAAGTTGCATCGGTTTTTCCAGCAGGGGATTGACAGGTTTGGCTACTTTAACCTTGCTGGTTTCGCCTCCCCCCCCGTTCTCCAGTTCCCGTTTCTTTCTATTTCTCCGCCTTATTCGCATTACCGTGTCACTCCTTCGGCGTCGTATTTCTACTCTAATATATGACAGACAGGGAAAAAGGGTATCACGGACCTTGTTAAGACACACACAAATTAACGCTTGGTGAATAAACTAGCTTAGAGTCGTTCGGAGGTGATTTTGCAGTGTGGGAGCAATTCGGCAATGTCATGGATATGGTAAAAAAAGTCCAGCAGTACGTCAGCCAGACGGAAGAACAGCTTAAGAACGAACGGATCGAGGTTGCCAGCGGCGATGCCGTCAAAGTGGTGGTCAACGGCCAGCAGTCGGTCGTAGCCATCGAACTGAACGCCAAGTACCTATCGCCCGAGGATGCAGCCCTGCTTCAGGATTTATTGGTAACAACCATCAACAACGCCTTGGGCAAATCCCGGGATATGCACCAAGCGGCAATGACCAAACTGGCCGGCGAATTTAATCTGCCGAACATACCCGGGTTGTTTTGAGGAGGGGTACATATGGCGAACGAAGCCGCCGAGCAAACCGGCTCACTGCTCAGGTCGGTAACCCGCATGCTGGACACCGCAGCGGGCGACGGCACTAATTACGAATCGCTGATCCCCGTCCTGTCACTTCTGTGCCTGGTTTCGATTCTCAATCGCGGCCAGTCCTCCTCCGCTCCGGCCCTACCGGCAAGTGCGGCCGCCAATCCACTGCAAAAACTGCTGGGGGACCTCGGCAAAGGAGAAGGCGGACTGGGGCCTGACACGCTGATGTCCCTCCTGCCCCTCCTCAACAGTCCCCAAATCAAGAGCAAACTCAACCCGACCACCATTTCCGCCGTACTCGGCCTGCTCGGCAATCTGGGTGATAAAGGCGAAAAAAGTGAGAAAAGCGACAAGAGCGAGAAAAGCGATAAGGGCGACCGTCCGGATAAAGGCGATGACCAGCACGACACCAAACGGCCGGCGCCTCCCGCTGCGGCGGTCACATCTCTCGAAGCCCTAAACCCTGATCCGGAGCCAAGTGAAACACTGGACCCCGACAAAAAGAATCTCGGACGTTATCTAAACTGGAAACATAATTTTTAAAAGAAAAAGAGAGCTGCGATTTTCATCGCAGCTCTCTTGCTTTTGGGTTTTATTGAAATTTCTGGGTTTTCCAATATTTATTTGTATATATTTGCATGGATTTTAAACTTAATGTCGAAATAATATATTACGAAATAATAGATAGAGATTGCTATCACCATATGAATCCCAGGGAAAAGGATGTGTGCCGGTGTACAAGCAAGCTGTTGTCTTCTCCCTGCTTTTTATTTTATTGATCGCGTCAGGTTGTGGAAAAAGCACTGCTGCGACCAATAGCAGCCCTTCTTCTTTGTCTCTTCCGGCAGAAAAATTCGTCATGGCCGGCTCTGGTGCCAACATCCCGGTCACCGCAAAATTGATTGAGGCCTATCAGTCTAAAACAGGAGTTCCGATCGAAATCCCCGGAAGCATCGGCTCAAATGGCGCCGTCAACGCAGTCCGGGCCGGCAGCCTCGAACTGGGGCTGATTTCACGCCCCCTGACAGCCGAGGAAACGTCCGCCGGGCTGAAGGCAATCCCTTATGCCAGAATCGCAGTGGTATTCGCCGGCCATGAAGAAGTTCCTGATTCCGCCATCTCCTCCGATGAAGTTCTCGCCGTCCTGCAAGGAACCAAGACGACCTGGGCAAACGGCGCCAAAATGTATGTTTACATCCGCGAGCCCAGCGACAGCGGCAACCTAGAGCTCTACTCCCAGCTTCCCGGTTATAAGGACTCTCTAGCTGACGCCATTGCCAACCAGCGGTGGCAGGTAATCTACCGCGACTCGGATATGGGTGATGTCATGGCGAAAACCAAAGGGGCATTCGGCCTAATCAATATGTTGGAAGTGGCCCGGTCGGGTGGGCGAATCAAGCCTCTGGAGCTCGACGGCGTGGCTCCCACACCGGCCAATGTCGCCAGCGGCCGCTACCGGCCGGTGCTGACCCTTTCCTTTTTGTTTAAAGGCGAACTGACAAGCCGGTCTGCGGCATTTGTGGAGTACGCTCAGTCGGGCGAGGCCCGGCGGATCATGGAGCAAGCGGGCGCCGTCCCGACAGGAAGGTGATCAATTGGCCAGCCGCCTGAACTTTTCCGACATGTTCGCCCGTCATATGGCCTGGAGCGCGCTCTTGGTCGGAATGGCCATCGCGGTGATGATGCCGGCAACATATTTTTTTATGGCTTGGCGTGATTTTCAGGATGACGCGCAAATTCACGGCTCGCTGATCGCCGCCAAGATCCAGATGCAGGTCAGGGAAAGCCCTGATTTTTGGTATTATAATGTGACCAAATTTATTGAGGTGGCCGATCAGACCAGTCTCCAGCCGGAAATCGCGGCCATCAGCATCTATGACAAAAATGCCACCCTGCGGTATACCCAGCAATTGAAGGCTGATCGTCCCTTCACCTTTCCCTTTCGCATTCCTGTCCGCTACAACAACGAAAACTATGGCTATATCGACCTGTACGAAAGTGCCAGCGATATTATCTGTGATACACTGATACTGTCTATCGTTTTTGGACTGATCGGCGCGGCTGCCGGTATTTTTCTCTACAAATATCCTGTTCATATCGTCAGACTGGCTGAAAGAGGGGTCCAGAGTCACGCCCATCAGGCCCAGCTCCAGGCCGAGTCGCAGGTGGCCCGTCTGGACCGGCTCAGGCTTATCGGCCAGATGGCGGCAAGCATCGGGCACGAAGTGCGCAACCCGCTCACCACCGTCAAAGGCTACCTTCAGTTGTACGCCCGCCGCCAGGAATACGCTGACTCGGCGCCACAGTTCCAGTTAATGATCGACGAACTGGACCGGGCTAACGGCATTATCACCGAATTTCTCTCTTTGGCCCACAACAAAGCGATCGCGATGCAGGACTGCAACCTGAATTCGGTAATCGAGGCTCTTCAGCCACTGATCCAGTCTGACGCCCTGATGCGCGGCCTGGCCATCGATGTTGAGCTGAAAGAAGTACCGAATATTCACCTCGATGAAAATGAGATCCGCCAGCTTGTTTTGAATATTACCCGCAACGGCCTTGAATCAATGGAGCCTGGTGGCCGCCTCACCATTAAAACTGGCCTCGGCCCCGACTGCGTTATCCTGTCCATCGCCGATCAAGGAAAGGGTATTGACCCCGATCTGCTGCCCAAACTGGGCACACCGTTTTTAACCACCAAAGAAACCGGCACCGGTCTCGGCCTCGCCATCTCTTACAGCATCGCCCACCGGCACAACGCCACCATCGATTTTGTCACCGGCAGCAGTGGAACCACCTGCGTGATTCTCTTTCCATTACCAAGCTAGTTTGAGCAATAAAAACAAAGAGGTGTGGCTATCCACACCTCTTTTGCTATGTGTTTCTGTTCAGCGATTGGTGGTTGCCACCAATCGCTGATATGATCAGTCAGAACATTACGAGACCTTGAAGCGGCTGACTGCGTTCTGCATTTCCTGGGCCAGGTGGGATAATTCCTCGCTGGAAGAAGAGATTTCTTCCATAGAGGCCGACATTTCTTCCGCCGCTGCCGATACCGTCTGGGCCTCGGTGGCGTTTTCCCGGCTCAAATGGTCGATCTCATGCATGGCCTGGACCACCTGCCCGCTGTGATTTTCGACCTGCTGCATGACCCCGGTGATGGCAGTCGACTCGGCCTGGGTCTTCAGCGCCGCCCCGACAATCACTTCAAAGACCTGTCCAGCCTGCTGGACCACAGCCGTCCCGCCTTTTACATCCTCTGACCCGGCTGCCATAGCCGCGATGGCCTGCTCCATATTGACCTGGTTTTCGCCGATCAGGGTGGTGATTTCCTGGGCCGCCTGATGGGACTGCTCGGCCAGTTTACGGACCTCTTCCGCCACTACGGCAAAACCTCTCCCTGCTTCTCCGGCCCTTGCGGCCTCGATAGCTGCGTTCAGGGCCAGAAGATTGGTCTGTCCGGCAATGCTGGAGATGACATTGACAATATCACCGATCTGGCCTGAGCTTGCCGCCAGCTTATTCACCGATTCCTGAACTTTGACGGTGCTGGCGGCGATGGCATTCATCTGCCCCACCGCTGAGCGAATAGACTGTTGGCCCTGTTCGGCCGCTGTCCGCGTCTGGTTGGACATTTCCGCCACCCGCGCCGAACCTTCATTCGCTGATTTCACTTCGCTGACCGTTTTGTCCACTGTGGACATTGTTGCACCAACGCTGGCGGCTTGTTTTTCCGTCCCGCCCGCCATTTGGGTAATCGACTCGGCGACCTGGGCTGTGGCCCGGGCCGACTGATCGGCGCTGGCTGTCAGTTGCTGCGAGGACGACGCGATCCGGGAGGACTTGTCCTGAAACTCCATAGCCAGACTGCGGATCGAGTCATTCATGCCGAGGATGGCATCAGACAGATCATCCAGCTCGTCGTTGGTATTGATGGTTTTCGTCAGCGGCCGCACATCGCCGGAGCTGATCCTTTGTGCGATCGACACACATCGTATGATCGGGTTGGCAAAGGCCCGAGCCCAGAAATAGGCGCACACAGCCGCCAAGATCACCAGTACAAATGAGCCTGCTAACAGGCCAAGCCCGGCTTTAGCCGAGCTGCCGTTCAGCTCATGCTGTTCCAGTGCCATGCCAGTCACCCAGATCCGGTTTCCGGGAATCTCGATCGGAGTAAAGACCGCGAAACGGTCCTTGCCCTGGAAATTGTAGCTGCCGGTCGCCTGCTTCTTGGTTTCTTTGGCCTTTTTATACAGAGTTTTCAAAACATCAGTGTCCGGAAGTTCGTTGAGGTTCATTTTGCCGATCAGGTCCTTGTTGACACCATGGGCCAGAAAAATCCCTTCGTCGTTGACAACAAAGCCATAGCCGGTTTCACCGAAATGAACTGCTCCTGTTTGCTCTTGCATTTTTTCCAGCGGGATGCTGGCCCAGATTGCGCCCCTGAACCGGCCGTCCAGCCCCTTCCAGGGATACACGACAAGGACAGATGGTTTGCCTGTGGCCCGGGAGATCAGCATCTCCGACACCAATGGCGCCTGTTCCTTGATCATCCTCTGGAAAAAGGGCCGGTCGGCAATGCTGGTGGTTGTGCCGTCCGAGGCCAGCCTGATACCGTCCGGTCCGGCGATCAAAACATTATCAACCAAATTTTTGTTCTTAGCAACAAAACGCTGCATGGCAGGAAGAGCCTCGGCCAGAGTAGCCGTCTCGGCAATCTCCCGCGACTCGGCCAGCCCCTGCAACAGCAGTTGGGTGTTTTCAACAGAATTGGATACCTGTTCGGCGTTAAATCTGGCTTGTTCTGACAGGACCTGCACCGATAAATGTTCTGCCTGAGACTTCATCAGCCACCAGCCCCACGCCGAGATGATAGCCAGAGAGGCGAGAGAAATGGCGGCTATTCCGAGTGCCAGCTTCCAGCGAATGCTGGTACGCCGACGGACTTTATCCTGTTTCATAATAGACCTCCTCGAAAGCAATTTTCGTAATTTTCCTAATTCAACATAACAACTGACTTTTCCTGTCTAAACTAGTCGAAACCAACCGAAATTACTATAATTACCCCTTTTGCAGATTAAATGAGTTTCCGCTTACTATACACTGACGCCGCTTCACAAACCCGCCTATTTCCTGACGCGAAAAAACCGGTATAATTGCTGTTGCTGCCGATTACCAATACGCGATTTGAGATATAAAATATTTCTTCGTGACAAAGTAAAAACAGGATTAATTTTCGCTTGACTCCTTTATTAAAATGGTTTATATTGGAATTAGCAAGTGACTGACTAGTCAGGCAGGTGTTGTAAATGCAAATCCTTTTTGATACGATCAACCAGAATCTCTTTGTTTTCAAAGCTTTTATCGTAGTCCTCTCCCTTCTGGCGATCGTAAATACTATTTATACTATAAAGTTGGATAATCAAAATAAAATGAAGAGCAGCGTGCAGTAGTTTGCTCGGCAACGCACGATTGCAATGTTCGTGTGCATTTATTTGACGCGCCATGAATCTCATAACTATTGGTAGTGCAACCATGATCATGCCGATCTGCTCACATAAAATACAAAAACCGGAGCGAATGAAATCGCTCCGGTTTATTTTTTTACCCCCGGTCAAAGAACGGACTCTTGCCGGATATGCTGAGTGGAATGCCATAGGCGATTTTTACATCATCGTCAAATAGGTCGATATTTAAGGCTGCCTTACCGACAGAAAACATCACCCGATTATCGACATGATGCTGGGCCGCGGTGCTGACCGCTGAACCGATCGCGATCCCCAGGTCACCGGTGCTGATGGCGCACATCCCTGTGCCCTGGACGCAGGCGGCGCAATCGGCATAGCCGCAAAAACCGCATGGCGCCACCCCCATGGGCTGCACCCTCTGCCCCAGCAGTACGACTGCTGCCGAACGGTCGAGACAGCCGGCGTCGCGCTCGAAAAATGCCGGACCCGAATCCTTGGCGATCCGCCGCATCTCGTCAGCCAGCCGGTCTTTTTCCCGGGCGTTCACCACCATGGTTACCAGCCGGTCGGTGCCTTTGGCTTTCGGGGCTGTCCGGGCTGCTACGCACATGGCGTCAGCGATCCGCTCCACTGCCCGCTCTTCAATCTGCTCGCTTTTCGTGATCATCTGTTATTCCCCCATCCTTCTATTCATTTGAGTTTGGCTACCGTGACCCCGTCACCGCCCTGGTTGACCTCGCCAATCTGGATTTCTTTGACACTGCGATGAACTCTAAGATAGGCGCGAATCCCTTTTTTGAGGGCGCCGGTGCCTTTGCCGTGAATGATGATGACCTCGCCGAGCCCGGCGAGAACAGCGTCGTCGAGATATTTATCAAGTATCATTTCGCCTTCTTCAATGTTGGTGCCGCGGATGTCGATCTGGCGAGGCGTCTCAGTACTCCTCGCCAGTGAAACGCCATAGCGGCTGTCTGTCTTGGGCGAGGCCGGCGCGTCATCCAGCAGGCGGCAGTTGACGAGCGGAACGCTCACTTTCATGATGCCCAGCTGAACTGTGGCCTCATCGCCGTTCACCGCCAGCACCGTTCCCTTCTGGCCGAGGCTGGTCACATACACCGCCGCTCCGGCGGTCAAGTCCCCGGCCTTCACCGCCCGGCCCCGCTCGCTGGCCCCGTCGTCCAAGGACCGCACCTCGGCGGAACTGTCCTTGATGCGGCGACGGGCGCCGTCGATGGCCTGCTGCCGCTGACGGACGTCGGTCACGGCAAACTGGGCCTTGAGCTGGCTGATGACCTCCTCAGCCTCCTGACGGGCCCTGCGCAGGGTGAGGGCAGCCTCCTCCTGCGCCTTGGTCAGGATCTGATTTTTCTTGTCAGCCATTTTATCCCGTTCGTCTGCCAGGCCGCGCCTGAGGGTTTCCATCTCCCGCTGCAGTCCGGCCATCTCGCGCTCCCGGTCAGAGTAGAGCTGTTTCTGCTGCTCCAGCGCGGTGAGCACCTTGTCAAATTCGGCGTAGTCCTCGTCTACCAGTTGCTGGGCGCGTTCGATGATCCCTTCGTCAAGCCCTAATCGTTTAGAAATGAGGAAGGCCTTGCTGCTGCCAGGCACGCCGATCAGCAGCCGGTATGTAGGACGGAGGGTTTGGATATCAAATTCTACGCTGGCGTTCTCGATTCCATTCCGGGAGTAGGCGAAGGTTTTCAACTCGCTGTAGTGAGTAGTGGCGATGGTCCGGGCGCCGGAAGCGTGGAGAAACTCAAGAATTGCCATCGCCAGGGCCGCCCCCTCGTCCGGGTCGGTGCCGGCGCCGATCTCGTCGATCAGCACCAGGTCGTCCGGCCCGACCTGTCTGAGGATGCCCACCAGATGGGTCATGTGCCCGGAAAAGGTGCTGAGACTCTGCTCGATGCTTTGCTCGTCGCCGATATCGGCGAATATATTGGCGAATACCGGCATTTCCGAGTCGGAGGCTGCCGGAATAAACAGCCCGGCTTGGGTCATAAGGGCGAACAGCCCCAACGTTTTTAGCGATACCGTCTTGCCGCCGGTGTTGGGTCCGGTGATGACCATCACCTGAAAGTCCTCGCCGATACGGACGTCGATAGGCATGACCTTATCTGCCGCGATCAGAGGGTGGCGGGCTTGGCGCAGGTTGACCCTGCCGACGGAGTTGAGCACAGGCTTAAAGGCTTTTTGGGCAATCGCCAGACGGGCCTTGGCAAAAGCGAAATCGACTTCGCCCAACGCCTGGCAGGTAACCAGCAGCCCTTCGGCCACCGCCGCCACCTGGGTGGAAAGATGACGGAGGATGCGCTCCACTTCGTTGTGCTCGGCGACCACCATCTGTTTTAGATCGTTATTGAGATTAACCACCGCCATCGGTTCGATAAACACAGTTGCGCCGCTGGCCGACTGGTCGTGGACAATGCCGGGGAAGTGGTGGCGGTATTCTTGTTTTACCGGGATGACATAGCGGTCACCGCGGATGGTCACCAAAGCGTCCTGAAAATATTTTTGGTATTCGCTGGAGTGGAGAATACTGTCCAGTTTCTCCTTGACCCGATGCTGGGCGGTGCGGATCTCGCGGCGGAGGTTGGCCAGCTCCGGGCTGGCGCTGTCCCGCACCATACCCTGCTCATTTACCGTATTATCGATACTGATCTCCAGGTTGCGGTAAACGGTGATGCCCTCCACCACTTCGGCAAGGCGCGGCACCGGTTTTGCCAGCTCGTTGAAAAACTGTTTAATCCGCCTGGCGGCATAAAGGGTGCTGCCGACGGCAAGAAACTCCGAGGCCTCCAGCGACGACCCCAGTTCGGCCCGCTTGACCTGAGAGCGGATGTCGCGGATGCCGCCTAGCGGCACAGTCGCCACCGAGGCCTGGATATCCAGCGCCTCGCCAGTTTCCTCCAGCCGCCGCTCGACCTCGGCAAAGTCGTCCACCGCTTCCAGACTCTCAGCCAACTCCCGGGCAATCACCGAGCCCGTGCAATCCGCCAACCGGGCAATTATTTTATCAAATTCCAGCGTACGCAGTACAGATGAATCCATTAAAACTTTCTCCTCTAAACACAAGCTATCGTAAGAATACTCGGAATGCTTTTGATGCAATGCGCACCGAGGACGCGCACGAATATTTCTTTCTCCCAAATTCGTATTTATAGGTCGGTCAGAGTTGTCCAGATGCTAGGCGAGCCGGCGGAAGCCCAACAACGCAGCTGGGCGGCTATCAGCAGCCGCCCCTACAGGACGCCGCGGAAATAATGCCCCCGTGTAATCTCCCCCTGCTCCAGCGCCCGCAAACCGTCGTTTTTCATCAAGGGGTGATCTTCACCCTGGTCGATAAGCTCACGGTAGAGACGGGTGATCTTGGCGACATGGGCGACGCTGGCCGCTTTGGCCTCGAAGCGCAACCGCTGGATACCGATGCGGCGGAGGCGCGACACATGGGGCAGCAAACTAAGTTCCTTGCCGTTCAGGACATGCATCCGGCAGAATTGATCGGTGGCAAGGGGGAATGTTTCGCCTTTGCGGTCCTTCAGCCGGAATTCGCCCCGCTGACAAGCATTATTGCAGCTGCCGGTATGAAGATCGCCGAGAAAAGAGCCGATCGCGCAGTATTCCGAAATCATCAGCGGCAGGTGTCCGTGCACCAGACATTCCAGCGGCACAGAGAAGCGCCCGGCCAGTTGCTCGACCTGACCGAAATTGAGCTCCGGCGACAATGTCAGTCCGGTCAGTCCCAGGCCGGCAAAAAAGTCGATTGTCACACTGTTGAATATATTGAGCGAATAGTCGCCGCGGATTTTGAGGGACGGATAGTCTTTCAAGAGACGCAGGGTTCCCAGGTTGGCGGCCGATACTGCATCTGGTGCAAGCTCGGCAAACAGGGCCAGGTCGGCCACAAGCGCCTTCATCTGGCGCTCCATGACGATCCGCGGTGTGTTCAGCACCACTTCTTTGCCCGCTTTTCGGGCCAGGGCCACCGCCTGACGGTAGTCGTCGGCGGTGATGGCGCAACCGGCATAGGACTCGCCGCCAAACAGGAGAATGTCAGCGCCGTTTTCCAGGGCGGCCGCAGCCTTATTCAGGGTGTCGACACTGACCACCAATTTTGGGGCCTTGGTACCGGCATCCGATCTGATACTTGGTGGCAGAAATTTGTCGGGAGACGGTCCGGCGGTGAGCGGCGGCCGGGAAAAGCGGGTCAGACGAGCCGTCTCCAGTCCTTCCACCGCCTGGCGGCGGGCCTCGTTGATCTCACTGACAGGCACCATCACCACGCCGTCGATATGGCATTCTAAGGTATCCATGGCAAACACAGTGGTGCCCAGCCGGCCCACCTGTTTGGCGATTGTTTCTTCATCCAGCGGTCGTTTCAACGCCTTTTCAGCTAAAAAGCCGGTCTCGCCCTGGCCAATATTGCCTTCGGGGTCGGTCAGGGTGATGCGGAGGGGTTGTCCTTCTGACACCTCCACTTTGGCGATGATCGGGATACGCCGCACCGCGCTGGCCCCTGCGAAAAAGGATTTGGCTTTTTCCATCAGGCGGCTGTCATAGGTCTTAAAGACCCGGTCCCCGACCTTGACTGACCTGTCCACCGGCACAGTAGCCACCGCCCCCTCCGGGGCGAAGTCGACCGGAAGGCCGTCCAAAGTAAATCTGGGCACCGGGACGTTGGCCCGGCCACCTACCTTGACCCAAAATTCAATAATATCGCCGACTGCCAGCGGCTCTTCCAGCCGGATATCGGCCGTCCTCTCCTGGGGATTGTAGGCTACCACCCGGCCGACCAGGGTGCCGCGGTTGTTTGGGCGGCGGTCACTCATCATTTCCTTGCCGGGGTGCCCTTCGAGGAAACCGGTGGTAAAACCCCGGTTAAAGGCCTGGGCCATATTTTTCGGGTCCTCTTCCGGCACGGCGTAATGGGCCTTGTCGGCGGCATAGGCGTCCATTGCCCGCCGGTAACTATCAACCACGACAGCTACATATTCGGCCCGTTTCATCCGGCCCTCGATTTTAAAGGCTATGACTCCGGCCTCGATCAGCTGAGGCAGCACTTCGATCCCGCAAAAGTCCTTGGGGCTGAGGAGAAATTCCCCGGCGGCGTCGCTGGCAAGAACGGTCTCGCCGTCTGAGTCCACCAGGTTATAGGGTAGCCTGCAGGGCTGGGCGCATTTGCCCCGGTTGCCGCTGCGGCCGCCGATCATGCTGCTCATCAGACACTGGCCGGAATAGGCGATACACAGGGCGCCGTGAATAAAAGTCTCCACCCCGATGGTCGCATGGCGGCAGATATGGCGGATATCCTCCAGCGACACCTCCCGGGCCAGCACCACCCGGCTGAAGCCCTGCTCTGCCAGGAACTCCACCCCGGACAGATTGTGAACAGTCATCTGGGTACTGCCATGCAGTTCGAGATGCGGGGTCACCTGGCGGGCGATCCGGGCCACCCCCAAGTCCTGGACGATAATGGCGTCGACATGGATGGAGTATAAATGCCGAAGGTAGGCGATGAGTTCGGGAATCTCGCCGTCATCCAGCAGGGTATTCACAGTTACATAGACCGCCACACCGCGCAGATGGGCATCACGCACCGCAGCGGCCAGCTCTTCGTCGCTAAAGTTAGCGGCATAATGCCGGGCGCCAAACATCCGGCCTCCCAGGTAAATGGCGTCGGCACCGCCCTCCAGGGCGGCGGTGAACGCTTCGGGGCTGCCCGCAGGGGCTAACAGTTCAGTCATGGCCTTCGCCTTCTTTCAAATACTGAATGATCGCCGGTTTGACGGCGGTCAGATCGCGGATTTTTTTTGTAAAAGGACCGCAGCCCGGCCCCCAGGCCAAGACCGGCACCTTGTTGGTGGTGTGGGTCTTGATGCTGAAATCTTCAAAATTGCCGTGGTCGCTGGTGATGACCACCAGGAGGTTGTCCGATGTAGCCTGATAAACGGCGCTGAGAAATTCATCCAGTACGGCTACAATTCTTTCTGCCAACGCCCAATCCTGCTTGTGACCCTGCCTGTCGGTCTGAAAATATTCGAACAGGGTAAAATGATGCTGCCTTGCCAGGTTGACCAGCCGCTCACCGGCGACTGCCGGACTCACCATGGGTACGAGATCGACCCCGTAACCGGGCAGCGATTCATTGGTGATATCCTGGTATACAGCCGCACCTGCCGCCATATCCCCCAGGCCTCGCAGCCTCAGTCCCGCCCTCAGGGAGGTCAGGGTGGTCACCGAATGGCGCCGTTTGCGCGCTGCCACCAGCTCCATGTAGTTTGGGGTGTACATATTGGCAGAGGTTACGGTGAACCCCTTCTCCGCCAGCTCCCGCATAATGCCGTGCTCGGTGATGATGGCCGCCAGCTCCGGCCCGGGAAAGCCGAGGATGTGGCGTCCCATTGCCGCCGGAGCGTTGACGCCGGTGAGCAGCGCCGTCTGCCCGGTGGCGCTCTGAGGCAGTCCCTCCACTCCTAGACAAGCGTCAATAGCCGCCAGACACACCGAATCCCCGCAGAAGGGCGCGGCCTCGCGGGTCAGCGGTCGGCCGAGCAGGCTGCGAAAAAACGGCGGATCAAACCGAACGAAAGGATTGGTCGCTGGGTCGGTCTCGCCCAAACCCAAACCATCGATGAAGATAAATAAGATATTGCTCATATGATCACTCTCTTCAATATAAAAGAAGAAGGGCGGGCCCTTCCTCAGTGCAAACTCGGCGAGCTTTCCGGGGATACTTCCTGACTGTGGCTGTCGGCAGCCTGCTGCTGGCGGATATAATCGGCCACCAGCGCGATGTCGGCCGCCATCCGGTCAAATTTAGCGGCCACTCCTCCCGCCGGGCCGAGCGGATTATCGCTCAGGCTCTGGATAAACTCGGACCAGTCGCGGCGGGTCAGCGGCTCGACGTCTTGATGCTTGATCACCGAAAAGTCGCCGCTGCTCTCCAGGCGGGCCACCTTGATATCTTTGAGGTTGGAGAAATCCAGCCCCTGTTTATGCAATTCCTGGCGGAGGTCATCAAGATTAAAATGGGTGCGCCGCAGATTGTCGTAGAGGATTCGCCCGTTATCGACGATCAGCACCGGGCTGCCCTCAAACCATTTGCGCATCACCCTGCTCTTTAGGGAGGTCCAGGATAAAAATTGCTGCAAAAGCAGCAGGCCGACCAGAGCCTCAGCCCCGGTCAGTAAATCGGTGTTGCGGTCGAGGGACACGTTGCCCACGATATCGCCAATACCGACCATCAGGACAAAATCAAAAGGCGAAAATTGCCCGACTGTGCGGTTGCCCATAATGCGAACAACAACAAGAGCCGCGCAGAAGATCACGATCATTTCCAGCAAAACATGCCCGACATTGCCAAAATCCACGCCCACCACTCCTTTGTCTGCTTGTATTATTCGCAAACAGACAGCGTGGTATACCGCGCGGACGAGGGCCTTACTTTCCTTCTTTTAGCATCGCCACCATCTGCCGGTAGTCCTTCTCCAGACGCAGATATTCTTCAGTGATATTCAGCGCCACCAGCACAGCGATCTTGCCTGCAGGAAGGCGCGGATTGGCGTTGGCCGTCTCCCGCATCCGGGTGTTGACCCGCTGGGCCACTTCCATAATCCTTGCCGGTTCAATATCGCCAATGATCGGATAATTTTCGCCGAATATTTCCACCATCACCTTGGACTTCTTCCTGCTCATGTTTTCACCTATTTTCGCTGGCGTCTTCCTGTTATCATTTCGCGGCAGCGGCGGATTTTCCTGCATAAAAATAGGAGACAGCCTTTCGGCTGCCTCCTATGATGACTACATGCGCAGCTTGGCTCCCAGCGAAGCCTCCAGATTGGCAAGAATGCTCTGGTGGTGCTGGTCGACTTCCTCATCGGTGAGGGTGCGGTCGACCGCCCGGAAGGTGAGGGAAAATGCCAGACTGCGGAACCCTGCCGGCACCGGCTCACCAGTATATACGTCGAACAGGCGCAGGTCGGTCAAAAGGCCGCCGCCGCTGGCGGTGATGGCCTTGGCGGCGTCGGCTGCCAGCACACTCTCCGGCAAAACGACCGCGAGATCGCGGGTGATGGCCGGGAAACGGGGCAACGGGCGGTATTTGCCGATCAGGGCGGCGTGTTTTTCCAGCTGGGCCATGGTGATTTCAAACAGGCAGACCGACCGGCTGATGCCGAAGGCGTCGAGCACCTTGGGATGGGCCTCGCCCACCACGGCGATCAGGTCGCCGTCCTTGACAAATAAAGCTGTTTTGCCGGGATGCATGGCCAGGTATTCACCGGCAACCACTTCATAGCCGCTGATACCCAGCCCTTCCAGCAATGTCTCCACCGTCCCCTTGGCGTCAAAGAAATCCACCGTCTCACGGGACTGGTTCCAGGCCATACCATAGCGTTTGCCGCACAGAGCGCCACTGAGCATCATCGGCTCCTCCGGCAGGGCTGTGATCGGCAGACTCTCTGGCCGGTAGACCGCCCCGAGTTCATAGATAGCCATATCGTCATTGCGCTGGGCTAAATTGCTTACAATTGTTTCAAGCACACCGCCGAGCAAAGTGGTTCTGAGCAGCGGGAAATCATCAGTAATCGGGTTCATGATCGGGACCGCCCGGCGCAATTCATCCCCCTCGGGAATGTTTAACTTGTCAAGTACAGTTGGATGGGTGAAGCTAAAGGTATTGATTTCGCTGAAGCCCTCACCGGTCAGAATATCGCGGACGTGATCGCCAAGAGTCTGGACATAGCGCTGGCCGCCGCGCACCACCCGGCCATAAGGGGTGGTGGTCGGAATATTGTCATAGCCGTGAATCCGGGCGATTTCTTCGCTGATATCGGCCGGTCCGGTGACATCGCCGCGCCAGGTGGGCACCGTCACCAGCACCTTCTCGCCCTGCTGTTCAACCGTAAACTCCAGCTTCTTCAAAATCTCCACCATTTTCGCCTGCGGCACCTCGATACCGAGATAGCCATTGATCCACTCGGCTGAAAAGCTGACCTGCTTGGGCAGCTGGACCACCGGGTAGGTATCGATGATGCCGGGATGAACCTGGCAGGCCCCCATGTCTTCGAGAAGCTTGGCGGCCCGGTCAAGGGCCCGGGTGATATCGGCAATGTCGACGCCGCGCTCGAAACGGCCTGATGCCTCGGAGCGAAGTCCCAGCGCCCGCGAGGTACGGCGGATGCTGGCGCCGTTGAAGGCAGCCGCTTCCAGCAGCACATTCTGGGTGCCTGACGTCACTTCGGTGGCCAGCCCGCCCATCACGCCGGCGAGGCCCACTGCCTGTACGGCGTCGGCGATGACCAGCATATCGGGGGTCAGCTCGCGCTTCACCCCGTCGAGGGTGGTCAGCCGCTCGCCGGGATTGGCCTTGCGGACAATGATGCTATGGCGGGCCAAAAGGTTGTAGTCATAGGCGTGCATCGGCTGGCCCATTTCCAGCATGACAAAGTTGGTGACATCGACCACATTGTTGATGGGGCGCATGCCGGCGGCCTGGACGCGCTGCTGCAGCCAGCGGGGCGATGGGCCGATTTTGACGTTCTTGAAAATCCGGGCGGTGAACCGCGGGCACAGGGACGGCTCGTCGATCACGACACTGGCCAGTCCGCCGGCCTTTTCGCCGCCTTCTTCCCGGAGGTTGCGCATGGTCTTTTTCAGGGTGCCGCCAGTGAGAACCGCCACCTCACGGGCCAGACCGATGATGCTGAAACAGTCGGCCCGGTTGGGGGTGAGTTCG
>JARLHX010000220.1 GCA_031292035.1 Negativicutes bacterium | reverse complement strand
GTTCTTCCATCCAGTTTAAGGGTTACGTTGATCGGCTGAGCTGAGGTGGATTGACTGCTGCCGCCCGAGGATTTTGATGCACCACTTAACATACTGTCTAATTGGGTCAGAGGTATTACTGCCTCCGGACCCGCTTCACCGAACACACCAAGTGTTGCAGAGGTTACAATCCCGCCGGATGCAAACGCGGGTATGGCGCTTCCGATGTTAGATACTGTGCCAGCCAAAGCTGATCCCGCCGCTGCGACACCACCTGCTAATAAATCAGCCCCTCCTGTTGCAATAGTTACACCGACCGCCCCTGCTGCTACTCCAAGGGGAACAAGCCAGGACTTATTGTTTTCCACCCAATTAGCGACACCTGTATAGGCCCCACTTACGGATTGCCAGATGCTTTGGCTGACCGTCGGTATGACCTGTCCGGTCACAGCTGCGAGCTTTGCCATCGTTGCGATCGCTTGGTTTAGGGCTTTGGTTATTGTTTCGCCGATCGAATTGGCCCATGAGACCGCCATGGTTTCAGTCGAGGTGAATACTTCGTTTAGATCATTATGGAGATTATTCATAAAGGTCGAGATGCACGATCCAGCATTTGCTGTGAACTCGTCAAAATCCTGCGAAGCATCGACAGACCAAGTGTGAATTGATGCACCTGCCGCGCTAAAATCAGTGGCTACGGAGGATTGAAATTGAGCAAAAGACGAGACCGCACCAGCCTCCCAAGATTGGATATAGGTCTGAACGCTACTAAAAACACCTGCGGCACTCACTTCCCAGGCCAGCCCGGTTTGGGTCACAGCGTAAAAACAACGAACAGCCGCCGTTTGCCACCCAGCAAGCTTTGTCTGCATCGAGAGCAGCGTTGAGGTTAGAAGGGCTTCACCGAGCACAGAAACCGGAACATTGATGAGCTTTGGCGTAAAGGTGTCCAGTTTATTGTGAACGTTCCCATAGGCAGGCTCTGTTTGATCATCTACTCCAATCGGAACCGTCACCTTGCCGGGCAGAGAAGCCAATTCTGTTTTGATGGTTTCCACAACCGGAGTCACATTATCGACCGCAGGGAAAACAACCGGAGGGGGTGGCGGGATCGGCGGTATGGGAGGTATCGGTGGTATTTTAAAACTTACAGGTATAACAATCCCCTTGGTTTGGTTATTAGTGATACTGTCCATGCCTTTAGTTTTTAGGTTCGCCAGCGCATCGGCCAGATTATTGACAACAGCCGCTTGTCCCTGGGCTGCATCGGCTCCACTGTTCGTAATGTTGTGGAGTTGATCGAAGCTCATTGTGTTCGCGTTGACCGATTTATTGAGGGCTTTCTGGGCCGCATCTTGGGCATTCGCCGCTGAGGTTGCAGCATCCATTGAGTTTCCATAATCTTTCGCGGCTTGGCTGCTGTTAAAGATAGAGGCATAATTGTTAACCGATGCTCCGCGTCCTGGGTTTCTGCTGCAAGCTCCTGTAGTGCCGCGATCCACTCTCCGACTTTCTTCACAACTTCCACAGCAATAAATATCTCAATGGCCCCGGTCATAAGCCCGAAGCCATC
>JARLHX010000023.1 GCA_031292035.1 Negativicutes bacterium | reverse complement strand
TCGCGTCGGCTAATCGGAGTCGCGCGTTTTCCCGGCCGTAAAGTCGGCTGCCGTATGGACTGTAATCTTCAAGGCCAATATGGCTATAGGCAATAGCACGAAGGTGGGCTGGTACATCATCCGTTGGGAGCGGCCTTGTTTTTGGCGTCGATTGAGAGCCGATGCCACGGCGGCGAAATCGCCCCAGATGCGCCCACCAGGCGGTACGAATCGCCTGTCGATCTACATGGGACTGAACGCCCAGCCACTGCTTGCCGGTTGCACCATTCTGCCATCGCCAGCTATTGTCGAGCGCTCGCCTGTGGACGTTGCCGGGTCTTAAAGCTGACCGGCGGCGGTGGCACCGGGCTAACGGCAATAGCGAAAACTGCATCGGTGCTCGCGAGCGTGGTGATCAGCGGGTCTTGATTTTCCACTAGCTTGTTGGGATCGAGTACGAGCACCATGTCGTCGGCATTACTCGCAACGTAAAGATAATTCCCATCCGGTGAGACCGCGATCTTGCCAGCCTCGGAATTGGAGTTGCCTGGCAGTGTATATATGGAGATCGGTCGAAAGTCGTTGTTAGCTGGTTTGAAGTTGAAGGTCATCACAGCGTTGCTGAAGTGACTCACCACGAACAGATAATTTCCCAATATCTGATAGCTGAACATATCCGGCGGATACGGCGCGGTGCCTCTCCAATTCCGTGGGACAGTTACCGCACCGACCAACCGGGGTACTTTCGGATTGGTGTTGATATCGAACACGTCAAGCTGAGTAGCAAACGGGTAATTGAATTGATTACCGCGCAATACCAGGAATTTACCATCCGGGCTGATGACGGGCTGAAATTGGTTGTATGAACCGATAGCGTATTTGTCTAAGTTGAAGAGGGTTGCAGTGCTGTTCACAATGTCAAAAATCAACAGATGCTGAAAGGTTCCATCATTGTAAGGAGCCTGGTATGTAACGTATACGTAGTGCCCGTCCGGGGTTGCAGTTTCCGTATAAGGAAACAGCCGTTCGAAGAGGTTTTGGCCTGCGGCAATCTGCCC
>JARLHX010000219.1 GCA_031292035.1 Negativicutes bacterium | reverse complement strand
CACGCCGAAATCGTTTGTGTTATAAAAGTTCGCGATATGGCCTGTAACTGCATTCTGAATTGGCCCGGCATACCCGTAAAAACTATCGGGTATTGAACTTCGGCCATCGGCGAGTGGAGGATAAGAGGGATAATTCTGGTCAAAACACTCTGCTGCCACCGCAGCTTGCATCATGACATAATTGTTTATCGGTTTTTGCCCACTTGCCAAAAGGCGTTTTAGGGCTTCCATCACGATGATATTACCGTGACTGTGGGAACAGACATTTATGCTGTAGCCAGGAAATCTGCTCTGCAAATTGGTAAAATAGTTCGCCGTGCCTTGGGCGCATTTGAAGGCAATGTATTCGTCACGATTGAACGTGAGAAATTGTCCAGCGGTTCCGTCCGTTTCCTTCGAAAGAGTCGGCCAATGAATCATCGCAAAACGACCTTGGTATCCTTGCCACCACAGTCGCTTGAACAGAAGCTGGCCAAAGCTTTCCGTCGTCTCAAATGGCAACCTCCAACCGTGTACAAAAACAACGATCTGTTTTGCATCGGTAGGGTTTTCCGGTATTGTATTGTCTGATACAAAATAGCTTGTATCAGAAAGCGTGCTCGACGGCGGCGCATCCGGCGCATTCGCGATGTGCACAGCTTCATACATTAAGAGGACATCGTGCAAGTCGATCCAAACGCTGCTTTGAGCGATTAATATTCCATTTTTCGTGATCGTCATTACCAATTGACCGGCCCCCTCGCTTGCACCTTCGAACAACAGGTATTTATTACCGCTATTTGCAAAGTAATTTGGGGGGAATGTGAAAGGGGAAGATGGACCGACTGTGCCGATGCCAGCAGCGGGACCTGTTGTGTAAGGTGATGTCTGATACGTGACACATTGTGCAGCCGCAATATTCGTATCGGTTAGGTAGCCCGTGCCGCCGTTGGTCTCAACGGAATTGTAAATGTTGATGGCGGGGGAAAGTTTGGTATTTTGCCAACGCAATGTCACTTGATAGCTAGGATCCAGCGCGGGCATTCCACAAATCCACAGCCGTGCATAATTTTCCAGATCACGCTGACAATTAATTAGGCCATAAGGCAAGCGCGACGACGGTGAGGCATAGTTCGGTGTTGCGGGTGGGACTGGTACGTCCTTATCGAGCGATTGAAAAGCGCTGGCTGGCGTGCAACGCCCATTATTTATCCAAAATTCCATTGGGTTCAATTGGGAAGTAGCATCTGGTCCGTTCCTGTCGGTGTCCATTACGCCGTCATGGTTTTTGTCCACCTGCAATGAAACGCAATGAACAATACCGGTACCGCGAGCGCCGTTGTCAATATCCGGCATTGTCACAAGGGCGACTGGACCCGGTTGGGTCGCATAAAATGTACCGTAAGGGGACAGAACGCCGGTATTCGTCGACGTCGCGATTCCATTTGTCATCGTGTAAGCCTTATCAAAATACTGCCCCAAATAACCATAGACCCATGAATAACCGTTCTGCACCGCGAATTTGGCATAACCTGCAATTTGAATTTGCGATCCGACCGATACGATTAAAGTATCGTCGCTGCTATTTGTAGGCGCAAACGATATTCCGGCCGAGGCAGGCAAAGGCAAGCCTGGCAATGCGTCTCGGCTGTTGTCCCAAAATTGGTACCCTACCGTCTGGAATTGCGGCTGTTGTGCTTCAAAATAGAGATTTACCGGTGCTCCCCCTGAATACGGACCGGCAGTCACCGCATTACCAGGGTGTAACACTTGGTTGAGCGGGTTTCCTGTATTAATATCTACTCCCCAAAAATTGACCGATAGAATCGGCAGTCCGAAGAAATTGTGGGCCCCGTTCAAAGTATAAGTGGAAGTGTAATCAGCATTATCTGTCGTTGTTAGCCCGACGCTCTCGCCGACAGTGCCATCAGCGGATAGGGGCATGAAATCAAGCCATTGTGTGCTGCTCGCCGAAAGCAAGGGACTTGTACTGCTTACACCGAACTCGTAATAATAGGTTCCCGGAAGGTCCAAGTTGATAGGACCGCCAGGCATGTCCCTCGATCTGTTAACTCCTGTAATCGGGTTGCCATATGAATCCACGTCCGAGGAGTTGAAAACCAGATTTCTGTACAGGTAATTTTCAAAAAACGGACGAGAAAAATCCAAATAAGAGTAATTTAATCCATATGGAGCGGCAAAACTGTAGAAACTGGAATATGCATAATTGGGCGGATTGGTGGCAACATCAACCGGCACATTGTTTGAGTATTCGTGAATTGCCACCGGGCCCGTAGCTGTGGCACCTCTCAACAAAAACACGAGATTTTGTTTTAGCTGAGCCCGTCCGTCCATTACGGGAGGGACAAGCAGCGAAATATAAGGGTCATCGAAATCCACTTGACCGAGATTTTGAAAGCTTGAGGTCATGGTTCCGTTTGTGTTAACGATCTGAGCCCACCAATAATATGTTGTATCACCATTGGGATCGAATGGCTGAGTCAAGAGTGCTGACGGGATTGGATATAGGCCGTTCGCGGCACCAGACAATGGAATATCCTGTGTCACGTTATAGCTGGTGTTGTTATTGTCACCAAAGACTTCCATTTGGTTTACCCGCAATAAGCGCAACGTTGTCGCGTTGGCGGGCGTACCGGAAATTGCCACGACAGGAGCACCTTGCGGATCGGAAATGAGCGATATTTGAACGGCAGCACTTTCAACTTGGACTGGCTCGCTTTGAGGAGAATTCCCCCCTGCGTAAAGTGCTTGTACGGAATATGAAACGTTCATAGTTGGCGTTTGCCAGGCATCGTTTGGCACATCGGCATCCAAATTGTCACTCAATGTTGGTGTGCTGACGGTAAATGTTGCTTCTTGATGCAGAATATCATCTATTTTATACACCTTATAGCCCGTAACAGGACTCGGTGAGTCCGACCAACTCAAGGTCACGGCTCCACTGACGGGGTCGTATTGGGCGGCCAAATTCCGTGGGGCGGCTGGAGTATAAAAGACGTTTGGATTCATTCCGTGTTGATATTTATATATGTTGTTATATCCATCACCTTCTGGGTCGCCATAAGGATCAACACTATTGGTCCCAAAATATTCCCATTCCCACCAGTCGGGCATGCCGCTGTTGTCGCTGTTAATCTCCGCTCTCAGTCGGACGAAGAGATTGCTCCGGTTGTTTTGAGCCACGCTCAAGGGCGTCCAATTCGTTAGCTCCGAGCCAAGGATTGTTTCTTCAAATTGCCAGTCCGTTTGTGAGAGATTTGTGCGGCTTTGAATTGTATAAGTGATGTCTTCAATGGTATTGCTGGCTATGGCAATTAAATAATTGGATGACATGCTGGTTTGGCAAATCCACAAATTTGTTCCGTAATCCGGTGGTGGATAGCTTTGGTCGTTCGGTATGTAATAGTTTGTCCCGCCATCGTCTCCACCGCCTGGGAGCGGCACGCCGTCGGCTGTCATCCGGGACACGCGCATGGGGCTAGTGTAGTCGAAGGCCATGTCGTCCAGCAGAAAACTGCCGTCAGACATCGGCCACACGTTCACGCCAATAGTATCCCCTGGAAATGGCGGGAAATCTGGCTGTTGTAGGCTCCAGCAGGTTGCCCAAATTGGCAAGGCCGACGCTGGAATTGTCGGCGTGGCATCCAACGCATTCACCAATGTTGTCAATTGGTCATCTGAAAACGAGCGGAGTGACGAAATGTTAGTGCCGCTCAATACCAGCACTCCATTCTGACCAGAGGTAATGGACAGACTGATGCTTGAGAAAGAATCCGCAGGTTCCTGAGCTTGTCCAACAGTGAAAGCGATGATGGTAAAAAGGCACGTCGCGACGCCGATCCATTTTAGCCTTGTGATTTTGATATTTTCCCCCGCGACAAGGAGTGCACGGAGCGAATTGAGAGGAAACTTGTTCATCAGGCGTTCATCGAGCTTTTCAAATTTCATACAATATCCATTTCCAAATTCCGGCCGGTGCCAAAGCCCCAGGAGAACCCCATTGCTTGGGCAAAAGCCGTTCTAATTGTTTTTCGGGTCTTTGCAAACTAATTCTGCTCTTCCATATTTCCCCGGAACATTGAGGTGAAGATTTCTGCGACAGTGCAATCTACAATATATAGCCCCCCCCCCCCACGCCTTTCAATATTAAATTTGTGTTCTACCGCAATGACATACGCGAAAACAGCACTCAATTTCGTGGGTGTTATTGGATTTTCTTCTCGATCTGCTCGTAAAGCCACGTTTCCAGTTTGCTTGCGAGCGCGGCGTTCTGCGGGGTGACATCCCGCCATTGGCTGCTGCCATTCCCACCGTTTATGGTGCTCTCCACCTTGCAGATGACGTCCACTTTGACGGTGCCGTCGGGTTGGCTCCGCACCGTAATGCCATACTTGTACCGGGTGCTTTGGGCCATGATGACCATGAACGACCCTGGACCGGCAAGGTAATCGGTCCCAATCGTCCCTGATGCCTTGTCCACGCCGACCGTCGTAATCCGGTTCTCGTTGAGTGCGTCCAATATGCCGTTCCAGACTTTGTCGTAGGGGACCGAATATGCCTGCTTGGGTGTAAAGCCGGCGGTGGGCTGTGGGAATTTGCCGTTGTCGCTGACACAGCCGGTAACGAGCGACAGGGCAAGGGCGAGGAGTATGGCAAACGGAATGGATGTCTTCATGGGTGTTTTGTGCTTTTGGGTTAAAAAGGTCTCCGGACAACACTGCCGTTGCCGTCCCGCATTTGATTGAGGCAGAGCAAAACAAGATCAATGAGCCACCAGAGGCACAATCCGCCAAAGGTGATGAGCTTGAGGAAGCCCAAAACGGGGGAATTGAGGTAGAAGCGATCTGCGCCAAAACACCCCAGGAAAAGGGACAGGAAGAATGCCGTCCACCAGTTCGCCTCGCTCCGGCCGGCATTTTCGCTAAGCGACTGGAGCCACGTGTCCCGTTCCGTCTTCATAGCTGGGGCAGAGCGGCCAGGAAACGCTCGGCAAGCTTTCGGGCATACGCGGGCGACGTGACCGTCACTTCGGAGCCTGTGGGGAGGGCCGTCGTCGCGACCACGATATTCTGGAAACGGCGCAATTTTCTCAGGACCATGATTTGAATCACGATGCCGGGGACGACGCAACAGGCGTAACCGATGATCGCCAAGAGAATCATGGACCAGGGGATGGGGGGACGGCCTTCGAAGGTGGCGCTCCGCGGGGATTGACTGGTCGTTCGCCAGCTTGCCGTCGAGAAAAACTGGACGGCGCGGGTGATGACTTCCTCGTTGGGGAGGGTGGTTTGTTTTGTGAGAGTGGAATCGGCCATAGGGTTTCGTTAGGAGTTGTTGGGATGCACAAATTGGCGCCCGATGTCGGAGTTTTGGTTTAGCAATACATGTCTGAACCGCTATTTCCTCAGTGCGTTCTCTACGAGTTCGATGAATTCCGGGTCCTGAAACGGCTTGATCATTTCCCATACTGCCTTCGGTACGGGCAGCGACAGGAAATACCGGATGTCGCTTTGCACCCCGCCGAGCTTAATGAACAACCCCGCGTTCGAGGCCCGGCGAACGGTGTCCAGGTGCAATAAAAGCATGGTGACGAAGGCCCATTCTTGATCCGTCACCGGTTGTTTCTGCAAATCCACATTGTTCTTCCGAATACGTGCCAAGCTTGGCTGTTCAAGCTGGCTCCAGATGAAATCATGTCGTTCGTTGACGGCAAACATGTTGCCGATCTGCCGCGCCCGCTCATCTTTGCGGGCGATATAGGCGGTGAACAGGAAACCGCCGATGACGCCCAGCGTCTCAACCGAGTCAAACCAGTGTTCGGCGAGCCAACGAAATATCCCCATTCCCTCATTATACCCGCCCACACCCAAAACCGACAAATGGCTACACGGTGTTCGGAATGTCCGGCTTGGCCTCGACCAACAAATTCCGGGGAATGAAGACGATGCGTTCATCAGGGCCGCAGCCGGCAGAAGGGGGCAGCTTTGCCTTGGCGGTGTCGGTAATGTCTATGCCAATCACGGCGAAATCGCCGGAGGCGAGTTCGAAGATGTCAGGGCAATTGCAGAGCGCGATGGTTTGCCTGCCATTGGCGTGGGGGTCAGGACCGAGCCGCCGGAGAAATTCAATGGGCGTCTTCATACGCAGACATGACAATCAGATAAGAGCGGCAAAAAAGCAAGAACAAAATACCAGCTATAGCTGGTTTTGTACGTGAGGTGATGTCGGCAGACTATGGAATTGTGGCGATACGCTCTACACACCGTAAATTACTTGGCCAAGCAATTCGCCATTACCGCAAGAAGGCGAAAATGACTCAAGAGCAGCTTGGCGAGCAAGCGGACCTGAATCCAAAATACATTGGCGAGGTAGAACGTACAGAAAAGACGATTTCTGTTGATGCTCTGGTTCGCGTAGCAAATGCACTCAAAGTACGTTTGCGCGATTTAGTGCGAGAGATTTAGCGGCCGTATTGGAGAAGGTGGGAACGCGCTTAATCGCTGTTTTTCAGGTCCCTTTCCTCGGGGAATGGCATTTTGAGTCCCCCCCCATTCTATTTTCTCGTTTGGCCTACGGACCGTCGCCGACAAAAAACCGCGCCATTCCATATGGGGTGAACACCTTATAGCGGGCGTGTACTTTTTCTCCGTATGATTACGTCCAACTCCAAATATTATTTGGCTGTTTCAAGCCAAGTTTAGTTGTGGGGAGAAATCGGTGGGGATAAAGTCATGGGCAACAATCATCAAAACGACGGCGAAACTGACAATGAGGAACTCCGCGCCTCCGAATTAAGCTATCGTCGTCTGTTTGAAGCAGCGAAGGATGGCATCCTGATTCTGGAAGTTGACACTGGCCGCATTACGGATGTAAACCCATTTCTATTCCAGCTGCTGGGATTTTCACGCGCCGAAATGATCGGCAAAACCGTCGGCGAGCTGAGTCCGTTCAAGGACATTGAGGCGAACAAAGTTATGCTGGATCGGTTACAAAAGGAGGGCTATGTCCGCTACGAGGAGCTGCCGCTGGAAACGCGGGATGGCCGGCATATTGCCGTGGAATTTGTCAGTAACGTGTACCAAGCCGGTGACCACGACGTAATCCAATGCAACATTCGCGACATTACGGAACGCCAACAGGCCGAAAGGATCATCCGGCGCGAGCGCGATTTTTCGGAAGCGAGTCTGAACAGCCTGCCTGGGATTTTTTATCTGTACGACCAGGCGGGGAATTTCCTGCGTTGGAATCAGAATTTTGAACGTGTCTCCGGCTACGCCGCCGCCGAAATCACCCGCATGAAGCCGTTGGATTTCTACGTGGGAGACGAGCGGGATGACGTCGCTAAAAAGATCGCCGAGGTTTTTACGGAAGGCTCCGCCAATACCGAAGCACAATTTTTAGCCAAGGATGGCACGCTCACGTCTTACTATTTTACCGGCCAAAGAGTTCAACTGGAAGGTAAGGTCTGCCTCATTGGCACCGGCATTGATATTTCTAAACGGAAACGACTGGAGGCGCAGTTGATCGAGGCGCAAAAAATGGAGGTGATCGGCCAGCTTGCCAGCGGTGTGGCGCATGATTTCAACAATGTTCTGGGCGTCATTATGGGTTACTGTGATTTGATCGCGGGCAACCTTGGTCCGGACAATCCGCTGCAAGAGTATACCGAGGAGATCCGGCATGCGTCGGGCCGGGCGGCCGGGTTGACCCGACAACTGCTTGTCTTCAGCCGCAAACAAACGGTGCAACCCGTGGTGCTTGACCTCAATGATGTGGTGCAAGACATGGAGAAAATGCTGCGGCGGCTGGTTGACGAGAACATCGGAATGACGGTTGTTCTCGGCAAACAGGCCGGACGCATCAAAGCCGATTCCGGCTACGTCGGACAAGTGTTGATGAATCTCATCGTCAACGCCCGCGATGCCATGCCCAACGGCGGCAAGCTTACCATTGCCACCAACCCCGTCACGCTCGATGAAGATTATGCCCGCACCCACACAGGTGCAACTGCCGGCGACTTTGTCATGCTCAGTGTCAGTGATACGGGAACTGGCATGACCGACGAAGTCAAAGCCCGCCTGTTTGAGGCCTTTTTCACGACCAAACCCAAAGGCAAAGGCACCGGACTGGGACTGGCAACCTGCCAGACCATCATCCAGCAATGCGGCGGTCACATCGCCATTTCCAGTGAAGTTGGTAAAGGCACGACCTTCAAGGTCTATTTTCCACGAGTCGAACAGCCGCTGGATGCCGTGGCCAGACCGATCCAGACCGGGCCTTTGCCGCGAGGTACAGAAACAGTGTTGCTGGTCGAAGATGAACCCTCCGTGCGTCATCTGGCCTGCAACATTTTGGAATTGCAAGGCTACCATGTGCTGCGCGCGAGCAACGGTCAGGACGGATTGCGCGTCGCGCGCGAATGCCAGGGACCGGCGATTAGCCTCGTCATTACCGATGTCATCATGCCCTTGATGGGCGGCAAAGTGATGGCGGAATGGCTGAAAACAACGTACCCCAATCTGAAAATCCTTTTCACTTCAGGCTACAGTGACAATGCTATCACCCATCACGGCGTGCTTGAGCCGGGCATCGCATTTCTGCCAAAACCTTATACGCCCGCCACGCTCGCCCGTAAAGTGCGCGCCCTGCTGGACAATGTGAGCGACACCTCGTTCATTCGGAAGCCAACGGCATGATTTATCGCCCTCGGCCGGATAAATCAAATACCAACGTGTGAGCATTAAAACCAAGATTTTTGGGACCTTCCTGGGCATGTCTTTGCTGGTGGTGCTCATGGGCGCGCTGGCGGTGAATCGGCAACAGGTTGCCGCCCGGATAGGTGCCACTAAAGAGGCCGCGGACGTCGCCCGCGCCCTGGGTTTCATCCTGTCGAATTCCAACGGCATCTCCGCGTCAGCCCAGAACATCATCACTCAGTGGCATCAGGTGGAGGGACGGGACGTGGTATTGCTGGATGCCAACCAAATTATTCTGGCCGACGCGATTGCTAAAAACATTGGCAAGGTGTTTACGGAAGACCGGGGCGACGAAGTGGGAGCGACTTTAAGGGACCGGCGGGTGCGTGTTTTTGTTGAAAACGGTCCCGACTATCCCTCCCCCATCAAGCAGATTGTGGTTCCTGTCCAAAATCATTCCGGCCGGGCGATTGGGGTGGTGGTTTTGGAATACACACCCCTCTTCGACAAACTGATGGAGTCAACCAGATTTACAACGCAACAGGTCATTGTGGCTGGGGCCGGCGGCGTGATTCTGTCTTTATTGATCGCGCTTTATATGAGCCGCTCGATTGCCGGGCCGCTCCAACAATTGACGAAGGCAGTGACTGGTTTTGCTGTCGGCAAGATGGACACGCTGATGCCGCCACCGCGCAAGGATGAGATCGGCGAGTTGGCGGATGCCTTCCAGAACATGGTGCAGAAGCGCCGACAGGTGGAAGAGGAATTGCGGCACGCGCGTGACGGACTCGAAACCCGCGTGGCTGAACGCGTGGCGGAACTGGCAAATACCAATGAGGCATTACGGGTGGAAAATGCCGAGCGCAAGCGGGCGGAAGAAGAGTTGCAGTGGAAGACGGCATTCCTTGAGGCACAGGTGAATTCTTCAATAGATGGAATCCTGGTGGTTGACCAACAGGGGGAAAAGCTGCTCCAAAACCGGCACATGACTTCACTCTGGAAGATTCCACAACACATCGCCGGTGAAAAAGTGGATGAAAACCAGCTTCGCATGGTTGCCGACTCGACCAAAAATCCCGGGCCGTTCATGGAAAAGGTCATCTATCTTAATTCGCATCCAGATGAAATCAGCCGCGATGAGATTGAATTGAAGGACGGGATGATCTTGGACCGATATTCGGCTCCCGTGATTGGCAAGGATGGAAAGCGCTACGGCCGAATCTGGACCTTCCGCGACGTCACCGAGCGCCGACGCACGGAAGAAGTCATCAAGCGTTTGGCCGCGATTGTCGAGAATTCGAATGAGGCAATTATCAGCAAGACCCTGGAGGGCATCGTCACCAGTTGGAATCCGGCGGCGGAGAGGATGTTTGGTTACCTTCCGTCGGAAATCATTAGCCAGCCGTTGCAAGTGCTCATCCCCTCGGATCATCCCAATGAGGAAGCGGAAATACTCGCCAGCTTTGCTCGGGGCGAATTGGTCCAGCACTTTGACACGGTCAGGGTGCGAAAGGACGGCCAACGCTTCGACGCTTCGGTTACGATTTCTCCAATCAAAGATGCTCATGGCAGGGTGATCGGTATATCGAAAATCGTCCGGGACATCACGGAGCGCAAGCGGATGGAGGAATCATTGCGACTGCTCAGTTCCGCCGTGGAGCAGTCCAAAGAATCCATCATGATCACCAATGCGGAACTCGATTTGCCAGGGCCAGAAATTATCTTCGTCAATCCCGCCTTCACGCAGATGACCGGCTATACTGCGGCGGAAACCCTTGGGAAAACCCCCCCGATGCTACAAGGGCCGCGCACGGACAAAACCGTGTTGCGGCGGCTCCGGCAGAATCTCGAACGAGGTGAGGTGTTCGTCGGTGAAGCCATCAATTATCGCAAGGACCAAAGGGAATTTAATTTGGAATGGCAGATCGCACCCATTCGCAATGCCGGCGGGACAGTCACGCACTTTGTAGCCATCCAACACGACATTACGGACCGCAAACAACTGGAAGCCCGCCTCCTTCAATCTCAGAAAATGGAAACGGTCGGCAAACTGGCCGGTGGCATCGCGCACGAGTTTAACAGCATCCTCACAGCCATCATCTGCCAGAGTGAATTGGTTCTTGGCGATCTTCCCACGAGCAGTCCCCTGACCAATAACGTGACTGAAATTCACAAAGCCGCCGGGCGGGCGGCCGTACTGACCCGGCAACTCCTGGCCTATGGCCGCAAGCAGATACTCCAACCGGAATCCCTGGACCTAAACCGGGTCATCACGAGCATGGAAGGGGTCTTTCACCATCTCTTGGGCGGTAATGTAAATACACAAATTGTTCCCGCCTTTGGCCTGAAAGCGGTAAAAGCGGACGCCGGACAAATTGAGCAGGTCATCATGAACATGGCCATGAACGCTGCGGACGCCATGCCCAATGGCGGCAAACTCATGCTGGAGACCGCGAATGCCACGTTCGACCCGGAGAGTGTGGGCCGTTATCCCGAATTGAAGCCGGGCGACTATGTGATGCTGGCGATCTCGGACACCGGCACGGGCATGACCGAGGAAGTCAAGGCACGGGTCTTCGAGCCGTTCTTCTCAACCAAAGGCGTCGGCCAGGGGACCGGCTTGGGGTTGTCCAGTTGTTACGGCATTATCAAGCAGAGCGGCGGTCATATTAGCGTTTATAGCGAACTCGGGCGGGGCACGACCTT
>JARLHX010000218.1 GCA_031292035.1 Negativicutes bacterium | reverse complement strand
GTGCGAAGATGCAGGCCAGCGCCAAAGCTCCCGCGGCGCCGGCCTCAGCTTGTGCTCACTCTTCAGTGAGGTCTGTCGTGCATACGCTGCATACAGATACAACACCACATCGCGAGTAGCCTAGCCTAGTCAACTCGACACTCCCCCCTCGCTCCCGCGTGCGCGCCGCGTGTCTGGCCTCCCTCCTCCCTTCCCCAGCGCCTTCCCCCGCGTCCTCCCGTCGCTCTCGTCGTGCACCCGGGCCTGAACAGCTTACCATCCTGACCCTCGTTCATTGGGGCGCAGACGTCTGAATCTCTGATTCGGTACAACTGCGGGGATGCGTCGCTCTTCACTGCCTCTGGTCGCCAACGGGCGAGGTCGAGCCAGGTCAGAGCAGGTGGCGTGTGTGCCCTTGTGCTCTCCTCCTCTCGCGCGCGACCGTACGGCGTCGCGACGCGCTGTCCCGCTTGGCTCGATACAGAGAATCAATTATTGAACCAAAAAATGAATTAAAAATTGGGGCAAGCCCTAAACATGTGCAATTTCATTCTATTTCATGCCATTACATGCCATTTTTATCGATTTCGAGTAAAACCGCGCGGAGCGCTTTGGAAATTTTCTGGCCGGACGGATTGAGACGATTTTGGAGGGTTTGTTAGCGCGGCCTAATCAGATTGGACTTCCTGGATTTTGGCGTCTTTATTATTAGTGGCCGGCCCGCCTAAGGAAAATGACCTTTTTTAGTAGCGACACTTCTCATTTTCGCGTGGCGGCGGCCTGGTGCTGGGCTTTAATTAAAGCAAGCAGCTGTGCAAGTGACCTCGACAAAATTATCGAGGCCAGGCTGAAGCCCAAAACCTTATGCATCGAATCTGATGAGTTTTTTCATTCGGGGGTAGCTTTATTTATGATGACCCGTGTGGCGGAGCGCAGCGGAGCCGGGGGGGCGCGGGGGGTCTCCCCCTGCCTCACAGCGAGGACAAACCGACCCGGGTGGGCGGGGGATCGGCGGGTGGGAGGGGGTGCGGGGGTGCGGCGGAGGGGCCCCCCGCCCAAAGGTCTGACCTTTGTAAATCAAATTTAAAATCAAGCAACTAGCCAGGTTTATCGACAGACTTCTGCTTCTAAATAAGAAGTTGATCAAACACCACAAATAAATGATGACAAGTGAAATAAGCTCTGAATCCAACTCTCTGTCTCCTGAAGTCGACAAAACCCCGAGGACGGAGACCTCAACTAATTGTCGACTTAAGGAGACTTATTGCAGCAGACAGATTTGGGGTCACAGGGGTCGAAACTTCGGCCAATAGTATAGTATGAACATTAAAACATATTGTAGTACTTTGCTAAGCTGCCCCATGGCGAGACGCTCGAAAGTGACGTCTCAATTTCGCTGTCAAAACCGAGTTTTTTCACTTTTTCTCTCGAGTTTTTTTCCGTTTTTTCGTGCGCACAGTCACACCAAAAGTGCTCGCTTCGAATGGATACAGCAGATGGGTGGCTGGAAGCTACAGCATTCGTATCCAGCTGTCAACACCTTCTAATCAATGTGCCAATCCGACTCCGATTGTCAATCGCCCTTGAATTAGCATTTTCAAGGCATTTTCTCTGGGGCTTGGCAAATTCGGCCTCGAACTTTGCAAGCAGCATCTGGTCAGCCCAACTGAGAGTTGATAATGTATTGTATGGTAATACTCAACACG
>JARLHX010000217.1 GCA_031292035.1 Negativicutes bacterium | reverse complement strand
GCCACCGGTCCCTCCTCCAGTTCCTCCTCCAGTTCCGCCACCGGTTCCGGTTCCGGTTCCTGTTCCTGTTCCCTTTCCTGTTCCTAGCTGGGCTACTCCTGATGAGGGGTCGAGTGTGTCATCAGTATGTTTTTTATTACGAGTGGTGGCGAAACCGCCAGCAATAGAGAATTCGTCAAGTAGGACGTCATAACTAACGATAGCCGCCGCATTTTTGCCTTGGTAGCCAACACCCAAGGGGATCCCAAACATCGGGATGGCGGCAAAGGGGTAGTAGCTAATACCTGCCGCCGCAATGCCGCTATTTTCATTCCTGGTAGAAGTTGCCTGAAGTGTAAAACCTACGCCCGATTTTGAACCAAAGGCATAAGTGATCCCCGTAAAAATGCCTACATCTGCGTGTGCGAGCGGCGCCGCAGAAGAAATAAGTGCAGCTAAAATAATTTTTTTCATTTCTATCACCCCAATAAGGTCTGGAAAAGTCCTCTTTCTCTCAGTCCGCAGAACGCGATAACTCATGAGCGATGAAGTTTTTTATTTTTAGATCGACTCCTTCGAACCGGGTGGGGATTTCCCAGGGGCCCCAAAGTCAATATGACATGGCGTGAGCTTAGGCTTGGAGGGGGGACTTTCAAGACCACTCGTCGGTAGAGACCTGCGAGAGGTACCGCACTTGATGGTCCCAGGCTGAGGCCGCCCATCTCGACAGCGACAACCGTATCTGCCTGACGGTATGGACCGGACGCTTTTTGTCCTGAATTTTCACCCAGAAAACAAAAAACCCCCGAGAACTCTAACGTTCTCGGGGGTTTTTAGCGTATCGAATATGGCGGTGAAGAAGGGATTCGAACCCTTGATACAGTTTCCTGTATACACACTTTCCAGGCGTGCTCCTTCAGCCACTCGGACACTTCACCGTATCTCTTCAAACAAGTTCTGTCTGTCGAGGCGCGCTAATGTAGTCGAAAGCTTTCCCGATGGCAAAGGTTTTTTCAATATTTTTCATGTGCTTAAGATCGTTTGGCAAAAAAGCCGTCGAGGATCGCGCAGGGATCGAGGGCAAAGCGGCCAAACTCCGGTCCGCATCACCCGCCTGCAGCGCCACAAAGCGGCGCTACCCGCTACGTGCAGCCGGTTACCAAGGGCATACCGTGACCCGCCGGTCAGCCGCGGCGCTTTACCTGGACGATCGTGCTGAGTAACGTCTGCACCATCTCTATTACAAGGAACTGCGCCATGAGT
>JARLHX010000216.1 GCA_031292035.1 Negativicutes bacterium | reverse complement strand
TGCGATAGCGATCCGGGGACTGATTCATTATTGGACTCACCTAAGTTTACAGAATAAGCCAACGCACGCCCACATTTCTTGCGTACGTCGCACGACAGATTCCTAATATGAACTGTGCGCTTGGATCGCTGTCTGCTGGAGCACAGCAGCTTTTCCACTTGTTTTAGATGCTTCGGAGCGGCGAAAGATTACTGCTTTTCTCGCAAAAGTGATTCTGCAATTGGTCAGAATCGGACCTTCGTCTGTAACCCTGCACGTATAGGATAAGCATACATGTGATCGCGGTCACAAGTTCGCTAAAGCTCCCGCCCCGCCTGTTTTTGAACTGGACTGCTTCCCTTTCCTTCTTCTGAGTTCGCGCACCGCCTCAATCTAAGTGGCGACTCTGTACCACATCGCGCGATGATTCACAGCAAACTCGTGGTTCACGCCCCATCCATACAAGTGGGTCTGGTAACGACCCATCAGGCACTGACACTGCGGGCGGGCAAAGATATCCCTAAAACACTCCTAAAAAACAAATAAAAAGTCTGAGGCCGGAAAGCGACGGGAGGTTTCGGGGGAGCATTCAAAAATGCTCGAATCGACCGAGGTAATAAACTAAGGAAGCGATAACAAGACAATAAAAAAAAGAAATTAGAACGGATACTTTTCTTGACTTAAATGCCCACGAAAACGGTATGGATCCAGATCCGAACAGGAAGACCACCAAGAAGGAGAGAGCATATAGGGCAGATGCAAAGGGTTTGGAGACCCCGAACCATCTACTAAAATGAATCGCAAATAAATGCCTGGATGACATGAAGACAATGACTCCAAGAGCCTGGATAACGGGCCTCCACGAGCCTTTTTTTGTCGGCGGCTCCGTGCCGGGTGGCTGGCCGTCGTGCGGCACGATTTCATTCATTGCATAGTGTCACTCCGATTAGCTATCAGAACTATACTTCAAGCAGAAGGAGCAATCCAGGCACTGAACCAGGGCCTCGCCCATGCCTACGTTCTCTTAATCTTTTTCACAATGTGCAGCTTCACTTCCTTGCCATAGGCGTCGAGAACGTACGCGTGTCTCCCTTCGATTGCAATCTTTGTGACCACGTTGCCACCGACATCGGGTGCGTGCCCATTTTTGTGCTCTCCCGGCCTGTAGCTATAGTCGCCAAAATAAACCATATCCTCGGTCTCAATCGTGTAATGCATGGTGTTTTTCTGCCCGGTCAATTCCCACGAGACCGCGCTTTCCGTAACATTTACAACTCGCGCGGGTTTCCAGTCTCGCGTCTTCGCCCCACACGGCGCCGCAATCAACATCGTCAGCAGCAGAATTCCGATCAGTACCCTGCACTTGTTCATGGACCACCCTCTGCAAAGTATAGTGCCATTTCCCTCTCCGCCCGCCCCACGGAACAAATCGGTACCAACAGGTACTTGTCCGATCATCAGGCCCGCCATCACTTGCGCCGACAGAGATTGGCGTCGCGATCTCAAGTCTTCTTTCTCCCTTCACCGTTTTCGTTGACTGATTCCTGCGACATTCCATTCAGTATGCTGAAAAATTCTGGAATATACTGTGCATCGCCTTCAAAGTGTGGAAAGATGTGGGCATTTTCTACTGCACAGTACACCAGGGACCTGGGCTGTTTTCCATTCCGCTCAAACTCCAGGCATGATGCGACCTTATCTCCAACGGCGACGATGTGCTTCGACTTAGGTCGGAATCCCTCCTTTGCGGCGCTCTCTGACATAGATTCCTCGAAAAGAACAGAATCCCTGCTCCCCTTAAACTCACCGCCGCCCGGCTTGTGCCCAAAGAAGCTGACATGGCTGTAAGGCGCGCCGAAGTATGGCTCTCCGAGTGACAGTTTCATTATCGAGGGGCTCTTCGTTCCCGCCATAACGAGGTAATCCTTCGGCACAGGAATCTTCCATCCGGCATAGGAAATGTAATTCCTGTGGAACAAATGCCAGCCATAACCCAAAAACGGAACAACGAGCAGGAAGACACAGATGGTAGCGATGAATATTCCCAGTAGCTTTAAAGAGACCCGAACGGTCCTCGTCATAAGGATGCCGCACCAATAAGTTGGTACGACTAAGAATAACTCTCAGCAACAGAATTCATCACCAGCCAATTGCACTCTGGACCCAGGCTAAGACGGTTCGGCAGGGCATACTGAATCAGGCCAATTGAGTTAACGAGCCGCAGAACTTCGCATCTACGTGCTTGGGACAGCCACTGGAGTCGCGAGCTTCGCGGACCGAGCCGCAAATACCCCCAGTAAAACCACGACCACTGGTTCGATTGCCTGCCGGTAGTCCATCCCTGGATGAATCACGTAATAGACTACTGGATAGAAAATCAAAACCCCAGCCAGCGGTATGACCACTTCCCAATTTAATTTCAACGCGCGGCGAATTCCGGCGAACATCAGTATGGTCAGTGTCGAGCAAAAACCAATATTGGCAAACGCAAATGGTTCTCCCGCAAGGTAGTCGCTCCGCAGCGACCAGAATCCTGTCCAGAAAAATGTGAATCGCTTCCCTGTCAGGCGCAAGAATAGCCCGGGATGCTCCCGTAGAAACTCCAGCGACATTTGCCGTTTCTCCGCCACATAGCCCATCTCACCCAAGCGCCTATACTCGGCCATCTCCGTTTCGTTGTGGGCGGGGGTGCTCCAGTCGGGGTAAATATCGGATGTATCTCCAGTGTTGCTCTCCCAAAAAATCATCCAAAAAGTCCCTCGAAAAGGAACAAAATGTCCGAACGTCCTATAATTGCGCACAAACCATGGCGTCACCGTCAACACAAGAGCCGCCAGTGTGACCACCGCGGCAGGACGCCACGTGTGCCCTCGTTGACGTTGCCGCCACACCGCCCACCCCAGCAAGACCGGCAGGGTCGTCAGCATCTCCGGATTGGTTAACGCGGCCACTCCCCACAAAATCCCGTATGCGGCCCACTGCCATTTCCGCACTTCCGCGTAACTTATGGCGAAAGTGGCCCAGAGCACCAGAGTCATGACGAACGCATCCAGGCAGTATCCCCAGATGCGATTACTGGAAAGGTAGATCGCATAGGGGAAGAACACCCAT
>JARLHX010000215.1 GCA_031292035.1 Negativicutes bacterium | reverse complement strand
CCTGGACCCGGTCCGAAGCTTACCTGGCGTACCTTATTGCCTGTCAATCCCTTGGCTCTTCTCATGCTGGATGTCATCACAAGACACTGCCCAGTGGCCGAGATGAAGTATTGATTGGAGCATAGTGCATCGTTGGCTGCATCCGGCAACGCGGTGAGGAGAAGCGCATCCCCCGGCGCGTAGGCGTTCGATAAGGGGAAGAATGCCGCTAGCTGATTGTGCGTGTCCATTGGCTGACGGCGATATTCCCAGCGCAACCCAGACTGGACGGAAAACCGGGAATTGACTTTGAAATTATCCTGGACAAACAGGCTGATCAAACGTCCGCCCACCATATTGGTAATAATTGCATTCTTGGTATATGTTCCCCCGGAAGGGAAACCCAGTTCCATGTCGGCTAGATCAGATACATTACTAACCCCAGGTATTTCCCCGGCAAGAGATGAGTACTGGCCATTGAAGAAGAACTCTCCATTTGCTTGTAACGGGTCGCTCACACCCTTGGTTTGCCAGAAGTCCCAATTGATGCCAAGGGCGATCGTATGCCGGCCAATGACCTTCGTAAAAGTGTCTTCATACTGTTCGATTGAATCTGGAGCTGCAACCGGGAAATAACCTGGGAAGCCATCGCCCCAGGTGGGAAAGTTTGAAAAAACAACATTGGGGTAGAGATTGAATTGAGGCAATACGTTCGTCAGCCCGACGATTCCAAAACCGGCCAGTGTGCCCGCGGCCCGGGGACACCCATTGCATGAATAGGACAGATAGTCCTGTTGATAGCCTATCCGCACGTCGTTGATGGTCGTGGGGTTCAGCACTCGCGTCCAGCCACCAACCAGATTCTGCCCCCGGAAATGCTGGTAGCCACTGAATATTGGCAGTGCGCCCGGGAAAAGAATGTCTGAGTTACCCATCAGGTAACGGACGAAGACGGTATCTTTTGTCGATAAGGTAGCGTCCACCCGGCCGTCAAATTGGTCGTTTTGCTGCGTCCCCGGCGTTTCATTTGTGTAGTTGACGTAACCAGGAGTATTCGGCTCTGGAAATAGATCCAGTACTTTCTGTGCCACGGGATCGAGTGTGGTTACCATATTTCCTTGTATCGGCGTACCCACAAGGACGGTCGCCTGTCCAGCGCCCGGGTTTGCCGGATCCGCCGGACATGTGTAGTTGTATTCAGAAGCCGGATCGAACAATTGACCGGTGTCGAAGTTCATGTTGGGTGGTGCAGCCGCTCCACTGGATGCACATAGGTTCGCGGTTGTGCCGGTTAGGAAAGAGCTAAAGTCCCCGGTCTTCTCAGCGTCTGTAGGGACAACGCTGGGCGAAACTTCTCCCTGCGACAGTCGCAGACCTTCATAGGCGCCAAAATAGAAGATCTTGTCTTTAATGATGGGGCCGCCTACCGCGCCGCCAAATTGATTACGAGACAGCGCTGGCTTGGTCAGCGCAAAATAGCCTATCCCGTCCAATACGCTATTTCTTGTGTACTCCCACGCAGAGCCGTGTATCGCGCTTGATCCGGACTCTGTAATTAAATTCATCACCGTTCCTGAGGCCAAGCCGAAAGAGGCGTCGTAAATATTGCTTTGAATCTTAAATTCGTGGACCATTTCAGGAGGCGGTGCTAAAGCAAAACTACTATTGTTCAGCGATCTTGAGATCATCCCATCGATCAGGAGAAGGTTTCCGCCCGATCCTCCACCCGAGCCGCTGAAGCCGAGGTCGTTAAAGCCCGAACCATTGGCTGCTCCTGTGGCCAGGGACCTCCCCGTCGTGT
>JARLHX010000214.1 GCA_031292035.1 Negativicutes bacterium | reverse complement strand
GGAATTATAATCCCCGACATGCTGCCAGAATTGCGCAGGTTGAGCGGGGTCCGCTCCCTGCATTGCCTGAGATAATATCCAGGCGCCGATGTTTACGTTCAAGCATCCGTTATTGATAACCTGGTCTTTTGTTATGCCCATCGTGGTGAGTTTCGGCAGCCATGTGGAATTGACCTGTGCCGGCCCCATGTCAAAACTGCCGTTCTCATTGTGATGCACCTGGCCGACGCGGCCTCCCTCGGTGGCCAGGATACCCCGCAATAATGTTACCTGAACGTGATTTGCTTTTGCTGCGTCATCGATGCAGGTGGCCGACACGCCGCCTTCCACGGCTGTGTCAGGTCCAGCCACCGTTTTTGTCGTCACCCCTGGGATTTGAGTGCCGACCATCGCTTCGTAGGCGATTATCCATGCCCCTGCGGCAACGTTGGCGCAAGGATCGCTGTTAAGCGTATCAGTATTGAATCCGGCCCGCTGCAAGATCGGCCACCAGCTCACCGGAATCGTAATTGGCGCACGTTCAGAACCATGGGACAAGCTGATGACGGCCTGAATCGTGGTTGGTGGGACGTTATAAGTTGCGCTGACCGTGTTTAGACATGCGGGGTAAAACATTAACCGCCACCAGGAGGATTATATTGTTGATAATACCCATCAACCGCTTCGAAATTTCCACCAACACAGCTAAGCTCATAAAATGGTGGAGTAAGAACACCGCTTCCCATCATCATTAATTGAGACGCATAAGGCGTTCCATCATAAATAGCCGTCTGGCCCGCACTACATGATTTATTAAAAACGATGGGACACCAGCCAGTATTGAACTCTCCACAGTCCGCCGCGCTATCTGCATTGATTGTGGCTGTGGCATTGATAGCGTTGGCCGGAGCGCCTAATGAGATTGTCAAATTTTGAACTGATCCAGCACTGATGTCTTGCCATGTGCCGCTAACGCATGACAAGAGATCGCCCGTCCCGTTATTATTTGACGCGATTTCACCATTTGGGCTGCATGTGTTTCCGGTGATCGCGCTTCCTGATGCTGTCCCTAGCGCCACGCTCTGAGCGTCTGTGATTTTATTATTTCCCATGTTCAAAGCGGTTTGCATGGTGTTCAGTGCCGGGTTGCCCGGCACGGCCACGCGATACAGATAGTCATTCTGCAAATTGCCGTTGTTGAAAGCGATTAGGGCTGCCAGGTGGCCAGCGCCGGGGCTGTTATAACCAGCCATCGGCACCG